>NZ_VIUM01000007.1:0-426449 GCF_007828315.1 Burkholderia sp. SJZ089 | reverse complement strand
TCGGCGATGCCTTCCTGCGAGGCTTCGGTCAGGTAATGCGGCATCAGCAGCACGCCGTTGGCGCCCAGGCGCTGGGCTTCCCTGGCGTATTCGATGGCCACGCGGGTGGGGCCGCCCGCGCCGGCCAGGATCGGTACCTTGCCCTTGCAGGTCTCGGCGGCGGTACGCACCACGTTCGAATAGTCGTCGCGGGTCAGCGAGAAGAACTCGCCCGTGCCGCCGGCCACGAACAGCGCCGAGGCGCCGTAGGGGGCGAGCCATTCGAGGCGCTCGACATAGGTGCTCGGGCGGAAGTTGCCCTCGGCGTCGAAGTCGGTGACGGGGAAGGACAGCAGGCCTTCCGAGATGATCTGCTTGAGTTCCTGAGGCGTGGTCATGTGCGTGCTTGGTTCGGTTCGTGAGGCGATCGAGCCGGCCCGGCCGATCGCGTTGAATGTCGTGTCGATGTCGAGTTCAGCGCACCAGGCAGGGGCGCTTGTTGTCGAACTTCCAGTTCGGGATCAGGTACTGCATCGCGATGCCGTCGTCGCGCGCGCCCAGGCCATGCTGCTCGTACAGCGCGTTGGCGCGTTCGAGCGCATCCATGTCGACCTCGATGCCCAGGCCCGGCCTGGCCGGCACCTTCACCTTGCCGCCGACGATCTGCAGCGGATCGCGCGTCAGGAACTGGCCGTCCTGCCAGATCCAGTGGGTGTCGATCGCGGTGATCTTGCCCGGCGCGGCGGCCGCCACGTGCGTGAACATCGCCAGCGAGATATCGAAGTGATTGTTCGAGTGCGAGCCCCAGGTCAGGCCCCAGTCGTTGCACATCTGCGCGACGCGCACCGAGCCCTGCATGGTCCAGAAGTGCGGATCGGCCAGCGGGATGTCGACCGATTGCAGCTGGATCGCGTGGCCCATCTGGCGCCAGTCGGTGGCGATCATGTTGGTGGCCGTCGGCAGGCCCGTGGCGCGGCGGAATTCGGCCATCACCTCGCGGCCGGAATAACCGTTCTCGGCGCCGCAGGGATCTTCCGCATAGGCCAGCACGCCGTGCATGTCGCGGCACAGGCGCACCGCCTCGGCGAGCGACCAGGCGCCGTTCGGGTCCAGCGTCACGCGCGCTTGCGGGAAGCGCTCGGCCAGCGCCTTGGCGGCCTCGATCTCCTCGTCGCCGGACAGCACGCCGCCCTTCAGCTTGAAGTCGTTGAAGCCGTAGCGCGCCTGTGCGGCCTCGGCCAGGCGCACCACCGCCTCGGGCGTCATCGCCTCCTCGGTGCGCAGGCGCTCCCAGTCGTCGCGACCATCGGCGCCGCTGGCATAGGCCAGATCCGTCTTGTTGCGGTCGCCGATGTAGAACAGGTAGCCGAGCATCTCGACCTCGTCGCGCTGCTGGCCTTCGCCGAGCAGGGCCGCCACCGGCACGTTCAGGTGCTGGCCGAGCAGGTCGAGCAGCGCCGCCTCCAGCGCCGTGACGGCGTGGATGGTGGTGCGCAGGTCGAAGGTCTGCAGGCCGCGGCCGCCGGCGTCGCGATCGGCGAAGGTCGAGCGCACGCGGTTGAGCATCGCCTGCAGGTTGCCGATCGACTGGCCGACCACGATCCCGCGCGCATCGTCGATGGTCTTGCGGATCGCCTCGCCGCCCGGCACTTCGCCCACGCCGGTGTGGCCGCTGCTGTCGCGCAGAATCACGACGTTGCGCGTGAAGAACGGGCCGTGCGCGCCGCTCAGGTTCATCAGCATGCTGTCGCGGCCGGCGACCGGCACGACGCGCAGCTCGGTCACGACAGGGGTGGCGTTTGCCTGGATGGAATTCGAGGACATGGAGCGTTACCTGAAAAAGGCGCCGAATCCGGCGCTGGAGAAAGCTTGCAAAATCCGGCGGCACCTCGTGGGCGCCGCCGCCTCATTCATGCGCGATGCGCGTACTTCAGTGCGGGCTGCTGCTCGACAGCGTACCGCCGTCGGGCCTCGTGCCGGCAGGCCGGCTGCGCGCCAGGAAGCCCGCCGCGGCCGCGATCAGCGAGGCCGCCGCCAGGCCATACAGGCCGCCCTTGATCGAGCCCGTGTGCTGCTGCAGGTAGCCGAAGGCGGCCGGCGCGAAGAAGCCGCCGAGATTGCCGAGCGAGTTGATCAGCGCGATCACGCCCGCCGCGACCCGCGCATCGAGATAAGCTTGCGGGATCGGCCAGAACAGCGACGAAGCCGCCTTGAAGCCGATCGCCGCGAAGCAGATCGCGACGAAGGACATCAGCGCGTTGCTGGTGGTCGACGCGAACAGCCCGCAGGCCGCGATCACCAGCGCGGTGGCCATCCAGGCACGCTGATGACGCCAGCGCGCCGAGGCCATCGCGAAGCCGTACATCGCGACCATCGCGATCAGCCAGGGAATCGCATTGAGCAGCCCGACCTGGAAATCGCTCAGGCCGCCGATCTTGCGGATGATGGTCGGTAGCCAGAAGGTGGCCGCGTAGATCGTCAGCTGGATCGCGAAATACAGGAAGCAGAACAACAGGATCTGCGGATCGCGCAGCAGCTTCATGGTCGGCACATGCGCATTGCCGCGCGCATCGCGCTCGGCCTGCTCGGCCGCGATGGTCGAGTGCAGCGCCTGCTTTTCCGCGCTGCTCAGCCAGGGCGCGTCGTCGATGCGCGACTTCAGCATCATCCAGCTCACGCCGCACAACAGGATCGAGAAACCGCCCTCGATCAGGAACATCCACTGCCAGCCCTTCAGGCCCAGGCCGCTGATCGACAGCAGGCTGCCCGTGATCGGCCCCGACAGCACCGAGGCGAACGCCGAGCCGCCCAGGAAGATCGCCACCGCCTTGCCGCGCGACGATTGCGGCAGCCACTGCGTGAAGTAGAACACCACGCCGGGGAAGAAACCCGCCTCGGCCACGCCGAGCAGGAAGCGCAGCACGTAGAACGACTGCTCGTTCCAGACGAAGGCCATGGCCGCCGCGACCACGCCCCAGGTGCCCATGATCCGCGTCAGCCAGGCGCGCGCGCCGAACTTCTGCATCAGCACGTTCGAGGGCACCTCGAACAGCGCGTAGCCGACGAAGAACAGCCCGCTGCCGAAGCCGTAGGCGGCCGCGCCGATGCCGAGGTCGGCATGCATGTGCGAATTGACGAAACCGATGTTCACGCGATCGATGTAGTTCGCGATGAACATCACCAGGAACAACGGCATCACATGCCGCATCACCTTGGCGACCGCCGAATCGAGCGGGTTCGCTGCCGTGCCGAGAGCTGCTGTCAACGATGTCTCCTGTATCGGCCGCGGGCGGCCTGGACGAGCCTCACGTAGCACCCGTCGATCGCTCTGCACGATTTTGCGTGATACGTTGTCTGACAACATTGTAGTCGGACAACCTGTTTGCCGATTAGCCGCGTTTACCCTGGGTCCCTCATATCCATTATTGAAGCCTGAGACATGTGACTTTCGCGAGTTTGACAAGTCTTGCGAGATGGCCATGCTAGGACGTCAGACAACAGAGATTTTACGTAGAAATTGGTGCCCTTGTCCGATAACGAGTCATTGCGTCGTCTGATGATTTCCGGCTGCCTGGAACCAGGATCTGGTGAACGCCGAACACCCGTGATCGCTCCGTGATTTCCCGGTATCTCTCGCCAAATCTGTCCCGAACCGCTTGTCCGCCCCGGGTTTGCGGCTATGATGCCGGGATTCGGGACATCGGATGACCTCGACAAAAGGCCATGATCCGCCCCAATTTTCCAGAACCGTTTTCCTCGCCCCGCAAGCACTCATGAGCAGCCTGTCCGAGAAGGTCGTCGCGTCCCTGTCCGAAGAAATCCGTCGCGGTGCCCTGCGGCCCGGCGACCGGCTGCCGACCGAGGTCGCGATGATGAAGCAGCTCTCGGTGAGCCGCTCGGTGATCCGCGAGGCAATCTCGCGCCTGCAGGCCGCGCGCATCGTCGAGACGCGTCATGGCGTCGGCACCTTCGTGCTGGCGCCGCACAACGACGCGACCATGCAGCTGCCGACCGCCGACCTGTCGAACATGCTCGACGCGATGGCCGTGCTCGAATTCCGCATGGATGTGGAGGCGGCGTCGGCGGCGCTGGCCGCCAAGCGGCGCACCGAGCAGAACCTGCGGCTGATGCAGGTCGCGCTCGAGCGCTTCGAGGCCGAGCTCCAGCGCGGCAGCACCGACACGCTCGCGCACGACATCGAGTTCCATCTGCAGATCGCGCAGGCCAGCGGCAACCGCTACTTCGTCGACGTGCTGAGCCAGCTCGGCCGTTCGGTCAGCCCACGCACGCGCCTGGGCAGCGCCGAGCTGGCCGAGCTCGACCAGATCGACGTGCTGCGCCAGGTGCTCGACGAGCACCGCTGGATCTATCGCGCGATCGAGCGACAGGAGCCCGACGACGCGCGCGCCGCGATGCGCGTGCACCTGAGCAAGAGCCGCGAGCGCCTGCAGCACGCGCACGACACGAGCCATTCGCAAGGCTGAAGACACAGGCGCGCAGCCTGTTTTCCCTGCTCCCGAAAACTCTCACCTTTAACCGCCTTGCATCGATTTGCGTGCGCGCGCAACGGTGAGCCGACTCACCATATTCCCGGCACGAGCCGCCGGCGCACTGTGCGGCAGTAGTCGGAATAGCCCGCCAGACGGGCTTCCAGGTATTTTTCCTCGTCGAGCAGGCGCACCACGATCGCTGCGGTGAGGACCACGGCACAGCCCAGCGCACTCCAGGACTGCAAGGCCAGCGGGCTCCCGAAAAACATCACCATTGCGGCCGAGTACATGGGATGGCGCACATAGGCGTAGGGCCCGGTCGAGATCACGGTCTGGTTCTCGGCCAGCGTGATCGTGCTCGCGGCGAAGGTATTCGCGCGCAGCACCGCGAAGCAGATCGCGAAGCCGAGCACCAGCAGCGCGTTGCCCGCCAGCACCATCGCCAGGTCGAAGCGAGGCTGCGTGAAGCGCCATTCCAGGCCGGCGCCGATCACCAGCGCCGCGCTGCCGAGGCCGGCCACGGCCAGCACGGCTTTCTGCAGCGGCGAGGTTTCGGCACGCACGCCGACATGCATGCGCCGCTCGATCAAGGCCGGATCGCGCCGCGTGAACCAGGCTGCCGTGGCCGAGGTGCAGAGCGAGAACACGGCCCAGTAGAGCCAGCCCTGCCAGTAGCGTGGTGAGTCGGACGACACCACGAACATCACCGCGAGCGCGATGACGAACTGCATCTGCGCGATCGCGACGCGCCGGGCCAAGGGGCTCATGATGTGTCTCCTCCGGTGAGGTGTCTTGGTTTTGTCGGATCACCTGCCGTATTGCAATCGAATCGACCATCCTGGCGCGACACGGCGGCCGATCACGCCGCCCCGCGCCATTGCGCGAACGCCTCCGCCAGGAAGTCGACGCACACGCGCACCTTCGCCGACGCGGCCAGCCGCGCCGGATAGACCGCCCACACATTGGCCGGCTGCGTGACGTCGGGCAGCACGCGCTTCAGCGCGCCGCTGTCGAGCAGCGGCCCGGCTTCCCAGATCGAACGCAGCACGATGCCCTTGCCGGCCAGCGCCCATTGCACGGCCACCTCGCCGTGATTGGTCGAGAGCGCGCCGCCGACCTTCACCGAACTCGTCTCGCCACGCTGCGTCAGGCGCCACACGCCGAACGGGTGATCGCGCTCCTTGATCGCCAGGCACTGGTGCGAACCGAGGTCGGCGATCTGGCGCGGCGCGCCGTGTCGTTCGAGATACGCGGGGGAGGCACACAGCACACGATAGTTGGTCGCGAGCCGTTTCGCGATCAGATGCTCGGCGATTTCATCGCCGATCCGCACGTCCAGGTCGAACCCCTCGCCGGCCACGTCCACCAGCCGGTCGAACAGATCGAGCCGCACATTGATCTGCGGAAAGCGTTCGCTGAAATCGAGCAGCGCCGGCGCGAGCACGTGACGACCGAAGCCGAAGCTGCTCGAGATGCGCAGCGTGCCGCGCGGCACCGTGCGCGTGGTGGAGACGTCCTCCACCAGGTGATCGACGTCGTCGAGGATCTTCTCGGCCCAGGCCAACACGCGCTCGCCAGAATCGGTGACGGCCACGCGGCGCGTCGAGCGATGCAGCAGCCGCGTGCCGAGCTGGCCCTCGAGCAGGGCGACGCGCTTGCTGACATAGGCCGGCGAGACGCCGAGCTGCTCGGCCGCCGCGCTGAAGCTGGCCACCCGCACGACGATGCTGAATACGCGCAGGTCGTCGAGATTCGGCGCTTTATTCACGATGTGTGGAAAGTCGTTTAACCGGATTCAGATTCTAATCCCGGACGGAATCAATAGAATGCTCGGAAGCGATGCAGGACCGAACCGATCGGTCCGCACTTTCGAAGCCCGGCGCCGCCGGGCGACCCAGGCACGAGAACAAGGAGGCGCTGGCGATGAGCGAGAAGGTCTACAGGATTGCGGTGATTCCCGGCGACGGCATCGGCCGCGAGGTGATGCCCGAAGGGATGCGGGCGCTCGATGCGGTCACGCGCCGCTTCGGCATCCGTTTCGAGGCGACCCATATCGACTGGGCCAGCTGCGATTATTACGCGCAGCATGGCCAGATGATGCCCGACGACTGGAAGGCCCAGCTCGCCGGCATGGATGCGCTGCTGTTCGGCGCGGTGGGCTGGCCCGACACGGTGCCCGACCACATCTCGCTGTGGGGCTCGCTGCTGAAGTTCCGTCGTGAATTCGACCAGTACGTCAACCTGCGCCCGGCGCGTCTGTTCGACGGCGTGCCGAGCCCGCTCGCCAACCGCAAGGCAGGCGATATCGACTTCATGATCGTGCGCGAGAACACCGAGGGCGAATACTCGTCGGTGGGTGGCGCGATGTTCGAGGGCACCGAGCGCGAGTTCGTGGTCCAGCAGGCGGTGTTCACGCGCACCGGCACCGAGCGCGTGATGAAGTTCGCGTTCGACCTGGCCCAGAGCCGCGCCAAGGAGCTGACCGTGGCCACCAAGAGCAACGGCATCGCGATCAGCATGCCGTGGTGGGATGCGCGCGCGGCCGAGATCGCGCAGCAGTATCCCGAGGTGAAATGGGACAAGCAGCACATCGACATCCTCTGCGCGCGCTTCGTGTTGAATCCCGATCGCTTCGACGTGGTGGTCGCCTCCAACCTGTTCGGCGACATCCTGTCGGATCTCGGCCCGGCCTGCACCGGCACGATCGGCATCGCGCCCTCGGCGAACCTGAACCCGGATCGCAAGTTCCCCTCGCTGTTCGAGCCCGTGCACGGTTCGGCACCCGACATCGCCGGGCGCTACATCGCCAATCCGATCGCGATGATCTGGTCGGCGGCGATGATGGTGGACTTCCTCGGTCAGGGCACCGGCGTCGAGCGCGAGGCGCACGACGCGATCCTCGCGGCGATCGAGCACGTGCTCAAGCACGGGCCGCGCACCGGCGATCTCGGCGGCAAGGCGAGCACGCAGGAAGTGGGCGAAGCCGTAGTCGCGCAACTGCTCGGCTGAGCGCGCGTCCTGTCCTTCCGCTCGTGAAGGTTCATCGGTGACCAACGGTGCGAGCTACCGCGCACCGTTCACCGAATCCCGAAAAGCCTCACCTTATCGGCGGGACCCCTCCCGAATTTCCTCACCTCAAGCGCATCCCGCACAGTCGATTTCACCCTGCATGCACGCAAGGTGATGCGAGACGGCCTCGCCCTGCGCACCTGTGAAGTCATGCGGATGTTGGTCGTTAGTTGCGCTGAGGGTATCGATACAGGGCGTGCCGCCTGACTGTGAAGCCATTGCCGCGAAATTAACGACATCGTGTGCGCGCTCGATGGTGAGCCGCTGCATGTATCGAATTGGCACCGCTCATCGATACGTGTGCTGTGATCGGTGATGAACCGCGCCATCACGCAGCGCACCGAAGCGGAATCGCGCGAAGCGAACTCCGCGCGACAAGGTGAGCGACATCATCACCTCTCTCGAACCGTGCGCGATATCGCGAGCGCCATGCAAGGCGGGGCCATCCGGCTCGTCGCCGAATGGCCCCGCATGTTTCACATCGGCTTACAGACCGAGATCCGACAGGCTCGCGTGATCGTCGGGACGACGGCCGAGCGGCCAGTGGAACAAGCGATCCTGCTCGCGAATCGGCAGGTCGTTGATGCACGCGTAGCGACGCGCCATCAGGCCGTTCTCGTCGAACTCCCAATTCTCGTTGCCGTAGGAGCGGAACCAGTTGCCGGCATCGTCATGCCATTCGTAGGCGAAGCGCACGGCGATACGGTTGCCGTCGAAGGCCCACAGCTCCTTGATCAGGCGATAGTCGAGCTCGCGCGCCCACTTGCGCGTCAGCAGGCCGACGATCGCCTCGCGACCGGTGACGAACTCGGCGCGGTTGCGCCACTTGCTGTCGCGCGTGTATGCGAGCGACACGCGTTGCGGATCGCGCGTGTTCCAGCCGTCCTCGGCGGCACGCACCTTCTGGATGGCGGTCTCGCGCGTGAACGGCGGGAGCGGCGGACGGATTTCGCTGACTTCGGACATGGTGTTTCTCCTGGCTGCGTAGGTCGTTGGGGACTGCAAGTTTCTCAGGACTGCAAACAAGCCTTCGCGCACTCGCGCGAAGGCGGTCATCTCGTCGCGCCGCATGCAAACCGTGCGGCGCCTGGGTGTTGCTCAGTCGGCGCGGGCCTCGAAGGCTGCCAGCAGTACCTCGCCGGCCGAGCGCGCATCGCGCGATGCCGAGGCATCGCCGCTGACCAGCGCCACGCCGATCGCGCCGTCGATCAGCACCAGCCACTGACGCGACAGGCGCGCCGCGTTCCTGCGATCGATGCCGTCGGCATCGGCCAAGGCATCGCACTCCTCGCGCACGAAGGCCAGCAACCGCTCCTTGTGATAACGCGCCACGCCGCGGATCGGATCATGCACGTCGCCGATCTCGCCCGCCGCGTTGAGGAAGGCGCAGCCGTGAAAATCGGGCCGCTCGAACCATTCGCGCAAGACATCGAACATCGCCAGCAGCCGGGCACGAGGCGTCTTGCCCCGCTCGCGCGTACCGTCGATGAACCACGCCATCCAGCGATCGTCGCGCCGCGCCAAGGCCGCCGTTACCAAGGCTTCCTTCGATTCGAAGTGCGTATAAAAGCTCTTGCGCGCGGCACCCGAGCGCTTGACGATCGCGTCGACGCCGGTGGCATGAATACCGCCCGCATAAACGAGTTCCTCCGCGGCCTCGAGCAGGCGCAAGCGCGCATTGCCCGCCGCCGGCTCGGGTTCTTGAGGAACTGCTGAGTTTCTTCGCTTGCTCTCGTTCATGGCGCATAAGGTAGAACGATCATTCTCCTTTGTCAAGCGAGCTTGCCTGCGCTATCGTGCCCGGACACAACAGGAGACGGTCATGGCTTGGCAATCCGGCGCGCGATGGCGCGCCCTCATCGGCGGCCTGGGACTGGCGCTGGCAACCGCCTGCACGCCCGTGGCGGTGGTCACGCATCACGTCTCGACGGCCACCGAGAAGGTGCCGGTCGGGCGCTACACGCTCGATCCGCATCACTGGAGCGTCTCGTTCGACGTCTCGCACTTCGGCTACTCGCGCTTCACGATGCGCTTCGACAAGGCCAGCGCGGTGCTCGACTGGCGCGCCGGCGGCCCGGCCATGAGCCAGGTCAGCGCGACCATCGACGCGTCCAGCCTCGACACCAACGTGCCGATTCTCGATCGCATGGTGACCGGCAGCGACGCGCTCGACGCCGCGCGCTATCCCTCGATCCGCTTCGACAGCACCGGCTGGACGCCGACCGGCGAGAACACCGGCAAGCTGGCCGGCAACCTGACGATCCGCGGCACCACCAAGCCGATCACGCTGGCGGTCACCTTCAACGGCTACGGCCGCAACCCGCTCACCAAGCAGCCGACCGTCGGCTTCTCGGCCAGCGGCAGCTTCAGCCGCGCGGCCTTCGACATCCCGACCTGGTACCCGGCTGTCGGCGACGACGTGCGGGTGCGGATCGAAGCCGAGTTCGAAATGCCGCCAGCCGGCGGCGACGGCGCGGCAAGCCCCGCCCAGTAAGCCTTGGAGCCGGCGCGGCGCGCCCGCGCCGGCCGGCGTTTACGACATTTTTTCTTGATCGTCGCCAGCGGCCGTTCCTACACTTCGGACAACCGAATCAGGTTCAGGAAACGCCATGTCGACACCTCGTCTCGCCCCCGTTCCGAACACCGGCTATGTGCCGAAGCCGTACGATCGCATCGTGCTCCGGCCGTTCGATCCGGCGCGCGACGATTACGAGACGCTGACGGTCCTGCTGCATCGCGCCTTCGGCCGGCTCGGTGCGATGGGACTGAACTGTCCGTGCGTTGACCAGCCCGTCTCGGCGACGCGCCAGCGCTCGCTGGCCGGCACCTGCTTCGTCGCGACCTGCCATGGCCATGTGATTGCGACCATGACGCTGCACGAGCGCGACCACGCCGGCACGAACCATCTCTATCGTTGCCGCGACGTCGCCAGCTTGCGGCAGTTCGGCGTCGATCCGATCTGGCAAAGCCGCGGCGTGGGCCGCGCGCTGGTCGCGTTCGCGGTGCGCTGGGCCGCCTCGCGCGGTTATGCCCGGCTCGCGCTCGACACGCCCTATCCCGCCACGCACCTGCTGGCCTTCTACCGCAGCCTCGGCTTCGAGATCGCCGACGTGGTCCGCTTCGCCGGCCGCGGCTACGACAGCGCGATCCTGTGCCGCTCGACCGCCCAGCCGGTCAGCCTGCCCGAGACGGGGCCGCGCATCGTCACGCTGTCATCCTGCAGCCGCCGCGGCTGAGGTCGGCTTCTCGCCTTCGATATGGATCACTGAATAAAAGCGCTTCGCGGCCGCCAATGAAAAATGCCGGCGCCGGCGCTGTCGCGCCAGACACCGGCATCGCATCGTGCAGGCTTGCGTCGCGCCTGCCTCAGACGGTCCAGTCGAGGATCACCTTGCCGCTCTCGCCGGAGAGCATCGCCGCGAACGCCGCTTCATAGTCGTCGACGGCATAACGATGGGTGAGGATCGGCGAGAGGTCGAGCCCGCTTTGCAGCATCGCCACCATCTTGTACCAGGTTTCGAACATCTCGCGGCCATAGATGCCCTTGATCTCGAGCCCCTTGAAGATCACCTGGTTCCAGTCGATCGCCGTCTGCGCCGGCGGAATGCCGAGCAGCGCGACCTTGCCGCCGTGGTTCATCGCATCGAGCAGGCTGGTGAACGCGCTCGGCACGCCCGACATCTCCAGGCCGACGTCGAAACCTTCGGTCATGTGCAGTTCGTGCATCACGTCGCGCAGCGATTCGCGCGCGACGTTCACGGCACGCGTCGCGCCCATCTTGCGCGCGAGGCCGAGCCGGTAATCGTTGACGTCGGTGATCACCACGTTGCGTGCGCCCACATGTTTCGCGATCGCCACGGCCATGATGCCGATCGGCCCGGCGCCCGTGATCAGCACGTCCTCGCCGACCAGGTTGAAGGACAGCGCCGTGTGCGTGGCATTGCCGAACGGATCGAAGATCGCGGCCAGGTCGTCGGAGATCTCGGGCGGGATCTTGAAGGCGTTGAAGGCCGGGATCGCCAGGTACTCGGCGAAGGCCCCCTCGCGATTCACGCCGACGCCGACAGTATTGCGGCACAGATGCCGCCGCCCCGCCCGGCAATTGCGGCAGAACCCGCAGGTGATGTGGCCTTCGCCGGATACGCGGTCGCCGATCGCGAAGCCGCGCACTTCCTGCCCCATCTCGACGATCTCGCCGACGTATTCGTGGCCGACATGCATCGGCACCGGAATCGTCTTCTGCGCCCAGTCGTCCCACTTCCAGATATGGATGTCGGTGCCGCAGATCGCCGTGCGGCGAATCTTGATCAGCACGTCGTTATGCCCGACCTCGGGCCGCTTCACGTCGGTCATCCGCAGGCCGGGGCCGCGTTCGAGTTTCGCCAGCGCTTTCATCTCCGCTTCTCCTCAGATCACGCCCAGCGACTTGCCGACCCGCACGAAGGCGTCGACGGCACGATCGATCTGCTCGGGCGTGTGAGCCGCGCTCATCTGCGTGCGGATCCGCGCACGGCCGCGCGGCACCACCGGGAACGAGAAGCCGATCACGTAGACGCCTTCGGCCAGCAGCGCATCGGCCATCCTGGTTGCGACCTGCGCATCGCCGAGCATCACCGGGATGATCGGATGCTCGCCCGGCACCAGGGTAAAGCCGGCCTCGCTCATGCGGCGGCGGAAATGCGCGCCGTTCTCGCGCACGCGGCGGCGCAGGCGCGCGCCCTCGTCGCTGGCGAGCAGTTCGAGCACGGCCAGCGAGGCCTCGGCGATGCTCGGCGCGAGCGTGTTCGAGAACAGGTAGGGACGCGAACGCTGGCGCAGCAGCTCGACGATCTCCTTGCGTGCCGACACATAACCGCCCGATGCACCACCCAGCGCCTTGCCGAGCGTGCCGGTGATGATGTCGACCCGATCGGCCACGCCGCAATGCTCGGGCGTGCCGCGACCATGTTCGCCGATGAAGCCGACCGCGTGCGAATCGTCGACCATCACCAGCGCGCCGTAACGGTCGGCCAGGTCGCAGACGCCTTTCAGGTCGGCGATGATGCCGTCCATCGAGAACACGCCGTCGGTCGCGATCAGCTTGAAACGCGCGCCGGCCGCGTCGGCCTCGCGCAGCTTCGCCTCGAGATCCTGCATGTCGTTGTTCTTGTAGCGGAAGCGCTTGGCCTTGGACAGGCGCACGCCGTCGATGATGCTGGCGTGGTTCAGTTCATCGCTGATGATCGCGTCCTCTTCGCCGAGCAGCGTCTCGAACAGGCCGCCGTTCGCGTCGAAGCAGCTCGAATAGAGGATCGTGTCGTCGGTGCCGAGGAAGCGCGACAGCGCCGCCTCGAGCTGCTTGTGCACCGTCTGCGTGCCGCAGATGAAACGCACCGAGGCCATCCCGAAGCCGTCGCGCTCGAGGCCCGCCGCCGCGGCCGCCACCAGGCGCCGATCGTTGGCCAGGCCGAGATAGTTGTTCGCGCAGAAATTCAGCACGCCGGCGCCGTCGGCCAGCTTCACGTCCGCGGCCTGGGGGCTCGCGATCTCGCGCTCGGTCTTGTAGAAACCGTCGGCGCGGATCTGGTCGAGGGTTCCGCGCACATGGGCGAGGAAGGCATCACGCATCTGTCTGCTCCTGAGTGGGCTGGGGGCGCGCGGGCGGCTCGCTCGTGGCGGCGGCCGCGCGGCCTGCTACTGTTATAGTCGCCCGTTGGGTTTATCGTATTTTTCCTGTATTTCGAACACAAGTTCGAGATATCGAACGACTCTAAGCGAACCGATATCAAATGGCAAGTTCTTCCGGCACGCGCCGCGCCGCGGCTTCCGCCTCGCCGCCGGCGGGCGATGCGAGCATCCCGCCGCGCGTCGGCGAGACCATCCAGCGGCTGCGCAACGAACGCAAGCTCACGCTCGACGACCTGTCGCGCGCTGCCGGCGTGTCGAAATCGATGCTTTCGGAAATCGAGCGCGACAAGGCCAACCCGACCATCGCGGTGGCCTGGCGCCTGACCAATGCGCTCGGCATCAGCCTCGACGAGCTGTTCGCGCAGCCGAAATCGCCGGAGACGATCCGGGTCGACGGCCTGCACGACATCCCGACGCTGTCCGGCCATGACAATCAATATCAGTTGCGCGTCTGGGGCCCGATCGAACTGGCCGGCCGCTTCGAATGGTATGAACTGTCCCTGCCGGCCAATGGCGCGCTGGTGTCGAATGCCCACGAGCCCGGCACGCGCGAGCACCTGACCGTGTTGGCCGGTTCGATCGAGATCGAGGCCGGCAGCAGTTCGCGTCGCTTGAAGACGGGCGAGACCGCGCGCTACGCGGCCGATGCGCCGCACGCGATCCGCAACCTCGGCCGCGGCGAGGCCAAGGCGCTGCTGATCGTGATCCATCGCTGAAATCCCGCGTCCGGCCTGTCGTATCCGGCAGTTGCGCAATTCACTGTATATTTGTACAGTGTTGGCTCACGAGGAGCCCGCTATGACCGAACAGGACCTGGCCGCGCTCAGCTTCAAGGCTGCGGCGCAAGACATGGAGATGATCGTCCGCCACATTGCCGCGCGCTACATCCGTCAGCGGGTACCGCTGACGTGGCGGCTGCTGCAGGCGATCGAGGCCGAGGCGATGGCCGATCTCGGCTTCGCCGCCCGGCACGATCCCTTCATCCGCAGCCTGTTCGAAAGGCCCGCGGATTTCGAATTCCCCGAAACAGACGATCCAATCGACGTTGCGCAGTCCAATGCGCTGCCGGCGGTGCTGTCGTATGCCGTCTCGGCCTATGAGGCCGCCTCGCGGCAGCCGAAGCTCGGTCCCGCCGAGCCGGTGCCGAGTTCGCGTCCGCGGCGCGTGCGCATCTGGGGCGGCTGAAGCGTCCCGGCACCCATTGCCATTGCCCACCGCGTTCTGCGCCGGTTCCGTCTCGCCAGACGCGAAGCGCCGGAGCGGCAGGCGATCAGCCACCCATGGATGGCTGGCAATTCCTGGCGCGGTGCACTACGCTCATTGAGCAACTAACGGATTTATAGACATGTCTCTTCCAAGTCCCTCGACTGCCGGGACGCTGGTGGCCACCGAACCCGATCTGTTCGACGGCACCGAGGCGGACTGGGTCGCCCAACCGGACGCGTCGTTCGACGCATGGTTGGCAACGCAAGACTTTCGCCGTTCGTCGGCCGACGTCTATCGCGCGCAATGGGGCGCGTTCCTGACCTGGCTCGGCGAACGGCAACAGACGCTGGCCACGGTCGACACCCAATCGATCGCCAATTTCGTCGGCGAGCTGCCGATCAAGAAAACGCAACGGGTCCGTTATTTGCGGCTCATCGAGCGGGTGCTCGACCATGTACGTCGCAATGAATTCGGTTCGACCAACCCGGCCCGCTTCATTGCTCAGGATGGCGAAGCATTATGGCGCCGCGCACGCGACAATGAACCTACCAGTTTCCTCTCGCCGTCCGAACGCGCGGCCCTGCTCGCCTATCTGTTCTCGCCGCTGCCGGCGGCCGGCATGTCGCATTGGAAGGAACGGCGCGATCGCGCGCTGGTGGCGGCCTTTCTTGGAGGCGGATTGAAAACGGGGGAAGCGCGCATATTGACGATTAGTTGCGTCAAACCCGGTGAGCCCGCGGTGCGCCTGCCCTCCACGCATCCGGCCTTCGAGCGCGAAACGCATCTTGCCTCGTTCGCGATTGCGCTATTCGACGCCTGGCTTGCCGAACGGCGGCGCTGCGATATTCCTGGCGACCTGGTCTTTCCTTCCTCGCTGACCGGCCGGCCGATGCACAAGGCCACCATGCTGCGCGCGGTCGATGCCATTGTCGAAGCCGCCAACATCGCCAACTCGAGAACTGAACGTGCCAGCCCGCAAACGCTGCGCAATACTTTCGCGGCCGAACTGTTCGAAAACGGTGTCGCGCCCGAGCGCGTCGGCCATTGGCTCGGCTTCATGCAGCCGGTTTCGGCGAATCGCTTGCACCGAGCTTGGCGAACTTGGCGCGACAATCTCGAAAAAACCGCAATTGGGGACCAGGAAGCGGATGCGAGCTCGGCCGAAAACCCGCGTCTGGTCTGATTCCGTGAGCGATCAGCTCCTGAATGCCCTCACTATTCGGCTCCCGATTTTCCTCACCTTTACCACAGCGAGCCGCTCGAGCTGCCGATCCGGTTGAACTGTGTGACCGCCTCGAAGCGCGAGGCACAGTGGCCGGAAGCGTGTTCGCATTCCGGGCACAGCAATTCGAAGCCCTCCTGGTCGTGCGACAGTTCCGGCTCGCCTTCCTCGCACTTCGGGCAGCGCGGCGGCAAATTCACGTGCGCATCGATCGACGATCCGATCGCCTCGAAAGCCGCCGCGTCGAGCAGCCCGGCATCGGCCAGGCGTCGCAGCAACGCGGCAATTCCGGATGGGACGCCCTGTGCCTGACGCAATGTCTCGATTTCCCGCGTCGCGGCCGTCAACTCGTCGCCTTGTTCGCGCAGTTGCTCGTCGAGTCGGTCGGCGCGCGCCTTGGCGGCGCTAAGTTGTTGTAAAAACTCGAATTCTTTTCGGTTGACGTCGCGCAGACCCGCTTGATAAGTGCCGGCCATGCTGCGCAGCGAATCGAGCTCTACCAGCATCGGCTTCACACGGCGCTCGGCTTCGGCTACTGCATCCTTGATCTGCTGGGCGTAATGTTCCGTGTTTTGACGCGATTCGACGTGCAAGGCGTCGATTCTTTCTCTCAGCGACGCATTCTGCTGCTGTTCTCCTTCCAAACGCTTGTTCAACAGCTCGTTTTCGTTTTCGAGCCGCTGAGTCAGCACCTGCAGGGAATCCTGGTGCGCCGCGCCGTGCATCGACGCGGTTGCCAAGCGGATTTCCGCTTCGGTGAGCTTCGCCTGCAATTGCTCCGCACGGTTCTCGCTACGCGCAAGGGCGAGCTCGAGCGTTTCGTGGCGAACTTGCGCCTCGCGAACCCGCTGGGCCGCCGCGGCAATTTCGTCGCTGGCTTCCTGCCGCTCGGCTTCCAGCGCGATCCGCGCTTCCTTCTGCGCTTCTTCATATAGCGCGCCGAGCAGTTCACCGGCCTTGTTTTCCAAGGATTTCGGCAAATTGCTACCGTCGAGCCGCACTTTCGAGGCGGAGCGAATCCGCTCCCAGAAGAAATCGATGTCCTTGGGGATATCGCCGGCGCTACCGGTTTGGGTCAGGTCGCGCACATTGGCTGCGGAGGGCCGAATGCCCAGGTCGAAAAACAGGCGTTTGCAGGCGTGAAGCGAAAGATCCTGCCGGCGTGCGCCGCCTGTGCGCATCACATCGAGTTCGGCACGGATCGTCTGGCGGATGTCGTCGAGAGTCATCGGAACGAGAGAGTATCGGTCAATACGTAGCGATCATAATGGAATACGTATTTTTTGATACGTTTTTGATGGAAACACCACAGCTTCTTGTCGTCTGTGCTGTTGAGGTCTTCCACAGTCGCTGCTGGCTGACCCTCTCTCCAAAATTCCGTGAAACAAAGCGAAGAATCTTAGCTAAGGCATTGTTTTTGTAGACTAAACATCTGCTTCTCAAATATCTGGGGATGTTTCACACCGAAGGAAGGTGGAGAGAAGCGATGTTTCAGGGAGCTCACGGGTGCTCGTAGAGAGTAATAGAAGTAAACACCCTTGAAACCCTTGTTAAAAACGTTAACGCCACCGCACAGCCTTACTGGGTAAGGGATTCCGGCCGACAAGGTGAAGCTTTACGGGAATCATGGTGATCTTTTGCGGGACATGAAGTGATGGGGTTCGGGGGCGAGCGTGAGCCCTTGCAGGAGAGATCGTGAGCGGATTCAGGAGCACAGCGTTCTCGGCCCTGTGCAAAAGGTGAAGCTTTTCGGGAGGGAGATCGACGCCGACACCGCATGGTGCCTGAATCGCGTCGTTTTGGGCGGGAATCCCTAAGGTGAGGCTTTGCAGGGGGGCTGTTTGGCCCCGAATCTTCCCGGGATTTGCCTATTTGGTAGGCATAGGTGAGGTTTCTCGGGATTCGGGGCGGGATTGACGTGAGCTTTTACGGGAAAAAAGTACCGTTTTGAGGCGTTTGACGGCGCTCATAGGCTTGAGGTGAGGATTTTCAGGAGCCTTTGCCTGCAATTTCAGCGCCAGCCACGCCTGAGGTGAGAATTTTCGGGATTGACGGAAAGGTGGCCAAAAAAGCTTTGAGGTGAGGCTTTTCAGGACCTCGACACAGTCGAAAAAATGGCAAAGGTGAGGTTTTTCGGGAGCAGTGGGTGTCCACTTACCCGTAAACCCCCGACAAGACTGGAACTTTTGCCGTGCTTTTCGTGATCGTTTTCACGAGAGGTGAGGTTTTTCAGGAGGGTATTGAGCTCCGGAGGAATCTCCTGATTCGGGTTGAGGTGAGATTTTCCGGGATCTTGAGGGAATCGGCGCTGCATTGCACGATTCCTGGTAAGTGTATGAAATTAATGGATATTTTTCGATGTTCGAGTCCTTGGGTGAGATTTTTCGGGAGCATCGCATGGGGTTGAGGTGACCTATGTTTTGGAGAAAGGTGAGGCTTTTCGGGATCGAGCAGGCTGTGAGGCCCCGTATGCCGGTGCTTTTCGTTGGATGTCGTGCATCACCGGTTCGCGACGAAAGGTGAGGTTTTTCGGGGGCTCATGTGCGGATGCGGTAAAACGACGGGTTTGGCGGGCCTCGAGGAGCTGTGGACAACCCTTTTGGAGGCATCGATATGGATCGATGGCGAGCCGGCGAGGTGAATGAATACGGCTCGAATGCGACATCGGAGCCCCACAGACGCCCGTGGCTCCCGGAGTCTCTGACAGCCGCTGGGAGAGCTTCCTGGGGCGATTCCGAGGCGGGAACGCGCCGAAGCTTGCTGGAGCCCATACACGGGGTCGTATCGCGGTGATTGCGTCTGGTCTGACTCGAATGGTGCCGATTGGCTGTGTGCATCGTTGCGCCGTCCTGTCGCCTCACACGGTGAGGCGACAGGACGGCGGGCATGAACCGATGTGCACCGAGGGCATCCATGGATAGCTTGACGCACAGGGGCGGTGAGTGCTTGCCGGAAGCTGTCCGCACCGTGT
Source organism: Burkholderia sp. SJZ089 (assembly GCF_007828315.1). Lineage (NCBI taxonomy): Bacteria > Pseudomonadati > Pseudomonadota > Betaproteobacteria > Burkholderiales > Burkholderiaceae > Burkholderia > Burkholderia sp. SJZ089. The sequence continues at coordinate 407,845 of NZ_VIUM01000007.1, read as the reverse complement.
TGGCCTGCCTGGCAGGGTGACGCCTTCAGAGGGCAGTGCTTCACCCTGACCGGGTGCTCGCTGCTTCGCCGAGGTCGGCTGGCCTCGCGACGATTGACACAGCATTTCGGTGCTGGCAGGCCATTTCCCCTTGTTTTTCGGGGTTTTCATGCTGTGAAACCGGTGATGGTCTGTGCAGATTTTGCGGCCCTTGTCCACGGGAAAATTTTTAAGGTGAGGTGATACGGGAGGGCTCTCGACGCCTCGATATCGGTGCGGCTATCATGCGCGGCCGTGTCACCCGCGACGACAAAGCGGGCGCCGGTATCACAGGTTTTGCCATCGGTGAGCTTTTGCGGGAGCGTCCTGGGGTGAGGCGCTGCGAATCGCGGTGCATCACCGCCTACGGTGAGGGGCTGCTTGTAGACGCCCATCACCGCAGTCGCTATCCTTGCGGGAAACTTTCCTTGTCCGATCCGACGCATGGTTACGAAGCGCGCCAAGAAAACCGATGTGGATGTGGTGAATGCCAGCTCCGCCGAACTACGCAAGGCGGTCGAGGCGATCGCCATCCAGCCGAAGAGCGGCAAGATCACGCTGCTGACGCGCAAGCTCTTCAACGTGTTGCTGGCCGTCGCGCAGCAGGCCGACGATTCCGGCGATACCTACCGGGCGCTGCTGTCCGACATCGTCGCGAACTCGGCTTTCGATTCGAACGACACGGCGCTCGTGAAGGAGCACCTGCGACGCATGGTGTCTGTCCAGGTCGAATGGAGCACCGGCACCTCGAGCCAGAAGCCCGGCCGCAAGTGGGGGATCTCGACATTGATCGCCGATGCGGAAATTCTCGAGGATCCGACCACCCGCCGCGTCTGGGTCGAATTCTCGTTCGCGCCGAAGATCAAGAAGAAGCTGCTCGACCCCGTCCAGTACGCGCGCCTGAGCCTGCAGTTCCAGAGCCAGTTGCGCAGCAGCGCCGGCCTGGCCTTGTACGAGATTTGCGTGCGCTACCTGACCAACCCGAGCCACCTGACGATGCGCGAGCCCTGGGAATGGTGGCGGCCGATCCTGTCGGGCACACCCGACACTGAAGCCGGCGACGAGGCCAAGCGCGAATACAAATACTTCAAGCGCGATTACCTGCGCCCGGCAATCGCCGAGGTGAATGCGGTCACGAATATCTTCGTCGAGCTGATCGAGCATCGCGAAGGCCGTCGCGTGGCCGAGATCCAGTTTCGCGTTTCCGAGCGCAAGCAGCCGATGCTGGCGCTCGACGAACATCCGAACGTATTCGACAGCACGCTGGTCGACCGCATGGTCAAGCTCGGCATTCCCTTGAAGGAAGCGCAGACGCTTTATGCGGACAGCGAGGAAAACCGGATTCGCGCGGCACTCCAGATGACCGAGCAGCGTATGCGCAGCACCACCCTGCCGCCGGTACGCAGTGCCGGGGCGCTGTTCAAGGATGCGCTGAAGAAGGGTTATGCCCCGCCGGTCGACCCGGATGCGCTGCCGGGTACAACGGCCGCGGGCAAGCTGGCGTCGGTGGCATCCGCGGCGGGTTCGCTCGACGATCCGAAGGCGCGGCTGCGCGGCGAATACGACGCCTACCGCCGCAAGGAAGCAAAATCGCTCTACGAGGAACAGGGCCAGGCCGAGCGGGATTTGGCACGGCAATCGTTCGAGACCGATGTGCTGCCGGCTCTTGGTTCGCATCTGCGCGATGACTGGCGCCGGCGCGGACTCGATTCGAAGCTGGTCGAGACGGCATTCTTCGATTGGCTCGCGCTGAAGACCTGGGGCGAACCGACCGACGGTGATCTGCTGGCGTTCACGCTGAATCAGTCGCGAGCAGCTTGAGATACTGAAAATCCAGATCGATCGCGACGCGCTCGAGAATCGGGAAAGGCCGAGTCCTGTTTGAACGGGGCTCGGCCTTTTTGCTTTTCGGGTGCTTGGCTTGAGCGTGCACCGTATCGTTGGCGATATTCCGGCGGCAAGCTCCCCGCGTGCTTCTTTTTCCTGGTCGTGAATCACGCCGGCTTCGACAAAGGCTCCATCAATAAAAACACCCCGGAAGCGGGACTTCCGGGGTGTCTTGTCATGCATTCCGAATCCAGCGAGAGGCGTGGTTCTCTCGCCAAGCCTGGCTGGAACGCTCAGCTGAGCAGCATCTTTTCGAGTTGTTGCAAGATCTCGTCGCGCTTTTCTCGCGACAGGCCGCGCAGGCGGAGCTCAAGGCGGTCGTCACCATAGGACTTCAGGTCACCGACCGTCGAACCATTCATCTTGATCTCATGGCGCTGGGCATAACGCTGCCGCCCTGTCGGCTTGGCGTTTTCTTGCGCGCTCGCCCTGCCCTTCACGATGTCGGCTACCTGTCGTGTGCTGAGGTCGTCGGACAGGATCTTGTTGATCAGGCGCAGCGTGGCGTCGGTACCGCGAGCCGAGTGATAACGGCCGACCTGGTAGGCCATGTTCGAGCCGAAGCGATCGGTACGCGTGACCATTTCCTGCATCACGGCCTCGGGCAGTTTTCCGATCGACAAGGCCACGGCGATCGTCGATTCGTCGATGCCCAGATGCTCGGCCAGCTCCTTCTGGCTCTGGAAGAACTTGTCCTCCAGGAAGCGGCGCCAGACCACAGCGTTGTCGAACACGGTTTGCGAATCGCGCTGGACGTTCAGGTCGTAACCGAGCTTGTAGCTCTCGATGCCGATCGGAATGTCGATCACGATGGCCTTCACCGAATCCTTGTTCGCCTCCTTCAGCGCGCGTACGCGCCGGCCGCCGTCGCTGACGAAGAAGGTGCCGGGGTGCTCGTAGTCGGGGATCACGTGGATCGCCTGCTGCTGCCCTTGTTTCGCGAGATTGACGGCGAGTTCGGCGATCGACGACTTCAGATAGAAGTGCCGCGGATTGAACGGGCTCGCCTTGATCGTCTTCAGCGGCAGTTCGATGATCTGGCCGGGCTGGTAGCGATGCTCGACGCGCCACGCGTGATATTGCGGCGATTCATTGGTCGGCTCCGCCGGCGGCGTCTCGACGATCGTGACAGGGATGTCTTTCTTCGACGATTTCGTTGGTGCCGGCGTTTCCGACTTCACGATCCCGTCGATCGCATTGAGCCGATCGAGCGCCGTCCGCTTTTCGCTGGTGGTGGTATCGGGGCGCGCCTGGAAGCCTTTGGCAAATTGGGAGGGTTTCATTCAAGGTCCTTTATGCGCATAAAGTCAGGGCAGCATGCCGGCGATTTCGTCGGCGCATGCACGGATTTCCGCGGCGGCGAGGCGCGCGCCACGATCGTTCATCTGCAGGACAGTTTGCCCCAGCGCCATTGCCTGCTTATAGGCCTCGCGCGTCGGGATCTGCGTCTTCAGCAGAGGGAAGCCCAATTCTTCGATGGCACGCTTCAGCTCCCGCGTCAGCATGCGTTTCTCTTCAGTCTTGTTCAGCAGAAACACCGCGCGCAGGTCTTCGTTCATGACCTGGGCTTGCTGGATCAGTTTCACGAGGCCGACGCTCGACCAGTAATCGGCCGGTGACGACGAGGTGGGAATGACGGCGACGGTGGCAGCCAATAGCACGACGCCGGAAACCTTCTCGGTGATCGACGGCGGGCAGTCGACCACGATGACGTCGTAGTCGTTGATGAACTTCTTGATCTCGCGATGGATTTGTCCGCCGGCTTCGGCGAGATTGACGACAGGAAACGGGATGCCGTTGTCGCTGTCACCTGACGCGCTTGACCAATGGATGAGCGTGTTTTGGCCATCTGCGTCGACGACGAGGACGCGCTTCCCTTTTTCATGGAATGCCGCGCCGAGGTGCATGGAGATGGTGCTCTTACCGACACCGCCCTTCTGTTGAGTGACCGCAATGATTTCGGCTGCCAATTTGCACTCCTGTTTGGATCGACGAAATTTTACCTGATGAATTTCGTATTTCAATGATTTAGTCGATAACAGGTAAAAGATTGGCCATTCGGCCGATGCGTTTATGCGCATAAAGGTGCCGCGCCAGGGTAAGAGCATGCGTGGCGGGCGTAACTTGGAGATTCGAATCAGTGGGTCCAAAGGGGCGATTCGGGCTTCCGACCACGTGGTGGCTCACCCGGTTTATGCGCATAAAGCTGCAGCGCACGGGCTACGGAGTAGGCGGAGTTGGCCCTCTCCGCAGGGCGGGGTGATTTCTGGAAGACCCCTGATCAAGCAGGCCCCGGCAATGGATTTATGCGCATAAACCCACAACCGTTTGCGCTCCCCTTCTCGAATAAACAGCCCGCGGGCCGAGGTTCAGTCTGGTTCGAACGCTCCCTTCCCGTCGCTACAATAGACGCCCTATCCCGCCCTCTTACCTATACACCCATCCCAATGATCACGATCTACCACAACCCTCGTTGCTCCAAGTCCCGCGAAACCCTGGCCCTGCTCGACACGCTGAATAAACGCGGCGAACCCATCCAGGTAGTCGAGTATTTGAAGACTCCGTTGACCGTCGCGCAATTGAAGACGCTGCATCGCCAACTCGGCCGTCCCCTGCGCGACATGGTTCGGGACAACGAGACCGAATTCAAGGACCTTGGCCTGGGCGACCCTGCCACCGACGAAACCGCGATTTACGCCGCTATTGCAGAGCATCCGATCCTGCTGCAACGCCCGATCGTGGTGGCGAACGATAAAGCCGCGATTGGTCGGCCTCCGGAATCCATCGCTGCCTTGTTTGAATAATTCTTATAAATATTATTTAACCTATTCGATCGCTTGAAACTTGACATGCCTCGTCTTCCGCAACTGTCACGTTTTGCGTTCAAACTAGTGCGCTATGCTGTCCCGCACGTGTGTCGAGCCGGTTTCCTGGCGTCGCCACTTATCCCCCGGCACGCGTAGCCTGAAAGTTATCCACAATTTCTGTGGAAAACCTTGTGGAAAGCCTGCCCGGATCGCCCGCGCCGCCGGACTTGCGCTGGCCTGCCCGCAAATGGCCCGTTGCCATTCGTTGGCGAAGGAATCCGGGCGCATTCTCAATCGAGCGGAAGGAGAACGTGATGACATACCGAATTGCCGTGGTCGTCGGCAGCCTGCGACGCGAGTCGTTCAACCGGGCTCTCGCCAAGGCCGTGATCTCGCTTGCCCCCGATGATTTCGACTTCGAGTTCGCCGATATCGGCAAGCTCGCGCTCTACAGCCAGGATTACGATCCGGCCTTTCCCGCCGAGGCGACCGCCTTCAAGAAACAGATCGAGGAAGCCGATGGCCTGCTGTTCGTGACGCCCGAGTACAACCGCTCGATCCCGGGCGTGCTGAAGAACGCGCTCGACTGGGGTTCACGGCCGTGGGGACACAATTCCTGGAGCGGCAAGCCCGGCGCCGTGCTCGGTACCTCGCCGGGCGCCATCGGCACCGCGCTCGCGCAGCAGCATCTGCGCAACGTGCTGTCCTATCTCGATGTCGCGACGCTCGCGCAGCCCGAGATGTTCATCAAGCACGACACCAGCCGCATCGATGATGAGGGCAAGATCGTCAGCGACGACACGCGCAAGTTCCTGCAGTCCTTCGTCGATCGCTACGCGGATTGGGTGCGTCGCCACGCGACGAAGACGGCCTGAGCGGTCGCTCGGAATATGAGTCGAATGTGAGCTGAACAGGCGCGGCGCGCGGCCGGTGGAGCGGGGCGCGGAATTTCGCCGGCGCACGTCGAGCACTCGGCTCGTTGCCCTGCCCCGCTCCATTTCGCGTTCCTCACCCTGCCGCGCCTCGGGCCACCAACCCGGCCGGCAGGGCAGTCCACCTCCCCTCCCCCGTCCTGCCCGCTTCCACGCCTCAGGCGCGAATCCGTCCGCTCTTGCGCGCATCGCGCGCCTGCCGGATCGCATGCAGCATGTCGTCGAGCAGCCCGATGTCGAAGGGCTTGGAGAGCACGCGCGCATTCACGCGCCGCGTGCGGTCGAGTTCCTCCGCGTAGCCGGTGACGAGGATCACGGGCAGCATGCCCGGGCGTCCCTCGATCTCCTCGGCCAGGTCGATGCCGTTGAGCGTGCCCGGCATGTGGATATCGGAGATCACCAGGTCGAAGGGCCGCGACTCGTCCTCGGGATCGAGCGGCGCGTCGATCAGCGCGAGCGCGTCGTCGGCGTTGGCCGCGTAGGTGACGCGATGGCCGAGCAACGACAGCAGCGCCTCGGTACCGGCGGCCACCTCGCCGTTGTCCTCGACCAGCAGGATGCGCAGGCCTTCCCGCGGCGGATCGGTTTCCAGCGAGGACGCTTCGCGCGACGCGGGCGCGGCGGGCGGCGCCTCGTCGGTGATGCGCGCGCGCGGCAGGTAGAGGCGCACCGTGGTGCCCTCCCCCAGCGCGCTGTCGATCGTGGCGATGCCGCCCGAACGCTCGCAGAACGCGAACACCTGCGGCAGGCCGAGGCCGGTGCCCATGCCCTTCGGCTTGGTGGTGAAGAGCGGCTCGAAGGCGTGCGCGAGCACTTCGGGCGCCATCCCGCTGCCGGTATCGGCCAGCGAGAGCTGCACGAAGTCGCCCGTCAGCGGGAAGCCGTCCTCGTGGCGGAAGGTGATGTTCTGCGCGGCGATCGTGAAGCGCCCGCCGGTCGGCATCGCGTCGCGCGCGTTCACCGACAGGTTGATCACCGCCAGCTCGAGCTCGGCGATATCGACGCGGATCGGCCAGATGCCGGGCGGCATGTCGAACACCAGCGCCGATTTCGATCCCAGCGACGTCTTCAGCAGTTCGCGGCACGAGGAGCCGAGCCATTGCGGCACGTCGATCGTCTCGCTGCGCAGCGGCTGCTTGCGCGCCACCCCGAGCAACTGGCGCGTCAGCGACTGGCCGTTCTTCAGCGCGCGCTCGATGGCCGTCAGCTCGATGTCCAGATGCGCGGCGCCGCGTCGGCGCACGATCTGGATATTGCTCGAGATGATCATCAGCAGGTTGTTGAAATCGTGCGCGACGCTGCCGACCAGGTTGCCGAGCGCCTCCATCTTGCGCGACTGCCGATAGGCCGACTCGATCGAGCGGCGCATCGAGGCCTCGGCCTGCCAGCGGTCCCAGGCCTGCTCCTCGACGCGCAGCCGCTTCAGCGACAGCCAGATCACGCACCACAGCGCCAGCGAGGGCGCGAACATCGAGATGAACAGCACGCTCAGGTGCTCGTACCAGGCGCGCCAGATCGCCGGCGCGCGGTAGGCGCAGATCACGTAGACGGGATAGGAGCCGACCTGGCGGTAGGCGACGATCTCGCTCGCGCCGTCGTGCTCGACGCGGATGATGCCGGCGCGCGGGCTCGAGGCGCTCGCGTTGACGAAGGGTGCCTCGTGTTCGTCGAGCTTTTCGTCGCCGGTCTCGGGCGGCGGCGGATACGAGGCGAGCACCGCGCCGTCGCTGCGCGTGAGCGCCATCGACATCGGCGAGCTCTCGCCGCCGAGCAGGTCGCGATAGAAGGCGTTGAAGTACGAGGATTTCAGCGCGATCGAGACCATCCCCGCGAAGCTGCCGTCGCTGTGCTGGCGCGCCACGCCGGTGTTGAACACCAGGCTCGGCGTGGTGGAGCGCATCGGCCCGCGCATCGGCCGCGAAATGTGCTCGATCACCTTGTTGTCGCGAATGCCGATGAAGTCGTCGCGGTTCGCGATCGAGGCGTGCGGGGCCGGGTAGTACAGGGAATTGGCGAGCAGCATGCCGCTCGCGCCGAAGATCGAGACCGCCGCCACCTGCGGATAGCCGCCGCCGATGGTGTTGAGCGCGTCGTGGATGTCGGCTTCGGACTTGCGCACGGATTCGTCGTCGAGATCCTGGACCAGGTCGACGATGCGCGCGTCGAGCGTCTCGGTCAGGTCGAACACCTTCAGCGCATGCTCCTCGGCCACGCGCACGGTGCGCATGGTGACGTCGCGCGCGGTCGCCTCGCGCGTGCGCAGGTCGTTGTAGGCCATCACGGCGACGTAGACGCAGGGCAGCACGATCGCGGCCAGCAGCAGCACGATCAGCGTGACGCGGCGCACCGCGAAATCGTGCTCGGGCGCGCCCGTCGTAAACGGCGCGTCGTCGTCGTCCTCCCAGTCGGTGGCGGCGGGCGCGGCGGGGCGTGAGGCGTCGTGCCGGAGGGGCTTCATGGTGGGAGCTGCAGCGTGCGGCGGCCTGTCATCGAATGATCGTCATCATAAACGACTCGCGGACACGGGCCGCTCGATCGCTGCCTCAGATCGCCGTGTTGCGCGCGATGCCCGCCAGCAGCTCGGCGAGCGTGTCAGGCTGGGACAGGAACGGCGAATGGCTGCTGTCGAGTGCGTGGACGCGCGTCGGCCGCTCGGGCAGGAAGGCGTCGGCCTCGGTGATGAAGCGCCGCTGCAGCGCCGGCAGGATCACGCGATCCTCGGCACAGGTCACGTAGTGGCGCGCGATCGAGCCCCAGCGCTCGGCCGTGGTCGGGATCGGCGTGGCGAATGGCGCGGTCGGCACGTCCGAGGACATCAGCCGTGTCACGGCGCGGAACGTCGCCTCGTCAACATCCTCGAACAGCGCCTGCTTCAGCGTGGCGAGATAGGCCGCGTCGCGGCTGGCCGGGTTGATGCGCAGCGCGCCGATCGCGCGAGGGCTGGCGCAGATCAGCGAGGCCAGCATCTCGCCATGGTTCTCGGGGGCACGCACGTAGTCGAGACCAGGCACGCCCGAGGCGGGCATGAACGCGGCCAGGTAGACCAGCGCCGCGATCCGCTCCGGCGCCCGCTCGGCCGCGGCCGTGATCGCCACGCCGCCCATGCTGTGGCCGACCAGCACCACGCGCGGGTGGCCGAGCGCGCAAGCGGCATCGATCGCGCGCAGCACCTGCCCGGTGTAATCGTCGAGCGTGGTGGCGGCGACCGGCGATGGCTCCTGGGCCAGCGCCTGCGCATCGCCCTGCCAGAACGCGGCCGGGTAGCGCGCGTTGATGCCATGCGCGGGCAGGTCGCACGCGACGCTCGCATGGCCGCGCGCCGCGAGCGCCGCGCCCAGGCGCTCGTAGGCCCAGGCGCCATGCCAGGCGCCGTGGACCAGCACGAAGGGCAGCGGCGCGGCGGCGTTGCGCGAATGGGTGTCGATGTCGGGATGGCTCACGGCTGTCTCCTGATCCGGTTTCTGTTGTTTTGCCCGGACGGCCTGCCCGGATGGGATGCACGGCGATGATCGCCGCGCAACGATGGTGCCAGAGAGCGGGCTGCTTTGTCGCGACACGCTCGCCTGGCGATGTGAGCGCCCGCTGACCCGCTCCGCGCCGATTTCAGACCAATCCGATATGCGACGCGGCGATCGGCCCTCCAACGCCGCTAAACGGGATGCTTCGCATGACAAACGGCTTTCATCGTGCGCAATCTGTTACGGCGGCGCCACAGCCGGAACCGTTCCCTATTCCATTCGACCGGGTTCTCGGGCTAATTTCCAGGATGCTCCTTCATGACCGCGCCTCATGAATACCGACTACCTGTTCTATCGCCGCCCCGCGACGCCCGGCCCCTACTCGCTCGACGACCTCGGTGACGTCGCGCCGTCGATCGCGCCGGGCGACACGATCCGCGACGCGATCGGCCGCGTGATCGACGGGTTGGCCTGGCGCGAATCCGAATTGGTGCCGGGTGCCTGGTTCGGTGAGGGCGGCGCGCTGTTCCAGTTCACCGTGGAGAGCGACGGCCAGGTCACCAGCTTCATGGGCTCGCGGCTGGACCGCCGCCAGGTGCTGCAACTGGCCCGCGCGATGGGGCTGATCGCCCTCGATCTGCAACGCGACGTGGTGTTCGCCTAGGCTGTCGCGCCTGCGGGGCCCGCGAGCGGCAGCGGGTGTCAAACATTGCTATACTTGCCGCCATTTCCGGCCAAGCATCGGCCAATCAAGCCTGTCTGCGCGTATCGTTCGCGCATCTCGCAAGCCTCTCCATCCCCGCCGGGCATGGCTGTTTTCATCGCCCGCGAGGGTGTCTTAGCGGAGCTCGTCTTGGCCGTTTCCAATCTAGTCGTGGACGACACCCAAACCGACGTCGCTGCCGTCTCATCGGGCAGTTCCTTCTATCGCGCGATGCGGATCCTGCCGGCGGCGCAGCGCGACGCGATGTTCCAGGTCTATGCGTTCTGCCGCGCCGTCGACGATATCGCCGATGACGGCGGCTCGCGCGAGGAACGCGCGGCCGGGCTCGACCGCTGGCGCGTCGACATCGACGCCTGCTACGCCGGCAAGCCGCGCGCCTCGCTGGTGCCGCTCACCGAGGAAATCCGCAAGTTCGGGCTCAAGCGCGAGGATTTCCACGACATGATCGACGGCATGGCGATGGATGCCGCCGAGGACATCTGCGCGCCCGACGACGCCACGCTCGATCTCTATTGCGATCGCGTGGCGAGCTCGGCGGGCCGCTTGTCGGTGCGGATCTTCGGCATGCAGGAAGCGCCCGGCATCGAGCTGGCGCATCACCTCGGCCGCGCGCTGCAGCTGACCAACATCCTGCGCGACATCGACGAGGACGCCGACATCAACCGCTGCTATCTGTCGCGCGAGTTGCTCGAACGCGAGGGCATTCCCGTGACCGATCCGCTCACGATCGCCGCGCATCCGGCGCTACCGGGCGTCTGCGCGACGCTGGCGGAGCGCGCGCTGGCGCATTTCGCGCGCGCCGACGCGATCATGGACGGCGCGCCGCGCGCGCAGGTCAAGGCGCCGCGCATCATGTCCGGCGCCTATCGCTGCATACTCGAGGCCGCGATGGCACGTGGCTTTGCCGCGCCGCGCGCGCCGCTGCGCAAGCCGCGCCTGCGGATGATGCTGATCGCATTGCGCTACGCGTTCTTCTGATCGAATGTCGATGCATGCCTGGGCGATCGGCGGATCGCCCGTCACGCCGCATGGCTGTCCGCCGTGCGCGTGCGCGGAGCACTGTGAGGTAAGTGCCCGCTATCACCGGATGTTGCGCCGTGCCGATGCCGCCGGCCACGCATCCGACGTTCCGACCGGCGGGCTGGCTGCCTTGGTGCGCGCCCTGCCGGAACCTGAAACGTTCGGCCCCGCCTTCGCGCCGGCCGGATTCGCTGTTCGCGGGCGCGCCGGCCGCCGCCCTGCCCGCGTCGATCGACGGGGCGTGCCTTCGGGTAACAACGCACGCGCCGCATGACAAGAGAGGGACCGATGAACGATCTCACCGACTCGACCACACCCGACGGCGCGACACCGAACGCCGCGCCGTCGCCTGCCGCCGGGGCGGCGAACCTGCCTGCCACGTCGGCCGTCACGGCTGCGCAGGACGCGACGCCGACCGTTGCCGATCATGCACCTGCGGCACCTGCAGCACCTGCAGCACCTGCAGCACCTGCAGCAACGGCAGCAACGGCAGCAACGGCAGCAACGGCAGCAACGGCAGCAACGGCAGCAACGGCAGCAACGGCAGCAACGGCAGCAACGGCAGCAACGCCTACGCCGGTCGCCGCCGAGGCAACCACGCAAGCCGCCGCAGCAACTCCCGTCGCGCCCGTCGCCGCCAAGCTTCCCTCCCCCGCCGAACTCGACGCCGCCGTCACGCGCGCGACCGACGCGCTGCTGGCCGCGCAGCAGGCCGATGGCCACTGGGTCTACGAGCTCGAGGCCGATGCGACGATCCCGGCCGAATACGTGTTGCTGGTCCACTACCTCGGCGAGACGCCGAACGCCGAACTCGAGCGCCGGATCGGCCGCTACCTGCGGCGCATCCAGCTGCCCGGCGGCGGCTGGCCGCTGTTCACGGACGGTGCGCCCGACGTCAGCGCGAGCGTGAAGGCCTACTTCGCGCTGAAGATGATCGGCGACGACGTCGAGGCCGAGCACATGGTGCGCGCGCGCCAGGCGATCCACGCGATGGGCGGCGCCGAGATGTCGAACGTCTTCACGCGGATCCAGCTCGCGCTGTTCGGCGTGGTGCCCTGGTTCGCGGTGCCGATGATGCCGGTCGAGATCATGCTGCTGCCGCAGTGGTTCCCGTTCCACCTGTCGAAGGTCTCGTACTGGGCGCGCACGGTGATCGTGCCGCTGCTGGTGCTGAACGCGAAACGCCCGCTGGCGAAGAACCCGCTGGGCGTGCGCGTCGACGAGCTGTTCGTCAATCCGCCCGTCAACACCGGGCTGCTGCCCAAGCAGGGCCACCAGAGCGCCGGCTGGTTCCTGCTGTTCCGCGGCGTCGACGGCCTGCTGCGCCTGACCGACGGGCTGTTTCCGCGCTACTCGCGCGAACGCGCGATCCGTCAGGCCGTGCAGTTCGTCGACGAGCGCCTGAACGGCGAGGATGGCCTCGGCGCGATCTACCCGGCGATGGCGAACTCCGTGATGATGTACGCCGCGCTCGGTTATCCCGAGGACCACCCGAATCGCGCGATCGCGCGCCGCTCGCTCGACAAGCTGCTGGTGATCAAGGACGACGAGAGCGACGAGGCCTATTGCCAGCCCTGCCTGTCACCGGTCTGGGACACCACGCTGGCCGCGCACGCCCTGCTCGAGACCGGCGAGCCGCGTGCCGAGGCAGCCGCGCTGCGCGGTCTCGAATGGCTGCGCCCGTTGCAGATCCTCGACGTGCGCGGCGACTGGATCTCGCGCCGCCCGCACGTGCGCCCCGGCGGCTGGGCCTTCCAGTACGCGAACCCGCATTACCCCGACGTCGACGACACCGCCGTGGTGGTGCTGGCGATGGACCGCGCGGCGCGCCTCACGCAATCGGACGTCGACCGCGACGCGATCGCGCGGGCCCGCGAATGGGTGGTCGGCATGCAGAGCAGCGATGGCGGCTGGGGTGCGTTCGAGCCCGAGAACACCCATCACTACCTGAACAACATTCCCTTCTCCGATCACGGCGCCCTGCTCGACCCGCCCACCGCCGACGTCTCGGGGCGCTGCCTGTCGATGCTCGCGCAGCTCGGCGAGACCGGCCTCAACAGCCAGCCCGCCCAGCGCGCGCTCGACTACCTGCTCGCCGAGCAGGAAGCCGACGGCAGCTGGTATGGCCGCTGGGGCATGAACTACATCTACGGCACCTGGAGCGCGCTCGGCGCGCTGAACGCGGCGGGCCTTGGCCATGACGATCCGCGCGTGAAGCGCGCCGCGCAGTGGCTGCTGTCGATCCAGAATCCCGACGGCGGCTGGGGCGAGGACGGCACCAGCTACAAGCTCGACTATCGCGGCTACGAGCCGGCCACCAGCACCGCCTCGCAGACCGCCTGGGCCCTGCTCGGCCTGATGGCGGCCGGCGAGGTCGATCACGCGGCGGTCGCGCGCGGCATCGACTGGCTGATCGCCGAACAGAAGACGCACGGGCTGTGGGACGAGACGCGCTTCACCGCGACCGGCTTCCCGCGCGTGTTCTACCTGCGCTACCACGGCTATCGCAAGTTCTTCCCGCTGTGGGCGCTGGCGCGCTATCGCGGCCTCAAGCGCGCCGGCACCACGCGCGTGACGGTCGGGATGTGAGGATGGCGACCCAGACCACCCTGGCGCCGGTGATCGCCGTCACCGGCATGGCCTTCGAGGCGAGGATCGCGCGTGGCGAAGGCGTCGAGACCGTCTACGCGGCGCGCGCCGACCGGCTCGAGCGCGCCTTGTCGGAAGCGGTCGAGGGCGGCTGCTCGGGCATCATCAGCTTCGGTACGGCGGGCGGCCTCGCGCCCGATCTGGCGCCAGGCGCGCTGGTCATCGCCGAGGCGATCGACGGCCCGTTCGGCGAGGTGCTCACCGATGCCGGCTGGAACCGCCGGCTGGTGGCCGCGTTGCGCGGCACGCCGGTGGTGCCGAACCTGCGGCTCGGGCGGATCGCGGCGGTCGGCGCGCCGGTCGTCGACGCGCAGCAGAAGGCCGCGCTGCACGCGCGCCACGGCGCGCTCGCCGTCGACATGGAATCGCATATCGCCGGCGCCTTCGCGGCGGCGCGCGGCGTGCCCTTCGCGGTGTGCCGGGCGATCGTCGATCCGTCCTGGCGCACCCTGCCGAGCGCGGCCACCGCCGGCCTGCGCGACGACGGCACCACCACCATCCTGCCGATCCTGCGCGAACTCGCGAAACAACCCTCGCAACTGGGCGCGCTGCTGAAGCTGGCCGGCGACGCGCGCGCGGCCAAGACCACGCTGATCCAGGCGCGTCACGCCTTCGAGCGCGAAGGCGCCTGGCGAGGCGTCTGAGTCGAGCCACGGCGATTCCTGCCGATAACGCCCTCGCCTTGCGAGGGCGTTTTTTCTTCCTCGCTCGTTCCCCTCTTCCGTATCGACACAGCCCGAGTGCCGGCGCCACGGCCGTGTTGTCGTCTCGTTCGTCGTGACAACATTTGTTGTTGATGCGTATAATTTCGGCCCATGTGTTGTCGATCTGTTGCATTGGCCCGCCCTCGCCTTCGATCGACATCCGCCCCCGAATTTCCAGCGACCGAAGCGCATCGATGAAAGCACTCCACCCCGTCGTGATCGCCGGCACGCCGCGCGAGATCGGCCGCCGGCTCGCCGGCGATGCCCGCATTGCCAGCGTCGAGACCAGCGCGGCCCGTACCTCGGTGACGAGCGTCGAGGCGCGCTACGGCCACGCCAACCACCTCGTGCGTCCCGGGCCGAACGCCGATGCCGACGCGCAGATCGTCACCGCTTCGTCGCGCGATCGGCAGGCGCGGCTCGACGCGTTGCTGCCCGCGCTTGCCGCGACGGACCTCGACGCGCTGGCCGGCGTGCTCGCCGATCGCGGTGGCGCGGGCCTGCCGATCTTCCGTGACGATCCGGCCGATCCCGACGACGAAAACACGCTCGCGACCGCCCTCTTCGAGATCGACCGGCACAGCGTCGATTGCTCGGTGAGACGCGATGGCGTGACGGGTTTCGCGCTGCGCGTGACGCGCGAGGCCGCCTGACCCGAACCGCGGCCGGCAACCGCATCGCGCGGCGCCGATGGCATTCACGAACCCGTCTTCCAGCAGCCAGCAGGAGCAAACACGATCATGACCAAGGTATTTCATCGCGCCCCGCGCGCGACCCTTCCCGTCGCGGTGGCCGGCGACGGCATCGAGCTCATCGACTCGACGGGCAAGCGCTACATCGACGCCTGCGGCGGCGCGGCCGTTTCCTGCCTCGGCCACAGCAACACGCGCGTGATCGAGGCGATCAAGCGGCAAGCCGAGCGTCTGCCTTACGCGCATAGCTCGTTCTTCACCACCGAGCCCGTCGAGGAACTGGCCGATCGCCTGATCGAGGCGGCACCGGCCGGGCTCGGCCACGTGTATTTCACGTCGGGCGGCTCGGAATCGATCGAGGCGGCGCTGAAGCTGGCGCGCCAGTATTTCGTCGAGATCGGCCAGCCGGCACGCCGCCACTTCATCGCGCGGCGCCAGAGCTATCACGGCAATACGCTCGGCGCGCTGGCGATCGGCGGCAACCCGTGGCGCCGTGAGCCCTTCCTGCCGCTGCTGATCGACGCGCATCACGTGAGCCCCTGCTACGCCTATCGCGAGCAGCGCGCCGACGAAAGCGAGGAAGCCTTCGCCCAGCGGCTCGCCGATGAACTCGAGAACCGGATCCTGGAACTGGGTTCGGATACGGTCGCGGCCTTCGTCGCGGAGACCGTGGTGGGCGCGACGGCCGGCGCGGTGCCGCCGGTGCGCGCATATTTCCGCAAGGTCCGCGCCGTCTGCGATAAATACGGTGTCCTGCTGATCCTCGACGAGATCATGTCGGGCATGGGCCGCACCGGGCATCTGTTCGCCTGCGAGGAGGACGGCATCGCGCCCGACATCCTGACCATCGCCAAGGGGCTCGGCGCCGGTTATCAGCCGATCGGCGCGACGCTCGCCAGCGACCGGATCTATGACGCGATCGTGGGCGGCACCGGGTTCTTCCAGCACGGGCACACCTATATCGGCCATGCCACCGCCTGCGCGGCCGCGCTCGAGGTGCAGCGCGTGATCGCCGAGGAAGGCCTGCTCGACAACGTGCGCGAGCGCGGCGAACAGTTGCGCGCGCAACTTCATGAGCGTTTCGCCGATCACGAAGCCGTCGGCGACGTGCGCGGGCGCGGCCTGTTCGTCGGCGTCGAATTCGTCGCCGATCGCGGCACCAGGCAGCCCTTCGATCCTTCCCTGCGCCTGCATGCGGCCCTGCGGCGCGAGGCGATGGCGCGCGGCTTGATGGTCTACCCGATGGGCGGCACGGTCGACGGCCGGCAGGGCGACCACGTGCTGCTGGCACCGCCCTTCATCTGCTCGGCCGAGCAAATCGATATCATCGTCGAGCGGCTGGCGCAGTCGCTCGACGCGGCGCTGGCATCGAGCGGCGCCGCGCGCTGAAGCGCCCCGGCGCTTCGAGGGCCGCCGGCAGGCGCCACGATCGACATCGATCGCTGCCTGCCCGCCGCGCCCCGCCTTCCACTCCAATCCGGACTTCCGACATGACGAACCGCCTTCCCCCGTTCGATACCGCGAGCGCCTCCGACGAACAGCGCGCCGTGCTCGACGAAATCCTGGCCGGCCCGCGCGGCAACCTCAACGGACCCTTCCTCGGCTGGATCCACAGCCCGGTGCTGGCCCAGCATGCGCAGCGGCTCGGCGCGTTCTGCCGCTACCAAACGGGCTTGCCGCTGCGCCTGTCCGAGCTGGCGATCCTGGCCACCGCCGCGCGCTGGCGCTCGCAGGCCGAGTGGCACATCCATCTGCCGATCGCCCTGGACGCCGGCGTGCCGGCGGCGGTGGCCGAAGCGATCCGGCGCGGCGAGACGCCCGTCTTCGACGACGCCGACGATGCGCTGGTCCACCGTTTCGCGACCGAGCTCTACGACACGCAGCGCGTGAGCGACGCGACCTACGACGCGGCGCTCGCGCGCTTCGGCCATGAGGTGGTGATCAACCTGGTGGGCTTGCTCGGCTATTACGCGCTGGTGGCGATGACGCTGAACGTGTTCGGGATGCGCGCGAACGGCCAGCAGACATTGCCGTTCGCGGAGTGAGGCGGAAAAACAGGGGAGATGAGACTGGCGCGCGTTCGGGTCGAAGGCGTTCGCCTGCCCGGGATGGCGAGGCTCGGTTGAGCGTCGCCGTGACCGCGTCGAGGCGTGGTCGCAGCGGCCGGCTCGATGCAGCCGGCCCGCTGCACGCTACTCAGTGCGGCACGCTCAACGAGCAGCCGGCGCGCTGGCCGGCGCCGCGGCAGGCACGGCCGGTGCCAGCGGCGAGGACGGCACCGCGGTAGCGGCCGCGCCCGATGCCGCCGCGGCACCCGCCGCCGCGCCCGATGCACCGGCGGCCGGTGCCGCCGTGTTCGCGCCCGGATCCTCGTAGTTCGGCAGGCCCGAGGGTTCGCCGCTCGCGCCGCCGCCGCTCGAGCCCGGATCATCATAGTTCGGCAGCCCGCTCGGCAGCGTGCCCTGCGAGGCCGCGCCCGCGCCGCCGTGATAGGTGGCCGAGCGGCGCTGCTGCGTGTAGGCGTCGCGCACGAACGAATACTTGTCGAGCGCGGCCTGCTGCAGCAGGTCCGAGGCGCCGAGCAGGTCGGCGCGCGCGCTGATGAACTGCGCGATGTACATCGGGTTGCGCACCGCCGGCTCGATGTAGTTGAGCAGGTTGAAGCGCACGTCCACCGCGCGGCCCACGCCGTCGCGGAACGAGCTGGGGCCGAACACCGGCAGCACCAGGTAGGGGCCCGCGGGCACGCCCCAGCGCGCCAGCGTCAGGCCGAAGTCCTGGTGATGCTTGGGCAGGCCGGCCACCGTGGCCACGTCGAACAGGCCCGCCACGCCGAACACCGAATTGATCACCACCCGCATCACGTCCTCGGTGGCGTCGGTCACGCGCAGTTGCAGCAGGTTGTTCGCGGCATTGCCGAGATCGCCGAGGTTCGAGAAGAAGCTGCTGATCGCGGTGCGCAGCGGGCTCGGCGTGATCTTCTGGTAGCCGCGCGCGATCGGCACGGCGATATGCGTGTCGACCGTGTCGTTGAAGGTGAAGATGGCACGGTTCATCGGCTCGAGCGGGTCGCCCGGGGTCCGGTTGGGGCCGGTCGCGCAGCCGCTCAGCAGCGCGCCGGCCAGCGTGGCCGCGGCAGTGATTCGGAGTTTATTCATCGATTTCGGGGGATTGGGGGGCGCGTGGCACGCGCGGTTTGCCCATCAGCACGGGCTGGAACACCACGGCGCCGATCAGCGTACAGGACAGCGCGAGCGCGAGCAGCTTGCCCATGCTCGCCGTCCCCGGATGATGCGATAACCACAGGCTGCCGAAGGCGGTGGCCGTGGTCGCGGCGCTGAACAGCACCGCGTGCGTGAGGCTCGAATGCAGCAGGCCGGTCTGGCCCGCGCGCCATGCCATCACGAAGTACACCTTGAAGGCCACGCCGACGCCCAGCATCAGCGGCAGCGCGATGATGTTGGCGAAGTTCAGCGACATGCCCAGCAGCACGCACAGCTCCAGCGTGACCACGCCCGACACCAGCAGCGGCACCAGCGTGCGCAGCACGTCGCCGAAGCGGCGCAGGGTGATCCACAGCAGGACCGTGATCGACAGGATCGACAGGCCCGCGGCCTGCAGGAAGGCCTTGATGATGGTGTCGGCCGAATGCAGGATCGAGATCGGGCCGCCGATGGTGGCCGGCTCGGCCTGCTTCACGGCCTGCGCGAAGTGGCGCAGCATCACGTCGTCGCCGGGATCGACGCCGGGCGGCACCTTCGGCGAGATCTGCACCAGCGCGCGGCCGTCGGGCGCGACCCAGTCGTTGACCATCTGCGGCGGCAGGTTGGCGCGCGTGATCTCGTAGGGCTGCAGCAGCGAGGCGAGCTGGCCGAGCGCGATCTTCAGCGTGCTGGAGAAGGCGAGTTCGGCGCGATCGCGCGCGGCCGGATCGGCGGCCGCCAGCTTGGCGAGCGATTCCGACAGATGCTTGGCCTCGGCCGCGCCGGGGCCCGGATGATCCTCCACCGCGTAGCCGAGCAGGGCCGAGGCGCGCTTGAGCGCGGCCACGCGCTGCGCGTCGCTGGCGGTCGGCGCGGGCTGCTGGCTCAGCGCCGGCAGCAGGGAATCGGCGGCGGTCTTGATGATGGCGAGCTTCTCGGGCTGCTCGGCGGGCAGGAACGACGACAGCGTGGTGGTGCGGCCCACCTCCGGCAGCTTGGCCAGGCGCGCCGCGGCGGCGTCGGCCGCGGCCAGCGTGGGCGCCAGCATGTGCACGTCGTTGACCGAGGCTTCCGGCGAATCCTTCAGCGCGATCAGGGTGGCCATCGACTCGCTGTGCGGATCCTTCAGGTGCAGCGGGTTGAAGTCGAAGTGCAGGCGCGTGAGCAGCGGCAGGGCGCCGATCACCACCACCAGGGTGCCGATCAGGATCGGCTTGCGGTGGCGGTCGAGGTAGTCGTCGACCGGCGCGAGGCGCGGGAAGCCCGGCGCCTTCGCCTCGCCGGGCGGGTGCATCAGCTTGAGCAGGGCCGGCAGCAGCGTCATGGTGGTGAACAGCGCGACGAACATGCCGACGCCGGCGATCAGGCCCAGCTCCGAGACGCCGCGATAGGCGGTCGGCAGGAACGAGAAGAAGCTCGCGGCCACCGCGGCGGTGGCCAGCGAGAGCGGCACGCCCATCGAATGCGCGGCGCCCAGCAGCGCGTGATCGAGGTTCGGGTCGCGATGGCGTTCCTCGCGGTACTTCACGCCGTACTGGATCGCGAAATCGACGCCGAGCCCGACGAACAGCACCATGAAGGCCACCGAGATCATGTTCAGCGAGCCGACCATCGCCAGGCCCAGCGCGGCCGTCACCACCAGGCCCACCACCAGCGTGATCAGCACCGCGCCGATCATGCGCTTGGAGCGCAGCGCCAGCCACAGGATGATCAGCACCACGATCAGCGTGCCGATGCCGTTGAGCGCCGCGCCGTCCTGCACCGAGGCGAATTCCTCGTCGGCCAGCGGTTGCTCGCCGGTGAGCCGGACCACCGCGCCGAAGCGCTTGTCGAGCTGCAGCGAGGCGGCCGTCTCGCGGATCGTGCGCTCGGTCTGCTCGCCGGCCTTCAGCGCGCCGTAGTTGACCATCGGCTCGACCGTCACGAACGCGAAGGCGGGCTGCCTGGCGGCATCGCTGTCGACCAGCGCGCGCCACGAGAAGGCGGCCGGCCGGCCGGCCAGCACGTCGTCCACCGAGGCGGCGGCGCGGCCGAGCAGGGTCTTCATGCCGGGCAGGGTGACCTGGCCGGTCAGGAGCGGCTGGCCGAGCGTGGTGGACAGCGTGGTGGCCAGGCCGGTGACGCTCGGGTCCTTGGCCAGCGTGTTGACCAGCGGGCGCGCGTCGGCGAGCTTGGAGGTGGTCTTGGCGAGCTCGGCGGGCGACAGGAACAGCAGCGCGTCGCGCTCGAACAGCGGGCCGCCGGCCGGCAGCGAGACCTGGCCGATGCGGCCGGCCCGGGTGTCCTTGTCGAGCGCGGCGGCCAGCGCGTCGGCGGCGGCCGAGGCGAATTCCGGCGCGGGCGCCTCGACCACGGCCAACAGCGTCTGGCTGCGCTGCGGGAAGGCGTCGTCGACGGCCTTTCCAAGTGCCGCCCATTGCGGTTCGTTGTCGATCAGCTTGCTGACATCGGTATTGATCTTGAAATGCTGGACGGTATAGACGCCGGCGAAGGCGGCGATCAGGAGCGACAGCACGACGACCAGGATCGGTCGCCGTACCGACCAGGCAACGAGTCGGACGAGTAGGGTTGTCAGCATTGGGCGGGCTGGCGGGGGCGGGCCTCGGGCAAAAGTGACCAAGTATACCGGCGCGGCGGTTTCGGAGGCGGCTAGGTCCGCGCCCCGTTTTCGACGGCCGGCGTGGTAGAAACGGTGCCGGACCAGATCGCGCCCGGCCGGAACAGGATGTCATCGGGCGGTGACAAACGTAAGCGTGGCGTAACGAAGCTTTCCGGCGCGGTCTCCGGGGGCGCCGCGCGCGGGATTGGCCGCTATACTGTTTCGATCCGGAGCCATTGGCGCCGGCTTCTTTTTTTCGAGAGCAAGAGAACGCATGAAACGTCATCTGATTGCATTCGTCGCGGCGGCGGCCGTCTCCGTCACGGTTTTCGCGCAGAGCGCGCCTGTCGACGTGGTCCGCTCCGCGGTCGAGGGGACCGTCAACGCCATGAAGGCGGATCCCGCCGCGCGCGGTGGCGACATGGCCAAGATCACGCAGGTCGTCGAGACGCGTTTCCTGCCGGTGGCGAACTTCGAGCGCACCACCCGGATCGCCGTCGGCAGCGCCTGGAGCCAGGCGAGCCCGGCGCAGCAGCAGGAGCTCTACAAGCAATTTCGGCTCCTGATGACGCGCACCTACGCGGCTTCGCTGGCCCAGCTCGGCAGCCAGGACGCGAAGTTCACCTTCAAGGCCGGCGGCGGCAACGCCACCGACGCGCTGGTCCAGTCCACCGTGAGCACGCCGGGCGATACGCAGAACGTCGGCTACCGGCTCGGCAAGGAAGGCAACGACTGGAAGATCTACGACATCGACATGTCCGGGGCCTGGCTGATCCAGGTCTACCAGGGGCAGTTCAAGTCGCAACTGGCCGCGGGCGGGATCGACGGCCTGATCAGCTTCCTGCAGAAGCACAACGCGCGCGTCAACTGAGCCGGCACGCGTTCGCGCGGCCGCCTTCGCCGGTTACGGCGGGGCGGCCGCGCCTGTCTCCTTCCTCATGCTTGTATCCGCAACGATGTTCTGCATCGTTGTGCGGATCGTGGCAAAACCGTGGCGAGACGCCTCTCGCTTCCTCCCATTTCGACAGCGTCGCGACCCGAGGTCCGGGAATGCGCATTGCTGCGCCTCGCCCCCGTGGGCGCTCGCGCACGGATCGGCCGCGTTGCGCTACGCTTGCGGGCACATCCCTTCTCCCAGGTGCCGATCCGATGACGCAAGCCACTTCCCGAGCCGCCGCCGAGCTGATCGAACGCTTCGCCCTCCAGCCGCATCCCGAGGGCGGCTATTTCCGCGAAACCTATCGCGCGCCGCTCGAGGTGGCGCGTTCGAGCGACGGCGCGGCGCGCAGCGCCTCGACCGCGATCTACTACCTGCTTTGTGACGGCGCGTACTCGACCTGGCATCGGATCCGCTCCGACGAGGTCTGGCATTTCTATGCCGGCGAACCGCTCGAGGTGCATGTACTCGACGAGCAGCAGGGCCACCTGGTCCATCGGCTCGGCAATCCGCTCACCCATCCCGGCACCGTGAGCCAGGCCGTGGTGCCGGCCGGGCGCTGGTTCGGCGCGGTCTGCGCGGAGCCGGGCGGGCTCGCCTTCGTGGGCTGCACGGTGGCGCCGGGTTTCGAGTTCAGCGAATTCGAACTGGGCGACGCCCAGGCGCTGGCGCGCGAATTCCCGCAACACGCCGAGGCGATCGCGCGACTGGCGCGCTGAAGGCCGCGCCAGCGGCCGCATGAGGGAAGTGCCGGGCGCGCGCCAGGCTGGGCGCCCTCGGCGTGCTCAGCGCCGCCGATGCTCGACCGCGAACTTGATCAGCTCGGCCTGCCCCTCGATGCCGAGCTTGCGCTTGAGATTGAGCCGGTGCGTCTCGACCGTGCGCACCGACAAGCCGTTCTGCAGGGCGATCTGCTTGCTCGACAGGCCCTCGGCCAGCGCGTCGAGGATATCGAGCTCGCGCGGCGTGAGGCGCTCGACCGGCCCGGTGCCCGCGCTGGCCTGGATCATGCGCGCGGCCAGCCCCTCGCTGAAGAAGGTCTGCCCGGCCAGCACCGCGCCGATGCCGCGCACGATGTCGCTGGCCGGCGAATCCTTGAGCAGGTAGCCGCTCGCGCCGGCGCGCACCGCCTGCGTCACGTACTCGACGTTGTCGTGCATCGACAGCATCACCACCCGGATCGCCGGGAATCGCTCGTGGAAGATGCCGGCCAGCGCGATGCCGTTCATGCCCTGCATGGTGACGTCCATCAGCGCGAGATCGGGCTCGAGGTACTCGGCCAGCGCCAGCGCGTCCTCGGCCTTGCCGGCCTCGCCGACCACCACGAAGCCGGGCACGGCCTCCAGGCGCATCTTGAGGCCGTCGCGGACCAGCGGATGATCGTCGACCAGCAGCAGCCGGGCGGCGGGCGGGGGGGAATCGGGATCGGTCATGGTCGGTCAGTTTCCGGTGTGGCGTTGCGCGGGCAGCGGCACGCGCGCGGCGATCACGGTGTGGCCGGGCTGCGAGCGGATCGTCAGGGTGCCGCCGAGCGCGTCGATGCGCTCGCGCATGTTGCGCAGCCCCACGCCGCCGTGCGGGTCGGCCTGGGTGCGCTCGACGTCGAAGCCGCGGCCGTTGTCGGCCACGCTCAGCGAGACGGCGTGCGAAGTCACTTCGAGCGAGAGCGAGCCGCGCGTGGCCTGCGCATGGCGGATCAGGTTGGTCAGCGCTTCCTGGGCGATCCGGAACAGCGCGGTGTTGACCGCGGCCGGCAGCGGCGGCGCGCCCGAATGGGCGATCTGCGTGTAGCCGACCTCGAAGCCGGTCTCGCTGCGCAGCTCGCGGATCAGCTGGTCGAGCGCGGCGGCCAGGCCCAGGTCGTCGAGCATGGCCGGGCGCAGCGCGTGCGAGATGCGGCGCACCTCGCGCAGCACGTCGCCGAGCCGGGCCGTGCTCTTGGCCAGCGCGCCCTCGGCCGCCGCGTCGCGCGCGGGGCCTTGCGCCAGCCGCTCGTGCACCGATTCGAGCATCAGCTTGACCGACACCATCATCTGGCTGATGCCGTCGTGCAGCTCGCGCGAGAGCCGCGCGCGCTCGTCCTCCTGGGATTCCACCACGCGCTGCGCGAGCGCCTTGAGCTTGGCGTCGGCCACCCGCGATTCGCTGACATTGAGCACCAGCGCGCACAGCGCGATCACCGCCGCGCCGCCCAGCGCGATCGCGGCCAGCCCCTTCATGGTGCCGTCGATCTCGGCCGAGGCGCGCGCATCGGTGCTCGCCAGCGCGCGGTCGACGTCGTCGAGATAGATGCCGGTGCCGAGCATCCAGCCCCAGTGCTCGAGCGCGACCACGTAGCCGAGCTTGGCCTCGACGCGGCCGGTGGAGGGCCGCTGCCACTGGTAGCGCACGTAGCCGTTGCCGGTGGTGGCGGCCTTGATCAGTTCCTGGATGGTGGCCGCACCCTGTGCGTCGCGCATCGACCAGAAGTTGCGGCCGACGCGCTCGGGCTCGCGCGGGTGCATCAGCGAATTGCCCTGCAGGTCGTAGACGAAGAAATAGCCGTCGGGGCCGAAGTCCATCTTGCGCAGGATCTCGAGCGCCTGGGCGCGCCGCGCCTCGTCGCCGGCCGCGCCGTCGCGCGAGGCCGCGTAGAGCGGGCCGATCGCGCTGGTCGCCAGTTCGACGTAATGGCGCAGCTCGACCTCCTTGCTGCCCAGGTAGGCGGATTCGATGGTCTCGTGCTGGGCGCGCGCCAGCGAGGTGGCCTGCTGGCGCACGCCGAAGCCGATGCCGGCGATCGCGACCAGGAATGGCACGATCGCGAGCAGGAATATCTTCGCCTTGAGTTTCATGGTCGATCGACGGGGAGGGCGCGCCTTGTCGGCAAGGGGCCGGGCGCACCGGCGCTATTGTCCGCGATTTCGGTGCCGCGCGACGCATGCGGCAGTGCAGCGCGAGCGGTTCGGGCGCCGCTTCCCGGGCTTCGCGGCGGCGCGGCTTGGCAGGCCCGGCGCGGGCTTCGATGCGAGAAGCCGATTTCCCAATCGCGCGAGGGGTGAGTAAGATGGGCCATTTTCTGGATGGAGTACCCGCAATGCTGACCGCCGTGCTGGAAGACGATGCCGACCAACGCGACCTGATCATGTTGTGGCTCGAACATGGCGGGCATCGCGTGCAGGGTTTCGAGACGGGCGCCGAGTTCACCGCGGCGCTGAGCAAGGAACGGTTCCAGTTGTTCGTGATCGACTGGATGCTGCCCGACGCGACGGGCGAGGAGATGATCAAGGCGGTGCGCGACACGCTCGGCTGGAACGTGCCGGTGATCGTGCTGACCGCGCGCGACGACGAGCAGACGGTGCTGACCGCGCTGCGCGCCGGCGCCGACGACTACCTCGTCAAGCCGGCGCGGGCCGCCGAGATGCTGGCGCGGATCGCGGCCGTGGCGCGGCGCTACGGGGTTGGCGGCAAGGCGCCGCTGACGCTGGGCGCCTACGAGATCGACATCCAGCGGGTGCGGATCGCCGTCAACGGCGCGCCGGTCGACCTGACGCAGAAGGAGTTCGACCTGGCGGTCTACATGTTCCAGAGCCCGGGCCAGTTGCTGTCGCGCGATCATCTGCTCAATCGCGTGTGGGGCGTGCATGCCGATGTCGATACGCGCACCGTCGACACCCACGTCAGCCGGCTGCGCAAGAAGCTGCACCTGGACGGCTCGAACGGCTGGAAGGTGATTCCGATCTACGGCTACGGGTATCGCTGCGTGCGGCTCGATACGCCCGAGTAAGGCGGCGGCCCGGTGGCGCGCCGGCGAGCGACGCGCCCGATCAGGCAGGCGCGCGTAAGACTGTGAACGCGGCGGCGCATTCGATGCCGTCCGGCTCTTCGATTTCCTGATTTCCCGTCGATATCGGCCGCCTGTCGCGGCCCAGGCGGCCCATGCCGGCGCTCAGCGCCACGGCCCCGGCGGCGAGGCGCGGCCGCCGTCGGTGGCGCGCCAGGCATCCTCGACCTGGGCGCGCCGCGTCAGCGCATCGCGATGCCCGGCGTCGGCGGCCGGCAGCGCGCCGCCGCAGCGATAGCCCCAACCCGCCAGCGTGAGCCAGGCCGATTCCACGCGGCTGGCGATCCAGGCCCCGGTCGATCCCTGGTGCTTGTGGTGATAGAGCAGGCGGCTGCGCATCTGCCAGCGCGCGTGGCGCGCCTCGGCCGCCGCGTCGCCGCGCGCCGCGCCGGGGCGGCCGGCGCGCAGGGCGCGCACGTCGGGCCAGTACATCACCGAAAAACCTTCCATCGCCACCCGCCGGCACAGGTCGATGTCCTCGCAGTACATGAAGAAGCGCGGGTCGAAGCCGCCCAGGAAGCGGAACAGGTCGTGGCGCATGATCGCGAACGCATCCGAGACCCAGTCGACGCGCCGCGCCGGCTCGCGCGGCTGCAGGTCGGGGTCGAGCGGCACGCGCCTGGCCGCCGCGCCGGGCCATACCGGGCCGCGCCAGGCGAAGGCGTCGCCCAGCGCGGACGGGAAGCGGTGCGAGGCCGGCACGTCCTGGCCCTCGGCGTCCACCAGCCGGCCGCCGGCGATGCCCACGCCGGGATTGACCAGCATGCGCGCGGCGGCGCGCGCGATCATCGCGGGCTGGGCGTGGGTATCGGGATGCGCCAGCAGCAGCAGGGCGCCGAGCGCCTCGCGCGCGGCGAGGTTGCAGGCGGCCGCGTAGCCGATGTTGACGGGCGAGCGGATCAAGAGCGCCCAGGGATGCCGGCTCTCGACCAGCTCGGCGGTGCCGTCGCTCGAGGCGTTGTCGACCACGATCACCTGCCAGTCGCGATAGCGCGCGGCCATCGCCAGCATCGCGAGCTGGGCGTCGATGTGCTCGGCCGAATCGTGCGCGACGATCAGGATCGACAACGCCCGTCGGGCCAGCACATGTTCGTGCGGGGACGGGCGCGGCTCGGGCGAGGCGATCGGCTCGGCGTCGTGCAGGCCGATCATGGTGGGCTCCGGCGACGCTGCGCGGCCGGAATGGTTATCATGGCGCGCCCCCGGATAGCTGGCGGGGCGCTCGCCGCGGACGAGCGGTGGCATGACGGCGGCGGTAGGCGAGTTGGCCATAGAGAATCGGCAATTGTTGCAGGTGCGCATGCAGCGCATAAAGCGTCGCGAGGCGCCAGTCGCCGGCGCTGGGCCGGGCGCGCAGGGTGGTGTGCAGCAGCGCCGCGCCGAACAGCGCGAGCAGGCTCCAGGCGATGCCGGGCGCGGTGGCGAGCATCGCCGCGAACACCAGGGCGGCCACGCCGAGCGCGGCGCCCCAGGCGCGGTTGCGCTGCGGCGCGTAGCCGTGCGGGAAGGCGGCGCGGCCGGCGCAGCGCGCGTCGGCGGCGGCATAGGCCTCGCCGATGCGCACCGCGCGGCGCCAGTAATCGTGGAAACGGGCCAGCACGTCGTCGTGGCGCGTCATCGGGATCGCCAGCTCGACGATGCGCCAGCGGCGCGCCGCCAGGCGGCGGCACAGGTCGGCGGCCTCGCCGTCGGCCAGGTTGGCGTCGAAGCCGCCCACGTCGAGCAGCGCCTCGCGGCTGAACAGGGCGTCGCCCACGCAGTCGAGCGCGTCGCCGAACGGCATCACGCCGTCCAGGTCGACCACCGCGGCGTAATGCGACTGATGCGGCAGCGCCTCGCGGCACTGGCCGCGCACTGCCGCGCATTGCGCGTCCAGGCGCGCCAGCGCGGCTTGCGGGAAGTGCCGGTCGAGCAGGGTGTCGGCGCCCAGGAACAGCACCGTGTCGGCATGCGTGGCGTGCCAGCCGGCGTTGCGGATCGCCGCGCGCGTGGTGGGCTGGCCGATGGCGCGCGTGTCGGCCGCGATCACCCGCGCGCCGTCGAGGGCGGCCAACCGGGCATCGTCGCCCAGCGGTTCGTCGGTCGCGTACAGGACCTCGACCGGCAGCTCGCCCCAATCGGCGCCGCGCACGCTGCGCAGGCAGCGCGACAGCGAACCGTCACGGTCGCGCCCGCTCACCACCACGGCGACCTGGTGCGCGTTCAAAACTCTTCCTCCAGCGGCGCGCGCAACGCGCTGCCGACCCAGCAGGGCCCGAAGGCGCGGCGCAGCGGCGCGGCGGCCACGCGCGCGCGGCGCCAGGCGCGGGCCGTCTGCTGGCGACGTCGCGCGCGTCCCGGCTGCAGACGAACGTCGGCCTGCTTGCCGCCCGATTGGCGGCTGCAACGTTGTTGTGCGTCCAAAGAGATTGCGATCATCGCGTGGCCCTCCAGCGTGGATGGGCTCAATTTCATCGCGAATCGGGTCCGGAATCGTGACAGAACTGCAAACGTCGGGCCTCGCCCAAGGGTCGGATGCCGCGCCGGGCGCGGCTTCTGGCGCGCGCGCGGGTTTCGTCGGGCGGCGCGGGACGCGATCCTCGGTTATGCCGTCGATCGGCGCGCGCCACGCCAATCGTCTGAGGAGAGCCTCCCGGCTCAGGCCGCCTGGGTGTGGCGGCGCTTGATCAGGGTGACGCGATTGATGCCGTTGACGTGGTCGTGGCTGACGGTGTCGCAGCTCTCGCGGATGATGAACAGGCCGAAGCCGCCTTCCGATTCGCCCGAGAAATCGGGCTTCAGCTCCGGCGGCGGCGTGAAGGGCCGGCCGTCGTAGACGAACTCGAGCGTGGCCAGCTCCGGGCCGGTGGTGCAGACCACCTCGATCGGGCCGTCGCCGGGGCGCGAATCGTGGCGCACCACGTTGCTGGCGAGCTCGACGGCGGCCAGCGCGAGCGAGGCCGCGTCGTCGTCGCCGAGGCCCGCTGCCGCGTGCATCGCCACGAAGTTGCGCAGCGTCTGCAACTGCGAGAGCGTGCGCGGCATGTCGAGCCGTTCGCGGCGCGTGTTCGGTTCGCCGTCGGGCAGTTGCAGCACCAGCATCGTCATGTCGTCCGGAATCCGCGCGCGGTTGGTGAACGCCTCGACGGCCGCGCGCATGCCGCGCACGATCGTGCCGGGCCGTCGATGGGTCGGCACCAGCGCGCGCAGCGTGGCCGCCAGCCGGTCCAGGCCGAAGCGCTCGCCGGTGTCGTCGACGGCGTCGGTCAGGCCGTCGGAGTAGAGCACCACGGTGTCGCCGGGGCCGAGCCGCACGCTGTCCTCGAAGATCTCGGCCTCCTCGATCACGCCGAGCGGCGGATGCTGGTTGCGCAGGAATTCGGGCGGCGCGTTGCCGCGGAACAGCATGGTTTCCTCGTGCCCGCAGCCGACCCAGGTGGCGGTGCCGCGCACGCGGTCGATGCGCAGGTAGCAGAGCGTGACGAAGCTGTCGAGCGCCTGCAGGCGCGCGTGCATGGCGCGCTGCGAATGCGCCACGATGCGCGCCGGCGAGGGCCGCTCGGCACCCGGCTCGCCATGCGCGACCAGCTCGGCGATCGAGCGCGAGAACTGCATCTTCAGCGCGGCGCCCAGCAGCGCGGCCGGCACGCCCTTGCCCATCGCGTCGCCCACCAGCAGGTCGAAGCAGCCGTCGTCGAATTCGAACAG
The DNA here is from genome assembly GCF_007828315.1 of Burkholderia sp. SJZ089. Taxonomy (NCBI): domain Bacteria; kingdom Pseudomonadati; phylum Pseudomonadota; class Betaproteobacteria; order Burkholderiales; family Burkholderiaceae; genus Burkholderia; species Burkholderia sp. SJZ089. The sequence continues at coordinate 378,705 of NZ_VIUM01000007.1, read as the reverse complement.
GTCGAAGAAATCGCCGTTGATGCCGCGCGAGGCCAGGTTGAAGCTGGCGAGCAGGCAGCCGTGCACGGCCGGCGGCAGGTCGCCGATCAGCAGGCCGCGCTGGATCCCCGCGCCGAGTTCGAGCTCGGCGCGATGCGCCGCCTTCAGCTCGCGCTCGCCGGCCACCTGCAGGCTGATGTCGGTCTGGATCAGGAAGGCGTGCTTGGTGTCGTGCGAGGTGTTCATGATCGGCACCAGCGTGGACGCGGTCCAGAACAGCGAGCCGTCGCGGCGCCGGTGCACGAGCTGGCCGCTCCAGGGCGCGCCCTCGCGGATCAGCTCGGGCAGCCGGTCCACCACCAGGCCACCCGAGGCGTCGTCGGGGCGCAGCAGCCGGTAGGACTGGCCGACCAGTTCGTCGCTCGGGTAGCCGCTGACCGAGGCCAGCATCGAGTTGGCATAGAGGATGGTCCCGTCCGGTGACAGGATGCTGACGATCGCGTGCTCGTCGAGCGCGTTCTTCAGGCCGCGCAGGTCCGAGGAGGAATCGCGGTACTTGGCCAGCAGCTGGGCGCGCTCGTGCGCGACGCGCTTGGCCTCGGACAGGTCGCGCACGGTGCAGAAGTAGTACAGCTCGCCGTCCACGTCCACCGGCGCCACCGAGATCTCGGCCGGGAACACGCGGCCGTTGGCGCGCCGCGCGTTCAGCTCGAGCCGGCGGCGCGGCGTGGCCGAGCGGTCGTCCTCGCCGGGCAGGCGGCGGTCGCGCATCAGCTCGTGGATCTCGTCGGGCAGCAGCGCCTCGCCGGGCTGGCCGATCAGGTTCTCGGCGCGATAGCCGAAGATGCGCTCGGCCTCGCGGTTGAATTCCACCACGTGCCCGAGCGCGTCGAGCGTGACCATGCCGTCCATCGCGCTGGTCAGCACCGCCGTGTTGCGCGCCTCGCTGCTGGCGATCTCGCGCATCAGCTGGCCCAGCGCGGCGATGGTCAGCGCGTTCTGGCGCAGGCTGCGCGAGGCGGCGGTGCAGAACACGCCCCACAGCAGCAGCGCGGCGCCGCTGCCGAGCGTGACCCAGTGCGCGACCACGGTCCAGGTGGCGAGCGCGCTCTCGGCCGGGGTGGCCACCACCGTCACCAGCGGCCAGCGCCGCGCGGTGCGCCAGGCGCCGATGCTGGAGGTGCCGTCGAAATCGAGCGCCGCGAAGCTGCCGCTCTCGGCACGCGGCAGCAGGTTGCGGAACAGCGCATGCGCGCCCAGCGCGCCGGCCTTGTCGAGCGGCACGCCGGTGGTCACCACCGGCGTGCCGTCGAGCGTGTAGAGCCCGGCCGAGCGCGAGGCGTCGCCCAGCAGCATCTGGAAGCTGGTCTTGAGGTAGTCGGGATTGAGCGCGACCACGATGCGGATCACGTCGCCGTTGGGCGTCACGCTGGCCCGCGCGAGCGGCAGGAAGTGCAGCGGCAGGGCATTGCCGGCGCCGGCCCGCGCGCCGCGCAGCAGCGAGGAATCGGCGAGATCGCGGCCCGCCACCGGACGGCCGATCGCGAGATCGCCGTCGGCGACCGGCACGCGCGGGCCCGGCAGCCGCGCCAGGTCGAGATGCGCGCCGAGGTTGGCCGGGTTCGAGCTGGCGAACACCTCGCCCTCGCTGTCGACCAGCGAGACGCTGCGCAGCATCGGCGTGCCGGCGATGCTGCGCGCCAGCATCAGGTTGGCGAAGGACGTGCCGCGCAGGTCGCGCGTCTGCAGCGTGCTGTCGATCGAGCGCGCGATCGAATTGGCGGTGCTGGCGGCGCGCGCGCCCTGGTCGTCGAGCGCGCGCGCCAGCATCTCGGCGCTGCCGCGCTCGTCGTCGATCGCGCTGCGATGCTCCCACCACGCGAAGCTGCCGGCCGCGCCGATCAGCAGCGCGCCGACGAGCGCGCCGCCGACCAGCACCGAGCGGCTGTTGAGCCAGGCGGGGAGCTGCGCGGTGTGATGGCCGATGATCGCTTCGATTCGTTTCACTGGAGCAGCATGATGTCGGTCAGGTGATGGCGGCGGGCCGCCTCGGCGAGCCGGCCGTCGCGCTGGATGCGCGCGACGAAGGCGTCGACCGTCTGCAGCCAGGCGTCGTCGCCGGGGCGCACGGCATAGGCATAGGGCATCGGATGGAACGGCCGCGGCGGCGCCACCAGGCGGGCCCAGTCGGCATTCTCCAGCAGGCGGCGCGCATACGGAAGCCCCGCCACCAGCACGTCGAGCCGCCCTGCCTGCAACTCGTCCTCGCGGTTCACGCGCGCGTCGAGCACCACCAGGGTGGCGCGCTTGAGGGTGGCGCGCAGCAGCGGCTCGATCTGCGAGCCCTGCTGCACGCCGACACGCACGCCGGGCCGGTCGAGATCGCCCCAGCCCGGCACCACCTCGCTGCCGCGCGAGGCCACCCCGACGATGCCGCTCGACAGGTAGGGACGGCTGAAGCGCAGCATCTCGCGGCGCGCCGCGGTGGCCGCCACGGCGAGCATCGCGACGTCGCAGCGGTCGGCCAGCAGGTCGTCGGCGAAGCGGTCGAAGGAGGTGTCGACCATCACGATCTGGGCGCCGAGATCGCCGGCGAAGGCGGCCGCCAGGTCGACGTCGATGCCGCGCGGCTCGCCGGTGCGCGGATCGCGGTAGGTGATGCCGGCATCGTTCTGCGACAGGCACACGCGCAGCGTGCGGGTGGCATGCACGCGATCGAGCACGGCGCCCGCGCTGGCGTCACCGCAGGCGGCCATCATCAGCAGCGCCGCCGATCCCGCCGCCGCCCGGCGCAGCGTGGCCGAGGCAGGCCGGGCCTCGCGCGTGCCGCCCCGGCGGCTGCCGGCCGCGCCGGGGTGACCGGAGAACCGGTTCCTCATACTGCGCAGATCGGGCCAGCGAACCATCGTGTCGTTCCTTGCGCGGCGCGCGGGTGACGGGTGCCGGGCCGCGCGTTCGCGACGGCCGGCGAGGACGGATCGTGATATCCGGAAGATTGCAGCATGGGCATCGGCGGAAAGTGTGGCGGGATCGTGAACCGCCCCGGCGGGCGACGCGACGCGCCCGGCGCCGCCTCCCGCCGCGGGCCGGAGCGCTCAGGCGAAGGCGGCCAGCGCGTCATCGGTCGAGCCGTGCACGCTGAACACGCGATGCATGCGCATCAGCTCGAACAGCGCGTTGACCGGCTTGGTCATCGCGCACAGCTTGAAGTCGCCGCCGCGCCGGTGCGTCTCGCGCAGGCAGGCGATCAGCGCGCCGAGCCCGGAGCTGTCGACGAAGCTCAGCGAGGACATGTCGAACACGATGCGCGCCTCCTGGGCGAGCAGCGGCGCGATGGCGTCCTTGAAGGCCTGCACGTTGCCGGCATCGAGGTGCGCATCGGTCGGGCGGACCAGCAGCGGGCCGCCAGGGGCGGGGGTGGTCAACAATTCCATCGTGGGATCCTCGTGGGATGCAGGCGCGCCGGGGCTCGGGGAGCCGGGCGGCGCGTCCGGTCGGCGGCCTGGGGCCGTCTCGTCACTGGGCCGCGGGCGGCGGCTCGGCGGGCGGCCCCGCCGGGGGCACGCCCGAGGCGGCCGAGTAGGCGTCGCTGAGATCGGCGATCAGCGCGGCGAAGCTCATCGCCAGCCCCTCGGGCCGCGCGCCGTCGGCGGTGATGCGTCCCTCCAGCGTGCGGGCGTCCTGGCCGAGCGCCTCGTAGCCGTAGGAGAGCGCCGCGCCCGCCAGCCGGTGCAGGGCGATGGCCAGCACCGCGCGCGGCCGGTCGCCGTCGGCGCTGGCCGCCAGGCTGTTCCATTCGCTCCAGGCATTGACCAGTTCGTCCCGGCGCGCCACCAGGCCGGCCGTGAAACGCGCGCGCAGCAGGGCAAGCTGGCGTTCGAAATCAGGAGGATTGTCCGGCGCGTTTATCACGGGCGTAGTCCCAGTAGATCTTTAGGTGTTCGGGCAGGGTCATGGGGTCGAACGGTTTCACGATCACGCCGGTGGCACCGTGCTCGAGCAGCGCCTCGATCTCGTCGGGCAGCGCGCGCGCCGACATCAGCACGATCGGCGTGTCGCGCAGCGCCGGTTTCTCGCGCAGTGCGCGCATCGTGTCGGGGCCGCTCAGGGTCGGCATCATCACGTCGAGCAGGATCAGGTCCGGCGCGAAGGCGTCGACCTCGGCCAGCGCGTCGGTGCCGTCCGGGCACAGCCGGACCTCGTAGCCGCCGACCGCGCCGAGGCTGAATTCCAGGATCGCCCGGATGTCCGGGTCGTCCTCGGCACAGAGCACCTTGTGCAGCGTGGAGCTCATCGATGGGGTCCTCCGTCGGGATGGGCGATGCGCCGCGCGGCACGCAGCAACGCATCGTCGTCGGTGCCGCGCTTGGGCAGCCGGTCGGCCGCGAGCGCCGGCGCGGCGGCCGAAACGTCGTCAGTGTAGAGCAGGATCGGTGCCGGGCCGGCGATTTCTCGCAGCCGCCGCGCCAGCGCTTCCGGCGCGTCGCGCCCGCGCGACGGATCGGCGACCAGCAGCGCCGGCGCGGTCACGGCGGCGGCGCCGAGTTCCTCGGCGCTGGCCGCGGCGAGCGTGGCGAATCGGGGCGCGAGCGCGGCGGCGATGCGCGCGCGCCAGGCCGGGTCCGGATCGATCACCAGCGCCACCGGCCGCGCCGGCGGCAGCACGGCCGCGGCGTCGCCGGTCGGCAGGTCGACATGGAATTCGGCGCCGTGGCCTGGCGTCGAGACCAGCCCGACCGTGCCGTGCATGCGCTCGACCAGCACCTGGGTGATGTGCAGCCCGAGCCCGGTGCCGGTGCCCACCCGCCGGTCGCGTTCGTCGGCCTGCGAGAACTTCTCGAAGATGCGCGCGCGGAAGGCCTCCGGGATGCCGCCGCCGTGGTCGCGCACGGCGATTCGCGCGCGCGTGCCGTCGGTGGCGCCGCGGATCTCCACGGCGCTGCCGGCCGGCGAATTCTTGATCGCGTTCGACAGCAGGTTCGCCATCACCTGCAGGAAGCGGTCTGGATCGACCCAGACCTCGCAGCCGAACGGCGCGCCCACCCGCGTGAGCGTGACGCCGACGCGGCGCGCGTAGTCGAGGTTGGCGGCGAGCGCCTCGTCCACCAGCGTGTCGAGTGCGCAGGCGCGGCGCTGCAGGGTCATGCGATCGGCCTCGAGCTTGGCCACGTCGAGCACGTCGTCGATCAGGCGACCGAGCCGTTCGCCGTTGCGGCGCGCGATGTCGACCAGCTTCTGTGCGGGCGCCGGCAGCTCGCCCGCCGCGCCGCCGGCGAGCAGGTCGACCGCGCCCTTCACCGAGGTCAGTGGGGTGCGCAGCTCGTGGCTGACGGTGCTGAGGAAATCGTCCTTGAGGCGGTCGAGCCGGCGCTGCTCGGTCAGGTCGCGGATCACCAGCGAGACGCGCGGCCGCGCGCTGGTACGCCAGCGACTGATGCGGATGTCGGCCGGGAAGGTGTCGCCCGCGGGGCCGCGCACCAGTGCCTGGCAGGCGGCGGGCGGTGTGTCGGCGCGCAGCCGCTCGGCCAGCTCGGCGGGCAGCAGCGCGTCGAGCGGCGCGCCCTGGTCGGGCAGCGCGTCGAGCCCGAGCAGGGCGTAGCCGGCCGCGTTCGCGTCGCAGATGCGCAGGCCGTCCTCGATGGTCAGCACGGCGTCGCCGACATGGTCGAACAGCTCGCGATTGTGCGCGGCGAGATTCGCCACGCGCGCCTGCAGTTCGAGCACGTGGCCGATGTTGCGGATCTTCGCGGCCAGCAGCGCGCCGTCGACGGGTTTCACCAGGTAGTCGTCGGCGCCTTCCTCGACCGCGCGCACGAAGTGTTCGGCGCCGTGCAGCGATGACATCACCACGATCGGCAGCCAGGCGCGCTCGCGCATCGCGCGCAGGCGGCGGGTGGCCTCGAAGCCGTCCATGTCGGGCATCAGCAGGTCGAGCAGGACCAGGTCGACGTCGGTGGTCTCGACGATGCGCAGCGCGGCGGCGCCGCTGTCGGCCTCGAGCACGTGATGGCCGGAGGCGCGCACCTGCGAGGCGGTTTCCGCGCGGCTCGCGCCGATATCGTCGACGACGAGCACGCGCAGCGGATTGTCGGGGGCGGGAAGCGTGATCGGATCGGTCATCGTGACGGCGGGCACCGGCGCGCGGCGCACCGCGATGCTGTGGGAGCGAATCGATTATGCCACCGCGCGATGACGGGCGCGGCGCGGCCGGCCGGGAGGCTTCGGAAATCGATCAGGAATTCTGACGATGATCGTTTCGAGGCGTGACCAAGCGTTCGGAATCTTGATGATCAGTAATGCGAATGAACAGGTTGGAGCGAAGCAGGAAATGAAACTTGGCGGAGCGCATCGGACGCGATTGCCGTGCTTCATGCCGAATTCGGAATGGTGCGTATAAAGCAATGGGAATTCGGGTAAATACGATGTCAGCCAATTTGTAATCCAATGGAAATTGCCGCGCTGCAGTGCAGTCCAAATTGGTGCATCGCACGATTATCGTGCATATCTATTTCTCGAAAACAGATTTGTAATCTGCTTTACAAATAGATTAACGGGATTCGTGGGAAGCCTTGTCGGAAGGGGCTCGCCGAGGAATTCGAATAAACCCTCCAAATTTAGTGTGGGGTCATCAAATAAAGTTTGACGAGCGTTTTTTTTCTGCGATATCTTCTGCACCCAAGTCATGTCGCAAACCGGCGGCGAATCGCTGGACGGTCGATCACCGCCAGCCTGAGCGCCGCGCAGAAGCACCGAACGATGCTGCGATGGCGTCGATTCCGGCGCGCGACGGGCGACACCACACAGAGGTTCTGGCTTTTTGATCATTCGGGCAGCAGGGACCGGCGCTATCGATTTGGAATCCAAACGATATTGCGCAGGATCCGCTCCCCGCTTACGAGACGTCGGTTGCACCCGATCCGGGTGCAACCGGTTACCGGGCGCATCCCGTCCGGGGGGATTGATTTGACAATGAAGATTGAAGAGGGCCTCGCCGCGTCGAACAGCGGGCTGGCGCAACTCGGCCGTCCCCGCCAGTACGATGCCTCGCGCAAGCAGCCGGTCCGGCGCTACGCGGGAATCGCCATCGTGCTGCTGCTGCACGTCGTGCTGATCTACGCGCTGCTCAACGGCCTTGCCACCAAGGTCGTGCAGGTCATCCAGCACCCGATCGAAACCCGCATCATCGAGCCGGTCAAGCCGCCGCCTCCGCCGCCGATGCCGGTCGTCAAGCTGCCGCCGCCGAAATTCGCTCCGCCGCCGCCGCCGTTCGTGCCGCCCCCCGAGGTGCCGGTGCAGGCGCCGGTGCAGACGCCGATCGTCCACCAGGCCGCACCCGTGGTATCCGCGCCCGTCACGGCGCCGCCGCCGGTGGCCGCGCCTGCGCCCAAGCCCGTCAGCCATGAAGTCGGCGTGGTGTGCCCGAACTCGGACCAGATCCGCGGCTCGATCCGCTATCCGCAGGCCGCGCAGGAAAACAACATCACCGGCGACGTGCTGATCGAATTCACGGTCGACGCGGACGGCAAGATCACCAACGAGCGGGTCGCGCAGTCGGCCGATTCCGATCTCGATCGCGCCGCCTTCAACGCGGTCAAGCAGTTCAAGTGCGTCGGGCAGGGTCAGCCGGTGCGCGTGCAGGTTCCTTTCTCGTTCAACCTGAACTGAGTTCATCAATCTGAAGCGGTGCCGGCGGGGCCGGCACCGGGCGGCGAAGCACATGACGTGTTCGTCAGTACAACGAATCGACAGGAGTTGGGTATGGCCAAGCGTTCGATCGCCGCGCTCGCGGCAAGCATGATGATTTCCGCCACCGGGCTGCTTGCCCCCGTCGCCTTGCTGGCGCCGCAGGCTGCCTATGCGCAGTCGAGCGATGCCGCGGCCAGCTCGGCGCCGGCGGCCGCACAGACGGCACCCGCCACCGAAGCCGCGCCGGCCGACGCGGTGCCGCCGCCGGCACCGGCCGCCACCGAGGCGGTCAGCAATCCCTACGGGCTGGGCGCGCTGTGGAAGGGCGGCGATTTCGTGGCGCGCTTCGTGCTGGTGCTGCTGGTCATCATGTCGATGGGCAGCTGGTACATCATGATCACCAAGTTCCTCGAGCAACTGCGCGCCAACCGCCGCGCCAAGCACGCCGACGAACAGCTGTGGACCGCGCCGAGCCTGGCCGAGGGCGTCAAGCTGCTCGATGAGGCCTCGCCGTTCCGCTTCCTGACCGAAACCGCCATCGAGGCGGGCGAGCATCACCAGGAGGCGCTGCTCGAGGCGGTCGACCGCAATACCTGGATCGACGCCTCGGTCGAGCGCGGCATCACCAATGTCTCGAACCGCATGCAGGACGGCCTGGCCTTCCTGGCCACGGTCGGTTCGACCGCCCCGTTCGTCGGCCTGTTCGGCACGGTGTGGGGGATCTACCACGCGCTGACGGCGATCGGTATCGCCGGCCAGGCCTCGATCGACAAGGTCGCCGGCCCGGTGGGCGAGGCGCTGATCATGACCGCGATCGGCCTGGCGGTGGCGGTGCCGGCGGTGCTCGGCTACAACTTCCTGGTCCGCCGCAACAAGTCGGTGATGGAGCGCGTGCGCAACTTCGGCGCCCAGCTGCACACCGTGGTGCTGGCAGGCGGCGGCAAGCGCGCGGTGCGCGCGCCGGCCGCCTCGCTCGGCCGCTGAGCGGAGATTCGCCATGGCCATGAGTGTCGGGCAGGAGGAAGGCGACGACGAGGTGATCGCCAATATCAACACCACGCCGCTGGTGGACGTGATGCTGGTGCTGCTGATCATCTTCCTGATCACGATCCCGGTGGTCACGCACACGATCCCGCTGCAGTTGCCCAAGGAAACCGTGCAGCCGCTGCAGACCAAGCCCAAGAGCATCGAGATCGCCGTGAACCGCGAAGGGCAGTATTTCTGGGGCGAGAAGCTGGTCGACAGCCCGACCCTGCTCGCCAAGCTGAAGGACGTATCGCAGATGAACCCGCAGCCCGACGTGCACGTGCGCGGCGACCAGGACACCCGCTACGAATTCATCGGGCGCCTGATCACCGACTGCGAGCGGGCGGGGATCGCGAAAGTGTCCTTCATTACCGAGCCGCCGGCTCGCGGCTAGGAGCAGACGATGGGAATGAACGTTTCGCGCGGTGGCGGCGAGCCGGAAGTGATGGTGGACATCAACACCACGCCGCTGATCGACGTGATGCTGGTGCTGCTGATCATGCTGATCATCACCATCCCGATCCAGATGCACTCGGTGAAGATGGACCTGCCGGTCGGCAATCCGCCGCCGCCGGCCACGCCGCCGGAAGTGGTGCAGATCGACATCGACTTCGACGGCACCACCACCTGGAACGGCACCCTGGTGCCGAACCGCGCCGCGCTCGAGCAGAAGCTCTCGCAGGCCGCGGCCGAGCCGGTGCAGCCGGAGATCCATCTGCGGCCGAACAAGCTGGTGCCGTATCGCGACGTGGCGGGCGTGCTGGCCGCCGCGCAGCGCGTGGGCGCCACCAAGATCGGCCTGATCGGCAACGAACAGTACATGCAGTAACCAACCGGGTACCTCGATGATCGACCAACGGATGAAGCGCGCCGCGCTCGCGGCCGCGCTGGGGGTTCTTTTCGCCTGCGCATCGGGCATCTCGCACGCGGCCGACTCGCTGCGCCCCGAGATCGCCAAGCCGCTCGCGGCCGCGCAGGACCTCTATCGCGCCCACAAGTATCGCGACGCGCTCGGCAAGATCGCGCAGGCGCAGGCCGTGCCGAACAAGACGCCCTACGAGGCCGTGACGGTCGACGAGATGCGCGGCGCGGCCGCCATCGCCGCCGGCGACACCGGCACCGCGCAGCAGGCCTACGAGGCGGTGCTGGCCTCGGGCCACGCGGGCGCGGCCGACGAGCAGCGCACCGCCGCCACGCTGGCGGGCCTCTATTTCCAGCAGAAGAACTACGCCGCGGCGATCCGCACCGCGCAGCGCTACCAGAAGGCCGGCGGCAACGATCCGGACATGCGCACCCTGTTGCTGCAGTCCTACTACCTCTCGAACGACTGCAAGCAGGTGGTGGCCACCCTCAAGCCGGCGGTGGACGCCGACACGCGCGCCGGGCGCGTCACCGACGAAGGCTCGCTGCAGATGCTGGCCACCTGCGCGCAGCACGCCAACGACAGCGCGACCTATCTCTCGGCGCTGGAATCGCTGGCCATCCATCACCCGAACCCGGCCTATCAGTCCCAGTTGTTCAACGCGATCCGCACGCGGCCGGGCTACCTGTCCTCGCTGGACCTCGATATCTACCGGCTGCGCCGCGCCACCAACAGCCTGACGAGCGTCGACGACTACATGGAGATGACCCAGCTCGCGATCGTGGTCGGCTCGACCGCCGAGGGCAAGCAGGTGATCGACCAGGGCTTCGCCTCCGGCGTGCTGGGCCACGACGCCCAGGCCGACCGCGAGAAGCGCCTGCAGGCGCTGGCCGCCAAGCGACTGACCGCGCCGCCCGACCCCGACAATCCGGTCAACCCGGTCGACGCCGGCCTGAACCTGGTGTTCGCCGGCAAGGGCGCCGAGGGCATCGCGCAGATCCGCCAGGCGATCGCCAAGGGCGGCCTGGCGCATCCGGATCTCGCGCAGCTGCGGCTCGGCGAGGCGTATTACGTGGCGGGCGACAAGGCCCATGCGGTGCAGGCGTTCCGTGCCGTCAACGGGAACGACGGAACAGCCGAGCTGGCGCGGCTGTGGACTCTCGTCGTGGCGAAATGAACAGCGATCTAACATGGTTCCGATCCTCGATGAATCGATGTCCGCGTCGGCGGCGATCGGCGGCCGGATCCGCGCGCTGCGGCAGCGGCTGAAGCTGACGCTGGACGAGGTGGCGGTAATGGCGGGCATCTCCAAGCCGTTCCTCTCCCAGGTCGAGCGCGGCCGCGCGACGCCCTCGCTGCAATCGCTGGTCGGCATCGCCCGCGCGCTCGGCGTGAGCATGCAGTACTTCGTCGAGGCGCCCACCGAGGCCAAGTCGGTCCGGCGCGCCGAGACCTTGCAGTTCTTCAGCTTCGCGGATTCGGCCAATTCGTTCGCGCGGCTGACCAGCCAGATGGACAGTCGCCAGCTCGACGCGGTACTGGTGAAGATGCCGGTGGACCATGCCCAGTCCGCCGTGGCGTCGAATACGGGCGAGCAGTTCCTGTACGTGATACGCGGCGAGATCGCGCTGACCCTCGACGGGCGCACCTTCACGCTGAAGCAGGGAGATACCGCGCACTACGAGGCCAATGTCACGCACGCATGGCGCAACGTGTCGACCGAGGAGTCGTGGATCGTCTGGGTCGGGACACCGAGATTGTTCTGATCCGAACTGGCGGCGAGCAGGTGGCCGACAGGGGGAAGCAGTAGGCGGCAAATGAAACAGCGGGCCCGTGCCACGGCCCGCGAACAAGGCAGGCGGCACCGCGGAGGGCGCGGGGTCGCGACGACCCGGTCGATCGAGCCGGTCGCGAAGCAGGCAGCTGTCGCTCAGGCAGTATCGTTCGCAGGACTAACAACTTGTAAGGATGCCGTCATGGATGCATCCGCTGCGGGCGACGCGGTAACACGCACTACACAGCAGGGAACCGGCAATAAAACAGGGTTTGGCAATCGGTGCCGAAACGCGATGCCGCGTCGGCGGTGAACGAAATTCATGAGATTTCGCGCGCGACGGGTGGGGTCTATTTGTTCAGCGAGAGGGGCAAGATGAAACAGAGAGTGTTGGCGATGGCCGTGAGGCAGATCGTCTGGGCGGAAATCGCATTGGCGGCGACGCTGGCAGTGCCGGCGTTCGCGCAAAGCCAGCCGGCGGCGGGGCCGGCCGCAGTGGCGGATGCCCTGGCATCCGGTCCGGCCATCAAGGTGGCGCAGGCGGATACGCCGTCCAGCGTGGGGGCCGCCACGGCCGACGCGCCGGCGGGTGCCTCGGGCGCGACCACGACGGCCGCGCCCGGCGGCGGCAACAAGGTGCAGCAGATCAAGCGCTTCGAGGTGACGGGTTCGCTGATCCGCAGCTCGGACAAGGTCGGCTTCAACCAGGTGCAGACCATCACGCCGAAGGAAATCACCAGCAGCGGCGCGACCACGGTGGCCGACTTCCTGCGCAATACCACCGCCAACTCGGCGAACAGCTGGAGCGAAGGCCAGAGCAGCAGCTTCGCGGCCGGCGCGGCCGGCATCGCGCTGCGCGGCCTGCCCGAGAAGTACACGCTGGTGCTGGTCGACGGCCAGCGCGTCGCGCCGTTCGCGTTCTTCTCGAACGCCGACGACTCCTTCTTCGACCTCAACACCCTGCCGCTCAACGCGATCGAGCGGATCGAAATCGTCAAGACCGGCGCCGTGTCGCAATACGGCTCGGACGCGATCGGCGGCGTGGTCAACATCATCACCAAGCACGACTTCCGCGGCGTGCAGCTCGACGGCAGCCTGGGCTCGGCGATCAATTCCGGCAACGGCGACGGCACCACCAAGTTCGGCATCCTGGCCGGCTTCGGCGACCTGAACGCCGACCGCTTCAACATCACGGCGGCGGCCAGCTACTACAAGTCCAACGGCTTCACGCTGGCGGACCGCGATTCGACCCGCAACCAGGACTTCACCGGCTTCCCGGGCGGCCTGTCGGTGCTGGCGCCCTCGTACTGGAACCTGCCGGGCGGCAACGCGCAGGCGCTCGCCGGCTGCCCCGGCGGCAGCACCGTGCGTCCGGCCGGCACCAACTCGCTGGCGGCCACCAACGGCCTGGGCGGCACGGTCTGCGGCCTGAATACCGCCGAGAGCATGTCGATTCTGCCGATGACGGAACGCCTGAACGCGAAGTTGCACGGCGACTTCAAGGTGGACGACAAGACCACCGCGTTCGGCGACTTCATGATCAGCAGCATCTCGTCGACCTCGAACCAGGGCACCCACACCGTCGGCAACCCGCAGGGCCCGTCGCTGGTCTGGAACCCGGTCACGCAGCAGCTCTCGCCGTTCAACACCATCGTGCCGGCCAGCAACCCGTTCAATACCACGGGCGTGCCGTCGCAACTGACCTACTCGTTCCCGGAAGCGGTCGCGGAGAAGACCACCTCGACGTTCTGGCGCGCATCGACCGGCATCAAGGGCTCGTTCGGCCTGCCGATCGGCGGTGACTGGGATTGGGCGACCTCGCTGAGCCACTCGCAGAGCACGGTGTCCAACTCGTTCTCGAACGAGCTGAACGTCAATGCGCTGAACAACATCTACCAGAACGGCACGCTGAACTTCGCGAACCCGGGTTCGACGCCGAACGGGCTGAACGGCCTGTTCCAGGACGCCAGCACCTTCGGGATCTCGAAGCTCGACACGATCGACGCGACGCTGTCCACGCCGACGCTGTTCCACCTGCCCACCGGTGATGTCGGCCTGGGTCTCGGCGCACAGTTCACGCACCAGAGCGAATTCCTCGCGCCGGGCTCGGAATTCGCCGACGGTCTCGTGACGTCGCCGAACCTTCAGACGGTGAACGGCCAGCGCAACGTCGCGGCGGTCTACTACCAGTTGAACGTGCCGATCCTGAAGAACCTGACCTTCAGCCAATCGGGCCGTTACGACCATTACTCGGACGTCGGCGGCGCGTTCTCGCCGCGCTTCGCCCTGCGCTACCAGCCGGCGCAGCAGTTGACCCTGTACACGTCGTATAGCCGCGGCTTCCGCGCACCGACCTTCGTCGAGGATAGCGCCTCGCGCACCATCGGCAGCCAGGTCGATGCCGCGAGCGGCCAGAACTACACGTCGATCACGGTGGGCAACCCGAACATCTCGCCGGAGCACACCCGCAACCTGAACATCGGCTTCCAGCTCTCGCCGAGCCGCTACACCGATTTCAGCCTCGACTGGTACAAGATCCGCGTCGACAACGTGATCGGCCAGGGTGCGCCGACGCAGATCGTCAACGATCCGAACACCGGCGCGCTGCTCTACAAGATCACGCCGTACACCAACCTGGGCTACCTCGACACCAACGGCTTCGAGTCGACCTTCCGCCAGGCGCTGCCGCTCAAGAGCTTCGGCACGCTGACGCTGTCGGGCGATTGGGCCTACGTGAAGAGCTTCAAGATCGGCCAGCCGGGCGCGGCCCCGGTGGACGGCGCGGGCAACAACTTCACGCTGACCCAGCCGTTCGGTGGCAGCTTCCCGCGCTGGCGCGGCAATACCACGCTGGACTGGAGCTACCATCGTTGGGATGCGGCGCTCACGTGGCTGTTCACCGGCCCGTACGCGCAGAACCTGATTCCGGCCCCGGCACCGGCGAAGGTCGGCTCGTACAGCCAGTTCAACCTGATGGTGACCTACACCGGCTTCAAGAACTGGACCATCTACGGCGGTATCGACAACATCTTCAACCGCACGCCGCCGTATGACCCGATCTTCGCGAACGGTACGCTGAGCCAGACCGGTTACGACCAGTCGATCTACACGTACATCGGCCGCTTCGCCCAGATCGGCGCGACCTACAAGTTCTGAGGTCCAGCCTGACGCCCCGGGCTCGCGGCGGGCCGCCGCCTTCCGGTTGATACGGGAGGCGGCGGCCGCGCGGTGGCCGCCAGCCCGGTTTCCCCTCTCCACCGTTGTTCGCGCCGGCCCGCGTCCGGCGCCTTCCACCAGCAGGATGACGATGAACCTTGTCACGTGGCGTCGGCCGCGCGGCGCCGGCCGGCGTCTTGCCGGCCGTCTCGCGCAGGCCCTCGCGTTCGCATGCGCCGCGTCGGCCGCCTGTCTCGCGCTGCCGTCCGTCGCGCTCGCCGTGCCGGCCATCGCGCAATACGATTCGCCGAAATACCCGCCCGACTTCACGCACTTCGACTACGCGGACCCGAACGCGCCGAACGACGGCACGCTCAACTTCGACAACTACGACGAAGCGCAGAGCTACGACTCGCTCAATCCGTTCCTGGTGCGCGGCTCGCCCGCACCGGACATGAAGAACCTGATGTTCGACACGCTGATGCAGCGCAGCTGGGACGAACTCGCCTCCGAGTACCCGCTGATCGCCGACGACGTGGAGATCGCGCCCGATGGCCTGTCGGCGACGTTCCACATCAACCCGGCCGCGCGCTTCTCCAACGGCGATCCGATCACCGCCGCCGACGTCAAGTATTCCTACGACACGCTGGCGAGCCCCCAGGCCTCGCCGCTGTTCAACGCGCAGTTCGAGATCATCAAGCGCGCCGAGGTGGTGGACGCGCACACGGTGCGCTTCGACTTCAAGCGCGCCGAGCGCTCGGCGCCGCTGATCGCGGGCGACCTGCCGGTGTTCTCGCCGAAGTGGGGCATGCGCGCCGACGGCACGCGCCCGCCCTTCGACCAGATCGTCGACGTGCCGCCGATCGGCAGCGGCGCCTACCGGATCGCCGCGCGCAAGAACGACCGCTCGATCGTCTACGAGCGCGACCCGCACTACTGGGCCGCCAACCTGCCGTCGCGACGCGGCATGTACCGCTTCCGCCAGGTGACGTTCAAGCTCTACCTCGACCAGTACACCATGCTCGAGGCCTTCAAGGCCGGCGATATCGACGCGCGCATGGAATACAGCTCGACGCAGTGGGCGCGCCGCTACATCGGCAAGAACTTCGACAACGGCCTGCTCAAGAAGGGCGAGTTCCCGGACGGCCCGGCGCAGATGCAGGGCTTCCTGATCAACCTGCGCAAGCCGATGTTCCAGGACGTGCGGGTGCGCCATGCGCTGGCGCTCGCCTTCGACTACGACTGGATGAACCGGATGATGTTCTACGGCCAGTACCGCCGTACCAACAGCTTCTGGGCCGCCAGCCCGTTCGCCGCGAGCGGCATGCCGAGCCAGAAGGAACTGGCCCTGCTGGAGCCGTTCCGCAAGGACCTGCCGCCCGAGGTGTTCGGCCCGATGGTCCAGCAGCCGACCACGATCCCGCCGAACTCGCTGCGCGACAACCTCAAGGAGGCGCGCGCGCTGCTCGAGCAGGCCGGCTGGCACTACCGGGACGGCGCGCTGCGCGACGCCAACGGCAACCCGATGACGATCGAGATCATCGACGACCAGCCCGGCATGGACCGGCTGATCCTGCCGTATTCGCAGGCGCTCTCGCTGCTGGGCATCCACGCCTGGCTGCACGAACTCGACAGCGCGGTGTACCAGAAGCGGCTCGACAGCTTCGAGTACGACATGACGACCTACATCTACGCGCCCGTGACGATCCCGGGCGCGGAGCTGACGCGCCGCTTCGGCAGCGCGGCCGCCTCGCAGGTCGGCTCGGAGAACTACCCGGGCGTCAAGTCGAAGGCGGTCGACGCGCTGATCCGCGCGGCGCTGGCCGCCAATACGCTGGACGACCTGGAGACGGCCACCCACGCGCTCGATCGCGTGCTGATCAATCTCTACATCCTGGTGCCGCAGTACTACCTGCCGAACGCGCGTATCGGCTACAAGGTCACGCTGGGCCATCCCAAGACGATTCCGCTGTCCTACCTGTACGAGGACTGGATCATCGACTACTGGTACCGCAAGGCGCCGGCAGCCGGCAACACGACCCCCGCCGCGGCCGCGGCGGGCGGCAAGGAGTAAACCGATGCTCGCCTACATCCTGAGACGCCTGCTGCTGATGATCCCGACCATCATCGGCGTGGTGACGATCACCTTCGTGGTCACCCAGTTCGTGCCGGGCGGCCCGGTCGAGCAGGTGCTGACGCAACTGCGCCACGGCAGCACGCGCGGCGGCGAGGCCGGCGGCGGTGGCGGCGGCTATCACGGCAGCCAGGGCGTCGACCCGCAGCAGATCGAGCAGATCAAGAAGCAGTTCGGCTTCGACAAGCCGCCGCTCACGCGCTATTTCCTGATGCTGCGCAGCTACGCCAGCTTCGATCTCGGCCAGTCCTACTTCGCGCATCGTAGCGTGTGGGCGGTGATCCGCTCGAAGCTGCCGGTGTCGATCACGCTCGGCCTCTGGACCGTGCTGCTCACCTACCTGATCTCGGTGCCGCTGGGCATCGCCAAGGCGGTGCGCAACGGCTCGCGCTTCGACGCCGTGACCTCGGTGATGGTGCTGGCCGGCTACGCGATTCCCGGCTTCGTGCTGGGCGTGCTCCTGCTGATGCTGTTCGGCGGCGGCACCTTCTGGCAACTGTTCCCGATGCGCGGCATCACCTCGGACAACTTCGACGAGCTGAGCGCGATCGGCAAGCTGCTCGATTATCTGTGGCACATCGTGCTGCCCGTCACGGCGGCCGTGATCGGCAACTTCGCGATCGTCACGATCCTGACCAAGAACACCTTCCTGGAGGAAATCGGCCGGCAATACGTGCTGACCGCCCGCGCCAAGGGCGCGCCCGAGCGCGACGTGCTGTGGAAGCACGTGCTGCGCAACGCCGCGATCCCGCTCGTCACGGGCCTGCCCGCCGCCTTCGTGGGCGCCTTCCTGAACGGCAACCTGCTGATCGAGACGCTGTTCTCGCTCGACGGCATGGGCCAGCTCTCCTACGACTCGGTGATCCGCCGCGATTACCCGGTCGTGCTCGGCTCGCTGTTCCTGTTCACGCTGATCGGCCTCATCACCAAACTCATCGCTGACGTCTGCTATGTCCTCGTCGACCCCCGCATCCAATTCTCCCGCCTGGACCACTGATCCGACGGCCGGCCTGCAGGCGTCGCCGTCGCCGTGGCGGCGCACCTGGCTGCGCTTCCGGCGCCAGCCGCTCGGCTACTGGAGCTTCGTGATCTTCACGGCGCTGTTCGTGATCAGCCTGTTCGCCGACGTGCTCTCGAACGACCGACCGCTGGTGGTGCGCTACGACGGGCACTACTACTTCCCGATCGTGAAGGACTATCCCGAGACGCTGTTCGGCGGCGATTTCCCCGCCAAGACCAACTATCTCGATCCGTACATCCAGAAGCGCCTCGAGGGCAACGGCAACTTCGTGATCTATCCGCCCAGCCGCTACCGCTACGACACGATCGACTATTTCGCGAAGAACCCGTATCCGGCCAAGCCCTCGTCGAGCAACTGGCTGGGCACCGACCAGTTCGGCCGCGACGTGCTCGCGCGCCTGTTGTACGGCTTCCGGCTCTCGGTGCTGATGGCCTTCGCGTTGACCATCTCGGGCGTGGTGGTGGGGGTCTTCGCGGGCGCGGTGCAGGGTTTCTACGGCGGGCGCACCGACCTGATCGGCCAGCGCCTGATCGAGATCTGGAGCTCGATGCCCGACCTCTACCTGCTGATCATCTTCGCCTCGATCTTCAACCCCTCGCTGTGGCTGCTGTTCATCCTGCTCTCGATGTTCGGCTGGCTGGTGCTGTCCGACTACGTGCGCGCCGAGTTCCTGCGCAACCGCGCGCTCGACTACGTGAAGGCCGCGCGCACCATGGGCCTGACCAATGCGCAGATCATCTGGCGCCACGTGCTGCCCAACAGCCTGACGCCGGTGATCACCTTCCTGCCGTTCCGCATGAGCGCGGCGATCCTCTCGCTCACCAGCCTGGACTTCCTCGGCCTGGGCGTGCCGCCGCCCACGCCGAGCCTGGGCGAGCTGCTGCAGGAGGGCAAGAACAACCTCGACGCCTGGTGGATCTCGATCTCGGCCTTCGCGGCCCTGGTGGTCACCCTGCTGCTGCTGACCTTCATGGGTGACGCGCTGCGCAACGCGCTCGACACGCGCGCCCGCGGCTCGGCCTTCGGCGGGGGCAAGTGAGATGACGCCAATCCAGTCCAAGCAGTCCCACGAAAGGCCGCTGCTGAGCATCGAGGATTTTTCCGCCAGCTTCGGCGGCCGCGCCGCGGTGCAGAAGCTGTCCCTGTCGATCGCGCGCGGCGAACGCGTCGCGCTGGTCGGCGAATCGGGCTCGGGCAAGAGCGTGACCGCGCTGTCGATCCTGCGCCTGGTGCGCGACGCCGAGCTGTCGGGCCGCATGCTGTTCGACGGCGAGGACCTGCTGGCCAAGAGCGAGCAGCAGATGCGCGGGATCCGCGGCGCCGACATCGCGATGGTGTTCCAGGAGCCGATGACGGCGCTCAACCCGCTCTACACGGTCGGCAAGCAGATCGCCGAGAGCTTGCGGCTGCACGAGGGCTTGCGGCCCGGCGCGGCGCGCGAGCGCGGCATCGAACTGCTGCGCCGCACCGGGATTCCCGAGCCGGAACGGCGCATCGACAGCTTCCCGCACCAGCTTTCAGGCGGCCAGCGCCAGCGCGCCATGATCGCCATGGCGCTGGCTTGCCGGCCGCGCCTGCTGCTGGCCGACGAGCCCACCACCGCGCTCGACGTGACGGTGCGCCAGCAGATCGTCGACCTGCTGATCGAGCTGCAGGAGCAGGAGGCGGCCACGCGCGGCATGGCGGTGCTGTTGATCACCCACGACCTGAACCTGGTGCGCCGCTTCGCGCAGCGCGTGGCGGTGATGGAGAAGGGCGTGCTGGTCGAGACCAACGAGACCGCCGCGCTGTTCGCCAACCCGCAACACCCCTATACGCAGCGGCTGCTCGACAGCGAGCCGGTGCGCGAGGTCGAGCCGGTGCCGGCCGACGCGCGGCCGATCCTCGAGGTGCGCGACGTGGCGGTCGACTACCGCACCGCCGCCAAGGGGCTGCGCTCGCTGTTCGGCAAGACTCGCTTTCGCGCCGTGCACGAGGTGGCGCTGACGCTGCGCCGCGGCGAGACGATCGGCATCGTCGGCGAATCGGGCTCCGGCAAGTCGACCCTGGCGGCCACCGTGCTCGGCCTGCAGCAGCCGGCGGCCGGCGCCATCGAGATCGACGGGCTGCCGCTCGCCGAGGTGCGCGGCTCGCGCGGCAAGCGCGAACTCTACGGCCGCATGCAAGTGGTATTCCAGGACCCGTTCGGCTCGCTGTCGCCGCGCATGACGGTCGAGCAGATCGTCGGCGAGGGGCTGGCCCTGCACCGGCCGGACATGACGGCGAGCGCAAGGCGTGGCAGAATTGCCGCGCTGCTCGACGAGGTCGGCCTGCCGGCCGAGGCGATGCTACGGTATCCGCACGAATTCTCCGGCGGGCAGCGGCAGCGGATCGCGATCGCCCGTGCCCTGGCGGTCGAGCCCGAGTTGCTGGTGCTCGACGAGCCGACCAGCGCGCTCGACGTGTCGATCCAGAAGCAGGTACTGAAGCTGTTGACGAATCTGCAGAAGAAGTACCGGTTGAGCTATCTGTTCATCACCCACGACCTGGCCGTGATGCGCGCGATGGCGCACCGGGTGATCGTGATGAAGGCGGGACGCGTGGTGGAATCGGGCGATGCGCTCGATGTGCTGAACGCGCCGTCGCACGCTTATACACAAGCGCTGCTCGCGTCGTCGATGCTCTCGACGGCCGCGGCGGCCGAAGAGAGAGCCAATGATTGACGAACGCTGGGCCGAGGCCGCCCGCGGCCTGCGCGGCGATGCCGATTTCTGGTCGCTGCGCATCGTCGACGAGCGGACCGACGAGCATGAGGTCCGCAACGACGTCGCCCAACCGCTCAAGCGCACGCTGGATCGCGGTGCGATGCTGACCGCCTGGTGCGGCGCCGGTGCCGGCTACGCGGCCACGCCGGACCTGTCGCCGACGGGCCTGCAGGCCGCGCTCGACGCCGCCATCGCACGCGCGAAGGCCGCCGCGCGCTGGTCCCTGATCGATCATCGCGAAGTGGCGCGGCCGGCCCGCGGCGGCAGCTTCGTCTCGCCCGGCGTGGGCGCGGCGCTGCCCACGCGCGCCGACTGGCTGGCACGGCTCGCCCACGAATGCGCGGCCGCCGCGATCGACCCCCGCATCGTCGAGCGCACCGCCAGCGTGATGCTGATCGAAACCGACCAGCTCTACCTGACCAGCGACGGCATCCGTATCGACCAGCGTTTCGCCTTCGTCACTCCCGAACTGACCGCGGTCGCGCATGCCGACGGCGAGACCGAGACGCGTTCGCTCGGCGGCGGCCGCGGGATGCTCTCGCAGGGTGGCCTGGCGGTGTTCGAGGCCAGCGGCTTCGCCGGCGCCGGCGCGCGCGTGGCCGACGAGGCGCTGCAACTGCTGGCCGCGCCGAACTGCCCGTCCGGGCCGCGCGACCTGCTGCTGATGCCCGACCAGATGATGCTGCAGATCCACGAATCGATCGGCCATCCGCTCGAGCTCGACCGGATCCTCGGCGACGAGCGCAATTTCGCGGGCTGGAGCTTCGTCAAGCCCGAGATGTTCGGCAGCTACCAATACGGCTCGGCCCTGCTCAACGTCAGCTTCGACCCGGAACTGCCCGGCGAGGCCGCCTCCTACGCCTACGACGACGACGGCACGCCCGCCGCCAAGGCCTACCTGATCCGCCAGGGCATCCTCGAGCGCCCGCTGGGCGGCGCGCTCTCGGCGCAGCGCGCCGGGCTGCCCGGCGTCGCCAACAGCCGCGCCTCGAACTGGAACCGCGCGCCGATCGACCGGATGGCGAACCTCAACATCGAGCCCGGCGACGCCTCGCTCGAGCAACTGATCGCCGGCACCGAGCGCGGCATCCTGATGCGCACCAATACCTCCTGGTCGATCGACGATCATCGCAACAAATTCCAGTTCGGCTGCGAGTTCGGCCAACTGATCGAGAACGGCAAGCTCACCCAGGTGGTGCGCAAGCCGAACTATCGTGGGATCTCGGCGAACTTCTGGCGCAGCCTGCGCGCCGTGGGCGACGCCAGCACCTTCCGCGTGCACGGCACGCCGTATTGCGGCAAGGGCGAGCCGGCCCAGGTGATCCGTGTCGGCCACGCCTCGCCGGCTTGCGTGTTCGCCGACGTCGACGTGTTCGGAGGCGCGTGATGACCGGGTTCGCCACCGCTTCCACGTCCGCCACCATCGACTGGCGGACGCATTTCGACCGGCTCGCCGACGAGGCCGACGCGCTGCGCGCGCCCGGCGAGACCATCCTGCTGTGGTTCGCCGCCGAGCATTCCGATTTCGTGCGCTTCAACACGGGCCGCATCCGCCAGACCGGCCGCGTGCTGCAGGGCAAGCTGAGCCTGCGGCTGGTGCAGGGCGCTCGCCAGGCTTCGGTCGAGCAGACCGCCAGCGGCGACTGGGCGAGCGACCGCGCCGCGCTGGCCGACTCGCTGGTCGCGCTGCGCGAGGCCCTGCGCGATGCGCCCGACGATCCGCACCTGCTGTTCGATACCAGCAGCTGGACGCGTACCACGCGACGCAGCGGCCGCGTGCCCGACGCCGACGCGCTGGCCGCGCGCGTGGCCGAGGCCGCACGGGGGCTCGACTTCGTCGGCGCCCATGCCGGCGGCACGATCGCGCGTGGTTTCGCCTCGTCGACGGGCAGCCGCGGCTGGCACGAGGTCGAGAACTTCAATTTCAGCTGGTCGCTGTATGACAAGAGCGGGCGCGCCATCAAGTCGGTCTATGCCGGCGACGACTGGCGCGACGAGGTGTTCGCCGCCAAGGTCGAGGAAGCGGCCGCGCGCCTGCCGGTGATCGCGCGTACGCCG
Organism: Burkholderia sp. SJZ089; assembly: GCF_007828315.1. NCBI lineage: Bacteria > Pseudomonadati > Pseudomonadota > Betaproteobacteria > Burkholderiales > Burkholderiaceae > Burkholderia > Burkholderia sp. SJZ089. The sequence continues at coordinate 356,265 of NZ_VIUM01000007.1, read as the reverse complement.
AAGACGCTGGCGCCGGGACGCTATCGCACCTGGTTCGAGCCCTCGGCCGTCAGCGAAATGGTCGAGCTGGCCGCTGGCTGGGCAGGCTTCTCGGCCCGCGCGCAACGCAGCGCGCGCGGTGCGCTGCAGCGGCTCTACGAGGGCGAGGTCGCGCTCGACCCGCGCGTCTCGATCACCGAGGACTTCTCGCTCGGCCTGGCGCCGGCCTTCAGCGCCGACGGCTACCTTCGCGAGAGCGTGCCGCTGGTGGCGGCCGGGCGCGGCGTCGGCCAACTGGTCGACGCGCGGACCGCTCGCGAATACGGGTTGGTGCCGAACGGCGCCTCGTCCTCCGAGGTGCCCGAGTCGCTGTCGATCGCCGGCGGCGACCTGGCCGATGCCGAGGTGCTCGCCGCGCTCGGCACCGGCCTGTATGTCGGCAACCTCTGGTATCTCAACTTCTCGGATCGCAGCCACTGCCGGATGACCGGCATGACGCGCTTCGCCACCTTCTGGGTGGAGGATGGCGAGATCGTCGCGCCGGTCGAGGCGATGCGCTTCGACGACAGCTTCTACAGCCTGTTCGGCAGCGAGCTGGAGCGCCTCGGCGCCCAGCCGCAGACGCTGCTCAACAACAGCACCTGGGGCGAACGCGCCACCGGCGGCCTCAGCGTGCCGGGCATGCTGGTGCGCAGCTTCGCGCTGACGTTGTGACGCTCGCCGCGATCGAGCACGCCATGACGACCGTGCGCGCCCTGCAAGCCGAGGATGCCGAGGCGCTGCACGCGCTGCTGTCGCGGCCGGGCGTGGCCACCTGGCGCCTGGAAGCGCCGCATCGCACGCTGGAATGGCGGCGCGACTGGCTCGGCAAGCTGGTGGCGCAGCGGCATGGTTTCGGCGCCTGGGCCGACGGCGCGCTGGTCGGCTTCGGCGAACTGGCACCGCAGCGGCTGCGCCGCAATCACGTGGGCATCCTCGACCTTTCGGTGCACGACGCGCTGCCAGGCGACGCGGTCGGCCGCGCGCTGGTCGAGGCGATGCTGAACTTCGCCGATCGCTGGCTCGGCCTGCGGCGGCTCGAGATCGACCTGCATGCCGATCACGCCGCCGCGCTCGCGCTGCGCGGCCATTACGGCTTCGAGACCGAAGGCTTCCGGCGCGGCGCCGCCTTGCGCGAGGGCATGCTGGTCGACCTGCGGATGATGGCGCGGCTGGTGGATGCCTTGCCGGTGGCCGCGCCCTTCAATCCGGCGGAGCAGCCATGAGCGGGTCGAACCTCGTCAAGCCGGCCGCCGCGCCGGCAAGTCCCGCCGAGGCCGTGATCCTGCGCCCCTACGAACCGGCCGACGCGGCCGCGGTCGCGACGATCCACCAGCAGCCGGTCTCGCTGCGCTACACGCTCGCCATGCCTTGCCGGCCGGCCGAGGTGGTCAGCAACTGGCACGCGCCGCTGGTGAGCGGCGCCGGCCAGGGTTTCGCGCTGTGCGCGGTGATCGACGGCAAGGTGGTCGGCCATCTCGCGCTGTTCGTGCATCCGCCGCCGCGCTCGCACGGCGCCAGCTTCGGCATCGCCGTGCACGACGCCTACGCGGGCCGCGGCATCGGCGCCCGGCTGATGCAGGCGATGCTCGACACCGCCGATCGCGAACTCGGCCTGCGCCGCATCGAGCTGAACGTGTTCGCCGACAACACGCGCGCGATCGCGCTCTACGAGCGTTTCGGCTTCGTCACCGAGGCGTTCTCGCGCGCCCACGCGATCCGCGACGGCGAGCTGGCCGACGGGCTGCTGATGGCGCGCCTGGTGGCGGCACCGGCGCTCGCGCCGCCGGGCGGCTGAGGGGAGGTCGATGCCGTCGTTCTTCATCGATCGTCCCGTGTTCGCCTGGATCGTCGCGCTGGCGATCGTGGTGGCCGGGCTGCTGGCGATCCCGCAGCTGCCGGTCGCGCAGTACCCGCGCCTGGCGCCGCCGCGCGTGGTGGTATCGGCCATCTATCCCGGCGCGGCGCCGGAAACCGTCGACGAGGACGTGGCCAGCGTCATCGAGGAGAGCCTCGACGGCATCGACAATCTCCAGTTCTACGAAACCAACAGCGACAACCACGGCAACCTCGAGATCGACGTCACCTTCGCGCCGGGCACCAATCCCGACATCGCCGTGGTCGACGTGCAGAACCGCCTCAAGCAGGTCGAGCCGCGTCTGCCGCAGCAGGTGGTGCAGCAGGGCATCAGCGTGTTCAAGTCGGCCAACACCTTCCTGATGCTGGTCACGCTGGCCTCGAAGGATGGCCAGCAGGATTCCACCTCGCTGGGCGACTTCCTCACCCGCAACCTGCTGCGCGAGATCAAGCGCGTGCCCGGCGTCGGATCGGCCCAGCTGTGGGACGCGGACGTGGCGCTGCGGATCTGGCTCGACCCCGACAAGCTGCGTGAGTTCGGGCTCGGCGCCGACGACGTGATCAGCGCGGTGGGCGCACAGAACGTGGCGGTGACGGCCGGCGCGATCGGCGATGCGCCCTTCGAGCCCGGCCAGCAGATGACTGCCTCGGTGATCGTGAAGGGGCAACTGGCCTCGCCGGCCGAGTTCGGCAGGATCGTGCTGAAGGCCAAGCCCGACGGCTCGGCGGTGCGCCTGGCCGATGTCGCGCGCATCGAGATCGGCCGCGACGACTATTCCTACTGGTCGCGCCTGAACGGCAAGCCGGCCGCGGCGGTCGGCGTGCAGCTCGGGCCGCGCGGCAATGCGTTGGACACTTCGAACGCGATTCGCGAGCGGATCGGCGAGCTGTCGCGGCGCCTGCCGGTCGGCGCGCAGATCCGCGTGCCCTTCGACGGCGCCCACTTCGTGCGGATCGCCATCGACGAGGTGGTGCTGACCCTCGCCGAGGCGGTGGTGCTGGTGTTCTTGGTGATGTGGGTGTTCCTGCGCGGGCTGCGCTACACGCTGGTGCCCACCGTGGTGATCCCGGTCACGCTGATGGGCGCCTTCGTGGCGATGTGGATCTTCGGCCTGTCGATCAACGTGTTCACCATGTTCGGCCTGGTGCTGGCGATCGGCATCCTGGTCGACGACGCGATCGTGGTGGTGGAGAGCGTGCACCGCATCATGGAGGACGAGGGGCTGTCGCCGCGCGAGGCCACGCGCCGCGCCATGAAGCGCATCAGCGGCGCGATCGTCGGCGTGACCGCGGTGCTGACCGCCGTGTTCGTGCCGATGGCCTTCTTTCCCGGCGGCGTGGGCGGCATCTACCGGCAGTTCTCGATCGCGATGATCGCCTCGATGGGCGTGTCCTCCTTCGTCGCGCTGTCGCTCACGCCGGCGCTCTGCGCGAGCCTGCTCAAGCCGATCGGGCCGGGGCAGGGCGCCGCCGCCGCCGCGCGTGCGCGGCGCGTGCCGGCGCTCGCCACGCGCGCCGCCGACGCGTTCGCGCGCCTGTTCGACCGGCTCGGCGAGCGCTATCGCCGGGTGGTGGCCTTCACCATCGACCGGCCGCGCCCGATGCTGCTGCTGTACGCGGCGCTGGTGGCGCTGTGCGCGCTGATGGCCTGGGCCATCCCGGGCGGCTTCCTGCCTGCCGAGGATCGCGGGCAATTGCAGGTGATGATCCAGCTGCCTGCCGGTGCCACCCAGTCGCGCACGCTGGCCGTGGTCGAGCGCGTCGAGGCGGTGCTGGCGCGCGAGCACGCGGTGGCCAACGTGACCAGCGTGATCGGCTGGAGCTTCACCGGCAGCGGCCAGAACATCGCGATGGGCTTCGTCGAGCTGGCCGACTGGGCGCATCGCGATGTCGACGCGATGGCCTTGCGCGACCGCCTCAACGGCGAGTTCTCGAAGATCATCGAGGCCGACATCGACGTCTCGCTGCCGCCCTCGGTGCCGGGCCTGGGCCATGGCGACGGCTTCACCTTCCGGCTCGAGGATCGCGGCGGCGTGGGGCTCGACGCGCTGAAGGCGGCGCGCACGCAACTGATTGAGGCGGCGCGCGCCGATCCGCGGCTCGCCTCGATCCGCACCGAGGACCAGCCCGACGGCCCGCGCGTCGAGCTCGATATCGACCGCGCCAAGGCCTACGCGCTGGGGGTGCCCTTCGAGCGGCTGTCCAGCCTGCTGGGCGGTACCTTCGGCTCGAACTACGTCAACGACTTCCCGGCCAATGGCCGGATGCGCCGCGTGATCGTCGAGGCCGACTCGAGCGCGCGGATGTCCGACGATGCGCTGATGTCGCTGATGGTGCCCAATACGACGGGCCAGATGGTGCCGCTCTCGGCGATCGCCTCGCGGCGCTGGAGCCTGGGCCCGGTCTCGCTGTCGCGCTTCAACGGGTATCCCTCGCTCGACGTGAGCGGGCGTTCGGCGCCGGGCGTGAGCTCGGGCGCGGCAATGGCCGAGATGGAGCGGCTGGCCGCGGCGCTGCCGAGCGGGATCGGCTACGACTGGGTGGACGCGGCGCGCGAGGAGCGCATCGCCGCGCGGCAGACGCCGCTCTTGATCGGCCTGTCGGTGCTGGCCGTGTTCATGGTGCTGGCCGCGCTCTACGAGAGCTGGACCGTGCCGTTCGCGGTGCTGACCATCCTGCCGCTGGGGGCGGCCGGCGCGCTGGCCGCGGCGCTCGCGCGCGGGCTGCCCAACGACGTCTATTTCAAGGTCGGGCTGATCACCGTGATCGGGCTGGCCGCCAAGAACGCGATCCTGATCGTGCAGTTCGCGCGCGATGCCTACCGGCGCGGCGCCAGCCTGCGCGAGGCGGTGCTCGACGCGGCAGCGCTGCGCTTCCGGCCGATCGTGATGACCTCGATGGCCTTCCTGCTTGGCGTGGTGCCGCTGGTGATCGCCACCGGCGCGGGCGCCGAGAGCCGCCGCTCGATCGGCACCGGCGCGTTCGGCGGGGTGCTGGCGGCGACGCTGTTCGGGCTGATGTTCGCGCCGCTCGCGTACCGGCTGGTGGCCGTGCTCGGCAGCGAGCGGCGGCGCGCGGGCGGAGCGGCCGAGGGCGCCGCGGATGGGGAGGAGCGCGTCTCCGGCGATGCCGCCGAGCGGCGCGGGAATAGTGAAGCGGCGCCGTCGCCGGGCAGCCAGGCCGGCGAGGCGCCGCGCGACGGCCGCGATCTGCCGCCGCCCGGCGCCCAGCCTTACGGGCCGACGCGCTAGCGGGCTCGGGTGCGGCCCGCTCGGGCCTCTCCCGCCGGTCCGGCGCGCCGGCTTTGATACGATGCACGCTTTCGCCTCTTCGGATGTCCCGCGTGAGCCGTCGTTTCCTGTCCAGCCTGCTTTCCCGTCTCGCCGCCTGGCGGGCCGCCGCCCGGCCCGTGCTGGCCTCGGCCCTGGCCCGCGCGCGGCCGCCCGTCTCGCGCGCGCTGGCCCTGCTCTGGCACCACCTGCGGCATCCCACGCGCCGCGGCGTGCTGATCGCCGTGGCGGCCGTCCCGGTGCTGTTCCTGCTCTACGTGCTGGTGCTGATCCCGTTCACGCCCAGCATCGGCGACATCCGCAAGGCCCGCGTCGACGCGCCGGCCCAGGTGATGTCCTCGGACGGCAAGCTGCTGGCCGAATTCAAGCCCTCGAACCGCGAGTGGGTGGCGCTGGCCGATATCTCGCCGCACATGGTGGACGCGCTGATCGCCACCGAGGACCATCGCTTCTACGAGCATCACGGGCTCGACTGGCGGCGCACCGCCGGCGCTGCGCTGCACACCTTCTCGGGCGACCGCCAGGGCGGCTCGACCATCACCCAGCAGCTTGCCCGCAACCTCTATCCGGACCAGATCGGCCGCGCACCCACGCTCACGCGCAAGCTCAAGGAGGCGATCACCGCGCTGAAGATCGAGGCCGTCTACAGCAAGCCGCAGATCCTCGAGACCTACCTGAACACGGTGCCCTTCCTCTACAACGCCTATGGCGTGGAGATGGCCGCGCGCACCTATTTCGACAAGTCGGCCGACCAGCTCGACGTGCTCGACAGCGCCACCCTGGTGGGCATGCTCAAGGGCAACAGCTACTACAACCCGGTGATCAATCCCGAGCGTGCGCTGCAGCGGCGCAACACGGTGCTCGGACAGATGGTCAAGTACGGCAAGCTGACGCCGGCGCAGTTCGCGGTGCTGCAGAAGAAGCCCCTGCGCATCGATTTCGAGCGGCAGAAGGAGCCGCCTGGCCCGGCGCCGCATTTCGCGCAGCAGTTGCGCAAATGGCTGATCGGCTGGGCCGACCGCAACGACTACAACATCTACTCGGATGGCTTGATCGTCAGGACCACGATCGATTCGCGCATGCAGTCGATGGCCACCGCGGCGCTCAAGCTGCAGGCCAACCAGTTGCAGGGCATCGCCAACGGCGCCTGGAATTCGGGCAGCGGCTGCGCGTTCGGCAGCCCGCTGTTCCAGACCTTCATCCGCGAGACGCCCGAGTACAAGGCCGCGCGCGACGGCGGCGCCGACGATGCCGCCGCGCTGAAGGCGTTCGGCAAGCAGCGCGAGTTCCTGCGCGATCTCTGCAAGGCCAAGGCCGACGTGCAGGCCGGCTTCATGGCGATCGATCCGCGCGACGGCGCGATCCGCGCCTGGGTCGGCAGCCGTGATTTCAGCACCGAGCCCTTCGACCATGTGCAGCAGGCTCGCCGGCAGCCGGGTTCGACCTTCAAGGCCTTCGTCTACGGCGCCGCTTTCGCCGACGGCGCCAAGCCCACCGATACCTTCATCGACCAGCCGGTCGAGATCCCGCTCAAGGGTGGCGAGATCTGGCGCCCCGACGACGCCGAGCCGCCTACCGGCAAGCCGATGACGCTGGCCGACGCGCTGGCCTATTCGCGCAACCGCATCACCGCGCAGCTGATGCAGCAGGTCGGGCCGGTCAAGGTGGCGCGGCTCGCGCGCGAGATGGGCGTGCGCGACAGCACGCTGGAGGCGGTGCCCTCGCTGGCGCTGGGCACCAGCCCCGTCACGCTCAAGGAGATGGTGTCGGCCTACGCGACCATCGCCAACCTCGGCAGCTATGTGGAGCCGCGCATGGTGACCCGCATCGAGGATCGCGACGGCAACGTGCTGGCCGAGTTCATGCCGGCGCCGCCGGAACGCACGCTGTCCACCTCGGCCTCGCGCACGCTGGTGGAGGCGCTGCGCGGCGTGATCAATCGCGGCACCGGCTCGGCGATCCGCTCGCGCTTCGGGATCCGCGCCGACGTGGCCGGCAAGACCGGCACCACCCAGGGCAATACCGACGGCTGGTTCATCCTGATGCAGCCGCAACTGGTGGCGGGCGCCTGGGTCGGCTTCGACGACGGCCGCGTCACGCTCGGCGATACCTGGGGGCAGGGCGCGCGCAGCGCCTTGCCGATGGTCGGCGATTTCTACCAGCGCGTGTTCCGCGCGAAGCTGATCGACGCGCGGGTGAAATTCGATACCGAGGCGCCGCCGGGTTTCTTCGATACCTTGCGCGGCAAGCTCGACGATTGGATCGCCTATCTGTTCCCGTCCAAGCCGGAGAAGCCGGCCGTGCCGCAGAAGCCGCGCACGCCGGCACCGGCGCTGGCGCCGAGCGAGGCGGAACAGGCGGCCAGCGCCGCGAGCGCCGCCTCGGCCGCCGCCGCGGCCGAGGCGGCTTCGGATCCGCTCGGCGCGTTCCTGAAGGGCGGCGGCGTGGTGGGCGGCCATGCCGCGTCGGGCGTGGATACCTTCAGCGCCTCGGCGCCGCCGTTGCTGCCTTCGGCGCCGGCCGGCGGCGGTAATCACGGCAGTGGCAATGGCGGCGCGAGCGGCGGCGGGCAGGACAACGGCCTGCCGAGCGAGCCGCCGGCCGAATCGCCGACGCCCACGCCGGATACGCCGTCGACTGGCAACGGAAACGGGCAATAAGCGAATGCCGCGAATGGCTTCCCCGTCACGATGAACCGACGGCCTGGTCGCGGCCTGACTGGCTTTGGAAAAGCGATCAGAGAGTCCGGGCCCTAATCAATCAGACGTATCCAAATTTCATGATTTGAGTCGTTTGGGTCAACAACTTGGTAGTTGTTGACAGCTATCTTTCATTGCTTCGATAAGCTCGCGTCCCATAACTAACGAAATGGACGCAGGCCACGTCGAAGAGAATGAACAAGAATGCGCATCGCCTGGTGTATTCCAGGCTTCGGGGTATGGTGATGGCCGTCGCCGAGACGACCACGGCCGAGGGCAAATCCGCAAGCGGCGAGGCGCGGCGGGTCAAGCGATCGTCAGGCATGCGTGCTGCCGCGGTACTGGCCACTTCGGCGGTGGCCGGTGCTCTGTCGACGGCGGTCCAGGCGCAAATCGTTGGGGCGGGGCCGAGCGCGCCGGTGGTGATTCAGACGCCGAACGGGCTGCCGCAAGTCAATATCAACAAGCCAGGCGGCAGCGGTGTGTCGGTCAACACCTACAATCAGTTCGACGTGCAGAAGGCCGGCGCGATCCTCAACAACTCGGCCACGATGGTCCAGACCCAGCTTGGCGGATGGATCAACGGCAACCCGAACTTCGGGCCGAACGATGTGGCGCGCATCATCGTCAACCAGGTCAACAGCCCGAACCCCTCCCAGATCCGCGGTGCGCTGGAGATCGCAGGCGCCCGCGCGGAGCTTGTGCTGGCGAATCCCTCGGGTATCTATCTCGATGGCGCGGGCTTCATCAATACCAGCCGCGCGACCCTGACGGCGGATTGCAGGTAGCGCCACCGGTCGCGCTCAGCGCGTCGGGCGATGCCAATTCGACCACGAAGAGCGGTATCAGCGGTGGGGCCATTACGATCGCCGATGGTGCGAAACAGCAGCAATTGACGGGGCAGACGGCTGCTGAAGCGGTCTCAAGCATCAATCGCGATACGTCAAATACCGGGAGTGCACTTGCGCTGATCTTCGACAAGGACAAGATTCAGGCCGGCTTCGACATTACGAGCCAGTTCATCAATCAGACCGGGACATTCATCGCGAATCGCGCGGCCGAAGCGGACGCTGCGAAAGCCGCGGCGAACAACTCGAATCTGACGCCGGAACAGCGCGCAGCGGCCCAGCAGCGCGCCGACGAGCTGAGCGCGAACTGGGGACCCAACGGCACGTATCGTCAGGTGCTGACGGCCCTGTCGGTTGCCGCGGGCGGCAATGTGACGGGTGGCCTCGGCCAATTCGCGCAGAACGCCACAGTGGCCTACCTGCAAGAGCTGGGCACGAACCAGGTGAAGCAGATTGCCGACAACCTCGGCAGCGAAGAAGCGCGTGCGGCACTTCACGCGATTGTTGGATGTGCGGGGGCTGCTGCCAGCAGCCAGAGCTGCGGTGCGGGCGCGATGGGCGCGGCGACCAGCTCCGTGCTCGGCAGTCTGCTTGCGCCGTCGGCGAACTTGTCCGCATCCGAACGCGAAGCGCGCGACAATATGGTGGCCAGCTTGGTTGCCGGCGTCGCGGCGGTGTCGGGCCAGAATGTGGCAACGGCGACCGGTGCGGGCAAAATCGAGGCGGAGAACAATCAGGTCTCGCCGATGGCGCCGGCGCCGGGCTGGCTCGCTGGATTCAAGCTACCGGGGTACAAGGGCGAGCAGTCTGGTAAGGGCGACGGGGTGATCGCTGATCCCGCCACGGCGCTTGATTCAACGATCAAACCGACCGGATCGTTGATCTATCCGATGCCGAACGCGAAAACGGTGGGCGACTGGATTACGGCGATCATTCCGGATCAGGCGAAGGGGTTGGTAGACTACATCACGACGGCGGTCAAGGGTGGGGATACGCCAGTAATTGACGATGGCAAGCAGGGCAAGCATCAGCCGGATCACAATAATTTCATTCCGGGCCGAAGCGAATTGTCATACCCTGATCCTCAAAAGCTTGTGGACGACTATGCAGGAACTGGGCAGCCCGCAAATAATGTCGCGCCTGGCCAGCCAGGCTATCGAGAGCGCGTGAACTTCGGGAAAGTTATTGGAAACTACGTTGATCCGGTTACAGGCGAAAAGCTGCCTACAACGAACGGTATTATTCACTACAGTAAGGACGGGGTTCATATTGTTCCCGGGAGGGCCCAATGATTAACGAGTTTCGAATTCGACTGTTGCTGGCACTGCAATCAGCTCTACTCGGATACGTCAGCGCAAATATTCGAGCCGTGAGCTGTGCCGCTGAAGGTGAAAATATAACGGTCCAAGTGGTGTTTGATGGACCGATAGCCGATAGCGATCGGGATGCGATGGATGAGGTTGGATCTGAGTTGGCATCGCACTTTGAGCATGGATTGGTCGATATGCAATGTATTCGGATCGATGTGCCGCAGCCGTTTCGCGATAGTTCGTTAGAACTACATGTCTATCAGCGGAAGGAGTGATTCATAGTCGAGAACGATCGGCTTGCGCCGCAAAAAATGCACCGATTCCTCCTGGATAAAGTCGCCGAGTAATGAAGCCAAACGTGCGGCCGGTATTCCTGTGAGTCAACAACCAAGCTCTGTCTATCCGAACACTGACAAGCGAGGTAACCCGCAGCCGGGGTACCAGTACGAATATGCAATCCCGGCCGCCTGGCGGCGGTACACAAACGGTTATCATCCGTGATGATGCGGACGGGCACTACTTCGGCGAAGGCAACACACAAAATCGCGGACCATATTTTAACGATCCGGCAGGGAGTCATTACGACTATTAAGTTGGATGTGCAGTCTAGAAAGGATGCGTTTTCTGGCGGACCACTTGTCATGTTGCGACGGGATGTGTTTTCAAGTGCCATTCATCTGGCAACGGCTGAATGGACCGTGGCGCGCAATTCAGGTGTTGAGCCATTCCGGCAAGTCCTGAATTCGGTGTTTTCCCAGATCACAGCGCGGCTGCCGACCCATGAAATATGGTTGCTTATCGGCGACACGGCTTGGCAACCAGACACGAGAATCGTGCGTTATCGGACGCTAAAAGCGCAAGGCATAGCTTTTGACGCTATCGCTGACCGCCTCGAATACGCAATCGAGGGCGAAGGAAAGTTGAAGTCTTTCGGGGCTGTCCGTCTTGATGAATCGGTCTTGACGATCGTGCCGCTCACGATGCCACCGCGCGCATGCACCTATGTCGTCGCTCAACCGAAAGGCGTCGAGAAGCCATTCGCGCGGCCGTTTGGATGGACCGGACAATGGAATGATGATGCAGATCTTATCGAAATGATCGCGCAGTGTGGCGGCATCGCGTTTCAACGCATTGGATTTTTTGATGATCCCGAGGTTGGTTTGTTAGCGGTCGGAAACCCCGACGCGCTCGCGCGAATTTTGTCTTGATGGATCTGTCGCATCGCCTATTTGCAAGCGGTCCTTGATGTCTATCCGAGCGCACTCAGAGCGAGGGGCATAATTATCTCGACAATGCCGCGATGGAGAGCGTCTTCGGCGCGTTGAAGTTTGAGCTTTTCTACCTGGAGAAATTCAATGGTATAGATAAGCTGAAAGCAGGCATTGATAACTAAATTCGGCACTGCGATTGACCTGCCCGGTGATTTTCGGACCAGTTGAAACTTGAGAGAATGGCTTCCAACGGAGAAAGGAAGTCATGAAGAAGAGCCGGTTCACCGAAGAGCAAATGGTCACGATCCTGCGCGAGGCAGACAAGGCGCCGGTCGCCGAAATGCTGACAGGTGTCGAAGAAGCACGGGATCAGCGAGCAGACGATCTATAACTGGCGTCAGCATTTCGGCGGGATGGACGCCGCTGATGTGAAGCGCCTGAAGCAGCTCGAGCAGGAAAACGCGCGACTGAAGAAGATGCTGGCCGAGCGTGATCTCGAACTTGATGTGATGAAGGAGATCAACGCAAAAAAATGGTGAGCGCCCGCTCGCCGTCAGCAGGTTGCCTACGCGAAAGCGCGTGGTCTGTCGGAGCGGCGAGCGTGCGCGCTGATGTCGGTCGCGAGGTCGGCCCTGAATTACGAGTCGAGGCTGGCTGGGCGTGATGCGCCGGTGCTGGCGGCGATGTGTGTTTTATCGGCACAATATCCGCGCTACGGTTACCGCCGCATCCAGATTTTTCTGGATCGGCAAGGCCATCCGATGAGCGCCGACCGGGCTTGGCGACTGTGGCGGCTCGCGGGCTTGCAAGTGCCTCGCAAACGCCCACGCCGGCGAGTATCAGTGCATCGCCCGCGGCCTCAGCCTGCCACGACGGCCCGGCATGTCTGGGCCTATGACTTTGTGTTCGATGCTGCGCCAACGGCCGGCAGTTGAAGTGTCTGACGGTGATCGACGAATACACGCGCGAATGCCTGGCCATCGATGTGGCGGGGTCGATTCGCTCGGGGCGGGTGATCGAAGTGTTGTCACGGCTGGTCAGCTTGCACGGTGCGCCACGTTACCTGCGTTCGGACAACGGCCCGGAGTTCGTATCGCGGGCCATCCTGAAGTGGGCGGCACAAAACGGCATGGACATGGCGCTCAGCGATCCCGGCAAACCTTGGCAGAACGGCGCGGACGAGAGCTTCAACGGCAAGTTCCGAGATGAATGCCTGAGCCTTGAATGGTTTCGAACGCGCACGGAAGCGAAGGTTGTGATCGAGCAGTGGCGGCGTCACTACAATGCCATCCGGCCGCATTCGAGCCTGGCCTATCTGACGCCCAACGAGTTCAAGCAGCGGTATTGTTCAACTGAAGCAACCGAGGCCGTTCTCCAAGATTGAAATGGCCCGAAGAAATCAGGCAGGTCACAGGCCCCGGTTCGATCCATTCACATGCCAAGTGCACCATCCAAAAAAACGCCGTTCAGCGAAGCGACTGAACGGCATCAAGACATCTATTTTTCACCACCAACCCACCCGCCTCAGCCTTCCCCCTCACCTTCCCCCACCGGCACAGCCATCCGCGCCCTCACGCGCTTGCGGATCTCCGAATCGAGGATCAGCCGCCCGCGCAGCTTGCCCTTCATGCGCTTCACATGCTTGGGCGCCTCGGTCATGTGCTCCACCATCAGCGCGCGCACCTTCTCCACATCACGCGCCCGCGCCGCCTCGGTGATGGCGCGATGGATCGACACGTTGGCCTCGCCGAAACGCTTGTGCTCGGCCAGCGGCGTGTCGTTCCGGAATTCGATCAACTGCCGGATCATTTCGTTGATCAGCTCGCAGGTGAAGCGCAGGAACGGGTTCGGGTTGGCCGACGCGAGGATGTCGTGGAAGGTCATGTCCTCCTGCCGCTGGCGCACCAGGTTGCCGCGATCGTGCGGCCCGGCCGCGCCGTCGCAGCAGGCGATGTTGGCTTCCAGCGCGGCGAAGTCGCGCTCGGTCAGGTGCGGCACCGCGCCGGCCGCCAGCTCCGGCTCCAGCAGCTTGCGCACCGTGTAGATATCGTCGATCGACACGTCCTTGAAGAACAGGTAGTTCTGCAGCAGCTGCAGGGTGCGGTCCAGCGGCACCTCCACCACCATCCCGCCGCCGCCGGGGCCGGTGGTCACCTTGATGAGCCCCTGCACCTCGAGCGACTTCAGCGCCTCGCGCACGGTGCTCTTGCTGACCGAATAGAGCTGCTGCAGCTCGGCTTCGCGCGGCAGCCGATCGCCCGGCTTCAGGTCCTTCTCGGTGATCAGCCGCTTGATTTCCTCGGCGACCAGATCCGCGCGCTTCTGCTGCTTGATCTCGACCGCGACAGCCGCTTTCGCTCGCTCCATGCCCATCTTCCTGACTCCCTTCCTGTTCTGGCGGCGCCTGCCGGCCGCGTTGCGCGCGGTGGCGGTGGCCGGTTCGCGGTAGCGAATTTTGCCTGATTGACAGTGGATTTTGACATACCTAGGATCATGTTCATCCTATTTATCATGATAAATAGGATGAACCGATGGCCGCCCGAGCGAGGCGGCCCGAGCGATCGGCAGCCGGCCGGCTCGCGAGCGTCCATCCCCGAAGGAGCATCGACTTGAATCGCCGTGAACTGTTGAAACTGGCCGCCGCGTCGGCCATGCCGGGTGCGCTCGGCGCCCTTGCCTCCCGTGCCGCGTTCGCCGCCGGCGCGCCGCTCGAGCTGGCCTGCCCGGTGCCGATGTCGGGCCCGTTCGCGGCCAACGGCAAGTACGCCGACCTCGGCATGAAGCTGGCCGTGCAGCAATACGGCCAGGTGCTCGGCTCGCCGCTGTCCTACGTCACGCTCGACACCGAGGGCAAGCCGGCCACGGCGGTGCGCCGGGTGCAGGAAGTCGCGCAGCAGAAGGGCGTGCGCTACTTCGCGGGCGGCATCCTGTCCTCCGAATCGCTGGCGATGGGCAAGGAAGTGGAGAAGGCCGGCGGCGTGTTCATCACCACCGCGGGCGCCGACGAGATCACCGGCAAGGACTGCAACAGCGCCACCTTCCGCTGGTCGGTGCCGACCTTCGGGGCGATCGAGCAGACCGTGCGCCCGCTGATCAAGATGCTGCCGAACGCGAAGCGCTGGTACACCATCACGCCGCAATACGTGTTCGGCGACGGCTTGCTGTCGGCCGCCAAGGCGGTGTTCCAGGAAGCCGGCATCCAGCACGTCGGCAACAGCTATCACTCGCTGGCCGAGAAGGAATTCAGCGGCTACCTGACCAACGCCGTCGCCGCCAAGCCCGACGTGCTGCTGATCCTGAACTTCGGCTCGCAGTCCTCGGACACGCTGCGCCAGGCGGTCAGCTTCGGCATGAAGCGCAACTGCACGGTCCTGATGGCCTGGGCCTCGGGCCTGGAGCAGTTCGAGACGCTCGGCGCGGATCTCTGCGACGGCGTGTATTTCGGCGCGCAGTATTGGCACGGCATCGATTCGCCGCTCAATCGCGATCTCGTCAAACGCGCCAACGCGACCTTCCACGCCAACCCGAACTACAGCCTGGCGGGCTCCTACATCTGCACCAAGATCCTGCTCGACGGCATGCTCAAGGCCGGCAGCACCGATCCGAAGAAGGTGATCGCCACGCTGGAGGGCATGAAGTACGACGGCCTCACCGGCCCCGAGGAAGTGCGCCGCGCCGATCACCAGGTGCTGAAGAACTACTACCTGCTCAAGGGCAAGGCGAAGAACCGCATGAAGAACGCCGACGACTACGCCGACATCGTCAGCTCCGGCCAGTCCTTCCTGGCCGCCGACAAGACCGGCTGCAAGCTCGGCTGACGCCGCCCGCGAGACGATACGACGACACGACGAAGGCGGCGCCCGGTGCCGCCTTCCCTTCCTGCGGATCCTCCCTGCCATGAATGTCTATCTGCTGCAGATCGTCAACGGCATCGGCGTCGGGATGCTGTACTTCCTGCTCGCCGTCGGCCTGTCGATCGTGTTCGGCCTGCTGCGCTTCGTGAATTTCGCGCACGGCGCCTTCTACCTGCTGGGCGCCTACTTCTGCTACCAGGCGCTGCAATGGGAAGCGAACTTCTGGGTCGCGCTGCTGCTGGTGCCGCTCGCGGTGGGCGCCTTCGCCTGGCTGGTCGAGAAGCTGGTGCTGCGCCACGTCTACGCGCAGGCCCATGAATTCCACATCCTCGTCACGGTCGGCCTCGCGCTGGTGCTGCAGGAATGCGCGATCCTCGTCTGGGGCCCGCTCGGCGACAACGTGGCGGTGCCGGCCTCGCTCGACGGCGTGGTGATCTGGGGCAGCTTCGTCTATCCGAAGTACCGGCTGTTCGTGATCGGCTTCACCGCGGTGCTGGCCGCGCTGCTCTGGTGGCTGCTGGAAGGCACGCGGCTGGGCAGCACGGTGCGCGCCGGCAGCGAGGCGGCCGAGATGGTGTCCCTGCTCGGCATCAACGTGTCGCGCGTGTTCAGCCTGGTGTTCGCGCTGGGCGCCGCCACCGCCGCGCTGGCCGGGGTGCTGGCCGCGCCGATCCGCGGCGTCGATCCCTTCATGGGCATCGAGGCGCTCGGCGTCGCCTTCGTGGTGGTGGTGGTCGGCGGCATGGGCAACTTCCTCGGCGCGCTGGTGGGCGGCCTGCTGGTCGGCATCGTGCAGAGCGTGATGAGCACGCTGTGGCCCGAGGGCGCGCGGCTGATGATCTACGTGGCGATGGCGGCCGTGCTGCTGCTGCGTCCCAACGGCTTGCTCGGGAGGGCCGCATGATCGACGGTTCGAAACCGCTGGTGGCCGCGCCGCGCCAGGACGAGGCGGCAGAGATGCCCGACATGGCCGTCGACGGCGCCGCTCCGCGCGGCATCTGGCGCCGCCATGACGAGACCTGGCTGGCGATCGCGGTGGCCTGCGCGCTGCCGCTGGCGCTCAATTCCGGCTCGCTGGCCACCGAGGTGCTGGTCTATGCGCTGGCCGCCCTCGGCTGCAACCTGCTGCTCGGCTACACGGGCCTGCTCTCGTTCGGCCAGGGCATCTTCTTCGGCCTGGGCAGCTACACCGCCGGCATCGTGCTGACGCGCTTCGCGCTGCCCCTGCCGCTCGCGCTGGCGGCCGCCGTCGCGATCGGGGCGCTGGCCGCCGCCGTGGTGGGCTGGTTCTCGATCCGCCAGCGCGGCACCTACTTCGTGATGCTGACGCTGGCCTTCGGGCAGTTGTTCTACTTCCTCGCCTACACCACGCCGGAGCTCACCGGCGGCGACAACGGCCTGCTCGACATCCCGCGCCCGGCGCTGTCGATCGCCGGCCACACGCTGCTGCCGCTGGCCACGCCCTGGCAGTTCTACGGCTTCGTGGCGGTGCTGTTCGTGGCGGCGTTCTGGCTGCTGCGGCGCGTGACGCTGTCGGTGTTCGGCCGCACCTTGCTGGCGATTCGCGACAACGAGGCACGCGCCGCCGCGGTCGGCTACGACGTGCCGCGCTTCAAGCTGCTGGCCTTCGTGCTGTCGGGTGCGGTGACGGGCCTGGCCGGCGCGCTGCATGCGCTGATGACGGGCATCGCGCCGCTGTCCAACATCGACTACCACACCAGCGAGATGATCCTGGTGACCACCGTGATCGGCGGCACCGGCAAGCTGTTCGCCTCGGTGCTGGGCGCGGTGTTCTACGTGCTGTTCTCGGACTGGCTCTCGACGCTGTGGCCGCGCTGGCTGCTGCTGCTCGGCCTGGTGCTGATCGCCGTGAGCCTGTTCATGCAGCGCGGCCTGTGGGGGCTGGGCGAGCGCATCGTGGCCGCGCTGCGCGGCCGCAAGGATCAAGGGAGGCAGGCATGAGCGAGGCGATTCTCGAGGCGAGCGGCATCGTCAAGCGCTACGGCAAGTTCACCGCGCTGGGCGGCGTGGACCTGCGCATCGCGCCGCGCACCGTGCATTCGGTGATCGGCCCGAACGGCGCCGGCAAGACCACCCTGTTCCATGTGCTGACCGGCACCGTGCCGATCAGCGCGGGCCGCATCCTGTTCGACGGCGCCGACGTCACGCGCGAGCCCGATCACCGCCGCGTGCGGCGTGGCATCGCGCGCTCGTTCCAGGTCACCAGCCTGTTTCCGAACCTGTCGGTGCGCGAGAACCTGCGCATCGCCGCGCAGGGCGTCGAGGCGCGCCGCGCCTTCAACCCCTGGACGCCGCCGCGCGGCGCGCTCGCGCAACGCGAGACGATCGACGCGGTGATCGAGCGGCTGGCGCTGCAGCGCTTCGCCGGCAGCGCCGCCAGCGCGCTCTCGCACGGCCAGCAGCGGCGGCTGGAGGTCGGCATGGCGCTGGCCGCGAAGCCGCGCGCGATCTTCCTCGACGAGCCCACCTCGGGGATGGGCATCGACGACCTGGACGACATGAAGACGCTGATCCGCGGCCTGCGCGACGACTACACGGTGGTGCTGATCGAGCACAACATGGGGATCGTGATGGACATCTCGGACACCATCACGGTGATGCAGCAGGGCCGCGTGCTGGTGGAGGGCAAGCCCGACGCGATCCGCGCCGACGAGCGGGTGCGCCGCGCCTATCTCGGCAACATGATCACGGGAGGCCGCGCATGATGCTCGAACTCGACGCGGTGCACGGCTACTACGGCAAGAGCCACGTGCTGCAGGGCGTGTCGATGACGATCGGCGAGGGCGAGACGGTCACCCTGCTGGGCCGCAACGGCGCCGGCAAGTCCACCACGCTGAAGGCGATCGCCGGGGTGGTGGCGCCGCGCCAGGGCCGGGTGAGCTTCGATGGCGCCGCGCTGGCGGGCCTCGCGCCGCATCGGATCGCCGCGCGCGGCGTGTGCTTCGTGCCCGAGCATCGCGGCATCTTCCGGCTGCTGACGGTGGAGGAGAACCTGCGGCTCGGCGCGCGGCGCGATTCGCCGTGGCAACTGGAGGACATCTACCGGATCTTCCCGCGCCTGAAGGAACGGCGCCGCAACGGCGGCGCGCAGCTCTCGGGCGGCGAGCAGCAGATGCTGGCGATCGGCCGCGCGCTGATGAACCGGCCGCGCCTGTTGATGCTCGACGAGCCGGTCGAGGGCCTGGCGCCGGTGATCGTCGAGGAGATCGTGGCCCAGCTCAAGCTGATCAAGGCGGCCGGCGTGGCGATCCTGCTGGTCGAGCAGAACCTGGAGGTCTGCACCCAGCTCGCCGATCGCCATTACGTGATCGAGCAGGGCGCGATCGTCTACCAGGGCGGCAACGCGGCCTTTCTCGCGGACCAGTCGGTGCGCGACCGTTACCTGGGCGTCGGCGTCGCCTGAGCGACGCCGCCCCGCCAACCGAGGACACATCGATGCAAGTTCTGGATACCCCCCGCGGCGCGCGCGAGGACGCCGCGCCGGCCCTGCGCGTGAACGGCGCGCGGCTGTGGGACAGCCTGATGCAGCTCGCGCGGATCGGCGCGACCGACAAGGGCGGCGTGTGCCGCCTCGCGCTGACCGAGCTCGACCGGCTCGCGCGCGACCGCTTCTCGGCCTGGGCGCGAGAGATCGGCTGCACGGTGCGCGTGGATGCGATCGGCAATGTGTTCGCGCGCCGCGCCGGCCTGCGCGAGGACCTGCCGCCCGTGATGACGGGCAGCCATATCGACACCCAGCCCACCGGCGGCAAGTTCGACGGCAACTACGGCGTGCTGGCCGGGCTGGAGGTGCTGCGCACCCTGGCCGACGCGGGCCTGCGCACGCTCGCGCCGCTCGAGGTGGCGGTCTGGACCAACGAGGAGGGCTCGCGTTTCGTGCCGGTGATGATGGGCTCGGGCGTGTTCGCCGGCGCCTTCACGCTCGATCACGCGCTCGACCAGCGCGACCGCGAGGGCGTGTCGGTGCGCGAGGCGCTGGCCGCGATCGGTTATGCCGGCGAGGCCGCCGGCCCGCATCCGGTGGGCGCCTATTTCGAGGCGCATATCGAGCAGGGGCCGGTGCTGGAGGCCAACCAGACCACCATCGGCGTGGTGCGGGCCGCGCTCGGCCAGCGCTGGTACGACGTGACGATCCACGGCATGGAGGCGCATGCCGGCCCGACGCCGATGGAGCTGCGCCGCGACGCGCTGCTGCCGGCCGCCGCGTTGATCGCCGCGGTCAACCGCATCGCGCGTTCGCACGCGCCGCATGCGCGCGGCACGGTGGGCTGGGTCGACGTTCATCCGAATTCGCGCAACGTGATCCCGGGCCGCGTGACGCTCACCGTCGACCTGCGCGCGCCCGACGACGCCACCCTGGGCGCGATGGACGCCGCGCTGCGCGAAGCCTGCGCGCAGGCCGGCACCGAGGCGGCGATGACGATCGATGTCGAGCAGGTGGTGTATTTCCCGCCGCAGCCCTTCGACGCCAAGCTGGTGGGCGCGGTGCGCGAGGGCGCGGCGCGGCTGGGGTTGTCGGCGATGGACATCGTCAGCGGCGCCGGCCACGACGCGGTGTACCTGGCGCGCGTGGCGCCGGCCGCGATGATCTTCGTGCCCTGCAAGGACGGCATCAGCCACAACGAGATCGAGGACGCGAGCCCCGAGCACCTGGAAGCCGGCTGCAACGTGCTGCTGCACGCGATGCTCGAGGCCGCGGGCCTGGCCCCGGCCGGGGCGGCCGCCGGCGTGGAGGGCGCGTGATGCGGATCCTGATCGCGCGGATGAACCACGAGACCAATACCTTTTCGCCGGTGCCCACGCCGCTGGCCGCGTTCGGCGCGAACGGGCCGAGCTACGGCGCCGAGGCCTATCGCGACAACAAGGGCATGCGCACCGCGATGGCGGCCTTCATCGACGCGGCCGAGGCGGCCGGCGCCGAGGTGGTCACGCCGATCTCGGCCGGCGCGAACCCGAGCGGGCCGGTGGCGGCCGAGGCCTATGCCGCGATCTGCGAGGCGATCGTGGCCGCCGCGCCGGGCTGCGACGCGGTGATGCTCGACCTGCACGGCGCGATGGTGGCCGAGAGCACGCCCGACGGCGAGGGCGAACTGCTGGCGCGCGTGCGCGCCGCGTTGCCGGGCGTGCCGATCGCCGTCGCGCTGGACCTGCACGGCAACGTCACGCAGGCGATGATCGACCACGCCGACATCATCGTCAGCTTCAAGACCTATCCGCACGTCGACATGTACGAGACCGGCGAGCACGCGGCGCGGCTGCTGTTCCACACGCTCAACGGCCGAGCCCGGCCGGTGCTGGCCTGGCGGCGGCCGCCGCTGCTCAGCTCGACGCTGCGCAGCGCCACCGCCGAGGGCGCGATGCAGCGCGCGGTGGCGGCGGCGCGCGCGGCCGAGGCCGAGGGCATGCTGGCGGTGTCGATCCTGGCCGGCTTCTCGCTGGCCGATATCGCGGCGCCCTGCATCAGCGTGGTGGTGGTCGGCGACGGCGACGCGGCGCAGGCCGAGGCGGTGGCCGCGCGGATCGCCGCCGCGATCTGGGACGAGCGCGACGCCTTCGTCTACCGCAGCCCGCCGCTGGCCGAGTCGGTGGCCGAGGCGCTGGCGCTCGCGCGGGGCGCCGAGAAGCCGGTGCTGCTGCTCGACCACGGCGACAACTGCATGTCGGGCGGCACCTGCGACACCATGGACCTGCTCGAGGCCGCGCTGGCGCAGGGGCTCGACGGCCTCGTCAGCGGGCCGCTCTGTGATCCCGAGGCGGTGGCGGTGCTCAACGAGGCCGGCGTCGGCGCGAGCGTCACGCTGCCGGTCGGCAACAAGCGGCCGGCGCGCGACGGCTCGCAACGCGCGCCCTTAATGGCGCGCGGCACGGTGCTGGCGCTCACCGACGGCGAATACACCATCACCGGGCCGACCTATACCGGCCAGCGCGCGCACATGGGCCGCGCGGCCGTGCTCGACATCGGCGCGGCGGTGCTGGTGATCACCGAGCGCACCCACGAACCCTGGGATCTGGGCGTGTTCGAGAGCGTCGGCGTCGATCCGCGCCGCGCGCGTTTCCTGTTGCTGAAGTCGCGCATGTACTGCCGGCCGGTGTTCGTGCCGATCTCGGCGGGCCTGGTCGAATGCGACAGCCGCGGCGTGACTGGTTCGGATTACGGATTGTTCGACTACCGGCATCTGGTGCGGCCCGTTTATCCGCTCGACGCGGACACCAGCTGGGCGGCGCGCTGAGCGTCGCCTGCCGGGCCGGTGCCGTTTCGCGGCCGGCCCGGCAAGCCCTCCCTCACGACGACGTCGCGCCGCCGCGCGCGACATTCTCCTTGCCCTTCAGCGTCTGCGCGGCCAGCACGCCCGCCAGCGCGATGCCCCCGCCCACCAGGTGATAGGCCTGCAGCGATTCGCCGAGCCAGCCGATCGCGAGCAGCGCCGTGGCCACCGGCAGCAGGTTCATGAACATCGCGCAGCGGCTCGGCCCGAGCCGGCGCACGCCTTCCAGCCAGAGCGCCGGCAGCACCACCGAGGCCAGCCCGCCCGCGTAGAGGATCAGCGGCAGGCTGGCGCGCGTCGGCACGGCCGCGCCGTGCGGCAGCCGCAGCATCATCGGCACCATGCAGACTGCCGCGGCGCAGGCCTGCACCAGGGTCGACTGCCAGACCGGCAGGGCGATCCGCCAGCGCTTGAGCAGCACGCCGTAAAGCGCGTAGGCCGCCGCCGCGCCGATCATCAGCAGGTCGCCCGGCTGCACGCCGCGCGCCAGCAGGCTTTGCGGCGCGCCGCGCGTGATCAGCCAGACCACCCCCGCCAGCGAGACCAGCCCGCCCGCCACCATGCCCGGCGCCGGCGTCTCGCCGAGCAGGGCCGAGCCGAGCGCCATCGTCATCAGCGGCACCAGGGCGGTGATGATCGCCATGTTGGTGGCGCTGGTGGTCTTGGCGGCCTCGTAGGACAGGCTCTGGAACAGCGCCATCGCCAGGAAGCCGAGCAGGGCCAGCTTCGGCCATTGCGCGACGATCGCCGCGCGATTGCGCCAGGCCGGGCGCAGCGTGAAGCTGCACATCAGCGCGATCGCGAGCAGCAGGCGATAGAAGGTGATCGCGGACGGATCGATGGCGCTGGCCGAGAGCTTGGAGACGGCGACATTGCCGGCCCACAGCAGGATCGCGCCGAGCGGGAAGAGGAAGGCGGGTGGTTTCATCGAGGCACTCCGGCATGACGGAAAACGGATCGTCATCGTGCGTCGTGCCCGGCGCGGCTGTCTGACGCCACCTGGGCAGATGTTGTCGCGAAACGGCCAGGCGATGCTCGAAGGCGCGCTTCGCGGTGGCGCGGGCCTGTTTGAAAACCCATGCCCGGCAAGGCTTCTCGCCGCCCCGAATAGTTTTTCTTGCCGGCCTCGCCAGATCTTCTCGTTCGACGCGCCCGGGCCCCGGCGATGATAGTTGAGCCAACGGGAAGCGCCCGAGCCCCGCCGAAACAAGCCCTCTCGACCGACTCAAAGGAGCATCATCACGAAGCTGGCGAACAAGGTGGCAGTGATCACGGGCGGCACTTCGGGCATCGGACTGGAAGGCGCGAAGGTCGTGGTGTTCTGCACCAACGAGGCGCGCCTGAAGGACGCTGAGCGCGAACTGGGCGCCCAGGCCACCGCGCTGCGCGTCGACCTGCGCGACCCGGCGCAGATCGACCGTGCGATCGCCGAAGTGGTCGAGACGCATGGCCGGATCGACGTGGTCTATGCCAACGCCGGCGCGGGCAAGGCCGCGCCGCTCGAAGCGGTCACGCCGGAGCAGATCGAGGCGCAGTTCTCGCTGAACGTGACGGGCCTGTTCTTCACGATCCGTAAGGCGGCGCCGCATCTGGTGGACGGCGCCAGCGTGGTGGTCACCACCTCGTTCCTCAACGAGGTCGGCACGCCGGGCCTGTCGATCCTGTCGGCGACCAAGGCCGCGGTGCGCTCGCTGGTGCGTGCGCTCGGCGCCGAACTCGCGCCGCGCGGCATCCGCGTCAATGCGGTGAGCCCCGGCCCGATCGACACGCCCTTCGCCACCAAGATGGGCATCCCCGAAGCCGACCTGAAGAAGTCGGGCGAGGCGCTGGCTGCCGCCGTGCCGCTCAAGCGGATCGGCTCGGCTGCGGAAGTCGCGAAGGCGGCGCTGTTCCTCGCCAGCGACGACGCGTCCTACGTGACGGGCGCCGAACTGGTGGTCGACGGCGGGCTGTCGCAGATCTGAGGTCGGTGGCGATCCGGCGAGCGCAAGGCGCGCGCCGATCGGCCCGCGCCTCGAACGAGAAAAGCCGGTCCACCTGGACCGGCTTTTCCACATCCGATGTATCGCCGGGCAACGGCTTCGACGCCTCAGGCCTTCTGCCGCGCCCGATACGCGGCCACCTTCATGCGGTTGCCGCACAAGGCCATGCTGCACCAGCGGCGCCGATGCGACTTGGTGCGGTCATGGAACATCAGCGTGCAGTCCTCGCACTCGCACTTGCGCACCAGCCCGAAGTCGGCCTCGGCCAGCAGCTTCGCCAGCGCCTCGGCCACCGGCAGCAGCGCGGCCGTCGCGTTCAGGTCGGTGCGGCGCGACACCAGCTCGGGTTCGCCGCCCTTTTTCCATTGCAGCTCCAGGTGATGGCTACCCGAGGCGAGCACGCGGTTCAGCGCGGCCGGGTCGCCCCATTTGCCTTCCTGGCGCTTCTCCACCAACTGCCGCGCCGCGTCGCGCAGCGCCAGCGCCGCCTCGCGCAGGCCGGCCGGGGCCGGGCCTGCATGGCCGGCCGGTAGCGCGCCGGCTTGCCTGAGCCAGTCGATCACGCTGGCGTCGCTGGCCAGCACGTCGGTGCGCGCCTCGCCGATGCCGTAGCGCGTGTTGATGAAATCGAGGGCGAGATCGTCGCCTATGAACAGGGCCGTCGAGCCGCCGGCCGGGCTTGCGGTGCTCATCCTGAACTCCCGGAAAGTCGATGGACGGATTGTAACTCATAAAAAATCTGTTGACAGGTTACTCATGCGCTACGTAACCTTTAAAAACGATGTTGACGGTTACAGAGGGTGCGAGGGCACCCGCTGGCCGGCACGCGGATCTTTCGACCAACGGAGGTTTTGCCATGAAGATCAAGCAGGTATTGATGGGGGCGCTGATGACGTTCGGCGTGGTGGAAGGGCTGGCGGGCGGCGCGACGGCCCAGGCCGCGACGGCGGCGACGGCGGCGGCGGGCGCGGCGGCCGCGCCGGTGGTGAGCCACCACTACGTTCAGGTCGACGACGTGAGGGTGTTCTACCGCGAGGCCGGCAACCCGTCGGCGCCCACTATCCTGCTGCTGCACGGCTTCCCGACCTCGTCCTTCATGTATCGCGAGCTGATTCCGCGCCTGGCCGACCGCTATCACGTGATCGCGCCGGACCTGCCGGGCTTCGGCTTCACGCAGAGCCCCGATCGCGCGCATTACGCCTACACCTTCGATCATCTCGCGCAGACCATCGACCACTTCACCGAAACCCTGCATCTCGACAAGTACGTGCTGCAGGTGTTCGACTACGGCGCGCCGGTGGGCTGGCGCCTGGCGGTGGCGCATCCGGAGCGCGTGACGGCGATCGTCACGCAGAACGGCAATGCCTATGTCGAGGGCCTGAGCGACGGCTGGAACCCGATCCAGAAGTACTGGAAGGATCCCACCCAGGAAAACCGCGATGCGCTGCGCGAGTTCCTCAAGCCCGAGGCGATCAAGTGGCAATACACGCATGGCGTGAAGGACCCGGACCAGGTCGCGCCCGAGGCTTATACGCTGGACGCCGCCTTCGTCGCGCGCCCCGGCAACGACGAGATCCAGCTCGACCTGTTCGGCGACTACGCGAGCAACGTGGCGCGCTACCCGGAATTCCAGGCCTATTTCCGCAAGTACCAGCCGCCGGTGCTGGCCGTGTGGGGCAAGAACGATCCGTTCTTCCTGCCGCCGGGCGCGGAAGCCTTCAAGCGCGACTTGCCGAAGGCCGAGGTGCATTTCTACGATACCGGCCACTTCGCGCTGGAAACCAACATTGCCGACATCGCGCCGGTGATCCACCACTTCCTCGACCGCAACGTGCCGCGCCGTTGAACGCGTGAGGCGATGACGAAGCAATGAAGCGGGACGCGGCAGGTCGAGCGATCGGCGTGCCGCGTCTTGTCGTACCTGCGCGCCGATTGACCGGCCCGGAAGCCGCTGCGAGAATCCATCGCACCATCGGTACCCGGTCACGAGCGGATCATGCGAGCCCCGAACAACCTGAATACCCTGCGCGCCTTCGAAGCGGTGGCTCGGCACCTGAGCTACCCGGCCGCGGCGGCCGAGCTGAATGTGACGCCGGCCGCGGTCGGGCAGTTGATTCGCGGGCTGGAGAGCTATCTCGACGTGGAGCTGTTCCATCGCGCCTCGTCAGGCCCGTCGCGGCTGACGCTGACCGATGCCGCGCGCGCGCGGCGCTGCCGGAACTGCAGGGCGGCTTCGACCTGCTGTCCACGGCGGTCGAGCGGCTGCGCGCGAGCAAGTCGCGGATCGTGTTCACCGTGACGGTGCCGCCGGCCTTCGCCGACCGCTGGCTGCTTTGGCGCGTCGAGTCGCTCCAGGTCCAGCATCCCTATTACGACCTGCGTATCGACATGAGCCGGCACCTGGTCGACCTGACGGCCGAACGCGTCGACGTGGCGATCCGCTACGGCGCCGGCAACTGGCCCGACCTGGTGTCCACCTACCTGCTGCGCGACGATTTCTTCCCGGTCTGCAGCCCCGCGCTGCTCGAGGGCGAGCATGCGCTGACCAGCCCCGCCGAGCTGCGCCATCACCGGCTGATCCACGACACCTCGATGAGCGACTTCGGCGTGTTCCCGACCTGGCGCTCATGGCTGCGCAAGGCCGGCTACGCGAACCAGGTCGACTGCGATCGCGGCCTGCAGCTCAACGATTCCTCGTCGGCCTACCAGGCCGCGATCTCGGGCAACGGCGTGGCGCTCGGCCGGACCTCGCTGGTCGAGCGAGACCTGGCCGAGGGGCGGCTGGTGAAGCCGTTCGAGACCGAGCAGACCTGCGAGCTGGCCTACTACCTCGTGCATCGCAAGGGGCGCGAGAACGAGGCGCCGGTGGTGGCGTTCCGCGAGTGGCTGCTCGCCGAGGTGGGCGCCTAGCGAGCGGCGGCCGTCTCTCGTGCCGGCTCCCACGCCGCCTGCGGCGAGGCGCTTTACGTCATCCGGCGCGGCTGTCAGCCCGCGTTGCGCTCATCCAGCCAGGCCAGTACCGCACGCGCCGTGGCGCCCGCCGAGGCCGGGTTCTGCCCGGTGACGAGATTGCCGTCCACCACCACGAATTCGCTCCATGGCGCGCCGGCCTCGAACGCGGCGCTGGCCGCGCGCAGCCGGTCCTCCAGCAGCCAGGGCGTTCGCGGCGAGTCCCGTCTGGGTTTCCTCGACGTTCGAGAAGCCGGTCAGCCGGCGGCCGCGGAACGCCCAGGCGGTGGCGTCGCCGGCCGCGAGCAGGGCGGCCTGGCCATGGCAGACGGCAGCCACCAGCTTGCCGGGATCGGCGATCGCGGCGGCCAGCAGGCGGCCCGTGTCGGCGTCGACGGCCAGGTCCTGCATCGGCCCGTGGCCGCCCGGCACGAACACCGCGTCGAAGCCGCCCAGCTCGATCTTCGCCAGCGGGCGCGGCGCGCGCAGCGTGTCGGCCTGCGTGTCGAGGTAGGCCGTGAGTTCGGCGACCTTGGCCGCATCGCCGTGATTGACCTCGATCGACAGGCTCAGCGCATCGACCACGGCCGGCTTGCCGCCCGGCGTGGCGACCGTGATCGCGCAGCCGGCCGCCGTCAGCGCCTGGTGCGGCGCGACGAATTCCTCGGCCCAGAAGCCGGTCGGGCGCTGGCTGCCGTCCTTTTGTGTCCAGGCCTTGGCGGCCGATAGAATCATCAGAATGTTGCGCATGGTGTGTCCTGTGCTGGCGCCTCGCGAGGTGGCGAGGCGCCGTTGATGGGCGGACGGCCCGTGGCCGGGCCGTCGTCGATCGAGACGCGCATTCGATGGCCCGCACTTTGCGCGCCGGCCGGCCGGTGCGTAAATGAAGCGAACACGATTTCTCAATTCCGGTCGACGGAATGGCATGCTGCCGTCGCCGCGATCCTTCCAGGGAGCAGGCAATGAATCGGCTCGAAGCGCTGCGCGTGTCTCGCCGCAGGTGATCACGCGCGTGATCGGGCAGCTCGAGGCCGAGCTGGGCGAGCCGCTGTTCCATCGCAGCACGCGCGGCGTGCGCCTGAGCGCGTTCGGCGCGAGCCTCGCCGAGCAAGCGGCGGAGGCGATCGCCGGTATCGACCGGATCTTCGAGACGCGCGAGGCCGGCGAGCCCGAGGCGATCGAGGGCGTGGTGCGGATCGCGGCGCCCGGCGTGCTGGGCCGGCGCTGGGTGGTGCGCGCGCTGGCGCCGCTGCTCGCGGCGCATGCGGGGCTGGCGATCGACGTGCGGCTTTCGGAGGTGGTCGCCGACGTGGTCGACGAGCAGATCGACGTGGGCGTGCGGATCGTGTACGACGCGCTCTGCGAGGCGCTCGACGCCTGCGAGGGGCCGGTGCCGCTTCCGGTGGGCTAGCGCGGCGCGCGGCGGCGAGGGTTTGGGGGCTTTAGGGGCGTCGCGCCGCGCGGCCTACTTGCGCGGTTTGCCCTTCGAGGCCTGCTTCGACCAATAAGGGAACTCGTCCTCGTGCACCTCGAAGTCGAGCTCGGAGACGCGCCGCTGCATGTGCTCCTGCGCGTCGGCCACGGCGCGGTTGTAGATCGCCGGGCCGACCTCGTCCAGGAAGAAGGCCAGCAGCGCGCCGGCCGTGACGTTGCCGATCGGCTCCTCCATGTTCTGCTCGAAATAGCGCTGGAGGGAGGCGATCGCCTGGGCGCGGTCTTCCTTGGTCAGTTCGATGCTCATGCGGGCTCGCGACGGTGAGAGGCGGGAGCGGACGATCTTAGCGCATGCCGCGCGCGGGCCGGTTCGTCGCTCAGGCCGCCGCCGCCGACGCGATGCCGAGCTCTTGCGCGCAGGCTTCCAGCGGCTCGCCCACATGCTGCCGCACGAACTCGACGAAGCGCTTGATGCGCGCGTCGACGAACTGCCGCGACGAATACATCACGAATACATTGCGCCGCCAGGTGTGATAACCGGGCAGCACGCGCTGCAGGCGGCCCGCGCGCAGCGCGTCGAGCGCCGCGTAGCCGGCCAGCAGGCCGATCCCCGCGCCGGCCTCCAGCGCGGTGCCCATCGCCTCCATGTCGTTGACGCTGAAGTGCGGGCCGGTTGGGCGGAACACCGTCTCGCCGCCCGCGCCCTCCAGCTGCCAGACGTCGGGCGCGTAGTCGACCGTGCCGAGCAGCACGCAGCGATGGTCGACCAGGTCCTCGGGCCGCTCGGGCGCCGGATGCGCGGCGAGATAGGCGGGCGAGGCGGCCAGCACGCAGTGGCTGGTGCCGACCTGCTGGCTCACGTAGGCCGAATCGGGTAACGCGCGCGCGATCACGATCGAGATGTCGAGCTGGTCCTCGAGCAGGTTCGGCATGCGTTGCGACAGCCGCAGGTCGACGGTGACCTGCGGGAAGGCCTCGCGATAGGCCAGCACCGCGCGCGTCACCAGATCGCGCCCCAGCCCCGGCACGCAATGCACGCGCAGCAGGCCGCGCGGCTCCAGCAGCGCGTCCCGCGCCTCGGCCTCGGCATGTTCGAGATCGGCGAGGATCGCCGCGCTGCGTTCGTAGAATCGCCGGCCGGCATCGGTGATGGTCAGGCGCCGCGTCGAGCGATGCAGCAGGCGCGTGTTCAGCGCCTCCTCCAGCGTCGAGACGGCGCGCGAGATGTTGCCGACCGTGGTGTCGAGGTGGTTCGCCACGGCGGTGAAGCTGCCCATCTCGACCACCTTGGCGAATACCGACATGTTGTGGAACTTGTCCATCGACGCTCCCGCTTGCGGTTGTGGAACACGCGGGCCCGGCCGCCGGGCACGGGGCCGGCCCGCGAGCCAGCATGATGGATTCGGCTCGGAGTTCCGGCAAGCCGTTTGCCCGACTTTATTCTGCTGTGCCAGACAAGACTGTTTCCCTTTCGAACGGCTAACCCACGGCGGCCGGCCTCCCTAGACTTGGCTCCATGGTTCGGCGCTGCCGCGTGACGGCGGCACCGGACCGACGATGTTTTCGCGAACCGCGCGCCGATCGATCGCCAGACGAATCGATCCGGACAACTGAATGGAGCCTGTGATGACGCATCCCGCCTACGAACCGCTGTACCTGTTCATCGACGGCCAATGGCTGCCGGCCGAGGGCCGCGATACCGCGACCGTGATCAATCCCGCCGACGGCGGCGAGATCGGCCGCGTGCCGCTGGCCACCGCGGCCGATCTCGATCGCGCCCTCGCCGCGGCCGAGACGGCCTTCACGGTCTGGCGCCGCGCGGTGCCGGCCGAGCGGGCGCGTGTGCTCAAGCGCGCGGCCGAATTGATCCGCGAGCGCGCCGAACGGATCTCGACCCTGCTCACGCTGGAGGAAGGCAAGCCGCTGGCCGAGGCGCGCGACGAGGTGCTGCGCGCGGCCGAGTATTTCGAATGGTTCGCCGAGGAGGCGCGCCGCATCGACGGCCGCGTGGTGCCGTCCAACCGTCCCGGCGTGCAGCAGCTCGTCAAGCGCCAGCCGATCGGGCCGGTGGCGGCCTTCACGCCCTGGAACTTCCCGGCGATTACCCCCTCGCGCAAGCTGTCGGCGGCGCTGGCCGCGGGCTGCAGCGTGATCCTCAAGCCCGGCGAGGAAAGCCCCGCCACCGCGCTGGCCCTGGCGCGCGCGCTGGACGACGCGGGCCTGCCCAAGGGCGTGCTGCAGGTGGTGTTCGGCGTGCCCGACGAGGTGTCGCGCCGGCTGATCGCCTCGCCCGTGATCCGCAAGGTGACCTTCACCGGCTCGGGGCCGATCGGGCGCCTGCTGTCGGCGCGCGCGGCCGAGGGCGTCAAGCCGATCACGCTGGAGCTGGGCGGCCACGGCCCGGTGCTGGTGTTCGACGACGCCGATGTCGAGCGCGCGGCCGTGGAGGGTGCCGCGAACCGCTTTCGCGGCACCGGCCAGGTCTGCATCTCGTCGACACGCTTCCTGGTCCAGCGCGGCGCGTATGCCGCGTTCGCCGAGCGCTTCGCGCAGGCGGCGCGCGCGCTGAAGGTGGGCGACGGCCTCGCGCCCGGCACCCAGGTCGGGCCGCTCGCCAATGCGCGGCAGCTCGCCAAGATCGAGGCGCTGGTGGCCGACGCGCTGGAACGCGGCGCCACGCTGCTGGCGGGCGGCCGCCGCATCGAGGGCGAGGGTTTCTTCTTCGAGCCGACCGTGCTGGCCGACGTGCCGCCCGAGGCGCGCGTGATGCACGAGGAGCCGTTCGGCCCGATCGCGGTGCTGATGCCCTTCGACACGCTGGAAGACGGCCTGGCCGAGGCCAACCGCCTGCCTTACGGCTTGTCCGCCTATGCATTCACCGCCAGCGCGCGCACCGCGCTCGACGTCGGCGACGGGCTGGAGGCGGGGATGATCGGCATCAACCAGTACCGGATCGTCGCGACCGAGCTGCCGTTCGGCGGGCTCAAGGAAAGCGGGCACGGCTCGGAAGGCGGCGCCGAGGGCATCGAGCCCTACCTGACCCGCAAGTTCATCAGCCAGGCCTGAGCGGCCCGCGAAACCCTTCAACCATCGAACCGGGAAACCCGATCATGAAAGCGATTGTCTTCAAGGAATTCGGCGACGCCGAGGTGCTGCGACTCGACGAGGTGCCGGCGCCCGAACTGCGCGCGACCGACCTGCTGGTGCGCGTGCGCGCGGCCGGCGTCAACCGCGCCGATCTCACCCATCGGCGCGGCGGCTACGGCCGGCCCGACTTCGGCGATTCGACGCTGATGGGGCTGGAGATCGCCGGCGAGGTGATCGCCATCGGCGATCAAACGAGCGGCTATCGCGTCGGCGATCGCGTGATGGGCGTGGTGGGCGGCGGCGCCTACGCCGAGATCGCGCGCATCGACTACCGGATGGCGATGCCGGTGCCGGCCGCGCTCGACGACGTGCACGCGGCCGCGATCCCCGAGGTGTTCGTCACCGCGCACGAGGCGCTGATCCACCTGGGCCGGCTGCAACGCGGCGATTCGGTGCTGATCCACGCGGCGGCGGGCGGCGTGGGCTCGGCGGCCGTGCAACTGGCCTACGCGAGCGGCGCGAGGATTTTCGCGACGGCCGACGCGCCGAAGCTCGAACGCGTCGTGCAGCTCGGTGCCGATCACGCGATCGACTACCGCGCCGAGGATTTCGGCGAGGTGATCGCGCGGACCACCGAGGGGCGCGGCGTCGACGTGGTGATCGACTTCATCGGCGCGCCGTATTTCGAGCGCAACCTCGGCGCGCTCGGCCATGGCGGCCGGCTGGTGCAGGTCGGCATCCTCGGCGGCGGCGGCAAGGTCGGCGTCGAGCTGGAGCGGATCCTGTACCGCCATCTGCAGATCCTCGGCACGGTGATGAAATCGCGGCCGCAGGTCGAGAAGCATGCGATGGTGCGGCGCTTTCGCGAGCACTGGCTCGAACGTTTCTCGGGCGGCGCGAGCCTGGAGCCGGTGGTCGACAGCACCTTCCCGCTGGCGCGCGCGGCCGACGCGCATCGCCGGATGGAAAGCGCGGCCAACGTCGGCAAGATCATCCTGACGATGGGCGACGGGGATCTCGTGCCGGCGGCTTAATCACAGGCATGGTTTCGATATCGATGTGCAACTAACGGTCTATCCGGCCGGCGCCCGCCTCGTTGCCGGCGTCGTCCCGGACGTGATGGGCTCCGGTTCGCCACCGCGAGCCGAAGCCGCGCGCGACATGGCCGACAGCGGGGCCGGATCGCGCACCGGGCGCCGGAATTCGTCAGACCGTACAAAGTGGTAGGATTGCCCTCGGACCTTTCCGGGATAAAAACGCGACCGCGCGGTCTTCGCCGCGAGCGCGTTTTTTGTTCCTCGGTCTTCCCGTGCCCGGCCTCGCGCCGGGCTGCCCATATCGCCCGAATGGAGAATCTGCCATGTCCAAGTGGATCAAGCCTGCCTACACCGACCTGCGCCTCGGTTTCGAAATCACGATGTACATCTCGAATCGTTGATTCGAAGCCTCTCCCAAGGCCATATCTAGCCTCGGTTCGCCGGGGCTATTTTTCTTGTGGCCGGCCGTCGCCCGCTCGCGGTGGCCGGCTCCTCACCGAATTCAGGCATGCACATACAGATCCTCGGCTCCGCGGCCGGCGGCGGCTTTCCGCAATGGAACTGCAACTGCGCGAACTGCGCCGGCTTCCGTGACGGCAGCGTCGAGGCCAGGGCGCGCACCCAATCGTCGATCGCGATTTCCGACGACGGCGTCTCCTGGGTGCTCTGCAATGCCTCGCCCGACATCCGCGCCCAGCTCCAGCAGTTCGCGCCGTTCCAGCCGGGCCGCGCGCTGCGCGACACCGGCATCGCCGCGATCGTGCTGATGGACAGCCAGATCGATCACACCACGGGCCTGCTGAGCCTGCGCGAGGGCTGCCCGCTCGACGTCTGGTGCACCGACATGGTCCACGAGGACCTCAGCACCGGCTTTCCGCTGTTCACCATGCTCTCGCACTGGAACGGCGGGCTGCGCTGGAACCCGGTCGAGCCGGATCGCGCCTTCACGATCGCCGCCTGCCCGAACCTGCGCTTCACGCCCTTCGTGCTGCAAAGCGCGGCGCCGCCGTATTCGCCGCATCGTCACGATCCGCATCCCGGCGACAACATCGGGCTGGTGATCGAGGACGCGCGCAGCGGCGGCAAGCTGTTCTACGCGCCGGGCCTGGGCGCCGTCGACGAGGCGCTGGCCGCGCGCATGGCGCAGGCCGATTGCCTGCTGGTGGACGGCACGCTCTGGCACGACGACGAGATGCAGCGGCGCGGCGTGGGCACGCGCACCGGCCGCCAGATGGGCCATCTGGCGCAGAGCGGCCCCGGCGGCATGCTCGAGGTGCTCGAGCGCTTCCCCGCGCAGCGCAAGATCCTCACCCACATCAACAACACCAACCCGATCCTCGACGAGCGGTCGCCCGAGCGCGCGGAACTCGCGCGCCGGCAGGTCGAGGTCGCGTTCGACGGCATGCGCATCGATCTCTGAACGCCGTCGCGGCGGCGCGCGGCGCGGGTTTGCCGCCCGCCGCCGCGCCGCGTTTTGCTGCGCCACTCCCGCGGGCCCGCCCGTATCGAAACCGGAATGCAAGCCATCATGAGCCAGACCGCCCTGAGTCCTGAGCAGTTCGAGCAGGCATTGCGCGCCAAAGGCGCCTACTACCATATCCATCACCCGTATCACGTCGCGATGTACGAAGGCCGCGCCACGCGCGAGCAGATCCAGGGCTGGGTGGCCAACCGCTTCTACTACCAGGTCAACATCCCGATGAAGGACGCGGCGATCCTCGCCAACTGTCCCGATCGCGAAGTGCGCCGCCAGTGGATCCAGCGCCTGCTCGACCACGACGGCGCGCCCGGCGAGGACGGCGGCATCGAGGCCTGGCTGCGCCTGGGGCAGGCCGTCGGGCTCGATCCCGAGCAGTTGCGCTCGCAGGAGCTGGTGCTGCCGGGCGTGCGTTTTGCTGTCGACGCCTATGTCAACTTCGCGCGCCGCGCGAGCTGGCAGGAAGCGGCCAGCAGCTCGCTGACCGAGCTGTTCGCGCCGCAGATCCATCAATCGCGGCTCGATACCTGGCCGCGCCACTATCCGTGGATCGATCCGAGCGGCTACGAATACTTCCGCTCGCGGCTGGGCCAGGCCCGCCGCGACGTCGAGCACGGCCTGCAGATCACGCTCCAGCACTACACGACGTTCGAATCGCAGCAGCGTATGCTGGAGATCCTGCAGTTCAAGCTCGACATCCTGTGGACCATGCTCGATGCCATGTCGATGGCCTACGAGCTGAATCGTCCGCCCTATCACACCGTCACCGCCGACCGCGTCTGGCACAAGGGAATCGCGCCATGAGTTTCGACCGACAACGCACGCCGGCCTGGCGCCGCGGTTATCGCTTCCAGTTCGAGCCGGCGCAGGACGCGCACGTGCTGCTCTATCCCGAAGGCATGATCAAGCTGAATGAAAGCGCGGCCGCGATCGGCGCGCTGATCGACGGCCAGCGCAGCGTGGCGGCCATCGTCGCCGAACTCGACGCGCGGTTCCCGGGCGTGCCCGAGCTCGGCGAGGATGTCGAGCAGTTCATGCTGGTCGCGCTCGACAAGCACTGGATCGAGCTGGCCTGATGAACGAGGTCATCGACAGCGCGACGGCCGTCGCGGCCGGCACGCAGGCCAGCCCGGCGGCATCGCCGGCCCCGGCCGCGCCCGTCGGGCTGCCGCTGTGGCTGCTCGCGGAAGTGACCTATCGCTGCCCGCTGCAGTGCCCGTATTGCTCCAACCCGCTCGACTTCGCGCGGCAGGGCGAGGAGCTGGGCACCGCCGACTGGGTGCGTGTGATGGGCGAGGCGCGCGCGATGGGCGCCGCGCAGATCGGCTTCTCGGGCGGCGAACCGCTGGTGCGCCCCGACCTGCCCGAGCTGATCGCCGAGGCGCGCCGGCTCGGCTACTACACCAACCTGATCACCTCCGGGATCGGCCTGGACGAAGCCAAGCTCGACGCCTTCGAGCGCGCCGGGCTCGACCACATCCAGATCAGCTTCCAATCCAGCGACGAGCAGGTCAACAACATGCTGGCGGGCTCGGACAAGGCCTTCGCGCACAAGCTGGCGATGGCGCGCGCGGTGAAGGCGCATGGTTATCCGATGGTGCTGAACTTCGTCACGCACCGCTACAACATCGACCACATCGACCGCATCATCGAGCTGTGCATCGCGCTCGAGGCGGATTTCGTCGAGCTGGCGACCTGCCAGTTCTACGGCTGGGCCTACCTGAACCGCGAGGCGCTGCTGCCCACCCGCGAGCAGCTCGCGCGGGCCGAGCGCATCACCAACGACTACCGCGAGAAGCTGGCCGCGCAGAACCATCCCTGCAAGCTGATCTTCGTCACGCCCGATTACTACGAGGAACGGCCCAAGGCCTGCATGAGCGGCTGGGGCAGCATCTTCCTGACCGTCACGCCCGACGGCACGGCGCTGCCCTGCCACGGCGCGCGGCAGTTGCCGATCGCGTTCCCGAACGTGCGCGAGCACGACCTGCGCCACATCTGGTACGACTCGTTCGGCTTCAACCGCTTCCGCGGCGAGGACTGGATGCCCGAGCCCTGCCGCTCCTGCGACGAGAAGCAGAAGGATTTCGGCGGCTGCCGCTGCCAGGCCTACATGCTGACCGGCGATGCCGCGAACGCGGACCCGGTTTGCGGCAAGTCGCCCTATCACCCGGTGATCCTGCGCGCGCGCGACGAAGCCGTGCAGCCCCGGCCGACCACCTCCCATCCGCTGATCTTCCGCAATGCCAAGGAATCCCGCCGACTCAAGCCATGACGCGCCGCGTGCGCGCCTCACCGCCGCCGAGGCCGTGGCCGCCGGCCGCGACTTCGTCGAACTGCAGGCCGGCCCGGCCGGCGTGTTCTGGACCGAGTACGATCCGGCCGACGCGATGTGCCGGATCTGGCGCGCGCGCGACGGCGTGATCGAGGCCGTCAGCCCCGACGGCTTCAGCGCGCGCGGCCGCGTCTATGAATACGGCGGCGGCGCGTTCTGCCTGGCCGGCGAGCAGGTGGTGTTCGTCAACGAGCGCGACCAGCGCATCTACCGCTTCGCGCCCGGCAGCCTGGCCGCGCCCGAGCCGCTCACGGCGGAAGGCTTGCGCTACGGCGCGCTGCGTCACGCGCGCGGGCGGATCCTGGCCGTCGAGGAGGAGGGCGACACGCATCGGCTGGTCTCGATCGGCCTGTACGACGGCTCGCGCGAGCTGCTGGCGGAGGGCGCCGATTTCTACGCCGCGCCGGTGCTGAGCGCCGACGGCCGGCAACTGGCCTGGATCGAGTGGCAGCATCCGCATCAGCCCTGGACCGCCACACGCCTCAAGCTGCGTCGCTACGCGGCCGACGGCGGCGTGCTCGACGAACGGACCCTCGCGGGCGAGGGCGACGACGAAGCCCTGCAGCAGCCCGGCTTCGACGCCGAGGGCCGGCTGGTCTGCCTGAGCGATCGCGCCGGCTTCTGGCAGCCGTGGCGGCTGGAGGGCGAGCGCCTGGTGGCGCTGCCGGCCGAGGCCGGCGATCACGCGGGCGCACCCTGGCAGCTCGGTGCGTCGAGCTGGCTGCCGCTGGCGGGCGGCGAACTGTTCACGACCTGGTTCGACGAGGGCTGGGGCCGCCTCGGCCTGCGCGCGGCCGACGGCACGCTGACGCGGATCGCGCCGGAATACAGCCTGTTCCAGCAACTGGCCGCCGACGAGACGCATTGCTACTGCCTCGCCGCCTCGCCCGAATGCCCGGCCGCGATCCTCGCGATCGACCGGCGCGAGCGTCGTGTCGAGGTATTGCGCGAGGTCGCGCCGCTGGTGCCGGTCGAGCGGATCACGCGGCCGCTGCCGCTGCGCTTTCGCAGCGGCGATCGCGATGCCCATGGCTACCTGTACCTGCCCGCCGCTGAGCAGGTGGCGAGCGACGGCGCGTCCGCCGAGCCGCCGCCGGTGGTGGTGTTCGTGCACGGCGGCCCGACCTCGGTCAGCCATCCCGTGTTCAGCCCGCGCTTCGAATACTGGGTGCAGCGCGGCTTCGCGATCGCGCTGCTCAACTACCGCGGCAGCAGCGGCTACGGCCGTGCGTTCCGCCAGGCGCTGCACCTGACCTGGGGCGTGGCCGATGTCGACGATGCCTGCGCGCTGGTCGAGCACCTGGCGGCGCAGGGCCTGGTGGACCCGCGGCGCGCCTTCATCCGCGGCGGCAGCGCGGGCGGCTACACGGCGCTCTGCGCGCTGGCGTTCCGCGACGTGTTCCGCGGCGGCGCGAGCCTGTATGGCGTGAGCGATCCCCTGCAGCTCGACGCGCACACGCACAAGTTCGAGGCGCGCTACCTGCGCTGGCTGATCGGCGATCCGGTGGCCGATCGCGAGCGCTACCTGGCGCGCACGCCGCTGGTCCATGCCGACCAGATCCGCGCGCCGGTGGTGTTCTTCCAGGGCGAGCTCGACGCGGTGGTCACGCCCGACCAGACGCGCAGCATGGCCGAGGCGCTCGACGCGAACCGCGTGCCGAACGAGGTGCATTACTACGCCGACGAGCGCCACGGCTTCCGGCGCGCGGTGAACCAGGCGCATTCGCTCGAGGCCGAGCACGCGTTCTACCGGCGCATCCTCGACGGCGAGATCTGAGCGCGGAAGAATGTCGCCGCAATGAACAAAGGCCGCCCGAGGGCGGCCTTTGCACTGTGCGCGGAGCGATTCCGGGGAATCGCTCCGGCGGGGCTGCTTAGAAGCGGTGACGCAGGCCGAGGTTGACCATCGTCTGCGAGTTCGTGCCGGCATAGCCGTACGAGCCGATCGACGCCTGGGCCGCGACCACGTTGCCCGTCACGCTGTCGCGCGTGGTGCCGCTGGCGTGCTGGTAGGCGGCCGTCATGTAGATGTCGGTGCGCTTGGACAGCGTGTAGTCGGCGCCCAGCGAGGCCTGGTGGTAGGTGGCCGAGGTGTCGCCGCTGGCCTTGGTGTAGCTGTAGCCGACGCCGAGCAGCAGGGCCGCGGTGGCCTGGTAGTTCAGGAAGCCCTGGCCGGTGTTGTAGCGCTCGTTCTGGCCGAACAGCGAGGAGCCGTCGCGACGGTACTGCGCATTGCTGTAGCCGCCGCCGAAGGTGAAGGCGCCCCACACGTACTGGCCGGCGATGCGGGCGATGCCGATCGAGTGCGCGGTCTGGTAGCCGAGGTTGATCGGGCCGTCGAAGGTGCCGTCCGAGGTGCTCGACCAGGTCGAGCGCGGGCCGAGGTCGGCCGCCGTGTTGGTGGCGTAGTAGTAGCCGCCGGCGACGCTGAGCGGGCCGCCGTTGTACGACAGCGCGGCTGCGTACGACTGCTTCGAGCCGGTCGAGCCGGCCACGCCGCCGAACGAGTACATCGCCTCGAACTGCACGCCGGCGAACAGCGGCGAGGTGTACTTGACCGCGTTGTCGACCCGGAAGCTGTTGTCGTAGTTGTCGACGTCGCCGGCCGTCGCGAAGGCGCTGCCGAAGTAGTTGTCGGCCGTGATCGGCTGCACCAGGTCGATCAGCGGATCGTACTGGCGGCCCAGCGTGAGCGTGCCGAGGCGGTCGCTGGCGAGGCCCACGAAGGCCTGGCGGCCGAACTCGCGGCCGCCCTGGCCGAGGCCGCCGGTGCTCGGGTTGAAGCCGTTCTCCAACTGGAAGATGGCCTTCAGGCCGCTGCCGAGGTCCTCGCTGCCCTTGATGCCCCAGCGCGATCCGGACAGGTTGCCGGCGCTGCTGTTGCCGAGCAGCCAGGAGTTCTTGGCACCGTCCGCGTGATTGATATAGGTGAGCGACGTGTCGATCAGGCCGTACAGCGTCACGCTCGATTGCGCGTGGGCCGAGCCCATCGCCGCCAGCGAGGCGAGCGACACCATCGTCAATGCGGTGCGTTTCATGTCGGTCAATCTCCTGTAGTGGATGCTGTTGCGTGTGGTGGTTTTGGAGTGACGTGAGACTAACCAGACAGATTTAATTGGCAAAAACGAAATTCAGTCTTGTATCGAAAACAATACAAGCCGATTGCGGTGAAAGATTTGTTAACTTATTTGAATTATTATCGATTTTTGTATTAATTGAGCGATGGAGATCGTTTGGGTCGCCGTGCTTCGCATGGAATTGGAAACAATCCTGCCCAAGGATTGAGCAGGAAGGACCTGCGCCGGGATTGATTTTTTTCCTGCAATGATTAATTAACCAAATCGGTTCAATAGGCGACTGGGAAAGATGATAGTGTGCGTCCACTCGTCCTTACTCTGGTGGGTAGACAGACGAGTCCACGCTTGAGCGGCTTCGGCCGCTCTTTTTTATGCGCGCGTCCCCAGTTTTGGCAATACTGCATTTCGATTTTTAATCGGAATTCGTATTGCCGATGGAATCGGCTTAAAGCCGGCATGATTCGTTCGCCGCGCTTGTCGGTCCGCGCCGCGCCGCGCCGATCCCGGTTTCCTTTGCGCGCGCTTGCACCGGCACGACGCCGAAGTGTCAGCCGGAAACGGCATGACAGTTCCTGCCCGGCGCGATCGAACCGTCCCTGTTGCTGCCTGCCGGCTGCGCGATAATCGTCCGCGCGGGTTGCCCGCCCGCTTGGCCCCTCCCATTCCGGCAACGTGCCCCCAGGACCCAGGATCGTCACCATGTCCGTCGAAGTGCTCTCGAATCTCGGCGTCGCGTTCGCCGTCTATCTGGTCGGCACGGTGTCGCCAGGCCCCGCCAACCTGTCGATCGCCAATACCTCGCTGCATGACGGCCGCAAGCCCGGCTTCGCGATGGCGGCCGGCGTGATCAGCGGCTCGCTGTGCTGGGGCGTGACGGCGGCGGCCGGCATGTCGGCGCTGCTGATGTCGTACCGGCAATGCCTGATCGCGCTGAAGGTGCTGGGCGCGGTCTACCTGCTGTGGCTCGCCTTCAAGGCGGTGCGCGGAGCGTATTCCAAGCAGGATCCGCTCGCCGCGGCCGCGCCGGCTCGCGGCGATCGCCTGATGCGCTTCTACCTGCAGGGGCTCGGCATCCACCTGACCAATCCCAAGGCGATCCTGACCTGGCTGACCGTCACCTCGCTGGGGCTGTCGCCGCACGCGCCGGCCTGGACCAGCTTCGTGCTGGTCGCCTGCTGCGCGCTGCTGGGCGCGGCGATCTTCGCCGGTTACGCGCTGGTGTTTTCGGCCCGCGCGGCCGGACCCTTGTTCGCGCGCACGCGCAAGGCCTTCGGTTTGTTCTGCGGGGGTTTTTATTGCGTGCTGGCGGCGGGGTTCATCCGCTCGATCCGCTCGTGAGGGAAGGGGCGCGGGACTCGCCCTGTTCTCTTGCGTCACGGCATTCGCATTCCGTCGCCCCCTCATAAGCATTGCCGATTTCAATGGTTGGTGCCGGCCGCACCCTTCCTTAATCTTGGCGACCAGCCTTGCCGCCCGGCTCGGCATCCTCCGAGGTCGCCATCGATGTCGCATCGTTCCTTCCCGCCATCCTCGCCTGCGCGCCGTCGCGCGCTGCGCTCGCTCACGGGCCTGGCCGGCACGGCGCTGGCGAGCCTGGCCGCGCCCACGCTGACGCGGGCCGCGCCGGCCGAGGCGGATCTCTCTAACGTCACGCTGGTGCTCGGCGACCAGGCGGGCGGCCTGCGCGCGCTGGCCGAGGCCGCGCGCGTGCTCGACGGCACGCGCTACCGCTTCCGTTGGGCCAACTTCCAGGGCGCCGCGCCCCTGTTCGAGGCGCAGCGCGCCGGTGCCATCGATCTCGCTCCGGCCGGCGACCTGCCGGTGCTGACGGCGGCGCTGGGCGATCCCGACCTGCGCATCGTCGCGACACGCGCCGGTTCGCCGGCCTCGCTCGGCATCGTGGTGCAGCCCGATTCGCCGGTGCGCAACGTCGCCGACCTGAAGGGCAGGACGGTGGTGGTCTCGTCCGCGCGGGGCAGCATTTCGCAGTACCAACTGTACGGCGCGCTCGAGGAGCGTGGTCTGTCGCGCACCGACGTGGAGGTTCGCTTCGTGCTGCCGGTGGATGCCTTCGCGGCCTTCGAGTCGAAGCGCATCGATATCTGGGCGACCTTCGATCCTTATTACGGCCACGTGGTGCGACGCGGCGCGCGCGTGCTGCGCGACGGCAGCGGCATCAATTCGGGGCTCGGCTTCCTGACCTCGCCTGCGCCGACCCTGGCCGATCGCGCCAAGCGCGCCGCGCTCGCCGACGTGCTCGCCAGGCTCGAGCAGGCGGGCCGCTGGGCGCTCGCGCATCCGGCCGACTACGCGAAGGTTTATGCCTCGCTGACGCGCCTGCCGCTCGACGCGGCCAGCGACATCACCGGGCGCGCCTCGGTCGCGCAGCGCGCCGTGACGCCCGACGACATCGCGACGCTGCAGCGCGTTGCCGATCGCGCCCAACACGACGCGATCCTGCCGGCGCGCGTCGACGTCGCCGCGATCTCGGTACGCGACGTGTCGCGCGGCTGAGGCCTTCCGCGTCGCCGCCTCGCGCGCGACGCGCATCCATTCCCCCGCCGCCGCGACACGCTTCGCGGCGCCTTCCCCCGCCCCTCATCGCTTTCCCCTACGCGTTGCTACGTAGCGTGGATACGTAGTTGTGCGCTTGTCCGCGCGGTGCCGAACGCGAACAATACGCGGCAGTGCCGAGCCCCTTGCCGGGCGCGCGCCACCCCCGCCGGTTCGCGTGCAAGATCGCACGCGACGACGTCGAACAATAGCCAGGAGACACCATGAATCGGGCTTCCGGAACCCTGCTCTGGAGCGCGATCGCGCTGCTGGGCGCCTTTGCCTTCGGCACCATCGCGCTCGCGCACGGCGAGCGCATCAGCGCGCTGTGGATCGTGATCGCCGCGGTCTGCGTCTATCTGATCGCCTACCGCTTCTACAGCCGCTTCATCGCCAGCCGCGTGGTGCAACTCGACGGCCTGCGCATGACGCCGGCGGTCAAGTACAACGACGGCCTCGACTACGTGCCGACCAACAAGTACGTGCTGTTCGGCCATCACTTCGCTGCGATCGCAGGGGCCGGGCCGCTGGTCGGCCCGGTGCTGGCCGCGCAGATGGGCTACACGCCCGGCATGCTGTGGATCCTGGCCGGCGTGGTGTTCGCCGGCGCGGTGCAGGACTTCATCGTGCTGTTCATCTCGACGCGCCGCAACGGCCGCTCGCTCGGCGACCTGGTCAAGATGGAGCTCGGCACGGTGCCGGGCGTGATCGCGTTGTTCGGCGCCTTCCTGATCATGGTGATCATCCTGGCGGTGCTCGCGCTGATCGTGGTGAAGGCGCTGACCAACTCGCCCTGGGGCACCTTCACGGTCGCGGCGACGATTCCGATCGCGATCTTCATGGGCATCTACACGCGCTACATCCGCCCGGGCCGCATCGGCGAGGTGTCGATCATCGGCTTCGTGCTGCTGATGGCCTCGATCGTCTACGGCCAGCATGTGCACGACACGCCGGCGCTGGCCGCCTGGTTCACCTTCACGGGCACCCAGCTGACCTGGATCCTGATCGGCTACGGCTTCGTGGCCTCGGTGCTGCCGGTCTGGCTGCTGCTCGCGCCGCGCGACTATCTCTCCACCTTCCTCAAGATCGGCACCATCCTGGGCCTGGCGATCGGCATCCTGGTGGTGGC
Organism: Burkholderia sp. SJZ089; assembly: GCF_007828315.1. Taxonomy (NCBI): domain Bacteria; kingdom Pseudomonadati; phylum Pseudomonadota; class Betaproteobacteria; order Burkholderiales; family Burkholderiaceae; genus Burkholderia; species Burkholderia sp. SJZ089. Next base: position 313,834 of record NZ_VIUM01000007.1, on the reverse strand, counting down.
GCCCGAGCTGAAGATGCCGGCCTTCACCAAGTTCGTCGACGGCAGCGGCCCGGTCTGGTCCGGCAACCTGTTCCCGTTCCTGTTCATCACGATCGCCTGCGGCGCGGTATCGGGCTTCCACGCGCTGATCTCGTCGGGCACCACGCCCAAGCTGCTCGACAACGAGAAGAACGCGCGCCTGATCGGCTATGGCGCGATGCTGATGGAATCCTTCGTCGCGATCATGGCGCTGGTGGCCGCGAGCGTGATCGAGCCTGGCATCTACTTCGCGATGAACGCGCCGGCCGCGGTGCTCGGCACCACGCCCGAGGCGGTCGCGCAGACGGTGACGCAATGGGGCTTCATGCTGACGCCCGACATGCTCACGCAGACCGCCCAGGCGGTGGGCGAGACCACCATCATCGCGCGCGCCGGCGGCGCGCCGACGCTGGCGGTCGGCATGGCGCAGATCCTGCACCAGGTGATCGGCGGCCAGGCGATGATGGCCTTCTGGTATCACTTCGCGATCCTGTTCGAGGCGCTGTTCATCCTGACTGCCGTCGACGCGGGCACGCGCGCGGGCCGCTTCATGCTGCAGGACCTGCTGGGCACCTTCCACCCGGCGCTCAAGCGCACCGAATCGCTGCCGGCCAACCTGGTCGCCACCGCGCTGTGCGTGGCCGCCTGGGGCTACTTCCTCTACCAGGGTGTGGTCGATCCGCTGGGCGGCATCAACACGCTGTGGCCGCTGTTCGGCATCTCGAACCAGATGCTGGCCGCCATCGCGCTGATGCTCGGCACCGTGGTGCTGTTCAAGATGAAGCGCGAGCGTTACGCCTGGGTCACCATCCTGCCGACCGCCTGGCTCCTGATCTGCACGCTGACGGCCGGCTGGCAGAAGATCTTCGACGCGAACCCGAAGGTCGGCTTCCTGGCCCACGCGGCCAAGCTGCAATCGGCCGTCGACGCGGGCAAGGTGATGGCGCCGGCCAAGTCGCTCGAGCAGATGCAGCGCATCATCCTAAATGACCGCATCGACGCGGCGCTGGCGGGCCTGTTCATGTTCGTGGTGATCAGCGTGGCGGCCTATGGCGTGCTGGCGGTGCTGCGCGCGCGTCGCGAGGCGCGGCCGACCACCAAGGAAACGCCGTTCGAACCGCTGCCGTCCGCGCAGGCGCTCGGCAGCGGCCGCTGAACCACCGGCGCGGGAGGCCGTCATGTTTACCGATCTCGGCGACGAACTGCGCTCGGCGGGGCGCTACCTCGGGCAGGCCTTCCGCCTGATGGTGGGCGTGCCCGACTACGACACCTATGTCGCCCACGTGCGCGAGACGCATCCCGACCGCGCGCCGATGAGCTACGAGGAGTTTTTTCGCGAGCGGCAGAACGCGCGCTACGGCAGCGGCGCGGGCAAGTGCTGCTGATGATCCTTTGCGCGCGCGGGTAGCCGCCGCGCCGCCATCGCAGATCGCTCGATCGACTACACGGCCGCGTTCCTCACGCGGCCATTTTTTTGCCGGCGAGCTCTCGCCGGCTTCTCTACTCGGGCTGTCGTTGCGTCGCATATCGATGCGGGCGCAACGGCTCGCTTCGCGTCGCCAACTCCACCCGCCTCAGGTTTTCCCTTGTCGTGCCGTCATACGATTCGAATCCATTTCGTCCGGAGTGCCGTCCCGATGTCCGAAAACCGTTTCGTCCTGCGGCTCGCCGAATCCGACCTGACAGCCGGCGAACCCCTGCCGTGGCCGCTGTTCGATGCCGGCGGGCGCGAGTCTCGATGCCGAGGAGATCGCTTTCCTGTTCGCGCGTTTCGCGCCGGCGCGCCGCGCTGATGGCGACGCGCCGCGAGCAGCACCGCGAGCGGGCGAGGCGCCGGAGGCAGCCGCGCCGTCCGAAGCGGCGTTCGCCGCGCCACGCCTGAGCCTGCCCGCCGACGCGACGCTCGGCCTGCGCCGGCGCGCTGGCTCGACGCGCCAAATGAGCCGTTTCCGGCTGCTTGGTGTGCATCCGGCCGGGCCGCTGTTCGTGCGGCCTCTGCAGCCGCGCGCGGTGGACCTGACGCCGGGCGAGGCGATCGAGGCGATGGCGATCGGGCAGTCGGCGGTCTACTGGTTCACGGCCTTCGTCGAGGCGGTGGCATTCGAGCCGGCGCCGTACCTGATCCTGTCGGCGCCCGGCAAGCTCAAGCGCGTGCGCGAGCGGCGCGCCGCGCGCTATGTGCTGTCCGGCGTGCAAGGTATGGGTCTGGTGCCCGACTTGAGCGCGAGCGGCCTGTCGATCGCCGCTGATCGGGAACTGGGCAAGGCAGGGGAGAGCGTGCGGGTCACGCTGCCGGTGGCGGCCGGCGATGGCGAAGTGGAGGCGCTTGCGTTGGCCGGCACCCTGCGCGGGCTGACGCATCAGCCCGAGGCCGCGCCGGCCTGGCTGCATCATGTCGCGCTCGACGCGATGGCCGAGGCGGATCTCATGCGCCTGAAGGCGGCGCTGTTCGACTGGTCCCTGTCCGCCTGAGCGGTTCGCCTGTTGTGCTGTCCGCCTGGATTCTCGATCCGGGCTCCGGCCGCGAGGCGGATGCCGAAGCCCGGTGATGCGCGATGGCGGCGCTGCCGCGCCATCGTCGTCCTTGTCGTGTGTCAGTGTGCCCGGCGCGTGCTGCGCGTCGCGGCCTCGAGGCGGCCTTCCTGCCAGACATCGGCGAGCCGGCTGCCGAGGCGATACGGATTCGGTCGGCGCGCGAAGTAGTCGGCCACGCCCTGACGATAGGCGCCGTAGAGCGTGAGCGGCGGCATGTCGACGCCAGGCAGTGCCTCGGCGCGAACCGGTGCGGCGCGGCGCGATTCCATGATCAGCGTATCGCCGTCGATCACGTCGAAGTCGTTGATATCCAGCAGCGGGTGGGCGACGCCTGCGATGTCCATGTGAAGCTCCACATACGTGGTGATTGGCCGTGTTGCAGGCTTTTACGCAATAAAGATGCCAATCGAAAAAAACGTGTGGAATCAAGGCCTGGCTTTAACAAATGGGCTGGCGCGCGGCGGCGGTGTTACGTCCGCGTAACGTGACGCGGACTCGCCGAGGGCGACGTCGCGGGAGGGCCAAGGAAGGGCGCGGCGGGGATGCGGGCGGCGGGAGGTTGTGCCGCCTGCGGACAAAAAGAGGCCGCTCGCGAGGAGCGGCCTGCTAATCGTCTCAACTCTGCAGGTTGGGCACCTAGGGGCAGCGCCCAACGAATCCATTGTGTCCCATGACAGGCGGTTTGGATATGCGCTGGCGCTTATTTCCACGGCAATGTCTGTCGCATGTCGTGTTTTGGCGCTTGCGCGCCGTGCCGCTGTTTCAGAGCACGCCCAGCGCATGCAGCGTCGCGAACAGCGCCGCGCCGCCGGCGATCAGCACCAGCGCGTTGACGCGGGTGCGCATCACCAGCGTGGTGGACACCAGCGCCGTGGCGATCGCGATCCAGCCGCCGTCGAGCCCCTGCACCAGCGTATAGACGGCCGCCAGGATCAGGCCCGCCGCCACCGGCCGCAGGCCCGCCTGCAGCGCGAGCTGCCAGGGCGCGTCGTGGTGTCGCGAGGTCATGTGGGCCACCGCGATCATCAGGAAGGCGGTCGGGCCGAACAGCGCGAGCGTGGCCACCAGCGCGCCGGCCACGCCGCCCACCTGGAAGCCCACCAGGGTGGCGAGCAGCGAGCCGGGGCCTGGCGCCAGGCGCGCGATCGCGAAATCGTTGACGAATTGCGCGTGCGTCATCCAGTGGTGGACGTCGACCACCTGCCGCTGCATGTCGGCGATGATGGTCTGGCCGCCGCCGACGGTGGCCACCGACAGCGGCGCGAACATGGCGAACAGCGCGTAGAGGGTACGGGACATGGTGCCGGCCTCAGTCGCCGCCGCGTCGCAGACGCCGGTACTCGTAGCCGACGTTGAGCACGCCGGCCGTCAGCACGGTCCACAGCACCGGCACCTTGAATACCGCCACCGCCACGAAGGTGGCCGCGAACACCGCGTAGGGCACCACGCGGCGCGGCAGGCGACGCGCGGCCGTGAGCGCCATCGACAGCGACAGGCCGATCGCGGCGGCGGCCGCGCCGGCCAGCGCGATGTGCGCGATCGGGTAGCGCGTGATCTCGGCGAACAGCAGGCCGAGCAGCACGATCACCACGGCGGGCGGGAAGATGATGCCGCAGAAGCCGGCGATCGCGCCGGGCCAGCCGCGCAGCCGGTAGCCGATCCAGATCGCCAGGTTCTTCACGTTGACGCCGGGCAGCGCCTGCGACAGCGCCAGGCCGTCGAGGAATTCCTGCTCGCTGAGCCAGCCGCGATCCTGGACGAACTCGCGCATGAACCAGCCGCTCAGGCCGCCGCCGAAGCTGGTCAGGCCGATGCGGGAAAAGATCAGGAACAGGCCGAGGGTGGTCGGCCGCTGCGGGTCGGGCGTGCTGGCTGTCATCGGGAACCGGGCGGGCGGTGGCGGGCGGGGCGAAGTGCGGCTGCCTGCGCGCCGCACCGGCCGACGATAGCATCGCGGCGCGCCGGGCGGCAATCCGGGATGGTCGCGGGCAGGCGCGGCGCGGGATGCGGCGGCCCGCGTCTTGCCGCCTCGCCGGGCCTTATCGTGCCGGGCGATGGCGCTTGGGCGGCCGATCCGGTGTTGCGGCGTCGCGCGCGGCGGCCGGCGTGTCGCCTGCCGTTCTCGCCCTCGCCCTCGCCCCCGGCGCGGCTTCCGGCGCCGACAGCACGCGCGGCTGGGCGAACTCCCCCGCGATGAAATCCACGAAGCTGCGCACCCGCGCCGACATCTGCAGGCGCCGCGGATAGACGGCATAGATATCGGCGGCCGGCGTTTCGTAGCCCGGCAGCACCAGCACCAGGCGCCCGTCGGCCAGGTAGTCGTGGATATCCCATTCGGCGCGCATCAGGATGCCGTGCCCGTCGAGCGCCCACTTGACGGCGATCTCGCCGTCGTTGGTGGTGAGGCTGCCGCCGATGCGCACCGCCTCGGTGGCGCGCGCGGCGCCGCGTGCCTGGTTCAGCCGCCAGACGCCGTAGGCCTCGTCGCCCTGGCGGATGCCGATGCAGTTGTGGCGCGCCAGGTCGGCCGGCTTGCGCGGCATGCCGCGCTCGGCCAGATAGGCGGGCGAGGCGCACAGCAGCCGCCGGTTCGGCGCGAGGCGCCGCGCCACCACGCGCGTGTCGGGCGGCTCGCCGAAGCGGATGCAGACGTCGAAGCTGTCGTCGGTGAGCGGCGGCGGCGTGACCGACAACTGCAGCTGCACCTCCACCTCGGGATAGCGCCGCGCGTAGCGCGAGATGGCGGGGCCCACCGCGCTGCGTCCGAAGCCGAGCGTGGCGTTCACGCGCAGCAGGCCGCGCGGCCGGTCGTTCGAGCGCGACAGCAGCTCGCCCAGTTGCTCGATCTCGTCGAGGATGCGCCGCGCGCGTTCCAGGTAGACCTCGCCCTCGGGCGTGAGCGCCATGCGCCGGGTGGTGCGGTTGACCAGCGCGACGCCGGCGCGCTGCTCCATCTGCGCCAGCCGCTTGCTGACCGCGGCCGGCGTCAGGCCCAGTTCGCGCGCGGCGGCGCTGAGGCTGCCGGAGGCGGCCAGGGTCGAGAAGAAGGCGAGATCAGCGGGCTGGACGGCATCGCTCACGGCGCTCACTTGTGAATGGAAGTTAAAGATGCTTTGAGTCTAGCACCGGTTTTCGCGGCGGCCGGCGCGTTACCGTGTGTCCACCAACAGACAGTCAATCGGAGACACCCGCATGAAGACCTACCGGATCGCCACCATTCCCGGCGACGGCATCGGCAAGGAAGTGATTCCCGCCGGCCGCCGCGTGCTCGAGGCGCTGGCCGCCGCCGACGCCGGCTTTCGCTTCGACTTCGAGGATTTCGACTGGGGCGCCGACTACTACCGCCAGCACGGCGTGATGATGCCGGCCGACGGCCTCGACGCGCTGCGCGACAAGGACGCGATCCTGTTCGGCTCGGCCGGCGACCCCGACGTGCCCGACCACATCACGCTGTGGGGCCTGCGCCTGAAGATCTGCCAGGGCTTCGACCAATACGCCAACGTGCGGCCGACGCGGATCCTGCCCGGCATCGACGCGCCGCTCAAGCGCTGCGGCCCGGGCGACCTCGACTGGGTGATCGTGCGCGAGAACTCGGAAGGCGAATACGCGGGCGTGGGCGGGCGCGTGCACCAGGGCCACCCGATCGAGGCGGCCACCGACGTGTCGATGATGACGCGCGCCGGCGTCGAGCGGATCATGCGCTTCGCGTTCCGGCTGGCGCAGTCGCGGCCGCGCAAGCTGCTGACGGTGATCACCAAGAGCAATGCGCAGCGCCACGCGATGGTGATGTGGGACGAGATCGCCGCCCAGGTCGCCAGGGAATTCCCGGACGTGAAGTGGGACAAGGAGCTGGTCGACGCCTCCACGGCGCGCATGATCAACCGCCCGGCCTCGCTCGACACCATCGTCGCCACCAACCTGCACGCCGACATCCTCAGCGACCTGGCCGCGGCGCTGGCCGGCAGCCTGGGCATCGCGCCGACCGGCAACATCGATCCCGAGCGCCGTTATCCCTCGATGTTCGAGCCGATCCACGGCTCGGCCTTCGACATCATGGGCAAGGGCATCGCCAACCCGATCGGCACCTTCTGGTCGGTGGTGATGCTGCTCGAGCACCTGGGCGAACCCGAGGCGGCCGCGCGCGTGATGCGCGCCGTCGAGGCGGTGACCGCGAACCCGGCGCTGCATACCGGCGATCTCGGCGGCCAGGCCCGCACCGAGCAGGTGACCGAGGCGGTCTGCGCGCTGGTGACGCACGGCGCGGCGGTGGCCGCCTGAGCAAGCCGCAGGCGGCGCGCCCCGGCTGCACGGCGGCGGGGACGCGCCGCCATCGCGATCAGGGCCGAGCAGGATCGACGAGAGCCCGACGCACCCGAACATCCGGCCCGCGGCGCGATGCCGTGCCGCGCGGCCGCAGGAGACATGCATGCAAACCGATATCGAGCGCCGCGTCACCCGCAAGCTCATGTGGCGGATCATTCCGTTCGTGATGCTGCTCTACTTCGTCAGCTTCCTGGACCGCGTCAACGTCGGCTTCGCCGCGCTGACCATGAATGCCGCGCTGGGCCTCACGCCCACCGCCTTCGGCCTGGGCGGCGGGCTGTTCTTCATCGGCTACTTCCTGTTCGAGGTGCCGTCCAACCTGATCCTCAGCAAGGTCGGCGCGCGCGTCTGGATCGCGCGCGTGATGATCTCGTGGGGCATCGTCTCGGCGGCCTCGGCGCTGGTCACCGGGCCGGCCAGCTTCTACTCGGTGCGTTTCCTGCTCGGCGTGGCCGAGGCGGGCTTCTTCCCCGGCATCATCTACTACCTCGCGCAGTGGTTCCCGACGCGCCAGCGCGCGGTCGCGGCGGCCTGGTTCATGGCGGCCGCGCCGATCTCGACGGCGCTCGGCTCGCCGCTGTCGGGCGCGATCATGCAGTTGCCGCCGATGTTCGGCCTGGCCGACTGGCAACTGCTCTACGTGATCGAGGCGGTGCCGGCGGTGATCCTCGGCTTCGTGGTGCTGCGCGCGCTGACCGACCGGCCCGCCGACGCGCGCTGGCTGGCCGACGAGGAACGCGCCTGGCTGATCGACAAGCTGCGCAGCGAATCCGATGCGCGCCAGGCGCGCGTGGGCCACACCATCGGCCCGATCGCCGCGCTGCGCGACCCGCGCGTGCTGGCGCTCGCGCTGATCTACTTCGGCACCTCGGCGGGGCTCTACACGCTCGGGCTGTGGGCGCCGCTGATCATCCGCCAATACGGCTTCGGCAGCCTGCAGACCGGCTTGCTGAACGCGATCCCGAGCGTGCTCGCGGTGGTGGCGATGATCCTCTGGGCGCGCCATTCGGATCGCAGCGGCGAGCGCACCTGGCACGTGGTGATTCCCTGCGCGCTGGCCTGCGTCGGCTTCGTGTTCGCGGGCGGCTCGAGCACCATCGTCGGCGTGATTGCCGCGCTGGTGGTCGTCAATGTCGGCATCAGCGCCGCCAAGGCGCCGCTGTGGGCAATGCCGAGCCTGTTCCTGTCGGGCTCGGGCGCGGCGGCCGGGATCGCGATGATCAACTCGATCGGCAACCTCGGCGGTTTCGTCGGGCCATTCGCGATCGGCTGGCTCAAGGGCGTGACGGGTGGTTACGCGGCCGGCCTCTACGTGGTGGGCGCGAGCCTCGCGCTGTCGGCGGTGCTCACCCTGGTGCTGGCCCGGCAATCGCGGCAGGCGGCGCCGGCGGCTGCCGCGGCTGCGCTCGCGGCGGGGCGGCGCGAGCGCTGAGCCGCCGACTCGCCGGATCGAAAGCGGGCGGCGCCGGAAGCGGTGCCGCCCGTTGCGCATGCAGGCCCATGAATGGTGGCGAGCGGGTCGCGATTTCACTTGTTTTCGATTCCGTTCGCGAATCGGAAAACATAGGTAGTTGTTAATCGGGGATTTTTCGTCCTGAGTGACGGCGATTATCTCGATCTTCGTTTCCAAAATAAAAACGACCGGAACCGGCATTGAGTAAATCGCACGAAGCCAGTGCCTGCAAGGCTTTCGTCCAAATAGAGATTGCCGTTCGTGTGATTGTTTTCGTTGATTTCCGTCGCTCCCGCTCCTACTATCCATTCAAACAAAATCCTGAATCCGTCCACCGGCGAATCGCTCGACGATTTACCGGATCTCGAATCCGGACGATTCCTGTCGATCAGGCATTCGCATTTCCCGTTTGATGTCGAAGGACGCGCGCCGCGCATCTTGCCGCGTCGCGCATGCAGACGGCCGTGCCCGCGCTCTGCCGCGGGCCACGGATTTCGTGAAAAGCCAGGAGGGACCACAGGATGTCGAACACCACACGCCGCGATTTTCTGATGACGGCCGGGGCAGCCGTCGGTGCATCGATGCTCATGCTGAACGGCAAGCGCGTGTTTGCCGAGGAGGCCGCGAACGCGGCGGCGGCGCGCTACCGCCGCTACAACGTGACCAGCGCCGACGGCCAGCGCATGCTGCGCAGCTATGCGCGCGGCATCGCCGCGATGCTCGCGCTGCCGGCCACGCATCCGCAGAACTGGTTTCGCAACGCCTTCATCCACATGATGGATTGCCCGCACGGCAACTGGTGGTTCTATGTCTGGCACCGCGGCTACATCGGCTATTTCGAGCAGACCATCCGCAACCTGAGCGGCGACGCCTCGTTCGCGCTGCCCTATTGGGACTGGACGCAATTGCCCGAGATCCCGGCCGCGATGTTCGACGGCGTGCTGACGCCGACCGACGCCGCCTACGTGCCCTACACGGGCAACCTGGCGCGCTTCACGAGCTTCATCCAGCCGGCCCTGCAGGACTACTGGAATAACCGGCTCACCGGCTTCCAGCGCGCCCAGCAGCGCGCGCGGGGCTATGCCGTGTTCAACCAGCTCTGGGACGACGTGACGGGCTTCAGTGCCTCGATGAACGCCGGCATTTCGGGCAACATGGCCTATGCGATCACCTGCGGCGCTCGCTACCTGTCGCGCGACAATCCGAAACTCGACCCGAAGACGGCCTACGACGTGTCGCCCGGCGTGATCCGCTCCGGGCTGCAGCCGACGCTGTTCTACAGCCCCGACATCGGCAACAGCTTCACCAGCTCGCGCACCAGCTCGCATGTGATCCAGCCCGACGGCACCACCCAGTTCTCGATCCTCGAGGGCCTGCCGCACAACAAGGTGCATAACTACATCGGCGGCGTCGGGCCGGTGTCGCCGGGGCCGTTCGGCAACATGACCAACTTCCTCTCGCCGGTCGACCCGATCTTCTTCCTGCATCACGCCAACATGGATCGGCTGTGGGACGTCTGGACCCGCAAGCAGCTCGCCTACGGCCGGCCGACGCTGCCCACCGGGGCCGACTGGAATTCGTTCGCCTCGGACCCGTTCCTGTTCTACGTGAATGGCGCGGGCCAGTACGTATCGGGCTCGGCGGGCGACTACGTGAACATGTCGAAGTTCGACTACGACTACCAGCCGGGCTTCGGCCTCGATGCCGGCGAGCAGCGCGAGCGGGCGGCGCGCAAGGCGCTGGGCCTGAAGGGCGTGCTCAGCGCCTCGGGCGCGTCGGTGGCCGTGCCGACCGAGCTGATCCGCTCGTATCTCGGCGACGAGCAGCAGCCGGCGCCGATCGCGAGCATCACGCTGCGGCGTCCGGAAGGCGATTCGATCGATCGCGAGTTCGACGTGCTGGTCAATGCCCCCGCCGACGTCACCCGGGTCGAGGCCGACAGCCCGTATTACGCGGGCACGGTCGCGTTCTTCGGGCCGACCATGCACGGCATGAAGATGGCGCACGACGCGACCTTCGCGTTGCCGCTGCCGAGGGCGCTCGGCGCGTTCGCCAACCTGAGCGGCGCCGCCGCGAGCGCGAGGCTGGACGTCAGGGTGGTCCCGTCGGGGGCGGCGGGCGGCAAGCCGCTGCCCTTGCGCGGGCTGTCGGTGCAGACGCAGGAGCAGTAGCGTGCGGCGCGGCGCGGCCGGCTGGCTCGCGCTGGCCGTGACGATCGGGCTGGCGCCGCCGGCCGGCGCGCAGCCCGGCGGGGCCGGCGTGTTGACGAGCGACGGCAGCGTGGTGCTGCGACTGCCGCGGCCGCCGCGAGCGGACGCCGCGGGCCGGGCGTGGGTGCTCGAGATCGAGCTCGGTGTGCTGGGCGCCGGCGCGCAGGTGGAGGTGAATGCCGCCTCGGGCGAGACGCTCGGCACGATCTCGCCGCACGGCCCGAGGGCGGGCCGCGCCGTCGGCAGCTACAGCCTGCCGGTGCCGGCCGATGCCGTGCGCGGCGGCCGGCTCGCGCTGCGCATCACGGTGCTCGACGCGGCCGGCCGCGCTCGGGCGCCAGCGGCGGGCGAGGTGATCTCGGTCCGGCTGCTCGCGCCCTGATCCGCCTGGCGCGGGCGCCTGTCGCGTGCCCCGCGAAAACACAAGGGCGCCCCGGATGGCTCCGGGGCGCCCTTGTTTCATGGCTGCTCGGGTCGTCGCCCGGCGGCTCGCCTACGCGAACCGCCGGGGCGGGAAACCGAAGCTCAGGCCGCGCTGGCGGCCTTCGCCGACTTCTGCAGCTTGCCCTTGCCGGCGATCTTGATCTCCTCGAGCTTGATCTCGACGTGGCGCGAGAACACGTACTCGGCCGGGCGCTGCTTGTCGATGGGGATGTCCGGGGCGAACGCGCCTTCCGTCTTGATGCCCTTGCGGCTCAGCGCGAAGGCCTTCAGCGGATGCGTGATGGTGTCGACCACGGCGGTGGCCTCGAAGCCGCAGTGGACCATGCAGTCCGCGCACTTCTCGTAGTTGCCCACGCCGTAGTTGTCCCACTCGGTGGTTTCCATCAGTTCCTTGAAGGTCTTCACGTAACCTTCGCCGACCAGGTAGCACGGCTTCTGCCAGCCGAACACGGTGCGCGCCGGGTTGCCCCAGGGCGTGCACTTGTAGGTCTGGTTGCCGGCCAGGAAGTCCAGGAACAGCGAGGACTGGCTGAACGACCAGCGCTTGCCGCCGTCGCCGCGCTTGAAGATCTCGCGGAACAGGTTCTTGGTCTTGTCGCGGTTCAGGAAGTGCTGCTGGTCCGGCGCGCGCTCGTAGGCGTAGCCCGGCGAGACGGTGATGCCGTCCACGCCGATCGGCTTGAGCGTGTCGAAGAACTTGGCGACGCGCTCGGGGATCGCGTCGTTGAACAGCGTGCAGTTGATGTTGACGCGGAAGCCGCGGCGCTTGGCTTCCTTGATGGCCGCCACGGCCTTGTCGTACACGCCTTCCTGCGACACCGCGTGATCGTGCATCTCGCGATCGCCGTCGAGGTGGACCGACCAGACGAAGTACGGGCTCGGCTCGTATTCGTCCATCTTCTTTTCCATCAGCAGCGCGTTCGTGCAGAGATACACGAACTTCTTGCGCTTCATGATGCCCTTGACGATTTCCGGCATGTCACGGTGCAGCAGCGGCTCGCCGCCGGCGATCGAGACGATCGGCGCATTCGCTTCGTCGACGGCTTCCAGGCATTCCTGCACCGACAGGCGCTGGTTCAGGATGGGATCCGGATAGTCGATCTTGCCGCAGCCGTTGCAGGCCAGGTTGCAGCGGAACAGCGGCTCGAGCATCAGCGCGAGCGGGTAGCGTTTGTTGCCGGACAGATGGTTGCGCATGATGTATGCGCCGACACGGACTTGCTGGAGCAGCGGAATAGACAAGATGTCCTCCTTAAACTTCGCGGGCTACGGCTTGCATGAGCTTCGCCGGCAGCTTGAATTCGACTTTTTCCTCGCGGCCCGCCATCGTCACGACCTCGACAGGGCCTAGCGCGCGCAGCGCGGCGATGACGTCCTCGACCATTTCCTCGGGTGCGGACGCGCCGGCCGTCAGGCCGACCGTCTGCGCATTCGCGAACCACTCGGCGCGGATTTCCGAACCGTCGGCCACCAGGTAGCTCGGCACGCCGCTTTCGGTGCCGATCTCGCGCAGGCGGTTCGAGTTCGAGCTGTTGGTCGCGCCGACCACCACCAGCACGTCCACCTGGCTGCTGAGCTCGCGCACGGCGGCCTGGCGGTTCTGGGTGGCATAACAGATGTCGCGCGTGTCCGGGCCGACGATGTCGGTGAACTTGCGCGTGAGTGCCTCGATGATGCCGCGCGTGTCGTCGACCGACAGCGTGGTCTGCGTCACGTAGGCCACCGGCGTGTCGATCGGCAACTCGAGCCGGGCCACCTCGGCCTCGCTCTGCACCAGGATCACCTCGCCCGGGATCTGCCCGACCGTGCCCTCGACTTCCGGATGGCCGGCATGGCCGATCAGGATCAGGCGGCGGCCGGCCGACACGTACTGGCGGCCCTGCACATGGACCTTGGTGACCAGCGGGCAGGTGGCGTCGAGCACGTCGAGGCCGCGGGCCTCGGCATCCTTCTCCACCGCCTGCGCGACGCCGTGCGCGCTGAAGATCGCGACGGCGCCATGCGGCACCTCGTCGAGCTCCTCGACGAATTTCGCCCCCTTGTTGCGCAGGTTGTCCACGACATGGCGATTGTGAACAATCTCGTGCCTGACGTAGACGGGCGCGCCGTGCTGCAGCAGCGCGCGGTCGACAATCTCGATCGCTCGCACCACGCCCGCACAGAAGCCCCGGGGTTGGGCAAGAATAACTCGCATAAAGGGCGAACTCCGACGACAACGCGGGGTTCGAGAAGGCCGGCTAGCCGGCCCGATCGCCCCAACTTGATGATTATCAATGCCGGTTCGAATTTACCGGCATCCAAAATTAATCGCGCATTTTAACGCTATCGGCCATCTCGTGCTTTCCTCGGCCCGTAAGGTGTTGCAATGCGCCCAAATCCGGCCGCGCCGCCCCCTGTGCCGGAACCCGGCTACACTACGCGGTTTTGAACGCGCCCGGCGGCGGAAGGCGGCTGCGCGGGCCTCACAGGCGGACCGATGGAAGTCGAATTCAAGAATATGTCCCCGTATTGCACGCCATGCCGCGGCAGGTTCGGGCGCGGGCAGTCGGCCGGGGAGCGGGCATGACGCTGCAGATCGTATTTGGCCTTTCGTGCCTGTCCCTGATTATCTGGTGCGTGTTGCTGTTCGCGCGTGGCGGTTTCTGGCGCGCCACGCCGGCCGGTTCGCTGCCCGTCTCGGCGCGCGGTGAGGGCGACTGGCCGGCGGTGGCGGTGGTGGTGCCGGCGCGCAACGAGGTCGACGTGGTCGGCGAGGCGGTGAGCTCGCTGGTTGGGCAGGATTACGCGGGTGCATTCCATGTGATCGTGGTCGACGACCACAGCACCGATGGCACGGCGGACGCCGCGCGCGCGGCAGCGCTGGCCGCGCAGCGGGCCGACCGGCTCACGGTGCTGGGCGCGCAGCCGCTGCCGCCGGGCTGGTCGGGCAAGGTCTGGGCGCAGTCGCAGGGGATCGCGGCGGTGCGTACGCTGGGCTTGCCGGCCGACTACCTGCTGCTGACCGACGCCGACATCGGCCATCCCGCCGACGCGGTGGCCCAACTGGTCACGCGCGCCCAGGCCGAAGGCCGCGACCTGGTCTCGCTGATGGTGCGGCTGCGCTGCGACTCGTTCTGGGAAAAGGCGCTGATCCCGGCCTTCGTGTTCTTCTTCGCCAAGCTCTATCCGTTCTCGTGGATCAACAACACGCGCCGCAAGACCGCCGGCGCGGCGGGCGGCTGCATGCTGGTGCGGCGCGCGGCGCTGGAGGAGGCGGGCGGCATCGAGTCGATCCGCGGCGCGTTGATCGACGACTGCAGCCTGGCCGCGCAGATCAAGCATCGCGGCGGCCGGCATCACCCGATCCGCCTGGACCTGGCCGATCGCAGCGTGTCGCTGCGGCCCTACGATAGCTGGCGCGATATCTGGAACATGATCGCGCGCACCGCCTTCACGCAGCTGCGCTACTCGCCGCTGCTGCTGGCCGGCACGCTGCTGGGCATGTCGATCATCTACCTGCTGCCGCCGCTGGCCGCGCTCGCCTACGGCGCGCGGGCCTGGCCGGCGTGGCTGGCCTGGGCGGCGATGAGCGCGGCCTACGCGCCGATGCTGGCCTACTACCGGCGCTCGCTGCTATGGGCGCCGGCGCTGCCGCTGGTGGCGCTGTTCTACAACGGCGCGACATTCGCCTCGGCCTGGCGCTACTGGCGCGGCAAGGGCGGCCAGTGGAAGGCGCGGGTGCAGGCGCCGGTGGAGCGCTGAACGCCTGCGCCGCGCCCGAGGCGCGGCGCAAGGCAGGATAAAAAACGGCACACGATCGCGAGATCGTGTGCCGTTTGGCTTTCCGGCGCGCGGCGACTATTGCGTCAGCAGCATGTACATCTGGATCACCGTGTCCGGCGAGAAGGTGAACGGCACCCAGCCGTAGCCGGTATGCCGCGCCACCAGCAGGCGGTCGCCGTTGGCCTGCTTTTGCACCGCCATCATCGGATTGCGCGTCGACACGAAGCGCCAGCCGGTCGGCAGGCCGCTCGGCTGCTCGGGCGTCATCGAGGCGCGCGCGTGCGCGAGTTCCTCGATCAGCTGGCTCAGCTGCACCGGCGTCAAGGGGATTTCGCGTCCGCCGATCGCCAGCGTCAGCGCATCCTGCGCGGGGCGGGCCACCACCAGCTTCGTATCGGCTGCCGTGGCTTCGCCTGCCGGCTTTTCGGCGGGAGCCTGGGCGGCTGCCTGCTCGAGCGCGGCCTCCTTCTGCTCGGCCTCGCGCAAGGCCTGTTCCGCGGCGGCCTTGTCGGAGGCGGCCTGGGCGGCGAGCCGCTCGGCCGCGGCCTTGTCCGCCGCGGCGAGCGTGGCGGCCGATTGCGCGGCCGCCAGTTGTTCGCTCGCGTCGGCCAGCGCGGCGCGTTCGGTCTTCAGTTGGGCGGCCTGCAGCTCGACCGCCTCGTGGGCGCGCGCGGCCTGCTCGGCGGCTTCGGTGGCGGCCTCGCGGTCCGCGCTGGCCTGGCGACGCGCCGTTTCGGCCGCGTCGAGGTCGGCGGCGGCCTGTTGCATCAGCGCCTCGGCTGCTTCGCGGTCGGCCGCGGCCTGCTTGAGGGCCTGCTGCACGGCTTCCGTCGATTGACCGGCGATGGCCGTGTGCTGCGCGAGCGCCGCCGGCGCATTGGCCTGAGCCGGCTGGCGCGATGCGTGTTCGGCGGCTGCCGCGCGATCCGCTGCCGCTTGCCTGGCGGCGGCTTCGCTCGCCTCGCGTTCGGCGGTGGCTTGCTTGAGCGTGGCCTCGGCGGCTTCGCGATCGGTGGCTACTTGCTTGGCGGCGGCTTCGCTCGCCTCGCGTTCGGCGGCGGCCTGCTTGAGCGCGGCTTCGGCGGCTTCGCGGTCAGCGGCTGCCTGCTTGGCAGCGGCTTCACTCGCCTCGCGCTCGGCGGCGGCCTGCTTGAGCGCGGCTTCGGCTGCCTCGCGATCAGCGGCGGCTTGCCTGGCGGCAACTTCACTCGCTTCACGCTCGGCAGCGGCTTGTTTCAGCGCTGCCTCGCCGGCCTCGCGCTCGGCGGCAGCCTGCCTTGCCGCTGCCTCGGCGGCGGCATCGTGCTGGACGGCGGTTTGCTTCGCAGCCGCGTCGGCCGCTTCGCGTGCCTCGTCGGCCTGCGTGGCAGCCGCTTGCGCGGCTTCGCGCTCGGCCGTGGCCTGGCGAATGGCGGCCTCGGCGGCTTCGCGTTCCGCGGTCGCCTGCTGCGTCGCGGCTTGCGCGGCCGCGCGTGCCTCGTCGGCCTGGCGGATCTGGGCTTGCGCTGCCTCGCGTTCGCTCGCGGCCTGCCTGACGGCCGCGTCGGCCGCTTCGCGCGCCTCGGCGGCCTGCCGGCCAGCCAGCTCGGCCGCCTCGCGATCGCGGGCCAGTTCGGCGGCCAGCGCCTCGGCGGCGGTCTTGTCGATCACCGCCTGCGCGGCGGCCGACTCGGCGGCAGCCTGCACCGCGCGCATCTGTTCATGGAGGGCTTCGGTGGCCGCGCGATCGGCGGCGGCCTGGGCCGCGGCGGTGTCGATGGCCACGCGTTCTGCGGAAATCTGGTCTGCGGCGGCGCGTGCGGCGCTCGCTTCCTCGCCGGCGGTCCGGGCGGCGTCTGCCGTCGTCCGCGCGGTCTGGATGAGCTGATCGATGCCCGCACCGAGCGCGTCGATCTGGTCGTTCAGGTTCATGCGTGCCTTCTCTACGTAGGACCCGCGATTTTACCCGTTGCATCGTGCGCGTTTCGAGCCGCACGTGTAACAAAGTGCGCGCGGGGCCGCGCGGCACGCCGCTTCGGCGCGTGTCAGCGCTTCAGGTAGCCTGCCTCGCGGAACCAGTCGAGCGCATCGCGCAGCCCCTCGCGATACGGGCGAGCGCGGTAACCGAGTTCGCGTTCGGCCTTCGCCGACGTGAAGTACATCTTGTTCCTCGACATCTTCAGACCGTCCACCGTCACGAAGGGTTCGCGCCCGGTGAACTTGGCGATGGCCTCGGCCGCGTAGGCGATCGGGTAGAGCGGCCCGCGCGGCAGCGCGATGGTGGGCGGCTTGCGGTTGGTCATCCCGGCGATGTCGGCCAGCATCTGCTGCAGCGGCAGGTTCTCGCCGCCGAAGATGTAGCGCTCGCCGACGCGGCCTTTCTCCAGCGCGAGGAAATGGCCCTGGGCGACGTCGTCGACATGGACCAGGTTCAGGCCGGTATCGACGAAGGCGGGGATCTTGCCGGTGGCGGCCTCGACGATGATGCGCCCGGTCGGCGTCGGCTTGACGTCGCGCGGGCCGATCGGCGTGGACGGATTGACGATCACGGCCGGCAGCCCGTGCTCGGCGATCATCCGCTCCACCGCGCGCTCGGCCAGCACCTTGCTGCGCTTGTAGACGCCGATCGCCTGCTCGGCGGTGAGCGGCGAGGTTTCGTCGGTCGAGGCGCCCGAGCCGGTCACCTTGAGCGTGGCGACGCTGCTGGTATACACGATGCGTTCGACGCCCTCGGCCAGCGCGGCGCGCATGGTGGCCACCGCGCCCTCGAGGTTGGCGCGCTCGATCTCGAGCGGGTCGGGTGCCCACAGCCGGTAGTCGGCGGCCACGTGCAGCAGGTAGCGCACCCCGCGCAGCGCGGCGCGCATCGAGGCCTCGTCGCGCATGTCGCCGGTGACGATCTCGGCGTCGAGTTCGGCGAGGTTGGTGCGCGGGCTCGAGGCGCGCACCAGCACGCGCACGGCATAACCCTTGGCCTGCGCGATGCGCGCGACGGCGGAGCCGACGAAGCCGGACGCGCCGGTGACGAGTACGAGATCGCGTTGTGTGTCTGTCATGCCAGTCCTCTGGGCCGCGCGGCCGGCAGGCGGCGCGCGGCGGTTGTGCGTGTGATGCGCGATTGTACGTGCTGCGCGGCCGCGCCGGCCCGCGGCGGATGCCATGCGGGACGACTACAATGCGGGGCTTCGATGCGATTGGATGGGGAGCGACATGAGCGGCAAGGATCTCGACGAACGGGTGGAAACGATCTACGTGCGGGTGCGTGGCGTCGTGCAGGGCGTCGGTTTTCGCCATGCGACCGTGCGCGAGGCCCACGCGCTGAAGCTGCGCGGCTGGGTCGCCAATCTCGAGGACGGCTCGGTGGAAGCGATGATCCAGGGTCCCGCCGCGCAGATCGACCGGATGCTGGCCTGGCTGCGGCACGGGCCGCCGGCGGCGCGCGTGAGCGAGGTCGAGTTCGAGGAGCGGCGGACCGACAAGCGTTTCGAGCGTTTCCAGCAGAACTGACTGCGCTGTTTTCGATTCGGCAGGACCCATGATCCAGGATTTCCCGGAAGCCCGGCGCGGCCTCACGCTGTCGGTGGCGGCTTCCGCCTTGTTCGCCTTGATGTCGGTGTACGCCAAGCTGCTGGCGCCGCTCACCGGCCTCGACATCTTCGCCTGGCGCATCGTCTGGACCTTGCCCGGCGCGCTCGCGCTGGTGGCCATGCGCGGCCGTTTCGGCGAGCTGCTCGGCTTCGTGCGGCGCCTGTTCGGCGAGCGCCGCATCGCGCTCATGGTGCTGGGCGGCACCGCGATGCTCGGCGTGCAGCTGTGGCTGTTCCTGTGGGCGCCGCTGCACGGGCGCATGCTCGAGGTCTCGCTCGGCTACTTCCTCCTGCCGCTGACCATGGTGCTGGTCGGACGCTTCGTCTATCGCGAATCGCTGAGCCTCCTGCAATGGTGCGCGATCGTCTTCGCGGTGCTGGGCGTGCTGCACGAAGTGTGGGCCACGCGCGCCTTCGCCTGGCCGACGCTGCTGGTCGCGCTCGGCTATCCGCCCTATTTCATGCTGCGCCGGCGCATCGACATCGAACCGCTCACGCTGTTCGCGGTCGAGATGATCGCGCTGCTGCCGGTGGCGCTGCTCACGCTGGCCACGGTCGGCACGCCGCTGGTCGGCCACACGGTGCTGGCCGCCGTGCTGCTGCCCGGCCTCGGCGTGCTCTCGACGCTCGCGCTGGGCTGCTACCTGAAGGCGAGCCGGATGCTGCCGATGGCGCTGTTCGGCATCCTCGGCTACGTCGAGCCGGTGCTGATCGTGGCGGTGGCCGTGCTGCTGCTCGGCGAATCGCTGAGCGCGCAACAGCTCGGCACCTACGGGCCGATCTGGGTGGCGGTGGCGCTCACGGCCTGGCACAGCTACCTGGTGATGCGCCGCGTGCGGGCCCATTGAAGCGGTGCCGTCGTCGCGATTCGCGTAGCGATTTCCGTGCGCGCCGTGTCGATTGATTCGTTATCCAACGCAACTTCGCGACGGAAATACGATGACGGATCGCTGACGCTTGTCTGGCAAGGCCGACAGTCATCGATCGGAAGAATTCGTTGCACTTTGTTACTTAGGGTATGCCCTAGCGGCGATTAGACTTTCTGGACCGTCGAACTCTCGTATGCGGTCTTCCGATGAACGGTCCAGTCTTCGACCCGGCGCGCCTGCGCACGCGATACAGGCATACGTGTATCGCCGCGTATTCGCTCGCGCCGTCCCCGCAGTCTTTCGTTTTCCTTTCTTCCGGGCTGTCGGCTGCTTCGAGGGCGACGGTCCTACCCGGCGGGCGATCATGGCGCTGAGCGATGCGTGCCCGCCGGTGCCGCCCGCGCGCTCCGGCCGCCTGATCGAAATCGATTTCTTCCGCGGCATCGTGCTGCTGATGATCGTGGTCGACCACATCGGCGGCAGCATGATCTCGAAGATCACGCTGCATTCCTACGCGCTCTGCGACGCGGCCGAGGTGTTCGTGTTCCTCGGTGGTTTCGCGGCGGCCAGCGCCTTCGTGGCGATGTCGGAGCGGCACGGCACCGACGTGGCGCGGCGCCGTTTCCTGCGGCGCGCGGTGCAGATCTATCGCGCCTTTCTCGCCACCACCACGCTGATGCTGGTGGTCTCGGCGGTGCTCGACCACTTCGGCATCGAGTCGCCGAACCTCGCGCTCGACGACGTCAGCGTGATGCTGGCCACGCCCCTTACCGGCCTGATCGAGGTGCTGACCTTCCAGCGCCAGCCCTATCTGGCCTCGGTGCTGCCGATGTACGTGCTGTTCGCGCTGGCCACGCCGGCCATCGTGCCGCTCGCGCGGCGCTGGCCGGCCTGGCTGTTCGCCGGCAGCCTCGCGTCCTGGCTGGCCTCGCGCTGGCTCGGCGCCGAGCTGCTCGACACGCCCTCGTTCAAGTGGAGCTTCAATCCCTTCGCCTGGCAACTGATGTTCGTGCTCGGCGCGCTGGTGCGCTGCCAGCCGGTCTATCGCAGCCTGGCCGCGCGGCCGGGCGGCGCGGTGCTGACCGGCATCGCGCTCGGCGTGGTGGCCGTGTGCGCCTATTACAAGCTGTTCTCCGGGCTGCCGCTGCCCGAGGGCCTGCTCAAGCGCGACCTCGCCTGGTCGCGGGTGGTCAGCTTCCTGGCGATCGCCTGGCTGATGGCCGACCTGATGCGCCTGGGCTGGGTCGGCAAGCTCGCGCGCGTGGTGCAGCCGGTGGTGGCGGTCGGGCAGCGCGGCCTGGTCTGCTACGTGGTGGGCACGGCGATCTCGCTGACGCTCGATTCGCTGCTGCATCGCGCGGCGCTGAGCCCGCACTTCTCGCCGATCGGCATCGGCTTGGCGGCCGACGCGATCGCGCTCGGCTGCCTGCTGACGCTGGCGAGTTCGGGAGGATGGTGGCAGCGGTTGCGGCGCGTGCCGGCCTGAACGGCGCCGCGCCGCGGCATGTGGCACGCGGCAGGCGTGGCCCGCCGTGGCGCGGGGCGTGCGCCGGCAGCTGATGTGCCGCCGGCATGATGCGCTCGCCGTATCGCTACGAAGGTGAGCGGATACGGGAGGGCGTGTCGGGGGAGTCGTCGTCGCGGGAAGCCTCGTCCTCGGGCTCCGGATCGGCGGCGCGCGCGAGTTCGGCGTCCACCTCGGCCGCCGCGCGCGCCGCGCGTAGCGCGGTGCAATGCTGCGCGCGGCGGATGTCGGCGAGCAGGCGCACGATCCGCGTGGTCCTCTTGTTCATCTCACTCTCCAGCAAGGCCCATCAGCGGGCTGCTTCCAGTGTAGGACGCACGCGGCCGGCCTGCCGGCCGACTGTGGCGCGCCAGCCGCGCGCCGAGGGATATTACTGAGCCGCGGCGCCGCTCGCCTGCAGCGCGTCGTTGCCGTTCTTGCGCTCGGTCGATGCGTTGTGATGCGCGAGCGAGAGCTTGGCCATCAGCGGCAGCAGCAGGCAGGACACCAGGGTGCCGCCCACCGCCACCCAGCCCAGCGTCGTGAACAGGTGCACGTAGAGCGGCAGCGAGGCCGTGGCGGGCAGGTCGTGCGAAGGCATCTTGGCGAGGTTCGCCACCACGCTGCCGAGGTACTGCGAGATGCCGGTGGCCACGAAGTAGGCGCCCATCATGAAGCCGCCCATGCGGGCCGGCACGTAGCGCGCGATCATCGCCAGGCCCAGGCCGCTGACCAGCAGCTCGCCGAGCGAGTAGAGGCCGTAGCCGCCCACCATGAACCACGAGGACACGCGGCCGTCCACCGCGAAGCTGCCGCTCGCGGCGAACACGAAGAAGCCCGCTGCCACCACCGCGAAGCCGAGCATGTACTTGACCGCCACCGGCACGTTGACGCCGCGATTGGCCAGCGAGTTGTAGATCCACACCAGCACCGGGCTCAGCAGCATGATCCAGATCGGGTTGAGCGCCTGGAACTGGCCGGCGCTCCAGCTGAACAGCGTGGTGCCGAACAGCGTGAAGCGCGGATCGACGTTACGGAATGCGAACAAGGTCAGCGAGGTCGACATCTGCTGGTAGAAGATGAAGAACAGGATGACCTGGGCGATCAGCACCAGCGCCGCGATCAGGCCCGAGCGCTCCGAGCGGTTCACCTTGACGATCATGTACAGGAAGATGCCCAGCACCACCACCGCGGCGGTCCACACCGCGGCCACCGCCAGCGCCTTGTGGCCGAGCAGGAAGGTGGTGACCAGCGCCAGCGCGATGCCGCCCAGCGCGACCGCTCCCGCCCGGCCCCAGCGCACCGGCTGGTCGTCGGGCTTGGAGCCGACGCGCGCCAGCGTGCGATGCATCAGCAGGTAGTTGATCACGCCAACCGCCATGCCCGCGCAGCAGACCGCGAAGGCCGGGTGCCAGCCCCAGCGATCCTTGATCCACGGCGTGACCAGCATCGACACCGTCGAGCCGATGTTGACGGCCATGTAGTAGATGGTGAACGCGCTGTCGAGGCGCGCGTCGTCGCCTTCGTAGATGCGGCGCACCAGGTTCGCGGCATTGGCCTTGAACAGGCCGTTGCCGACCACCATCACGCCCAGCGATGCGTAGAGGAACTGAAGATTGTCGGTGGGCATGGCGAGCATCAGGTAGCCCACGCCGAGCACCACCGCGCCGATCACCATCGAGCGGCGCGAGCCGAGCACGTGATCGCCGATCCAGCCGCCGATCGAGGGCGAGGCGTAGATCAACGCGACGAACGCGCCCCAGATCAGGTTGGCGCTGCTGTCGTCGAAGCCGAGCTTCTCGACCATGAACAGCACCATCAGCGCGACCATGCCGTAATAGCCGAAGCGCTCCCACATTTCGATCAGAAAGACTGTTGCGAATGAGCGGGTTTTTGATACGGGTGTTGAGACTGACATCGTTATCCTCGAATATCGTTTTTTGTGCCGCATCGCGCGCGAGGCCGGCGGCAAGCTCGGAATGACGGGGCGCCGGAAGGCGGCCGGTCGGCATGAGGGGATCGGTCAGGTGGGCGGCGCGGTGCTCGCGTGATGGCGGCGGCACCTGCGTGGCGGCCGCGCGAGGCAGGCGGCGGCGCATGCGCGATTCGAGCGCGTAAGGGCAATGATAGCTTTCATTTCGAATACGACTACCAGGGCGACCGGATAGGGACGCATGAACAAGGTGGCGGGCAATCGGTGGACTGCGCGCGAGGACCATTACAACGGTGTAAGCACGAGGTCGTCGCGCTTTGCCGAGCGGCCGCGATTTTTCACGAGCCGCTCGCCATCCGTCACTTCGGGTATTCCCGCAGCCGCGGGATGGATGATCCGTTTTCAACGACGTGAAACCGACGTCGGCAGGGCTTCGAGGCGGGGTAAGCCACGAATCGTGCACAAATTTCCGTGTCGAGTCTGGCAAGATTACGCGTCGCAGCAGCGTTGCGCGGGGTGCGCCAGGGCGCAGGCCGTGTCGTTGATACCCGGTCACGAAGACGAAGATTAAGCTATATCAATCAAACTTCGTTACTTTCCATCAAACTTTTTTTGACGATAAGATTTCGGCCTGTTATGGTTGCTTCCACTGAAAACACGCAGGCCCAGAATGCGGCCGTCGAATTGGGCGGAAAGATTCGGGCGCTCAGGCAGCGCTTGAAGCGCACGCTCGACGAAACCGCCGGAGCCGCGGGTATTTCCAAGCCGTTTTTGTCCCAGGTCGAGCGCGGTCTCGCTTCGCCGTCGATCACCTCGCTGGCCGGCATCGCGCATGCGCTGGGCGTGAACGTGCAGTATTTCGTCGAGACCCCGAGCGAGGAACGCTCGGTGTGCCGCGGCGATCAATTGCGATTCTTCAGTTTCGCCGATTCGGCGAATCTGTTCGCACGGCTGACCAATGTCTCGGCCGGCCGGCAGCTCGAGGCGATTCTCGTGCGCATGCCGCCGGGACAGAAGCGCTCGGAAGTCACGACTCACGCGGGAGAGGAATTCGTCTACGTGATCGAGGGCGAAGTATCGCTGACGCTGGAAGGCAAGACGTTTGTCGTGCAAGCCGGTGACAGCGCGCATTACCTGTCGACCGTGCCGCATAGCTGGGTCAACACCGCGAAGCACGAATCGGTGGTGGTCTGGGTGGGGACACCTCGATTGTTTTAGTTATACGCAGGCCGGGTAATCCGTCGTCGCTCCGCACGGCTTACCCATTTGGAGACAAATCAGGATCACTAACATGCACGGCAAACCCGACGACGGATCGATTCCGTTTTCCTGGCCGTAACGAATAGAACGCAGCAACCCGGTTCGCTGCGCCGTCTTCTTCCCCGTTCCGTTTCATCACGTTCGCCGCGTTTCTTCCGAGGCCGCGCGGACGTCGTTCGCGCGCGCGTTCTCCACGTGGTTCCCACGTGCTATCGCGCGATGCGGTGGCGCGGGTGCGCGGCGGCGCACGCCAGACATATCTGAGAGAGAACGAGTCGATGAATCAGACCACCTCGACGACGTCGCGCACGTCGTCCACCCGCCGTTTCGCCCTTGCCCTGCCCGTGCTTGCCGGTATTGCCGGCACCTCCGCCGCGCCCGCCTTCGCGGACGAGCCGCCCGAGGTGCCGGCCGGGATTTCCCGCGACGCCGCGCAGCCGGCCACCACGCCCAACGCGGTGATCAATGCCGAGGCGAACCAGGCGCCCTCGCCGACGCCGAACGTCGATCTCTCGGCGCAGGCCAAGTCGCAGGGTTTCATCAAGGACAGCCACCTCGAACTGATGTTCCGCAATTACTCGGACGTGCTCGACGCCAAGGAAGGCCCGCATCGCCACGCCTGGATCCAGGCGCTGATGGCCAACTACGAGTCGGGCTACACGCAGGGGCCGATCGGCTTCGGCGTGGACGCCTCGGTGTATGCCGCGTTCAAGCTCGACGGCGGCGCGGGCGCCGGCAACATGGTGCACGTCGCCAAGGGCGGTGGCGGTTCGAACCAGCTCGCCTGGGCCTATCCCGGCATCTACGACGTGAAGGCGCGGATCTCGAACACGGTGGTGAAGTATGGTCTGCAGATCGTCGACAACCCGTTCATGGAGCCGCACGACAATCGCGCGCTGCCGCCGACCTTCCTCGGCGCCACCATCGTCAGCAACGAATTCAAGAACGTGATGCTGGAGGGCGGCAGCTTCACCAAGACCGACGCGCGCGGCCGCTCGACCCTGATCAACCTGACCTCGCAATACGGCGGCACCCGCATCGACCGCCTCAGCTACGTGGGCGGCACCTGGGACTACCTGCCGACCGGCAGCGTCGCGCTCTACGCGAACCAGGCCGAGAACGTCTGGAACCAGTATTACGCGTCGGTGCGGCAGAGCTTCGGCTCGCCGAGCAGCGTGAAGTGGACCGGCTTCGGCAACGTCTACTCGACGCACGACACGGGCGATGCGCGCCAGGGCTACATCAACAACAACGCCTACAGCCTGTCGCTGGCCGCGCAGCATGGCCCGCACGAACTGCTGCTGGGCTTCCAGCAGGTGCTCGGCGACCAGTTCTTCGACTACCTGAACGAAACCAACGGCATCTTCCTGACCAACTCGATGGACGTGGACTACAACGCGCCGCACGAAAAATCGCTGCAGCTGCGCTACACGTTCTACGGCAAGGACGGTGGCCTGCCCGGCTTCAAGGCGATGCTCTGGGGGCTGACGGGCTGGGGTGCCGACGGCTCGGTGGGCGCCGCCAACGATCCCTCGCATTCGGGCATCTACTGGAAGGACGGCCAGCCGGTGCAGGGCCGCCATCACGAGTTCGGCTTCATTCCGTCCTATACGATCCAGAGCGGCCGCTTCAAGGACACGAAGATCACCTTCATCGCGATGTGGCACGTCGGCTCGGCGCACTATTCCGACAGCACCAACCAGGAATATCGCCTGGTCGTGAACCTGCCGGTGACGGTGTTCTGAGGACGGGAAGGGACAGCAGGGAAAGCGAAGGCGGCGCGGCTCAGGCCGCCTTCGGCGCCGGCGTGACGGGCGAGGGCTCGACGGGCGTGGCGCCCTCCACCTGGCGGCCGGTATCGCGCCAGGCGTCGAGCCCGCCGCGCAGCGCCAGCGCGTCGGTGAAGCCGAAGTCGGCGAGGCGCTTGGCCATCAGCGCGGCCGACACTTCGTTCGGGCAGGAGCAGTAGATCACGAACTTCTGCGACAGCGGATAACGCTGCGAGAGCTCGCGCACATGGCGCTCGTCGAAGAACAGCGCGCCGGGGATCGAGAACGGATCGAGGCGGCGATGCTCGACGGTGCGCACGTCGATGATCACCGGCAGGCGCGCCGGGTCGGCATGCAGCAGCCGGTCGAGTTCGTCGACGTCGATGCGTGCGCTGGCGAGCTGGCGCAGCAGCGCGCGGCGGCGGTTCCAGCGCATGCTCATATAGAGCACCAGCAGGGCGCCGATCAGCACCAGGGCCACCTGGCCGAACTGGCTCGCACTGGAGAACAGCCAGTCGATCTGGGCGGCGAACAGCAGGCCGATCAGCAGGCCGACGGCGGCCCACAGCAGCGCGCCGAGCGCGTCATAGCCGATGAAGGTGCGGTAGTTGGTGCCCAGCGCGCCGGCCATCGGCACCGAGACCAGCGACAGGCCCGGCACGAAGCGCGCGATCGCCAGCACGCGCACGCCCCAGCGACCGAAGAACTGCTCGGTTTTCTTCACGCAACTGTCGCGCGACAGCGACAGCCGGCAGATCGTCTTCAGGGTGCGCCCGCCGAAGCGGCGCCCGGCCAGGTACCAGGCCGAATCGCCGAGCACCGCCGCCAGCACCGACAGCAGCAGCACCGGCACCAGCTGGATGCCGATCATGTCGGGATGCATGGTCGCCATCGCGCCGAACAGCACGAGCGTCGGCATCGCGGGCACGGGCAGGCCGAGCGCGGCAGCCAGCACATTGACGAACACGATCAGCGGTCCGTACTGGGCGACGAGGTCATGCAGCATGGCGAATGGGACGCGGCGACGAGGGATGGGACTGACTGGATGCGCCGATTATCGACCATTTTCAAGTCAATGGAGAGTCGAATTCTCGACTGTCGTGAAGCGGTGAGCAGGGCGCGCGGCGCTTGCTCACCGTTGGATGCGGGAAATCGGGGGAAGGGCGGGGGAAAAACCGGGAGAATTCAGGAGGGGCTGCGCGCGAAGTTGCCCGCGCCGTGGGATTCGCCGGGCAACTCGGCGCCGTGCGAGCGGATCGCGGCGATCAGTTCGGCCGGCGTGATTTCGTAGCGCACTTCACGATGGATGCCGGGCTTGCGCTCGTCGACCTCGATCAGCAGCACGCTTTTACCGTCCTCGGTGGCCTCGAGACGCAGCGAGCGCAGCTCGCGGCCGTCGGCCAAATCCAGTTCGGTCAGGAGGGTCATCGCCCCGGAAGCACCGGTAGTGCGCATCGAACAGGTCCTCGTATCGTGTCAATGGAAGATGTCGTGCTGCGAACTGCTTGAACGCAGTGTAACGCGAACCGGCCATTCGCAACCAGAATTTCAAGCCGTGCAACGGCGTGAAAGCGCCGGCTGGTATGACATATCGGCTTCACACGGGCCGCTTTCGACGAGGCGCGGCGCGCGAGCCGGCGCGACGGAAAATCGATGCGGATCCGGCGCTGCCCGAGGCGCGGTCCGCGCGGGATCGGGCCGCGCTCGCGGCCCCCATCCTTGCGACGAATGCACCAGGATGTCGCCCGGCGGCGGTCGTCGCCGAGCTTGCGCCGGCGCCGTGCTCAGACCAGCCCGGTGGCGTAGTAGACGCCGATCACGAAGAACACCGCGAGCGTCTTGATCACCGTGACGGCGAAGATGTCGCGATACGACTCGCGGTGCGTCAGGCCGGTGACCGCCAGCAGCGTGATCACCGCGCCGTTGTGCGGCAGCGTATCCATGCCGCCGCTGGCCATCGCCACCACGCGATGCAGCACTTCCATCGGGATCTGCGCGGCTTGCGCGCCCTTGATGAACAGGTCCGACATGGCCGCCAGCGCGATGCTCATGCCGCCCGAGGCGGAGCCGGTGATGCCCGCCAGCGAGCTGACCGACACGGCCGCGTTGACCAGCGGATTCGGGATGCTCTTGAGCGCGTCGCTCACCACCAGGAAGCCGGGCAGCGCCGCGATCACGCCGCCGAAGCCGTATTCGGAGGCGGTGTTCATGGCTGCCAGCAGGGCGCCGCCGACCGCCACCTTGGTGCCGCTCGCGAACTTCGCGCTGACGCGCTTGAAGGCGGTGATCACCACCAGCAGGATGCCGAGCAGCAGCGCGGCCTCCACCGACCAGATCGCCACCAGCGACTTGATCGGCGTGGCGATCGGCGCATGCAGGCCGGGCAGCACCTCGGGCGGCACCGTGTAGCTGGCGTCGCCATACCATTGCGGAATCCACTTGGTGAGCGCGAAGTTCGCCACGCCCACCAGCACCAGCGGCGCGATCGCCAGCACCGGGTTGGGCAGCGAGCTGGTCTCGACGCGCTCCGGCTCGTTGACCAGCGAGGTGCCGTAGCCCTCGCCCTTGGCCATCGCCGAGCGGCGGCGCCATTCCAGGTAGCTCAGGCCGACGATGATGATGAACACCGAGCCGATCGTGCCGAGCGCCGGCGCGGCCCAGGCGGTGGTCTTGAAGAAGGTGGTCGGGATGATGTTCTGGATCTGCGGCGTGCCCGGCAGCGAATCCATCGTGAACGAGAAGGCGCCGAGCGCGATCGCGCCGGGCATCAGCCGCTTCGGGATATTGCTCTGGCGATACAGTTCGGCCGCGAACGGGTAGACGGCAAACACCACCACGAACAGCGAGACGCCGCCATAGGTGAGCAGCGCGCAGACCGCGACGATCACCGCATTGGCGCGCGAGCGGCCGATGTAGCGGATCGCGGCGGCGACGATCGCCTCCGAGAAGCCCGACAGCTCGATCACCTTGCCGAACACGGCGCCGAGCAGGAACACCGGGAAATAGAGTTTGACGAAGCCGACCATCTTGTCCATGAAGATGCCGGAGAAGACGGGCGCGACGGCGGCGGGATCGGTCAGCAGCACGGCGCCGAGGGCGGCGACGGGCGCGAACAGGATCACGCTGTAGCCGCGATAGGCGGCGAACATCAGGAACGCCAGGGCGGCGAGGACGATGATGAAGGACAAGTGAGTCTCCTGATTGTTTGATTCTGATTCTGTCGATGCGGTTGCCCGTGCGTGGGGCGCCGCAGTGGTGCAGTTTCCGTGCCAGTGCCCTTGCCGACTGGGCGCCGGCCGGCTGGCGCCGGCTTGGCCGGCCGCCGCCGATCGATTCTACTCAAGCCGTCCCGGTTTCGAGACGAAATGCCGGTTGGACTGTCGCCCGATTCCGACAAAACCCGAGGAAAAGCCTGCCGGGCCTTTATTGGCGGGCATCTCTTTGGTGAGACAATCCGTCCCAATTCGGAGACGATGCTTAATTATCCGAAGATAAATCGGAGACGACGACACCATGATGAACGACTGGTCGAACCTGCCGGCGGGTTACGGCGACGTGCTCACGCGCGCGGCCGAATCGCTGTTCCGCACCTTCGAGCATTCGAGCGCCGGCACCCTGATCGTCGATCGCGACGCGCGCGTGGTCTGGATCAATTCGCGTTATGCCGCGCGTTTCGGTTTCGCCGATCCCAGGACGGCGATCGGGCTGGACTGCGAGGCGGTGATCCCGCACAGCCTGATGCGCGAGGTGGTCGCCACCGGGCGGCCGATCCTGCTCGACATCATGGAGACCGGCCGCGAGCCGCTGGTGGTCACGCGCCTGCCGTTGGTCGACGAAGCCGGCGAGACGGTCGGCGCGATCGGCTTCGCGCTGTTCGACGAGCTGAAGACGCTGACGCCGCTGTTCGCGCGCTACATGCAGGTGCAGCAGGACCTGCTGGCCGCGCAGCGCTCGCTGGCGCAGGCGCGCCGCCCCAAGTACACCTTCGCGAGCTTCGTCGGCACCAGCGCGGCGAGCCTGGAAACCAAGCGCCAGGCTCGGCGCGCGGCGCTGGTCGACGCGCCGGTGCTGCTGCTCGGCGAAACCGGTACCGGCAAGGAGCTGCTGGCGCACGCGATCCATGCCGCCTCGGCGCGCGCGGCCCGGCCGCTGGTCACCGTCAACGTGGCCGCGATCCCCGACGCGCTGCTGGAAACCGAGTTCTTCGGCGCCGCGCCGGGCGCCTACACCGGCGCGGATCGCAAGGGGCGGGTCGGCAAGTTCGAGCTGGCCGATGGCGGCTCGCTGCTGCTCGACGAGATCGGCGACATGCCGCTGCCGCTGCAGGGCAAGCTGTTGCGCGTGCTGCAGGACAAGGAGTTCGAGCCGGTCGGCTCGAACCGCATCGTGCGCGCCGACGTGCGCATCATCGCGGCGACCTCGGCCGACCTGCCGGCGCTGGTCGCCGCCGGGCGCTTCCGCGCCGATCTCTATTACCGGCTGAACGTCCTCACGCTGAACCTGCCGCCGCTGCGCGAGCGCGCCTCCGATATCGAGGCGCTGGTCTACACCATGCTCGAGGAGCTGGCCGCGCAACACGGCCACGCCGCGCACTGCACGCTGACCGCCGACGCGCTGCGTCTGCTCGCCGCGCATGCGTGGCCCGGCAACGTGCGCGAGTTGCGCAACACGCTGGAGCGGGCGCTGATGTTGTCGGACAGCGCGGTGATCGATGCGCGCGTGCTGGCGCCCTTCGTCGGCATCGCCCTGCCGGCCGGCGCGGCGGGCCCGGCGAGCGGCGGTTTGCCGGAGGAACCGGGCGGGATGCGCGAGGCGGGTGCCTTCGCGCTCGACGCCCGCGGACCTGACGCGGGGGATGCCGCCCTGGCCGATCGGGCGCCGAGCACGATGGTTGCGCCGGCAACGGTTTCCTATGCAGCGGCCTTCGCCGACTGGGAGCGCCGCTTTTTGAGCGAGGCGCTGGCGGCCAGCGGCGGCCGCGTCGCCGAGGCGGCCGCGCGGATCGGCATTGGCCGCGCGACGCTCTACAAGAAGATCGCCGCGCTCGGCCTCGACGCCTGAAGATCGACTCGGCGGCGCGTCGGCTATCGATAAGGCGAAATGATGCGCGCGACAATCCTGATTACGGAATATTCCTCATTGCCGGCATTCCTTGCGCCGCATGTGTCATATCCGCGTGTTATTGACGCTTCGATAACAATCCGATACGGACCTGTATGTCAGACGAATAAGATTTTCTACACAATTACGATTGAAAATTAATCAATCGCAGTGCAGCATCCCGGCAATGTCGGCGGGCATATCGATATGAATACTTCGTTGAACTGCCGAATGCGCGAGCTTCCGCCCTGCCGCCAGCGGCGGCGGGGCTCGCCGGCCGAGCCGCGATGCGAGGGACGGCGAGCCGAAGGCCGGTGCGACTCGCGCCGTCGCCGGCGGCGCGCCGGCAAGCATCGATTGAACCCGGGCGGCACGCGTGGGTCGGAGTCGAATCGAGACTGGAACAATCCCGAAAGGGTAGACGGCGCATAGCCGTCGCCTCGTGATGTCGCGAACCGGCCCGGCTATTTCCCGTATAGCGGGCGAAGCCGGTTTTTATCGCGACTCGAATTGACTTTCGAGCGGGGCGGCATGGCATACTCGCGTCGTCCCAAAAGCATACAGACCGGAACCCTCCATGACATATCGACTGGCGAAAGCGCGTTCGTCGCGCAAGCCTGCCGTCCGACTGGCATTGACGATTGCCCTGTTCGCGAGCCTCGCCGGATGCGGTGGCGGCGCGCCGTTGTTTACGCCGGATGGACGCGCCACCACCCAGGTGCAATGTCCGGAAGGCGGCCCCTGGGATACCTGCTTCCAGAATGCGCGCGGCATTTGCGGCGGCGAGTTCGACACGATCCAGCAATCGGTCAACAACGGCACCCGCAGCCTGCTGTTCGCCTGCCGCTCGAATCGCGCCAATTGAGCGGAGTCGTTTGCGCGACGAGCGCGGCGCGCGAAAAAAAATGAACCCCGCTTGAATTGATTTCTATACTGTCCAAATAACCATTCAGGAGTCGGATTCGATATGGCGACCTATAGGCAACTGACGGCCCAGCTCGAGAAGCTGCAGCAGAAAATCGACAAGGAGCGCGAAAAGGCCATCACCGACGCGATTGCCGATATCAAGGCGAAAATCGCGGAATACGACATCACGCCCGAAGAGCTCGGTTTCCGCAGCATCGGCGCCGCCGCGAAACCGAAAAAGCCGCTGCCGCCGAAATACCTGAATCCGAAGACGGGCGAGACCTGGAGCGGCCGCGGCCGTGCCCCGGCCTGGCTGGGCAAGAATCGCAACCGTTTCCTGATCAAGGACTGATCCCGGAAAGTCTCACCTTTGGCGCCTTCTGCAACGGTGCGAATCGACTGCGTGTCGTTCGCACCGTTTTGTTTTGGGGAAAATGCGCGCGTGTGGAACATATTTCTAATTATGTTTCCCAGTGGCGCCTGAACTTGAATCCCCGTGAAATACCCTGGTAAATAAGGGCTTTGGCCTTAATCCGAAGCGAATTCGCGTTTGGGCTCGGGCAAGGCCGGGGCAATTCGGTCGTCGCGCCGACCGCGGTTTCGCGGCGCCGGGATGGCCGATCGGCATGCGAATTGCGGCCCCTCCCGGATCTCCTCACCTTCGCTCCCGAGCCGTCCACCCTCTCTCCCGAAAAACCTCACCTTTGCGAGCGCGAGCCCGGCAAAGCGCCGGGCAAGGCGCGCGGCGGCCCGCCCGGCGCGGCCTTGATCCGGCTCGCAATGGGCCGCGCCGGCCGGCGCCCGAGCTATAGGCAGGCCCCCGGCCTTCCCCTATGCTACGGCTCACCGTCGCGTCATACGCGGCATGCCTTGGGGAGACGCCGTGACCGTCCGCAATCTCGATGCCTTGTTCCGACCGAAATCCGTCGCGGTGGTGGGCGCGTCCCGCCGCGCCGGCAGCATCGGCGCGATCGTCTGGGGCCGCGTGCTTGACGGCGGCTTCGCCGGCCCCGCCTGGCCCGTCAATCCCAAGTACGACGAGCTGGATGGGCAACGGGTGTTCGCGCGCGTCTCGCAATTGCCCGAGGCACCTTCGCTGGCGATCGTCTGCACGCCGCCGGCCACCTGGCCCGGCATCATCAAGCAGCTCGGCGCGCGGGGCGCGCGCGGCGCGATCCTGGTCGGCGAGGCACGCACGGCCGCCGAGCGCGCCTCGGTCGAGCGCGCGCTGGAGGCGGCCCGGCCGCATCTGCTGCGCGTGGTCGGGCCCGGCAGCCTCGGCGTGATCACGCCGCACCTGAACGCGCATTTCGGCGCGCCCGCCTATCGCGTGAATGCCGGCGGCGTGGCCTGGGTCTCGCAATCGAACGCGCTCACCAATGCCGCGCTCGGCTGGGCGCACGCGCGCGGTCTCGGCTTCTCGCACGCGGTGGCGCTCGGCGACGAGGCCGACGTCGACGCGGGCGACGTGCTCGATTACCTGGCCAGCGATCCCGGCACGCGCGCGATCCTGCTCGAACTCGACAGCGTGAAATCGGCGCGCAAGTTCATGTCGGCGGCGCGGGCCGCGGCGCGCAACAAGCCGGTGCTGGCGCTGCGCACCGGGCGCGCCGATCCGGGCGACGCGCTCTACACGGCCGCCTTCCAGCGGGCCGGCATGGTGCGTGTCGAGGCGCTCGACGACCTGCTCGACGAGGTCGAGACGCTCGGCGTCGGCCGCATCGCGGACAGCAATGCAGCCACCGTGATCACCAGCGATGCCGGCGTGGCGAAGCTCGCCGTCGACGCGCTCGGCGCGGCCGGCGATCTGCGCCTGGCGCCGTGGCCGGCCGCGGCCACCGAGGCGCTGGCCGCGGTGCTGCCGCTGCCGCGCGGCATCGAGGCGGGCAACCCCCTGCTGCTCGGCGACGACGCGCGGCCCGAGGCGTTCGGTGCCGCGGTGCGAGCGCTCGGCGCGCACGGCGCGGCGGGCACGCTGTTCGTGGTGCATGCCACCTCGCACAACGCGCCCGTCGAGGCCGTGGCGCGCGAGTTGATCGAGGCGCAGCGAAGCGCCTCGCGCGGTATCGTCGCCTGCTTCTTCGGCGGCGTCGACGCGGCCACGCGCGATGCGCTGCACGCGCACGGCATCCCCGTGCACACCACGCCGCAGCGCCTGGCGCGCGCCTATGCGCGGCTGGTCGACTACCGGCTTGGCCGCGAGCTGCTGATGCAGACGCCCGAAGGTTCGCCGCCCGAGCCGCCGGCCTCGGTGGTGCAAGCGCAGGAGGCAGCGCGCGCTGCGCTCGCGCGGGGCCCGGCCGAACTCGACGGCGCGCAGGCCGCCGCCTGGCTCGCGCATTTCGGGCTGCAGGGCGTGCAGACCGACGCGGATGCGCGCGACATCATCGTCGAGGTCACGGTCGAGATGCATGACGACCAGAACTTCGGCCCGGTATTCCGTTACTCGGTGCCGGCGGCGGACGGCGCGTCGGCGCCGCTGGTGGTCTATGGGCTGCCGCCTTTCAACACGGTGCTGGCGCGCGCCGTGGTGCGCCGCTCGCCCTATTCGCGCCGCGCCGAGCCCGAGCCGCTGCTCGAGGCGCTGATGGCGCTGTCGCAGGCGGTCTGCGAGGTGCGCGAACTGGCTGCACTGTCGCTGGTGCTGCGCGTGCTGCCCCGGCACGTGACGATCCGCGACGCGCGGCTGCGTTTCGCGACGGGGCGCGGACGGCTCGCGATCATGCCGTATCCGCGCCGCCTGGAGCAGCAGTTCGAATGGCGCGGCCGGACCATGACGGTGCGGCCGATCCGCCCCGAGGACGAGGCCGCGCACACGGCGCTGCTCGGCGCGATGACGCCCGACGATCTGCGCATGCGCTTCTTCGGCTCGATCCGCAGCTTCGATCACTCGCAGGTGGCGCGCATGACGCAGATCGACTACGACCGCGAGATGGCGCTGATCGCCACCGCCGACGATGACGACGGGCAGCGGCAGACGCTGGGCGTGGTGCGCGCGGTGGCCGACCCGGACAACGAAACCGCCGAGTTCGCGATCGCGATCCGCCCCGACCAGAAGGGCAGCGGGCTGGGGCGGTTGCTGATGGGGCAGATCATCGACTACGCGCGCTCGCGCGGCACGCACTGGCTGATCGGCGAGGCCTTGCGCGAGAACGGCGCGATGATCGGCCTGGCGCGTGCCTCGGGTTTCGCGGTGAGCGCGGGCGAGGAGCCGGGTGTGGTCGCGTTCCGCTTGAAGCTGCGGGATTGATCGCGGCTGACGCGGCGTGTCGCGCGCGGCTTCGCCGTCGCGCAGCGAGGCGACAGGTGAGCCGATGCGGGAGCGGAGGTGAGGTTTTACGGGGGCGGCGGAGAAGGCGGCGAGATCGAACGACGCCGTCGCGTAGCAAGCGAATCGCGAGATGCAGGGCCGTCGGCGTTGATGACGCCAGCGGCCCTGTCTGTTTTCAAGCGGAGTTCAGGCCGCGAGCTTGTTCGAGGCGTCGTCGATCAGCGGGCGCGACAGCGCCAGTTCCTCGAGCAGCGCCTCCGCGTAGACGGCGCCGGTTTCGCGCTCGAGCCGCGCGATCGTCAGCGCGCAACGCGCCACGTCCTTGGGCATCGCGATGAAGCGCTTGACCGATTCGCCGGCCGTGAAGGCCTCGAACAGCGCGCCGCGCACCTCGTCGGGCAGCGTCTTGGTCCACTGGTAGGGCTTGCCGTTGAAGGTGATCGAGGGCGGCAGCACGCGCTCCTTCTTGCTGGCCGAGATCAGGCCGTAGGTGCGCGCCGCGTCGCCGATCTGCTCGGGCGAGAACAGCTCGTCGGGCGAGATGTCGAACTGCTCGATGTAGGCTTCGATCGCCTGCATCGCGGCGGCGCGATCGTCGCGTTTCTTCTGGGCGCGCGCGACGATGTCGCGCAGCTCGTCCGCCTCCTCGGGCGTGATCGTGAAGCTTGCCTGCTTCTGCTGAAGTTCGGAAAAACGCTGGAATTCGATATCGGTCAGAAGTTTGGCCATGAGGGTCATCGTGCGCGCGCCGCCGGATCGACGGGCGTCGGTTTGCGAAAGGGTCGCTATTTTAGCGTCGCGCGCCGATGCGATCCAGCGCGCGTGCCGCGGTGCCGTTCACGCGACGCGCCGGGGCCGGCGTTCAGGCCGCTTGCAGGCTGGCCATCGACAGGCTCTCGGCGGTCCGCCGCAGCAGCTCGGTGGCTTCGTCGAGCGTCGTCGCGCAGCGCGTGTCGATGCGCTGCACGTAAGGGCAGGTCAGCACCGCGATGGCCTGCCCCGAAGGCCCGAGCACCGGAACAGCGATATCGGTAACACCCAGGGCCCGGCGAGACGCCTGGCGCAGGCAACCCTGCTGCCGCGCGCCGATGGCGGCTGCCTCGAAGGCGGCTTCGTCGAGGCCGGTCGCGTCGGCGAGTTTCGCGTGCTCGCCGAGCATGTGCTCGCGCTGGCCCGGCGTCTGGAACGCCAGCATCAATTGTCCAGAAGCGGTATCGGTGAGCCCGACGCGCGAGCCGAGCCGCACCGTGATGCCCCAGGCGCCCGGGTCGTCGACCTGGGCGATCACCAGCAGGCCGCCGCGGTCGTGGACGCTCAGGTGGCAGGATTGCCCGGCCGTGTCGGCGAAGCGCTGCATCGGCGGCAGCGCCTCGTCGATCAGCCGGTTCATCGGCGGATGGCGGTGGGCCAGCGCGAACAGCTTGAGGCTCAGCGTGTAGCGGTCCCCGGACGAGGAGCGCGTCACGTACTGGCGCGCCACCAGGCGTTCGAGCATGCGGTAGATCTCGCTGGCGTTGCGGCCGAGCTGCTTGGTGATCTCGGTGCGGGTCAGGCCTTCCTTGCGTTGCGCGAGCAGTTCGAGGATATCGAGTCCCTTGTCGAGCGCCGGTGCGCGATAGCGCTCGACTTCCTCGGGCGTGCACGGGGAGGTGGCGGAATTCGCGAGAGCGGCAGATATGGTCGGCATCGTGAGTGGTGGTGGCATGATCGGGCGCTCGCGTCCCGAGGACGGGGTGCGCCAGGTTGTGGCTACGAGGGGCGGATCGGCACGCAGGCGCCCCGCGCCGGGCCTGACGTGCTCCCGCCGTGCGGTCGCACAATGGCGGGTGCATCAGTTGATCCGTTTATTTCCGGAAAGTAAACGTCAAGAAATGAACAGTAAGCATGTTTACGTGCGCCGAGGCCTGGCCACGGCCCCGGCGAGCGGGGCGGATTTCCTTGCCGTTTCAGTCAGTTCGGCGCGTGGCGGCCGAGCGGGCGCCGGTTCGGCGGCAACTGTTGTCGTTTGACAACATACGATGCGGCCTCCGGCGGAGGAAACCGGTCCCGGGCGGGGCCCTCGGCTGCCGCTGCAATAGTGGATATCCGTGAGCCATCATTCCGGCGTCGCACGCAGATGATAAAAATCGCCAACCGGGCCGGGACCGCCGCCGTCGCAGCCGCCGCCGCGAGGCAAGCCGGCGGCTGCGCAGGCACAATCGTCCCGCGCCGATTTCGTCCATGTGATCCAACCAGAGGAAGTTCGTCATGAAACTGCTGCGTTACGGCCCGGTGGGCCAGGAAAAGCCCGGCCTGCTCGATGCCGGGGGCCGGATTCGCGACCTGTCGGCGGTGATCCCCGACCTGGCCGGCGAGGCGCTCTCGGATGCCGCGCTGGCGCGCCTGCGCGCGCTCGATCCGGCCTCGCTGCCGCTGGTGCCGGGCGAGCCGCGCATCGGCGCCTGCGTCGGGCAGATCGGCAAGTTCGTCTGCATCGGCCTGAACTACGCCGATCACGCCGCCGAATCGGGGCTGCCGGTGCCGAGCGAGCCGGTGGTGTTCGCCAAGTGGACCAGCGCCGTGTGCGGCCCGAACGACGGCATCGAGATTCCGCGCGACTCGCTCAAGACCGACTGGGAGGTCGAGCTGGGCGTGGTGATCGGGCGGCCCTGCAAGAATGTCGACGAAGCCGATGCGCTCGACTACGTGGCCGGCTACTGCGTGATCAACGACGTGTCCGAGCGCGAATGGCAGATCGAGCGCGGCGGCCAGTGGGACAAGGGCAAGGGTTTCGACAGCTTCGGCCCGATCGGCCCCTGGCTGGTCACGCGCGACGAGGTGCCCGATCCGCAGCAGCTTTCGCTGTGGCTCGAGGTCGACGGCCATCGCTACCAGGACGGCAGCACGCGCACCATGATCTTCGGCGTGGCCGAGGTGATCGCCTATCTGTCGCGTTGCATGAGCCTGCAGCCGGGCGACGTGATCTCGACCGGCACGCCCCCCGGCGTCGGCATGGGCGTGAAGCCCGCGCCGGTCTACCTGAAGCCGGGCCAGACCGTGCGCCTGGGCATCGACGGCCTCGGCGAGCAGCGCCAGCTCACGCGCGCGGCCGACTGAGCTCCGCGCGTGCCCGCGCCGGCGGGTTTCGATATCGGGCCGCGTCGCGGCCCCGATATCGGATCGGGCGGCGCGGGCGATCCGCCAGGTCCAGACAGCGTCGCGCCGCCGCAATCGAGCAGGACTCCTCCTCAATGCGGCCAGTGGACGAGCACGATATCTCCCCTGAAATCCACGGATCGACCGGCAAGGGCGCGGCGGTCATCGCGTCGAAGCGCGGTTCGATCTCGACACCATTTTCATCTCCCCATCGAGCAAAAAAGGGCGCGAAATCCGGCCAGGCTTTCGTGACATTTCGCTGCGGAACTCCTGCGAATCTCGACGCGCGTCGCGGTTGACCCGACAGTCGGGCATCTCTCGCGATGTGATTCCCGATGATTCGCCACGGAGTTGACCATGGACCGCGTTTCCCCTTCCCTTCTCGCCGTCGAGGCGCCGCTTCAAGCACCGCCTGAGATACCGCTTCCCGCCCCGATCGTTCCCATTGCCGACGATGCGCCGCTTCGCAGCGAGCGGCTGCCGTTCACGATCCGCGCGGTGCGCGACGAGGCCGACCTCGAACGCGTGCTGGCGATGCGCCGCGCGGCCTATGGCCGGCACACGCCCGAATTCGCGGACGGCATGACGATCGAGGCCGGCGACCGGCGCGACGACACGGTGCTGCTGCTGGCCGAATCGCGGCTCGATCGCGAGGCGATCGGCACCATGCGAATCCAGACCAACCGGCACGGCCCGCTGCCGCTGGAAAGCTCGGTGGCGCTGCCCGACTGGCTGGACGGCTGCCGGCTGGCCGAGGCGACCCGGCTCGCGGTGCGCGGCGGCATGATCGGCCGCGCCGTCAAGGTCGCGCTCTGCAAGGCGCTGTTTCTCCATTGCCGCTCGGCCGCGATCGACTGGATGGTGATCACGGCGCGCGCGCCGCTCGATCGCGAATACCAGGCGATGCTGTTCGAGGATGTGCACGGCAGGCCTGAGTTCTTCCCGATGGCGCATGTCGGCGGCATGCCGCATCGTGTGCTCGCCAAGCGGGTCGACGCGGCGCGCCGGCGCTGGGCCGAGGTGCGGCACCCGCTGTACGGCTATGTGTTCGACACGCATCATCCCGACATCGACGTGAGCGTGCCCGAAGCCTGAGATGCGGGACGAGCGGCGCGTTGCTCCCGACTGCCCAGTCGGGAGCATCTATGGATTCCGATTCTTTCTTGGTGAGAATTAATAACAGCGCGGCGCATGAAGGCCGATTAGAATCGAATGCGTTTTGGTAAGCGACAAACGGGGGATGACAGACATGCGGCTGTCGGCTTGGGCATCAGGATTCGGATAGCTGGCGGGCGGGCGCTCATTCGACCGCTGGTTCGATGTCTTTTCGATCTATCTCGTGCCCGCGATCCTGGCGATATCGACCGCGCTGTTCTTTACGATATCGCCATCGGGCGATGTCTCGATCGAGACCACTCCCCTCGATTTCCACGCCTTCATCGACGGCAGCGACCGGGCCTCGCCGGCCGAGGCCCTGCGCGCGCTGCGCGAGGCGCCCGTGACGGGGCGCTTCGGCACGCACCTGTCCGAGCACCCGGTCTGGATCCTGCTCGACGCGCAGCCGGTGAATCCGGCAGCCGATTCACGCGACTACCTCGCCTTCGCGTCGCGCCACGCGAAGTCGCTGTCGTGCTGGAATGCCGGCACGCTGGCGCCGCTCGGCGCGGCCGATCGCGTCAGCCCGCAAGGCGCGATGCAACTGGCCGCGGCCGGTTTCGCGCTGCGCCTGGAGACGCCCGCCGCGGGCGCGCCGATCCTCTGCCGGGGCCTCTACAGCGGCCCCGCCTACGTGACGGCCAGCCGCCTGACGGGCCGCGCGCTGACGGCGGCGCGGCTGCAGTTCGAGCGCAATGCCTCGCTGATCGGCGGCGGGCTGTTGACGCTGGCGATCTTCATCTTCGTGACCGCGATGATCAACCGCGAGTGGACCTACGTGGTGTTCTCGGTCTGGCTGGTCGGCAACCAGCGCCTGGCGGCCAACGCGCTCGGCTTCGACAACGCCTGGCTCGGCCATACCCTGTCGCCGGCCTGGATCGACCTGGTCCGGCAACTGAGCTTCGCGATCTACTACATCGTCACGGTCTCGCTGTTCGGCCGGCTGTTCCGCCGCGAGATCGCGCGGGTCTCGCTGCAATGGCTGCTCAAGACCGTGCAGCTCGGCGGCCTGCTGTTGCTGTTGCTGTCGCTGGTGCTGCCCTACCGCCAATTCGTGCCGGCGCTCTGGGCGCTGGCCGGCGCCGGCATGCTGCTGCTGCTCTACCTGCTCGTCACCCTGCTGTTGCGGGCGCGCTCGCGCACCGTGATCTGGTACGTGGCCTCGCTGTCCTTCGTGCTGTTCGCGATCCTCTCCGAGGTGTTCGCCGCCGCGCTCGGCACGCGCATGCTGTTCGGCGGCCTGAATCCGGTGATCACCGCGCTGGTCTCGAGCATGATGGCGGCCTTCGCGATCGCCGAGCAGATGCGCGCCGATCGCGCCCTGCGCCACAAGTCCGAAACCGAGCTGCGCACCACCTACGACCTCACGCCGATGGGGCTCTTCACGCTCGACAGCGAGGGCCGCTTCACGCGCGCCAACCCGGCGCTGCTGGCGATGCTCGGGCTCGATCGCGACAGCTATCGCAGCCGCCACTGGACCGATTTCTTCGACGAAGGCTCCTGGATCCGCCTGCGCGACCTGGCGCTGCGCCGCGGCGAAAGCGCCATCGAGATCAACGGCTCGCCCGACGCGGGCACCGCCCGGCGCCGTTATTCGCTGCGCGCGATCTTCTCCGAGAACGCCTACGAGGGCTCGCTCGAGGAGGTGACCGAGCGCGCCGAGGCGGTCGCGCGGCTGCACTTCCTGGCCGAGCACGATTCGCTGACCGGCGCGCTGAACCGGCGCGGCATCGAGCGCGTGCTGGAGGGGCTGACCAGCACGCGGCCGTCGTGGTCGGTGGCCTATGTCGACCTCGACCGCTTCAAGCTGATCAACGACATGTTCGGCCACGCGGCCGGCGACGAGGTGCTGCGCCAACTGGTGGTGCGCATGACGGCGAGCCTGGAAGGGCGCGGCACCATCGGCCGGATCGGCGGCGACGAATTCGTCTGCGTGTTCGCCGAGATGGACGTGGACGAGGCCGCGGCGCTGTGCCGGCGCCTGGAGCACGCGGTCAGCGCGCTGCCCTATCCGATCGGCAGCCGCGCGTTCCGCGTGCGGGCCTCGATCGGCGTGGTCGAGTGCCTGCCGAACATGTCGGTGCAGGACATCGTCGCGCACGCCGACCAGGCCTGCCGCGAATCCAAGCGCGACGGCAACGGCAAGGTGGTGGTCTATCGCAGCGACGCGTTCGACCTGGAGCGGCGCACGCGCGACATCGCGCTGATCGGCACGCTCAGCGAGGATGCGATTCCCGAGGGCCTGGTGCTGGCGATGCAGCCGATCATGTCGGTCACGAACGCGGCCGAGTCGCTCGATTTCGAGGTGCTGCTGCGCTTGCGGCGCGACGACGGCACGATCCTCAGCGCGGTCGACTTCATCGACGCCTTCGAGCGCTCGGGCACCATCGGCGCGATCGATCTGTGGGTGCTGTCGATGGTGCTGGAGTGGATCGAGCGCAACCAGGCCGCGCTGACGAAGACGCGCTTCATCTGCGTGAACCTGAGCGGCGCCTCGCTCAACGACGAGCGCATCGTCGCCGAGCTGTTCCGGCGGCTGGAGGCGCATGCCTCGATCGTCCATTACCTGTGCCTGGAGATCACCGAGACGGTCGCGCTGCACGACCTGAAGACCAGCCAGCACTTCATCGCGCGGGCCCACGACATGGGGATCCGCATCGCGCTCGACGATTTCGGCGCGGGCCACACCTCGTTCAAGTACCTGAAGGCGCTGTCGGCCGACGCGCTGAAGATCGACGGCGAGTTCGTCAAGACCATGTGCGAGCACCCGGCCGATATCGCGATCGTCGAGTCGATGGTCAACCTGGCCCGCAACCTCGGCATGCGCACCATCGCCGAGTGGGTCGAGGACCTGCGCACCTTCGAGGCGCTGCGCGCGATCGGCGTCGACTACGTGCAGGGTTACGCGGTCGGCCGGCCGGTGATGCCGGAGCGGATCCTGGCCGCTGATTCCTGCCTCGACCTGGTGCTGCTCGACTCGATCCGGCGGGTGCTGGCCGAGCCGGCGCCGGCCGGTGCCGAGGCGGGCGAGGAAGCGAACGACGCCGCGCGCGCGGGCGATCGGGGCTGAGGAAACGGCGGGCGGGAACGGGATGAGCGGCGTGCGGCGCCGGCCGGCAGCGGGCAGAGGAGGAGACCCGCGAACCGGGCCGGCGCGCGCCGCGAGCGGGCGGCGCACCGGGCCGCTGCCCGTGGCGGGCGCGGCCGGTCGCGCCGGCAAGGCGGGAACGACGGAGTCGCTTCGACAGGGGCCGCGAGCGCGGCCCCGTCACGACACGGCGATCAGAAGTCGGTGGTCATCGACAGCCAGATCGAGCGCGGCTCGCCCTGGCTCAGGTAACCGCCGATGGTCGAGGCCCAGTACGACTTGT
The DNA here is from genome assembly GCF_007828315.1 of Burkholderia sp. SJZ089. NCBI lineage: Bacteria > Pseudomonadati > Pseudomonadota > Betaproteobacteria > Burkholderiales > Burkholderiaceae > Burkholderia > Burkholderia sp. SJZ089. Next base: position 271,250 of record NZ_VIUM01000007.1, on the reverse strand, counting down.
TGGCGACGTTGCGGACCATCACGCGGAAGGTGGTTTCCTTCTTGAACAGCTCGGTCTTGTAGCGCGCGCCGATATCGAAGCGGTTCCACGACGGGATCGATTGCGTGTTGGCGACGTTGAGATACTGCGAGCTGGTATGGATCCAGCGCGCCGTCAGCGTCGCGCCCTGCAGCATCGGCAGGTCGTATTCGGCGTTCGCGGTGAAGGTGAACTTCGGCACGCCGATCGGGCGGTTGCCGTCGCTCGTGCCGCCCGAGGTGCCCTCCAGCGTCGCGTCGATGTAGCTGGCGCCGGCGATCAGGCGCAGGCCCTTGACCGGTTCGCCGTTGATCGAGGCCTCCACGCCGCGGTGGCGCTGCGTGCCGTCGGCGCCGTAGATCAGCGTGTTGGGATCGGTGTAGGCCATCGGCTTCTCGATCTGGAACAGCGCGAGCGCGGCGCCGAAGCGGCCGGCGTCGTACTTGGTGCCCACTTCATATTGCTTCGAGCGGTACGGGGCGAGCACCTCGCCTACGTTGCGCGCGGTGGTCGGCGCCGTGCCGCCCTGCGTCAGGGCTTCCGTGCGGTTCGCGTAGAACGCCCAGTTGTCGGTCGCCTTGAGCACCAGGCCGAATACCGGCGTGGTGACCGACTGGTCGTAGACGCTGCTGACCGCGCCGGTATAGCCGTAGTTGGTGACGGCGATCGACTGGCGGCGCGCGCCGATGGTGAACAGCACGCGATCGTTGAGCAGGCCGAGCGTGTCCGACACGGCCACGCTGCGCGTCCAGGTCATCGCGGTGGTGCCCGGGTCGGACATGTTGCCGCCCGAGTACAGGTTGTTGCCCGGGAAGGGCACCGCCGGCGGATTGTCGAGCGTGGTCGGGAAGGTGCCCGACAGCGTGTAGGCCGACTGGCTGTTCAGGCGCGTGTAGGCCGCGCCGGCGGTCACGAAGTGCGTGACGGGGCCCGTCGCGAAGCGCCCGCGCACGCCGGCTTCGGCCGATTGCGCGTCTTCCTTGTGCGGAACCGTCATGCGCGAGGCGGTGACGGCGCCGGTCGAGGCGTTGTAGGTCGGCGAGGAATAGATGCCGTTCTCGTCCGTGTGACGCGCGCCGCCCGCCACGTAGGCGGTCCAGCCCGGGAAGAAGTCGTATTCGGCGCGCAACTGGCCGACCGTGTCCTCCAGGTCGCTGTAGGCCCAGGGCTGGGCGTAGTTGTGGGTGGCCGAGGGCGGCGCGGGAATCGCGCCGGTGCCGCTCACGTAGACCACCGAGCGGCCCTGGTCGTCGCGTTCGCGCTGGTGCAGGAAGTCGGCGTAGAGGCGCAGCTTGTCGCCGCGATAGTCGAGCGCGAGCGCCTGGGTGGTGGCGCGGTGATGCGCGTCGTCGATGTCGGTCGAGCCGCCGCTGCTCGCCTGGTTCACGCGGATGCCGAACTGGCCTTCGCTGCCGAAGCGCCGGCCGATGTCGATGTGCTCGCCCACCTGGCCGCCGGTGCTGCCGTCGAGCGTCACGCGCGTGAGCGGCTTGTCGTCGGCGCGCTTGAGCTGGATGTTGACGCCGCCGCCCACCGCGCTGCCGGTCGGCGAGGCGCCGCTCAGGAACGCGTTGGCGCCCTTCAGCACGTCGATCCGCTCGACCGCGTCGGTGGCCACCAACTGGCGCGGCGTGACGCCGTACAGGCCGTTCAGCGAGACATCGTCGCCGTTGAGCTGGAAGCCGCGGATGATGAACACCTGCGAGAAGTTGCCGTAACCGAACGCGCTGCGCACGGCCGGATCGTTGTCGAGCACGTCGGCCAGCGTGCGGGCCTGCTGGTCCTCGATCAGTTTCGAGGTATAGGTCGTCATGCTGAACGGCACGTCGATGTTGCGCTGCTTGCCCAGCACGCCGTAGTCGGCGCCGCGCGCCACCTGGCCGCCGCCGAAGGTCGGCGAGAGATCGCCCGGCAGCTCCTCGACCTTGCCCTTCACGGCGATGGTCGGCAGTGCCGCGGCGGGACGCGCGGCCGCGCTGCCGGTCATGCTCGTATCGGACGAGGACGGCGCGCTCTGGGCGATGGCGACGGCGGGAAAGGCGCAGGTGGCGGCGAGCGCGAGGCAGCCCCAGGAAATCGGCGAGAGGGGCCAGGACGGCGTTTGGAAGCTTGGCATAGGACGCACTAAACGGATTGAAGAAAACTCCGTCCCAGGGCGTCGTTCGGAATCCGGGCGGGCCGGCCGTTCCGTCAATCGATCCTGCGAGTCGGACGAAGGCGGGACGGCGTTTTTATGAAGACGCGACTATAAATTAAATGCGAATCATTGTCATCTTGAAAGTAGTTCTTATCTCTATTTGCAACAACGGCGGCGAAGCTTCGGGGTGACCCCCGGCAGGCGGGAAGAGGGCCGCAGGCCCGCGGCGAGGGGCTCGACGGCGAACGGCCAGGGCGTGGGGCGGATCGCGGCAGGGATCGCCAAGGCAGGCGATCCCTGCCGGCATCTGATGGGGTTGGATGACGAATTCCGCGATGCGCAATGCAGGCGCATCGCGGACGGCCTCAATCCGGCACGGCGACGTTCATTTCGCGCAGCAGGTTGTCGGCGTGGTCGAGGTGGTGCATCACCCACAGCATGTAGCGCACGTCGACATGAATCGAGCGCGTGACGGCCGGATCGAACAGCCAGCCCGCGCTGACGCCTTCCCAGGCGCCGTCGAAGACCAGCCCGACCAGCTTGCCGTCGCGGTCCAGCGTGGGCGAGCCCGAATTGCCGCCGGCGATGTCGAGGTCGGCGAGGAAGTTCACGGGCAGCGCGTCGGCGCCGGGGCCGGCGAAGCCGTCGAAGGCATGCGCGCGGATCGCCGCGAGTTCGGCGGCCGGTGCGTTGAAGGGCGCGACGCCGGTGTTCTTCTGCACGATGCCGTCGGTGGTGGTGAACGGCAGGTACTCGACCGCGTCGCGCGGCCGGTAGCCCTGCACGGTGCCGAAGCTCACGCGCAGCGACAGGTTCGCGTCGTGGTAGACGGGCAGGCCGCGTGCCTCGCTGTAGGCGGTCAGGGCCTTCATGTAGCCGGCGCGCGCGGCGGCCTCGTCGCCGTCCTGGGCCTTGTCCGCGTGCTCGATGGCCAGCAGGTCCGGCATCAGCGCGCGCGTCAGCGCGATCCAGCTATCGTGGCTCGCCGCGAGTTCGGCGGGCGTGGCCGACATCAGCGCGACGCGGGTCGCCTGGTCGGTCAGCCGGCTGCCCGCGTAGAGCGCGTCGACCTTGGCGGCGAGCGCCGCGGCGTCGTTCGCGCCGCCCAGCCAGCGATCGAGCGCGCCGATGTGCTGGTCGGCGGGCAGCTTCACGTAGCGCTGCAGCACATAGACCAGCAACTGCCGGTCGACGGCCGGATCGTAGCGGCGGTCGATGCTCTTCTGCTGGCCGAGCAGGTCGATCTCGTCGCGCTGGCGGAAGCCGTCCTCGCGTTCGGCATCGGGCTTCTGCTTTTCGTCGGCGAGCCGCACGATCCGATACGAGGCGCGGTACATCTGCGTCTGCTGCAGCAGGTGCAGGATCAGGTCGCGCTCGCGCGTGACCATGCGCGCGTCGACCAGACGGTTCAGCCGCTCGACGTCGGCCAGCCGCGCGGGGGCGTCGAGCTTGCCGCCGGCCGGTTGCGCGGCGAGCCAGCGGCGCAGCGCGGCCTCCTGCTCGCGCCGCGTCGACAGGGCCTCGCCGTTGGCCAGCTCGTCGCGGTTGCCCTGGTAGAACTTGATCGAATTGTTGAAGCCGGCCACCTGGTCGGCATAGGCCACCGCCACCGCCGGCCGCTGCTTGCCGGCCGTGTCGATGATGCGGTTCATGTCGCCGAGCGCGCGGATCAGCGTCGGATACTGCCAGTCGATCGCGCTGCGCAGTTCATCGGGCAGCAGGTGGCGATTGGTGCGGCCGGGGTAGCCGGCCACCATCACGAAATCGCCGGCCTTCACGCCTTGCGGATTCACGGTCAGCCAGTGCTTGGGGCGATAGGGCACGTTGTCCTTCGCGTAGGTCGCGCTGCTGCCGTCGCGTGCCACGTAGGCGCGCAGGAAGCTGAAGTCGCCGGTGTGGCGCGGCCACATCCAGTTGTCGATGTCGCCGCCGTACTTGCCGATCGACTCGGGCGGGGCGTAGACGAGCCGCACGTCGCGCAATTCCTTCTGGCGCACCAGTTGATAGTCGTAGCCGCCGCTGAAGGTCTGCACCTGGCAGTGATAGCCCGGTGTGGTGCATTCGCGCACCAGGCGGTCCTTCTCGCGATCGATCGCGACGTAGCGCGCATAACCGTCGCTGCCGGGCGGAACCGCCGCCTCGATGCGATCGGTCACGTCGGTCACCTGCTCGGTCACGTAGACGCGCTGGGTGGGCGCGGCGGGCAGTTCGTCGGCCTTGGCGCGGGCCAGGAATCCGTTCTCGATCAGGTTCTTCTCGGGCGTCGAGTTGTATTGCAGCGCGCCGTAGCCGCAATGGTGGTTGGTGACGATCAGGCCGTCCGGCGAGACGAACGAGGCGGTGCAGAAACCCAGCCCGACCACGGCATCGAGCGGCCAGGATTTCAGCGAGGCGAGTTGCCGAGGATCGAGCGCGAGCCCGCGTTGCTTGAGCTGGGGAGCCAGGGACGGCAGCTGGGACGGTTGCCACATGCCTTCGTCGGCGCGCGCGATGCCGCCGGCCAGCAACGAGACGGCGACGAGCGTCGCGCTCGCCGTGCATAACAGTTTGAGACGCATTCGGATCCTCGGATTGAGACGGCCTGTGATCGACAGCTTTATTCAATCGGCATTGCGACTGCCGTGCGATTGTAGTCCGGGGGGAATGAAGGCGGTATTTTTATATCTTTGTAAGATGTAGGGAAATGAAAATAAAAATGCCCAATGAATTTTCTTGAGAATGTTCTTTGCGTGATGAATGTATTGGCAATAATTCCGGATCTCGATGAATTGGCGATGACATGCAATGGTGTGACGGGTGAGATGCGAGAGGCATTGCAAGGCGTTCAGGTGCTTGTATCGCGTTGTTCATATCAAGCCGGCGAGCGACTTTGCCTGGCATCGGCATGCATGCCGATATTGAAATGTCGATTATAAAATGCCGATTGATTTCATCATCAATGAAGCCGCTAGGAATGTTCTTTTATGTGAGACAGGCAAAAAAAATCCCTCGCCGCATGAGGGGGCATGACGGCGAGGGGAGGAGGGGATGCCTTGAACAACAACGCGTATTGCAGGGAGCCGGCCGCGGCCGGCTTGGAGGTGCTTGCGAACCGCGATCACGCTTCGACGGCTTCGCGTACCGGTGCCGCTGCCGTCGCGGGTGCCTCGACGTCCTGGCGGATCAGGTAGTCGAAGGCCGACAACGAAGCCTTCGCGCCTTCGCCGACCGCGATCACGATCTGCTTGTAGGGCACCGTGGTCACGTCGCCGGCCGCGAACACGCCGGGAATCGACGTCGCGCCGCGTGCATCCACCACGATCTCGCCGTGCTTCGACAGCTCGATCGTGCCCTTCAGCCATTCCGTGTTCGGCACCAGGCCGATCTGCACGAACACGCCTTCGAGGTCGATGCGCTTGGTTTCGCCCGTTTCACGTTCGAGGTAGATCAGGCCGTTCAGCTTCTGGCCGTCGCCCGTCAGCTCCTTGGTTTGCGCGCTGGTCACCACCGTCACGTTCGGGAGGCTGCGCAGCTTGCGTTGCAGCACTTCGTCGGCGCGCAGCGTCTGGCCGAATTCGATCAGCGTGACTTCGCGCACGATGCCGGCCAGGTCGATCGCGGCCTCGACACCCGAGTTGCCGCCGCCCACCACGGCCACGCGCTTGCCCTTGAACAGCGGGCCGTCGCAATGCGGGCAGTAGGCCACGCCCTTGTTGCGGTACTCGCGCTCGCCCGGCACGTTCAGCTCGCGCCAGCGCGCGCCGGTCGACAGCACGATGGTCCTGGCCTTCAACACCGCGCCGTTTTCCAGGTGAATCTCGTTGACCTTGCCCGGCATCAGCGCCGCGGCGCGCTGCACGTCCATCACGTCCACGTCGTATTGCTTGACGTGCTGTTCGAGCGCGACCGCGAACTTCGGTCCTTCGGTTTCCTGGACGGAGATGAAGTTCTCGATCGCCATGGTATCGAGCACCTGCCCGCCGAAGCGCTCCGCCACCACGCCGGTGCGAATGCCCTTGCGTGCCGAGTAGATCGCGGCCGCCGCGCCGGCCGGGCCACCACCCACCACCAGCACGTCGAACACGTCCTTGTTGGCGATCGCGGCGGCGGCGCGCTCGCTGGCGCCCGTGTCGATCTTCGCGAGGATTTCCTTCACACTGCTGCGGCCCTGGCCGAAGCTCTCGCCGTTCAGGAACATGGTCGGCACCGCCATGATCTGGCGCGCCTCGACTTCGTTCTGGAACAGCGCGCCGTCGATCGCCACGTGGCGGATGCGCGGGTTGATCAGCGCCATCACGTTCAGCGCCTGGACCACTTCCGGGCAGTTCTGGCAGGACAGCGAGAAATACGTCTCGAAGGAAAAATCGCCGTCGAGGTTGCGAATCTGTTCGATGGTGTCCTCGTCGAGCTTGAGCGGGTGGCCGCCGACCTGCAGCAGCGCCAGCACGAGCGAGGTGAATTCATGGCCCATCGGGATGCCGGCAAAGCGGATCCCGGTGGCCTTGCCCGGTTCGCCGATGCTGAACGAGGGCTTGCGCTCGGCGTCGTCGCGGCGTTCGATCACGCTCACGCGCGGCGACAGCTCGCCGATCTCCTTCAGCAGCGCGATCAGCTCCTGCGACTTCGCGCCGTCGTCGAGCGAGGCGACGAGTTCGATCGGGCGGGTGAGCTTGTCGAGGTACGACTTCAACTGGTTCTTGAGATTGGCTTCGAGCATGATGTTCGGTGTGTCTTGTCGGTTGTCGTGTGCCCCGGCGCGGGGCGCTCGATACGGCGTTTGCGTGCGCCGTATCGAATCGTTCTTGATGCCTTGAAGGGCGGCCTCAGATCTTGCCGATCAGGTCCAGCGACGGGGTCAGCGTTTCCGCACCCGGCGTCCACTTGGCGGGGCAGACCTCGCCCGGGTGCGATGCCACGTACTGCGCGGCCTGCACCTTGCGCAGCAGCTCGCCCGCGTCGCGGCCGATGCCGTTGTCGTGGATCTCGGCGATCTTGATCTCGCCTTCCGGGTTGATCACGAAGGTGCCGCGCAGCGCCATGCCTTCTTCCTCGATCAGCACGTCGAAGTTGCGTGCCAGGCGCGCGGTCGGATCGCCGACCATCGGGTACTGGATCTTGGCGATGGTTTCCGAGGCTTCGTGCCAGGCCTTGTGCGTGAAGTGCGTATCGGTCGACACACCGTAGATCTCCACGCCCAGCTTCTGGAATTCGGCGTAGCGGTCGGCCAGGTCGCCCAGCTCGGTCGGGCACACGAAGGTGAAGTCCGCCGGGTAGAACACCACCACCGACCACTTGCCCTTGAGGCTTTCCTCGGTCACCGGCACGAAGGCGCCATTGTGGTAGGCGGTTGCATTGAAGGGCTTGATCTGGCTGTTGATGATCGGCATCGAATAGGTCCTTGGGAATCGTTGAATGAGGTGTGAATCAGTGACTGGGGCGGCCGGCCCCGCTCGGGCGCCGGCCGGCATCGCGATCAGCGATGGCGATACAGATCGCCGGTCGCGGCGGGCAGCTTCACGCCGCTTTCCACGCCGGCAGCCGAGTTGGCGCCGTAACCCGAATTGCCCTGGGCGGCGTGCAGACGCGCCTGGGCTTCCTGGATCTGGTCGGGGTAATGCGGGTTGTTGCCGGCGCCGGGGTGGTAGCCGACCTTGACGAGTGCCGCCAGCTCGGCGCGGACTTCGGCGCGGGTGAGCGGCTGGCTGGTCTGGGCGGAGGCCAGGACCGGTGCGAACAGGGCGGCAGCGAGGATCAGGGCAGAGGTTTTCATACGGGCACTCACCTATGGATGTAAAAAATCGATAGGTGGATGCTATAGAGTTGCCGCGGATAGTTGAAATACTTATTTCAAAACTAATCAATAGGCATTGTCTATTCGAACCGGCCCTCCCGCTTGCGCCGATCCGGCCCCGGTTCAGCCGCGACGCCGGCCGGGTTTGCCCTCGGCGGCGGCGAGCTTGCGCCACAGCGTGGTCTTGCTGATGCCGAGCACGGCGCAGGCACGCTCGCGGTCGCCGCCGCAGGCGTCCAGCACGGCGCGGATCTCGTCGACCTCGACGCGGCGCCGCCGCTCGGACAGCGTGGGGGCCGCGGCCGCGCCGGCCACGCCGGCGCCGTCTGGAACGCCGCTTCCGTCTTCGTCGACGTCCGCGGCCTCGCTTCCCGTCGCGCCTTCGCGCGCGATGCCCAACTCCGGCGCGATCGCCCGCAGCACCTCGACCGACAGCGGCGCCGCGCCCTCGCTCTCCACCAGCTCGACGGCGATTCGCTCGATCACGTTCTGCAGCTCGCGCACGTTGCCGGGCCAGCGATGGCGCGCCAGCACGCCCACCACCGGCGCGACCACGCGGGCCGCCTCGGCGGCGTCGCGCACGCGCTCGGCCAGCCGCGGCTCGCGCCGTGCCGCCTGGGCCAGCAGCTCGGCCGCCAGCGCGCCGATGTCGGCCGGCCGCTCGCGCAGCGGCGGCAGGGCGATGTTGAGGATGTTGAGGCGGTAGTAGAGATCGGCGCGGAAGCTGCCGGCCTCCACCGCCTCGAGCAGGGAGCGATGGGTGGCCGCCACGATCCGCACGTCGATGCGGATCGGTTCGGTCGACCCGAGCCGCACCACCTCGCGCTCCTGCAGCACGCGCAGCAGGCGGCTCTGCAGCGACAGCGGCATTTCGCCGATCTCGTCGAGGAACAGCGTGCCGCGATGCGCGGCCTCGAACAGCCCGGCCTTGCCGCCGCGCCTGGCGCCCGTGAAGGCGCCCTCGTCATAGCCGAACAGCTCGCTCTCGAGCAGCGCCTCGGGGAAGGCGCCGCAGTTGGTCGCCACGAACGGGAACTTGCGGCGCGCGCTCAGCGCATGCAGGCTCTGCGCGATCATCTCCTTGCCGGTGCCGCTCTCGCCGAGGATCAGCACGGTCGCGTCGGATTTGGCGTAACGCTGCGCGAGCTCGCGCACGCGTGCCATCGGCGCCGATGCGCCGATCACGTCGTCCAGCCGGTAGCGCGCCGCGAAGCGCTGCGCATGCGGCTGCGAGCGCAAGGTGCGGTCGAGTCGCTCGACCGCGCGCGATTCCTGGAAGGTCAGCACGCTGCCGGTGGCCGCGCCGCTGGCCTCCAGCGGCCCGCGATGGACCACGTAGCGGACCCCGCGCACGGTAGCCAGCGTGTCGCCCTCGTCGGCGGCGCGCAGCGCGGCCAGCTCGGGCGTCAGTTCGTCGAGCGCGCGGCCCACCGCGGCCTGCGCGTCGACGCCGAGCGCCAGCGCGAGCCGCTCGTTGATCGCCTCCACGCGGCCGCCCGCGTCGAGCGCCACCACGCCGTCGCGCAGGTGGCGCAGCAGGTTGTCGAGGCGCTGGCGGCGCAGTGCCTCGGCGTGCGTGGCATGAGCGACTTCGAGCGCGGTCTCGACCGCCGCGCGCACCGAAGCCTGCGAATACAGAAACACCGCGTTCATGCCGGCGCTGCTGGCCAGGTCGGTCACCAGCCCCGGCCCGACCACGGTCTCGATGCCGCGATCGCGCAGTTCGCGCACGCGCGCCTCGGCCTCCTGGCTCGACTGGTAGGTGGCGAACACCAGGTCGAGCCCGAAGGCGGCCGCGAAGCGACGCAGCTCGGCCGGCGTGTCGCCGTAGCTGACCAGCGCCACCGGCGAGGCCCCGTCGCGTCGCGCGCGGGCCAGCGCGTGCAGCAGGTCGTAGCCGGTCGGCGCCACCAGCACCACCGGCACCTCGACGTGGGTCTTCAGGTACATGCCGTTCGAGCCGGCCGCCACGATCGCGTCGGGCCGCTCGGCGCCGGCCGTGGCGAGCGCGGCGAGCGCCTCGTCGTAGCCGCGCGTGATGATGCGCAGGTCGGCGCGCTCCTCGTACTCGTCGGCGAGATCGCGGAACAGCGCACGCAGCCGGCTGATGCCGACCGCCCAGATGCGGGGCCTGAGGGACGGAACGGAGGAGGGCGTCATGACGGGATTCGGGCGGGATGCGGGCTGGAGGGATCAACGCATTATCGCAGTCGAATTTCAAATGTGGAATCGAGTGTTTCCATAATGAAACGGGTTGACGCCATCGCCGAATCGCGTTTCGATTGCGAATCAGCAGCTTAGCGGCGCCCGGCGCGGCTGGCCCGGTCCTTGCAAGATCCGGCGCGGCAACGATCAATCGTCAGGAGGCAGTCGATGGGCAATTCCCAACTTTCCAGCGCCGGCGCGCGCTTTCGCGCGGCCGTGGCGGCCGAGTCGCCGCTGCAGGTGGTCGGCGCGATCACCGCTTACGCGGCCAAGATGGCCGAGGCGAGCGGTTTCAAGGCGGTCTACCTGTCGGGCGGCGGGGTGGCCGCCAATTCGCTCGGCATCCCCGATCTCGGCATCAGCACCATGGACGACGTGCTGATCGACGCGAACCGCATCACCAACGCCACCCAGCTGCCGCTGCTGGTCGACATCGACACCGGCTGGGGCGGCGCCTTCAACATCGCGCGCACCATCCGCTCCTTCATCAAGGCGGGCGTGGCGGCGGTGCACCTGGAGGACCAGGTCGGGCAGAAGCGCTGCGGGCATCGCCCGGGCAAGGAATGCGTGCCGATCGACGAGATGGTGGACCGCATCAAGGCCGCCGTCGACGCGCGCACCGACGACCAGTTCGTGATCATGGCGCGCACCGACGCGGCCGCCGCCGAGGGCCTGGACGCGGCGATCGAGCGCGCGGTGGCCTATGTCGAGGCCGGCGCCGACATGATCTTCCCCGAGGCGATGAAGACGCTGGACGACTTCAAGCGCGTCAAGCAAGCGGTCAAGGTGCCGATCCTGGCGAACCTGACCGAATTCGGTTCGACGCCGATGTTCACCACCGAGGAACTGAAGGGCGTGAACGTCGATATCGCGCTCTACTGCTGCGGCGCGTATCGTGCGATGAACAAGGCGGCGCTGAACTTCTACGAGACGGTGCGCCGCGACGGCACGCAGAAGGCCGCCGTGCCGACCATGCAGACGCGCGCCGAGCTGTACGAATTCCTCGGCTATCACGCCTACGAGGACAAGCTCGACGAGCTGTTCAGCCAGGGCAAGCGCTGAACCGGCCCAAACCGATAACCAGACCATCAGGAGAGCATCACGATGAGCGAGACGAAAGACGCGGCGCCGGCCGCAGCGGGTGGCTTCAAGCCGAAGAAGTCGGTGGCGCTGTCGGGCGTGGCGGCGGGCAACACCGCGCTGTGCACGGTGGGCCGCACCGGCAACGACCTGCACTATCGCGGCTACGACATCCTCGACGTCGCGGAAACCTGCGAGTTCGAGGAAATCGCCTACCTGCTGGTGCACGAGAAGCTGCCCACGCTGGCCGAGCTGGCCGCCTACAAGGCCAAGCTGCGCGCCATGCGCGGGCTGCCCGCCGCGGTGAAGACGGCGCTCGAGGCGGTGCCGGCCTCGGCGCATCCGATGGACGTGATGCGCACCGGCGTGTCGGTGCTCGGCACCGTGCTGCCCGAGAAGGACGACCACAACCTGCCCGGCGCGCGCGATATCGCCGACCGCCTGATGGCCTCGCTGGGCTCGATGCTGCTGTACTGGTATCACTGGTCGCACAACGGCCGGCGCATCGAGACCGAGACCGACGACGATTCGATCGGCGGCCACTTCCTGCACCTGCTGCACGGCAAGGCGCCCTCCAAGGCATGGGTCGACGCGATGCACATCTCGCTGATCCTCTACGCCGAGCACGAGTTCAATGCCTCGACCTTCACCGGCCGCGTGATCGCCGGCACGGGCTCGGACATCTACTCGGCCATCACCGGCGCGATCGGCGCGCTGCGCGGCCCGAAGCACGGCGGCGCCAACGAGGTCGCGTTCGAGATCCAGAGCCGCTATCGCGACGCCGACGAGGCCGAGGCCGACATCCGCCGCCGCGTCGAGAACAAGGAAGTGGTGATCGGCTTCGGCCACCCGGTCTACACGATCTCGGATCCGCGCAACAAGGTGATCAAGGAAGTCGCGCGCAAGCTCTCGAAGGATGCCGGCGACACCAAGCTGTTCGAGATCGCCGAGCGCCTCGAATCGGTGATGTGGGACGCCAAGAAGATGTTCCCGAACCTCGACTGGTTCAGCGCCGTGTCCTACCGGATGATGGGCGTGCCGACCGCGATGTTCACGCCGCTGTTCGTGATCGCGCGCACGTCCGGCTGGAGCGCCCACATCATCGAGCAGCGCATCGACAACAAGATCATCCGCCCGAGCGCGAACTACACGGGTCCGGAGGATCTGAAGTTCGTCTCGATCGAGAAGCGCTGAGCGCGCCCGGGGCGGCCGGCATCGCCCGCCGCCCCGGCCCGTGAATTTCCCCGCATGCCCCAGAACATGAATACCGCCCATCGCAAACCGCTGCCCGGCACCGGGCTCGACTATTTCGACGCGCGTGCCGCCGTCGAGGCCCTCGCGCCCGGCGCCTACGACACGCTGCCCTATACCTCGCGCGTGCTGGCCGAGAACCTGGTGCGCCGCTGCGAGCCCGACCGGCTCGACGCGTCGCTGCGCCAACTGATCGAGCGCCGCCGCGATGCCGACTTTCCGTGGTACCCGGCGCGCGTGGTCTGCCACGACATCCTCGGCCAGACCGCGCTGGTCGATCTCGCCGGCCTGCGCGACGCGATCGCCGACGGCGGCGGCGACCCCGCCAAGGTCAACCCGGTGGTGCCGGTGCAGCTGATCGTCGATCATTCGCTGGCGGTGGAATGCGGCGGTTTCGATCCGGATGCCTTCGCCAAGAACCGCGCGATCGAGGATCGCCGCAACGAGGACCGCTTCCACTTCATCGAGTGGACCAAGACGGCCTTCGAGAACGTCGACGTGATCCCGCCCGGCAACGGCATCATGCACCAGATCAACCTGGAGAAGATGTCGCCGGTGATCGGCACCCAGGACGGCGTGGCCTATCCCGATACCTGCGTGGGCACCGACAGCCACACGCCGCATGTCGACGCGCTCGGCGTGATCGCGATCGGCGTGGGCGGCCTGGAAGCCGAGAACGTGATGCTGGGCCGCGCCTCCTGGATGCGGCTGCCCGACATCGTCGGCGTCGAGCTGACCGGCCAGCGCCAGCCCGGCATCACCGCCACCGACATCGTGCTCGCGCTGACCGAGTTCCTGCGCAAGCAGAAGGTGGTGGGCGCCTACCTCGAATTCCGCGGCGCCGGCGCGGCCAGCCTCACGCTGGGCGATCGCGCCACGATCTCGAACATGGCGCCCGAATACGGCGCGACCGCCGCGATGTTCTTCATCGACGCCCGCACGCTCGACTACCTGCGCCTGACCGGCCGCAGCGACGAGCAGGTGGCGCTGGTCGAGGCCTACGCGAAGACCGCCGGCCTGTGGGCCGACAGCCTCGCTGGCGCGCAATACGAGCGCACGCTGAGCTTCGACCTGTCGAGCGTGGAGCGCAACATGGCCGGCCCGTCGAACCCGCACAAGCGGCTGCCGACGCGCGAGCTGGCCGAGCGCGGCATCGCCGCGCCGCACGAGGACATCGCCGGGCAGATGCCCGACGGCGCGGTGATCATCGCGGCGATCACCAGCTGCACCAACACCAGCAATCCGCGCAACGTGATCGCGGCGGGCCTGCTGGCGCGCAACGCCAACGCGCGCGGCCTCGCGCGCAAGCCCTGGGTGAAGAGCTCGCTCGCGCCCGGCTCGAAGACGGTCGAGCTGTACCTGAAGGAAGCGGGCCTGCTGCCCGAGCTGGAAGCGCTCGGCTTCGGCATCGTGGCGTTCGCCTGCACCACCTGCAACGGCATGTCGGGCGCGCTCGACCCCGACATCCAGCAGGAGATCGTCGATCGCGACCTGTACGCGACCGCCGTGCTGTCCGGCAACCGCAACTTCGACGGCCGCATCCATCCCTACGCGAAGCAGGCCTTCCTGGCCTCGCCGCCGCTGGTGGTGGCCTATGCGATCGCCGGCACGATCCGCTTCGACATCGAGAAGGACGTGCTCGGCATCGACGACCAGGGCCAGCCGGTGCGGCTCGCCGACATCTGGCCCGACGACGCCGAGATCGACGCGATCGTCGCCGCCAGCGTCAAGCCGGAGCAGTTCCGCCACGTCTACGAGCCGATGTTCGCGCGTAGCGCCACGGCCGGCGCCAGCGTGCCGCCGCTCTACGACTGGCGGGCACAAAGCACCTACATCCGCCGCCCGCCGTATTGGGAAGGCGCCCTGGCCGGCGAGCGCACGCTCGCCGGGATGCGCGCGCTGGCGGTGCTCGGCGACAACATCACCACCGATCATCTCTCGCCCTCGAACGCGATCCTGGCCAACAGCGCGGCCGGCGAATACCTGGCGAAGATGGGCGTGCCCGAGGAGGATTTCAATTCCTACGCGACGCACCGCGGCGACCACCTCACGGCGCAGCGCGCCACCTTCGCCAACCCGACGCTGGTCAACGAGATGGCGGTGGTGGACGGCGCCGTGAAGAAGGGCTCGCTCGCGCGCATCGAGCCGGAAGGCAAGGTGGTGCGGATGTGGGAGGCGATCGAGACCTACATGGAGCGCAAGCAGCCGCTGATCGTGATCGCGGGCGCCGACTACGGCCAGGGTTCCTCGCGCGACTGGGCCGCCAAGGGCGTGCGGCTGGCCGGCGTGGAGGCGATCGTGGCCGAGGGCTTCGAGCGCATCCACCGCACCAACCTGATCGGGATGGGCGTGCTGCCGCTGGAGTTCAAGCCCGACGCGAACCGGCTCACGCTCGGCATCGACGGCACCGAGACCTTCGACGTGATCGGCGAGCGCAAGCCGCGCGCCGACCTCACGCTGGTGATCCGGCGCCGCAACGGCACGCAGTTGCAGGTGCCGGTGACCTGCCGGCTCGACACGGCCGAGGAGGTGTCGATCTACGAGGCGGGCGGCGTGCTGCAGCGTTTCGCGCAGGACTTCCTCGAATCCTCGCAGGCGGCGTGAAGGCGTGAGCCTGACACGCGGCCGGCATCGGTATCGCATGAGCTCGGCCTGAGCAGTCATCACAGCGCATCGCGGCGGCTGCCGCGATGCTTCCGGGCGGCAAGCATGCCGCCTTCGTTTTTTCAGGAAGATTCACCATGGCACACGTTCCCCAGATCCGGATTCCCGCCACCTACCTGCGCGGCGGCACCAGCAAGGGCGTGTTCTTCCGGCTCGAGGACCTGCCGGAAGCCGCGCGCGTGCCGGGAGCGGCGCGCGACGCCTTGCTGATGCGCGTGATCGGCAGCCCCGATCCCTATGGCAAGCAGATCGACGGGATGGGCGGCGCGACCTCCAGCACCAGCAAGACCGTGATCATCTCGAAGAGCACGCGGCCCGATCACGACGTCGACTACCTGTTCGGCCAGGTCGCGATCGACAAGGCCTTCATCGACTGGAGCGGCAACTGCGGGAACCTGTCCGCGGCGGTCGGGCCGTTCGCGATCGCGGGCGGGCTGGTGGCGCGCGAGCGCGTGCCCGACAACGGCGTGGCGGTGGTGCGGATCTGGCAGGCGAATATCGGCAAGACCATCGTCGCGCACGTGCCGATCCGCGACGGCGAGGTGCAGGAGACCGGCGATTTCGAACTCGATGGCGTGACCTTCCCGGCCGCCGAGGTCCAGCTCGAATTCATGGACCCGGCCGCCGACGAGGACGGCGCGGGCGGCGCGATGTTCCCGACCGGGAACCTGGTGGACGACCTGGAGGTGCCCGGCATCGGCACGCTGAAGGCCACCATGATCAATGCCGGGATCCCGACCATCTTCGTCGAGGCCGAGGCGATCGGTTATACCGGCACCGAGCTGCAGGACGCGATCAACGGCGACGAGGCCGCGCTGCAGCGCTTCGAGACGATCCGCGCCTATGGCGCGCTGCGCATGGGCCTGATCCGCTCGCTCGACGAGATCGCGCAGCGCCAGCACACGCCGAAGGTCGCCTTCGTGGCGCGGCCGGCCGATTATGTGGCCTCCAGCGGCAAGCCGGTGGCGGCGAAGGACGTCGACCTGCTGGTGCGCGCGATGTCGATGGGCAAGCTGCATCACGCGATGATGGGCACCGCGGCCGTCGCGATCGGCACCGCCGCCGCGATTCCGGGCACCCTGGTCAATCTCGCGGCCGGCGGCGGCGAGCGCGAGGCGGTGCGCTTCGGGCATCCCTCGGGCACCTTGCGCGTCGGCGCGCAGGCCAGCCAGGCCGGCGGCGAATGGGTGGTCACCAAGGCGATCATGAGCCGCAGCGCGCGCGTGCTGATGGAAGGCGCGGTGCGCGTGCCGGGGGATGCGTTCCGAGCCGCGCCGCGGACTTGATCGATCGAAGGAGGAGGCTGGCATGAACGACGCGGGCTTGCCGCTCGACGGCATCGAGGTGCTGGAATTCGAGGGGCTCGGGCCGGCGCCGCTGGCCGGCTGGATGCTGGCGGCGCTGGGCGCGCGCGTCACGCTGGTGGCGCGCCCGGGCGGGCGCGTCGGCGGACCGGCCGGTTTGAGCGGGCAGGATGGCGACCTGCTGCGCGAGCGCAAGACCGTGATCGAATGCGACCTGAAGGCGCCGGCTTCGCGCGAGGCGATGCTGGCGCGCGTCGCGCGCGCCGACGTGCTGATCGAGGGCTATCGGCCGGGCGTGATGGAGCGGCTCGGGCTCGGGCCGTTCGATTGCGCGGCGCGGCGGCCCTCGCTCGTTTATGCGCGCATGACGGGCTGGGGGCAGCAGGGGCCGCTCGCCGAGCGCGCCGGCCACGATCTCAACTACGTCGCGCTGACGGGCGTGCTCGCGCTGGCCGTGAAGCCGGGCGAGGCGCCGGTGATCCCGCCGACCGTGATCGGCGATGCGGGCGGCGCGCTGGGCCTGGCCTTCGGCATCGTCAGCGCGCTGCTGGCGGCGCGCGCTAGCGGACGTGGGCGCGTGGTGGACGGCGCGATCGTCGACGTGGCGGCGATGCTCGGCGCGCTGGCGCTGTGGGCGCGCGAGCGCGGCCAGTTGGGCACGCCCGATGCGGCTAGCCTGTTCCACGATGCGCCGTTCTATGCCGTCTATCGCTGCGCCGATGGCGCGTATGTCAGCCTGGCCGCGCTGGAGCCGGCCTTCTACCGGCAGTTCGTGGAGCGCTTCGGGCTCGACGGCGTGACGGTCGAGGCGCAATACGAGCGCGCCGCCTGGCCGGCCTTGAAGGCGCGCTTCGCCGCGCATTTCGCCGGCGAGCCGGCCGCCGCGTGGTGCGCGCGTTTCGAGGGCAGCGATGCCTGCGTGGCACCGGTGCTCGATTTCGAGGCGGCCGCGCGGCACGCGCACCTGGTCGCGCGCGAGGTTTATTCGCCCACGGGAGAGGGCGCGTTGCGCGTGCGCGTGGCGCCGCGTTTCACCTGGCTTGGAGATGGCGGCGGAGCGGGCGAGACTCGAGCGACGCCGCGCGCGAATTCGGATGAGGAATGAAAAAGGGACGCTTTCGCGTCCCTTTTGACATCCAGATGCTTGCACCTCGTCGCGAGGCGCGCAAGTTCGGCTCAGGCCGCCGATTCCTGCGCCGTGTCGGCCTCGCGTGCCTCGCTGATCCGGTTGATGGTGCCCTGCGCGACGGCCACCAGCCGCTCCTCCTTGCCGTCCACCACGAACACGTGACACTGGCAGGTCGCCTGGCTGCGGCCGCCATACAGCAGCTTGGCGCGCGCCAGCAGGCGGCCCTTCATGGCCGGGCGCAGGTAGTTGATCTTGTATTCGCCGGTGACCACGCGCGGGCCCAGCGCGAGCGCGCCCGCGAAGGTCAGCGCATTGTCGGCGAGGTAGCTGATCACGCCGCCGTGCACGAAGCCGTGCTGTTGCCTGAGCTCGTCGCGGATCGGCAGGCACAGCTCCACCTCGTCCTCGCCCATCGTCATGAGTTCCGTGCCGAGCAGCATGCTGAACGGCTGGGCCAGGAGCGCGCCGCGCGCGTGATCCACGATATCCGTCATCGACCTTCCTTCGCTGGTGGGGCGTCGCGCCCCGCGCGGCCGACGGGGGCCGGCTGCCTGCGCTCCACTCTAGGAAGCGATCGGTCGATAAGCAAGGAGAT
This sequence comes from Burkholderia sp. SJZ089, assembly GCF_007828315.1. Classification (NCBI taxonomy): domain Bacteria; kingdom Pseudomonadati; phylum Pseudomonadota; class Betaproteobacteria; order Burkholderiales; family Burkholderiaceae; genus Burkholderia; species Burkholderia sp. SJZ089. Next base: position 253,097 of record NZ_VIUM01000007.1, on the reverse strand, counting down.
TCGAGGAAAGCCTTGAAACGGTCGCGGTGACCGAGGCGAAAAGCGTGACGGCGCTGCCGGCGGCGGCATGGGACTTGCGAACGGGCGGGGCAAGGCGGCGTGCAGGGCGCCGTCTTGCCGCCGTCGTTACGCCGCGCCGGGCAAGGCCGCGTAGGCAGTCGCCAGATGATAGGGCGTGGTGGAGGGCAGGTCGTCGCGCGATACCTCGCCGTCCGCGCGCTTGCACTCGTACCAGCCGCGCGGATGCAGGAAGCGGGCGGCGAAGCGCTCGATCTGCAGCGCGAGATCGGGCGAGCCGGGTCGTGCGCCGCGCGTGGCCAGCGCGCGCAGGTATTCGGTCTGTGCCCAGATGCGCTGGGTCGCGTCGAGACAGGCGCCGCTCGCGTCGGTGGCCGCGCACACGCCGCCCGTCGCCGCATCGACGCCATGCCGCTCGGCGAACCCATAGGCGCGTTCGAGCGCGTCGGGCAGGCTCGTCTCGGCGAGCCGCTGGCCGGCCGCGCTGACCAGGTAGTACCACTCGAACTGGTGGCCCGGCTCGAAGCGGTTGCCGGCCGTGCCGAGCGGCAGCTCCGCGACGCAGCCCGTGGCGCCGTCGACGAAGTGCCGCTCGACCGCGCCGGCGGTGCGCAGCAACGCGTCGTCGAAGGCGCGGTCGCCGAACGCGTCGCCGGCGGCGAGCCAGGCTTCGGTCAGGTGCATCAGCGGGTTCTGCAGCGGGCCGCCGTCGAGCGGCGAGAAATCCTCGGCGCGCGCGGCATCGAGGCAGGCCTCGCCCGCGTTCGGCGCGAAGCGGTCCTCGATCAGCGCCGCGGTGTGCTCGGCGAGCCGGCGCGCGTCGCGGTTGCCGGAGGCGGCGAAGTAGCCGGCGCAGGCGAACACGATGAAGGCGTGGGTGTAGAGATCCTTGTTGCGATCGAGCGGCGCGCCTTGCGCGTCGACGCTGTAGAACCAGCCGTCGTGGCGCGGATCGCGGAAATGACGGCACAATCCGTCGAACAGCGCGTCCGCGTGCGCCAACTCGCCTGCCCCGGCGAACACGAACAACTGCCGCGCGCAGGCCATCGCGCGAAAGCGCGAGACCGGCAGCGGCGCATGCGTGTCGGGCGCGACGGCTTCGAACGGAAGCCCGATGCCGGTGTCGAAACCGGGGCCGCGCCACAGCGGCAGCACGATTTCCGCGAAATGCCGGCGCAGTTCGGCGGCCTGGACGGTGGCGGGGCGGGTAGCGGACATCATGGAACTGAACTCGTAGGTCGATCAAGGTACGGCGAGGGCCAGGGGCAAGGGGCGGCGGGGCCCCATCTCCGGTCATTCGGCCAGCGACCGTATCGCGCCGACACAATAACAGGAAGGAGAGAAGGCATGCTCAACAACATCGAACTCGTCTCGCGGCTGGTGCTGGCCGCCGCCCTCGGCAGCGTCATCGGCTTCGAGCGCGAACGCCTGTCCTGGGCCGCCGGCCTGCGCACCCACATGCTGGTCTGCGTCGGCTCCGCGCTGATCATGATCGTTTCCGCATTCGGCTTTGCCGACGTGCTCGGCAAGCCCGATATCGTGCTCGATCCGTCGCGGATCGCCGCGCAGGTCGTATCGGGCATCGGCTTCCTCGGCGCCGGCTCGATCCTGATGCGCGGCGAGATCGTGCGCGGCCTGACCACGGCGGCCAGCCTCTGGTCGGTTGCGGCGGTGGGCCTGGCGGTGGGCGGCGGGCTCTACGTGGCGGCGATCGCGGCCACCGTGATCGTGCTGGTGATCCTGGCCGGCATCAAGCCGCTCGAGAAGCGCTACATCACCGTGCGCCAGCGCCGGCACATGTCGCTGCTGGTCGAGCGCGGCACGCTGACCTTCGCCTCGCTGCATGCGGCGCTCGGCGCCGACAGCGCGCGCGTGAAGCAGTTCATCGTGCAGCAGAGCGAGGAAAGCCCCGAATGCGATGACGTGACGATCTCGCTGGCGCGCGTGTCGCCGGTCGAATACCAGCGGATCTCGTCGCAACTGCGGCACCTGCCGGGCGTGCAGGTGTTCAAGGAGCAGGAGGGCGCGACGGGCGCCGAGTGAGGCGGGCACGGCGCTCGCGGGCCTGCCCGGCACAGGGAGCGGGCCCGGGCGGCGAGCATGCGACAATGCCTGCTTTCCGTCTCAGGTAACTTCGCCCGCTGTCCGGGCAAGGCGCCTCCGCCGCGCGAGCCTCGCGCCGGAAGCGTCCGGACATCGGGCGCGCAGCCACCGATCCATGACCGAATCCCGCATGCCTCCCCGTCCCCGTTCCCCCCGTTCGACCAAGCCGACGCGCCGGCGCAGCGCCGCCGCGGCCGGCGGCGAGCGCCCCGCGCGCAACGCCGTGCGCGTCGATGACGAGGAGGCCCGGGCACGGGAGGCGGAAGCCGCCGGCGAGTCGCAGGACGAGCAGACGCCCGACCTGTTCGGCGGCTTGCCTGCCGGTGGACGCGGCACGCAGGCACGCCAGCCGAGCGCGGCGACGGCCTCGATCGGCGAGGCCGCAGCCCAGGAGACGGCGCCCGATACGCGGCAAGGCAGCTTCTTCGATGGTTTGGAATTGCCGCAAGCAGCTGCTCCGGACGAGGTGCGGCAAGGCGAGCCGGCCGATCGCGAGGCGCCGGCCGTGACGCAGGGCGGCGAGCCGCATCCGGCCGCGGTCGAATCCGCAGCCGCGCTCGCAGTGGATGTCAGCGAAGTGGCGCAGGCCGTGCAGGGTGCGGTTGCCGGGCTGGCTGCCGACGTGGCGGTACCGGATCAGCCTGCGCCGCAGCCAGCCGTCTCCTCTGCCGCTTCCAGCGAGGCAACGGCGGCTGTCGCGCCGAAGGTCGCCGGGGCGAAGCGTGCCGCCGCTGGCCGGCGTTCGGAATCCGCGCCGGCCTCGAGGCGGCGCCAGGCGGCGGGCAGCGCCGAACCGGCGATCGAGGCCGGCGACAGGCCGCCTGCTAGCGCGGCGGTAGCATCGCCTGTCGATCCGGTGCGCGAGCCCTCGTTCGCCAGCGGCTCGTCGGCCGATCCCGCGCCGAATCCGGCCGTGAATCCGGCTGTGAATCCGGCCGCCGCGCCGGCCATCGATATCGAGGCGCAACTGCGTCCGCTGAACGAACGTCTGCGCGCGACGCAGGCCGAGGGCGCCGAACTGCGGCGCCAGGCCGATCGCGAGATGCGGCGCGTCAACCGGCTGCTGCTCGCCCTGGCGGTGGTGCTGGTGATCGTGATCGTCGCCTTGGGCCTGCAGACGGCGGCGCTGTCGAGTGCGCATCGCGACGCGGCCGAACTGCAGGGGCTGCAGCAGCGCGTCGATCGCCTGACGGCATTGCAGGAAACGCAGCAAGCCGATCTGGCCGCCGCCCAGCAGCGTGCCGACGAACTCGGCGCCCAGGTCCAGCGCCTGACCAATCGCCTCGCCGTGGCCTCGCGCCAGCAGCCGGCGGCTGCCGCTGCCGCGCGCCGGGAGCGCCGCGCGCGCTAGCCCCGCACGCCGCTCCGCAAACGCGCCCAGGCCGGACGTCTCGCGACGATCCGGCCTTTTTCATGACGCGTTTCATGGGGCGATAACAGTCGAAAATCGGGGCGCCATGCTGTGTGGCGAGGTGTCGCGTCGCGTTTTCGACACGGAATGCTGCGCTGCACTAGCGTTGTTCAGGGAAAACCCTTAATATTCGTGCCTAGGGAAAACCCTGACCACCACTGTCCGTTGGGAGCTGGAAATGAGCCTCATCTTTGCGCTGCTTCAAAAGATCGACGATCTGTTCGTTTCGCCGCACCTGCCGCTCGACCGCGACTATTCATACGCCGCCCGCCATGCGGAAGCCGAGCGTCAACGCAAGTCGCAGGTGTCGCGCTTCGGCCTGCTGCGTCGCTGATCGTCCCCGCTGTTCGTTTCATCGCTGTTTCTCCCGTCATCGCCGCCGCCTGATTTCGCGTCGGCGCTGCCGGGTGTGTTTACCCCGCCTGTGCCGCTGATGGCGCGGGACCGGGATTCCGCCTCACGAGCGCCCTGCTCGATCTCTCGTTCGATCCCTTTCAGGCCCGGGCCGTGTCGGCTCATCCGCCGGCCTTGATTCCACGCATCCCCTCTTCACCGATCCGCTGCCCTCTGACGGCTTCGACGCTCGTCGCGCATGCGCGCAAGCGGCCTCGCCATCCGCTCATTCCGATTCGATGCCTCGATCCTCGTGGCGCAGCAGGCTGCGCGCGGCCTTGATCACGCGCGCCGACAGCGACGCCATGCTCGGCGACTGGACCTTCCACGCATGCCAGTACAACTCGACGTCGAGCGGATGCGCCGGCGCGAGATCGACCAGCCCGGTTTCGGACAAGGGCCGGTCGAGCGTCAGCAGTTCGGGAACCATCGCATAACCGAGCCCGTGCTGGACCGCCTGGAAATGCGTGTGCGTGCCGGGCACGTAGTGGCAGGGATAAGCGCCGTCCGGCAGGCCGAGCCGCTTCTTCAGGAACGAGGAGGACAGCGTGTCCCGCCGCGAATAGGCGACCACCGGTGCCTGCCGCGCGTCCTTGCGGTTGAGCCCCTGGGGGAACCAGCGCGCCGCGAAGGTGGCGGCGGCCAGCAGGCGGTAGCGCATCGCGCCGAGCGCGGTGGCGCTGCAGCCGCGCATCGGGTTCGGTTCGGTCGAGACGCAGCCGATCGTCATGCCGCTCTCCAGCAAGGCGAAAGTGTGGTCCTGGTCCTCCATCACGATCTCGAACAGCAGCCGGTCGCCGGCGAGGATCGACGACAGGGCCGGCAGGAACCAGGTGCCGAGGCTGTCCGAATTCAGGGCGATGGCCACCGGCACGGGCGACTGATGGTCGGCGCCGAGATCGGCCTGGAGGTCGGCCTGCAGCAGCGAGATGCGCCTCAGGTATTGCAGCAGGCGCATGCCGGCCGAGGTCGGGCGGCATGGCCGGGTGCGTAGCACCAGCGAGGCACCCAGCGCGGTTTCCAGGGCGCGCACGCGCTGCGTGACGGCCGAGGCCGTCACGTGCAGGCGCTGGCTGGCCTGCTCGAAGCTGCCGCTCTCGACCACGGCGAGGAAAGCCGCTGCCTGTCGGGGATCGATGTCCATCCGTCAATCCTGAAAAATTTTAAGCATCGGCAAGTTTCCTTAAGTTTGGTTTCGCTGACAAGTCGGCATCGGGACAATGCCGGCTTGGTCGTTTCCGATTCGCGCCGCGACATGGCACGAGCGAGGCGATATCGCCGAAATCCGTCGGCACCCCTGCATTCGCAGGCCTTTTCCTCGAATCGAATCGTCCGGAACCGTCATGCACATCCTCTACCTCATCGCGATCACCGCCGAAGCCATGTCGGGCGCCGTGATGGCCATGCAGCGCAGGATGGACCGCTTCGGACTGGCCTTCGTCGGCTCGGTCACGGCGCTGGGCGGCGGCACGGTGCGCGACGTGATCCTCGGCCACTACCCGCTGGTGTGGATCGAGCAGCCGGGCTACCTGCTCGTCACCTTCGGCGCGGCCACGCTGTGTTCGTGGATGGTGCGCCACCTGGCGAAGCTGCGCGCGGTGTTCCTGATGGTCGACGCGCTGGGCCTGGCGGCCTTCTCGATCATCGGCAGCGACGTGGCCGCGAGCGTCAGCGGCAATGCCATCGTCATTGTGTTGTCGGGCGTGATCACCGGCGTATGCGGCGGCATGCTGCGCGACCTGCTGTGCAACGAGGTGCCCCTGGTCCTGCGCGAGGAGCTGTATGCCAGCGTGGCGGCGCTCACGGCCACGCTTTATATCGTGATGCAGAAAATCGGGATGCCGATCGAAATCGCGACGGTCGCGGCGCTGCTCGCCGGCTTCGCGACGCGCATGCTCTCGCTGAAATACGGCTGGCGGATGAAGGCCTTCGATACCTCGGTGCGGGATTGAGGCGGATGGCGACGAGCGCGACGATGGAACCAGGCGACGGGCAAGCCGGCATGCTGACCTACCGGGATCTCTGCGAGGCGCAGGCGCGCAGCGAGGAACGGGCGATCGCGAGCGGCAGGGAGATCCGGCGGCAGCTTCCCTTGTTCGCCGAGGGCTATGCCGACTTCATCGATGCGCCGCGCTCCACCTATGAAGCCGACGACGGCTCCTTGCGCGAGCATGTGCGGCTGGTACAGGTCCTGTCGGCGGCGCCGCCGCGGGAAGCGTCGATGCGCGGCGGCGGGGCCGGCGAAGCCGTCGGCCTCGACGAGCACGGCATGGTCTGGTTCGAACTGGAGCTGGCCTTGCGGATCGACGGTGGCGCGGGAGGCACCTCGATCCATCGCTTCCGGATCGGCATGAAGCTGGTGCGCGACCGGATCTTCGTGTTCTTCCCGCGCAGCCGGAAGACGATCTCGGCCGAGCGCAGCCGCGACGCCTACGACTATGGCGAGGCTTATCTGGAGATCAACCGGGCCGTGCTGGAATCGATGGAAAGCGGGTTTCCGCTGTGGTCGCGTCAGTGAGGGGGCGTTCATGAGCGCGAGGCGAGGCAGGAAGGCGGTTCCGTCGCCGTCCTTGATGCCGGTGCGGCAGGCGCGCGACGTCCAGCTGAAGTATTACCTGGCGCTCGACGCACTCTGCATCGGGGCCGGCTCGCGGGAGAGCGTCGCGACCCTGCTGGGCGTGGTTCATACCGCGTATCGCCTGCGTGAATTCATCGGCGTGGCCGATGCGCAAGGCTTTCGCGCGGCCGAGAATGCCTTGCTGGCCTGCCTCGATCGCCTTGAATGCACGGCATCGCCCGAGCCGGCCGCGACCCTGCAGGCAAGCGAAAAGGCCGCCGTCGCACCCGTGTTGCGGTGCTTCGACGGCCTGCTCGAACGCGTGCCGATGCCGCTCTACCTCGACGCCCTGCTGGCCGCGATTGCCTGCCTCGACGCGCAACTGCCCTCGCCGATTCCGCCCGCGGCCACCGAGCCTAGCGCGCCTCGCCCTTCCACATCTTCAGCAGCAGCGCATTGGTCACCACGCTGACGCTGGAGAAGGCCATCGCCGCGCCGGCGATCATCGGATTGAGCAGCCCGAAGGCGGCCAGCGGCACGCCCACCACGTTGTAGACGAAGGCCCAGAACAGGTTCTGCCGGATCTTGCGATAGGTGCGACGCGAGATGTCGATGGCCGCCGCCACCAGGGCCGGGTCGCCGCGCATCAGCGTGATGCCGGCGGTGTGCATCGCCACGTCGGTGCCGGTCGCCATGGCGATGCCGATATCGGCGGCGGCCAGCGCCGGCGCGTCGTTGATGCCGTCGCCGACCATCGCCACCACGCCCTGGGTCGAGGCCTTCAGCTGCGCGATCACGCGTGCCTTGTCGTCGGGCAGCACCTGGGCGTGGACTTCGTCGATGCCGAGTTCGCGCGCGACGGCCGTCGCGCTGCCCGGGTTGTCGCCCGTCACCAGCGCGGTGCGGATGCCCAGCGCATGCAGCCGGGAAATCGCCTCGCGCGCGCTCGGCTTCACGGTGTCGCCGAAGGCGATCAGGGCCAGCACCGCCGCCGGCGCGTCGAGCCGCATCAGCCAGGACACGGTATTGCCGGCCGCCTCGAGTTCGGTGGCACGCTGGCGCGCGGCGGCCGGCACCTCGATCGCGAGTTCGTCGAGCCAGCGCGCGCTGCCGATCGCGTGGCGCGTGCCGTCGATGCGCGCTTCCACGCCGCGTCCGGCCACCGCCTTCGCGTCGCTTGCCTGAGGCGCGCGCGCCTCGCCATGCGCTTCGCCGTGGTGGGCCGCGACGATCGCGCGGGCCAGCGGATGCTCGCTGTGCCGCTGGATCGCGGCGGCGATGGCCATGGCCGTCTCGCGCGTCGTGCCGATCGGCTCGAAGGCGGTGACCGAGGGCTTGCCTTCGGTCAGCGTGCCGGTCTTGTCGAAGGCGACCACGGCGGTGCGCTGCGCGAGTTCGAGCGCCAGCGCATCCTGGATCAGCACGCCGTGGCGCGCGGCCACGCCGGTGCCGGCCATGATCGCGGCCGGCGTGGCGAGCCCGAGCGCGCAGGGGCAGGCGATCACCAGCACCGCCACCGCGTTGAGGATGGCGGTTTCGGCCGGCGCGCCGGCCAGCATCCAGCCGGCGAAGGTCAGCACCGCGAGCGCGAGCACGGCCGGCACGAACACGGCGCTGACGCGATCGACCAGGCGCTGGATCGGCGCCTTCTCGGCCTGGGCCGATTCGACCAGGCGGATGATGCGGGCCAGCGTGGTTTCGGCGCCGATCGCGGTGGTCTCGACGCTGAGCGCGCCTTCGGCATTGATCGAGCCGGCCGTGACGCGATCGCCCGGCGCCTTCGCCACCGGCAGGCTCTCGCCGGTGATCAGCGATTCGTCGACGTGCGAGGCGCCGGCGGCGATCCTGCCGTCCACCGGGAAGCGTTCGCCCGGCCGCACCGCGACGATCGAGCCGACCCGCACCTGGGCCAGCGGCACCTCGCGTTCCACGCCCTGTTCGACGATGCGCGCGCGATCGGGGCGCAGCGCGTTGAGCGCGCGGATCGCGTCGGTGGTCTGGCGCTTGGCGCGCGCCTCGAGCCATTTGCCGAAGCGCACCAGGGTGACGATCACGGCGGCCGCCTCGAAGTAGAGGTGCCCGGCCTGCTCCGGCGCGCGCAGCATCTGCCAGACGCTCAGGCCGAACGCGGCCGAGGTGCCGAGCGCGACCAGCAGGTCCATGTTGCCGGCGCGCGCGCGCAGCGCGTGCCAGGCGGCGCGGTAGAAGCGCGCGCCGAAACCGAATTGCACGATCGCGGCCAGCACGAATTCGAGCGGCGCCGGCAACATGAACGACAGGCCGAAGGGCGCGGCGAACATCGGCGCGACCAGCGGCAGGGTCAGCACGGCCGAGCCGATCAGCAGCAGGAGATCGCGGCGCGCCTCGGCGGCCTTGCGTGATTCGGCGCTCGGGCGCGGGGCGGTGGGGGAGGTGGCGGCAGGGGCTACCGCGCCGATCGAGCCGGCAGCGAGCGTGGCGCGATAGCCGGCTTTCTCTACGGCGGCCACCAGTTGCGCGACTGACACGGCGGCTTCGGCGCTGACGCTGGCGCGCTCGGTGGCGAGGTTGACGCTGGCGCGCGAGACGCCCGGCACCTGCGCCAGCGCCTTCTCGACGCGGCCCGAGCAGGAAGCGCAGGTCATGCCGCCGATCTCGAGTTCGATCGGCTGCCGCGCCGGGGCTGCCGGCGCCGGCGCGCTCTCGATGTCACTGGCGCCGGCGCCGAGCGGCGTGGCGCGATAACCGGCCTTCTCGACAGCCGCGATCAACTGCGCGGCGGAAACGGAAGCTTCGGCGCTGACGCTGGCGCGTTCGGTGGCGAGATTGACGCTGGCGCGCGAGACGCCCGGCACCTGGGCCAGCGCCTTCTCGACGCGATTCGAGCACGACGCACAGGTCATCCCGGCGATATCGAGTTCGATCGGAGCCGTAGCCGCGGTCGGTGCGGGAGCCTGCTCGATCGCCGCCGGTTCCGCGTGGTGCGCATCGCTTGCCGCCGGCTTCGCACGCGATTTCGGCTTCGGCATCGGCACGAAGCTGACCGCGACCGGCGGAGCTGCTGGTTGCGGCGCCGGTGCGGCAGGTGCCGCCAAGTCCGCCGCATCGCCCTCGATACGCTCGGCCTGATAACCCGCCGCGGCAACCGCCGCGACCAGCGCCTGCGCATCCACCTGGGCATCGGTGGCGAATTCCACCTCGGCCCGCGTGGCGGCCAGGTCGACCTTTGCCTGCGCGACGCCGGGCACGGCGGCCAGCGCCTTCTCGACGCGCCGCGCGCAGCCGCCGCAGGTCATGCCCGTCACACGCAGCGCGACAGCCGATGCAATCCCGCGAGCTCGCGCCTGGGCGCGATAACCGGCGCGCTCGACGGCCTCGACCAGGCTCGCGGCCCCGACTTCAGGCGCGGCGCTGACGCTGGCGGTCTTGCCGGCGAGGTCGACATGGGCGGAGATCACGCCGGGAAACTGGGCCAGCGCGGTTTCGACACGGCGGGCACAGCCGCCGCAAGTCATGCCCTCGACATCCAGCTCGGTGATCTCGGGCGTAATGGGATGGGACAGGTCGTTCATCATGTTTACCGGTCGGAAGCGGCCGAAGCCGACAATGGACGCAGTATCAAGCTTCCCATCATGGGAAGGTCAAGCGCTTTCTCGACGATGATTTCGACCTTGCGCGACCGACGACGTTTCGGGGTGCAAGCGATCCCGCCCCGAAAATCGGGCGACGGCCGCCCACAGCGAAACGGCCCGCCAGAGCGGGCCGCGAACCATCACCGGGCTGCCCCGGGTGCCATCAGAACTTCCAGAAATGCCCGCCCGGCGACGGGGGCCCGAACACCTGGCACTGGCTGTCGCTCGCGCTCAGCACCAGTGAATCATCGAGCGTGGTGCCGGCCGCCACCGAGTAGTGGAACACCTTCTGCGCCGAACTCAGGGCGTTCACATAGACGATGAAGGTGGCGGCGGCGCTGGATTTCGTATTGTCGAAGCTCAGCGCGATCGAGGTGCCGGACTTGCGGGCCGTGACCGCGGCCTGGTAAGGCAGCGGGCAGGCGCCGCGCGACTTGGCGGGCACGCCCGGCGAGAAGGTATCGCCGTCCGAATACGGATAGGGCGCGTAGCTCGCGTTCGGCCCGTTGCTCGGCTCGGTGATCGACCAGTGCAGCACGTCCGAGTCGCTCGGCGTGTTGACGGGCGCCGCCAGGTTCAGCGTCTCGGTGAGATCGCCGCACACGGCGCGGCGCCAGGCCGAGATGTTCGGGCATTGCACCTTGCCGGCCGGATAACCGCGCGCGGTGAGCCAGGTCTCGAGGAAGCGGATCACCGAGGTGTGGTCCGAGAGCCGCGAGGACACGCGCCCGCCCTTGCTCCACGGCGACACCACCATCATCGGCACGCGCGGCCCGAGCCCGATCGGGGTCGACTGGTAGGTTTCGTCGCCGAGATCGATCGGCGTGCCGGCGGCGGTCTGCAGGTTGTGCTTGCCGTAGCCGTCGAGCGGCGGGATCGGCGGCGGCACGTGGTCGAAGTAGCCGTCGTTCTCGTCATAGGTGATGAAGATCGCGCACTTGCTCCACACGTCCTTGCTGCCGATCACCGTGTTGATCACGCGCTCGGCGAAGGATTCGCCGTCGCTCGAGAGCGCGGTCGGGTGCTCGCAATAGGTATAGGGCGCGACGATCCACGAGACGGCCGGGAAGCGGCTCTTGCCGTTCGCGTCCTTGGCCGCCAGGTCGGCCTGCAGCGCGGCGATCAGGCCGTTGGCCGATTGCGCGTCGTTGTCGCCGGACTTGCCGCCGTAGCTGCGCGCCCGCGCGATCTTGTCGGCATCGCCGCCGCGCCGGAACGGGTTGAAGTAGGCCAGCGCGTTGTCGCCGTAGTTGCCGTAGCCCTGGTACACCTTCCAGTTCACCTGGTTGTCCTCGAGCACGTCGGCATAGGTCTTCCAGTCCCAGCCGTTCTGCTGGCCCCTGTCGTTGGCCGGATCCGAGGTGACGTTGCTCTCCCACGGGTCGTCGTTCTCGACGATGTAGTGCTTCCAGGACGAATTGGTGATCGTGCTGGCGCCCGAGGTGCCGGTCCACAGATAGCGGCGGTTCGGGTTGGTGGGGCCGAACAGCGAGCAGTGATAGGCATCGCAGACCGTGAAGGCATTGGCGAGCGCGTAGTAGAAGGGCAGGTCGGCGGGCTTCAGGTAGCCCATGCTCCAGTAGCCCTTCTTCTGGATCCAGGCGTTCCAGTTGGCCCAGGTGCTCTGCGAGCCCTTCCAGTCGTGATTGAGATTGACGCCCTGGTAATTGACGGGGCTGCCGGTGCCGGGGTTGAGCGGATAGGGCATCACGTTGGCCACCAGCTTGCCCGAGGGATTGCGCGCGGCGTAGCTGCCCGAGCCGTTGTTCGGCTGGTACCAGATCGTCTGGCCGCTCGGCAGCGGCGCCGGATGCGGATCGGAGAGGCCGCGCACGCCCGGCAGCATGCCGAAGTAATGATCGAACGAGCGGTTCTCCTGCATGAAGATGATCACGTGCTCGATGTCGGCGAGCTTGCCCGGCGGCGTGGTCTGGGCGAGCGCGTTGCGGATCGCGGGGGGTAGGACCGACGCCATGCCGGCGGCCGCCAGCGTGTGGGTTCCCAGTTTCAGAAAATCGCGGCGTTTGTTCGATGTCATTGGATGCCTCGTTTGTTCATGGGGTGACAGGCACGATGGCGCCGCCCGGCCAGTCGACGGCGCCCAGCACGATAACCGCGAAAGATGAAACGAAAATGGCAACGCGATCTCGCCAACGCAGCATGAAAAATCAAAAAGCCGCGAGGCTGATGGAATTCGACGGATTTATGTCATCGAGCGACAAAAATCGATGATTTCACGGGGAAATTCGGCGGAAGAGGCGGGGTGAGGCTTGGCGAAATGCTTAATTAAATATGTCGTTCATTTCGCGGAAGCAATAATGCGAATCGATTACCGATTTCAGGAAATGCGAATTGAGTCTCACCGGGGAGCAATTGCCGGTAATTCGAAACTCCAGGTTGAATCATTCGGGAGGTGCATCGAGCGATGCGAACCCCCGAACGACGAGCGGCAGGAGGCAGGGCCGGCTAGCCGAACAGCGCCTCGAGACGCAGTTGATGCGAGCGGCCGATCCACACCGCGCAATCGCGATGGTCGCGCAGCGCATCGCCGGTGTTCGGATGGACGAACACGTCGAGTGCGCCGTGGTTGAGCGCGAGCCAGCCGAGCACGGGCGTGAGCTGGCTGCCGTCGAAAGCGAGCTGGTACGACCACATCGGATGCGGGCCGACCGGGCGTTCATGGAAACGGCCGAGTTGCACGCGAGCGCCGAGCTGCTCGTCGATCACCTTGCGCAGTGCCCACGCGGCGTCGCGGCTGTCGGCGTCGAAGTAGACGTGAGCGTGCCAGCTATCGATGCTGGCGGGGTCGAGTAGGGTCATGAAGGGAGAACGGGATGTCGGGAAGGGCGAGCGATCATTGTGCGCGATTTCGGCCGGGGCTTGCTTGGCGTGGCGCTGGTTGCCCGGCGAGGTGTCCTGTGGAAAAGGTTCCGGATCGAGGCGGGGCGCTGGATCCGGTCCCATCGTGGCGAATCTCACGCATGTGAATAACTCAACAATGACGCACTATTTTGCCGTATTGCTGCGCATTAAGATTCAATGTGGTTTCCGGCATCGAGAGCTGTGCATGCCCACTGTTTTTGTTCCGACGCGCGCGGTACGATGCACGCCGTTCGAGGAATCGAATGCAGCCCGTCACACGCTACGAGGAAGACCCGCGCGTCCGGCTGCCGCTCAACATGCGCAGCCAGGCTGCGCCGCGCGCCAACACCAATGACAATCTTTCGCCAACTTCCCGTCGCCCGGCTGACCTTCGGCGCGACGGCCGCCGTGTTCGTCCTGCTGGCCGGCTGTGCGTCGCCGCAGCAGCCGCCCGATGTCGTCGCCCGCAAGACGGGCTGGATGCGCAGCGAGGTCGCCGACTCCTACCTGTATGCCTACCCGCTGGTGATGATGGAGGTGGCGCGTCAGGCCGCCACCGATCCTGGCGCCGCCGGCCCTGGCCAGGCGCCCGCCAACACGCTGCGCATCGACGCTTCGTTGCCGCCCGCCGGCGCCGTCAATCCGCCGCTGCCGGGCATCGACACGCTCGACGCGAGTGGCTGGCTCGATGTCGGCACCGAGCCGCTGATCCTTTCCCTGCCCGATACGCGCGGCCGTTACCTCGACGCGCGTGTGCTCGACATGTGGACCAACGTGGTCTGGTCGACGGGCGCCGAGGCCAGTCCGCGTAATGGAAGCAGCCGGGCGCAAACGATTGCGCTGGTCGGGCCGGGCTTCCAGGGCACGCTGCCGGCCGGCGTCAAGCGCGTCGACCTGCCGGCGCGCCACGCCTGGCTGGGCGTGCGCGTGCGCAGCGGCGGCGCCGGGCGCGAGCTGGCCGAGGCGCGGCGCTGGCAGCGCGCGGTTCGGCTGGTGCCGTTGTCGGCCTGGAGCGCGCGCCCGGCGCGCGGCGCGGCCTCGGCGGGGGCTGCCGCGGTTGACGCGAACGCGGACAACGGTGCGGCCACCTCGGCAAGCGCCGCCGCCCGCGTCGCCGCGCTCGATGCCAAGGCCTTTTTCTCGCGCTTCGCCAGCGCCTTGCCCGACAATCCGCCGCCGCAGCCCGATCCGCACGTCGACCAGGTACTCGACGAGATCGGCGTGAAGGCCGGCGTCGAGCCCGACTGGAGCGGCGAGCGGCTCGCCGCCGCCGCGCGCGGGGTGGAGGATGCGCGGGCACGGCTGAGCACGCCGCCGTCGAACCTGTTCGCGGCGGACGGCTGGCGCTGGCTCGGCGGCGATGCCGGCCGCTACGGGCAGGACTACACGCTGCGCGCCTACGCGGCGGCGACGCATTTCGGCGCCGGCACGCGCGACGACGACACGGTGGCGATCGTGGCCGCCGACGGCGATGGCGAGGCGCTGAACGGCGGGCGCCGCTACGTGCTGCATTTCGCTGCGCGCGAACTGCCGCCGGTGCGTGCGTTCTGGTCGCTCACGCCTTATACGGCGGATGGGGCGCTGCCCGATCCGGGCCGTGGCCGGCGCGCGATCGGCAGCCTCGACCGGCTGCAGCGCAATCGCGACGGCTCGGTCGACATCGTCGTATCGGCCAGCTCGCCGGGCCGCGCCCGCGCGGCCAACTGGCTGCCCGCGCCGCGCGCCGATTTCCAGTTGGCGCTGCGTCTCTACGCGCCCAAGCCCGAGGCGACCGACGGCTCCTGGCAGCCGCCGCCGCTGGTGCGCCAGTAAATGGGCGGCTAATGCATAAGTGAGCGGTTGCTATCGAAGCAATCAGACGGCGCCTTCGGGCGCCGTTTTCGTTTGGGGCGAGGTGTGTCGGAGGGTTTTGTTCTCCCAAGCCTCGCTGGACAGAGGGGCTCGAGACAATCGACCCCAATTTTCCCTTCCATATTTCTTTCGATGATGTCTGTAATCACAAATACAATACCGATTGTGACCGTGATTGCAGACTTGACATCGTTCATCGCAAACCTAAAATGTCCGCAAAGATAGACTTTACGGATATTCAGACTGGGATTGCAGACATGAAGCGCGATGAGCAACCGTTGATGAGCCCTGAGCGGCTACAAGAAGCTCGCCAGTTGGGAGAGAAACTGGCTCGTCTGCGTATCGCCCGTCGCATTCGGCAGGCGGACGCGGCTACTCGCGCCGGGATTTCTCGCTCCACGGCGGTTCTGTTGGAGAAGGGGGACCTCGGTCGCACACAGGCCCAGATACTTCGATATTTGGAAGCTATTGCACCTGGTGTCAGCCTGCTTTCACTGTTGAAGGAGGACGACCCTTCGCTTCAGGCGTTGGCGGCACGTGAGACGACGCAGCGCGTTCGCGAGGCGAGCAAATCCGAACTGCAACGGCTGGATTTCTGATGGCACGCAAGAAAACGGAGGTTTTCGTATTCGGCCACCTTGCGCAAGCTGACGGCAATCGGTTCGTACCAGCGGGCATCCTTGGTCTCACCGAGACAGAAGGCGCGCGTGTCGCAGATCGTGGGCTTGCCAGTGAGTTTGCGTATGGCATGGGATACCTCCGGCGAGGCGAGTCGTTCGAGCTGGACCCGGTGAGTTTGGCACTGGGTGAGCGTGAGTCCATCAGGGGGAAGGTTCTGTTTCCCGTGAACGGGCTCGGTGAATTTGGCGGTATTCGCGACGCGGCTCCCGATGCCTGGGGGCGCAGGGTAATTGAAGCTCGCCTCAAGGCGCCGGCGAACGGTTTGCTCGAAGTGGAGTACCTGCTGCATGCCGGCGGGGACCGCGTTGGCGCCCTGGACGTGCGGGAAGACATCAAGAGCCCTGATTCGGCGTCCGCGAGCGACATGCATTCGCTGGAATATGTACTGCAGGCGTCGGAGGCGGTCGAGAACGGGGCGCCGGTACCGACAAACCTGGAGCGTTTCCTGGGCTCGGGCCCATCCGCCGGTGGTGCTCGGCCGAAGGCGTCTGTACGAGACGGGGACGGCGCACTGTGGCTGGCCAAGTTTCCCGCGAATGGCGATAGATTCGACGTGGCGCGCGCGGAGTCCTGCACCTTGGAGCTTGCCCGCCGCTGTGGTCTGACGGTCCCGGAGGTACGCCACCAGGATATCGGCGGCCGGCCTGTCATGCTGATTCGTCGCTTTGACCGCTACTGGAGCCAGGTTGGTCAGAAGCCGCCTGAAGGCGCCTTGCACGATACCCGCCCTGGGGAGGGCCGCATCGAAGGCCGGCTTCCTTTCGTCAGCGGCCTTACGCTCACCGCCTGCAGCGAGCTGGAGTCGCCCGACAAGACCTATGCCGACCTGGGCCGCGCCATCCACAAATACGTCCACCTGGATCGTGTCAAAGCCGATGGCGAGGAGATGTTTGCTCGCATGGTGTTCAACATTTTCGTGACCAACGACGACGACCATCTTCGCAATCATGGCTTCATACGGGACCCACGGCGTAACGGCTGGGTGCTCAGCCCTCTGTACGACGTCGTTCCGCACCCCGTTCTTGCCAGTGAACGAAGACTGCACCTTGGTGTAGGAGAGCACGGCAAACTCGCCACCCTGGATAATGCGTTGAGTCATTACGCCGCTTTCATGCCGGCGCGGCCGACAGCAATCGGCATCATGCGTCGAGTCTGGGGTGAGGTACGCGAATGGATGACGTGCTTCGAAGAGCATGGCGCCGACAAAAAGCTCCTTGACCAGCTATCACGAGCCTTTCGCGACATCAGCGACATCGCTTCGCCAGGGCTCGAGGCTGAAATACGCAGAGGGACGTAAGGGCAAGGCGTGCTTTGCCGCTCCCGGCGTCGCCAAATACAGCTGGCAAAAGGGCATTGCCTATGTCCAGGCACGAATCGGGCGATGTCCCGCCCTGTCATGAAAAGTGAGCAGACGCTTTCCGTATAATCCACGACTGGCGAGCATCGACCCGCTTTGAAGGTGCGGCGGGCAGGCCGCCCGGCAGCACCATCGCGAGATGCGTCGTCGCGGCTGGCGATCGCCCACGAGGCGACATCGCCCATGCCCGCCGAGCGCCTATACTTCGGAAAGCCGGGCTTTCCGTCCCGATTTTGCAGACGACGTTCGTCGTCCTCTCAACGGCACCTCAGCATGGCCAGCATCCAGAAAAATCAACCTGAGAACTCCCGTCCGTCCGTCGGCAAGCGGCTCGGCGACGTGGCCCGGTCGCGCCGCACCAGGCGCGTCGCGCTCGGCATCCTCATTTTCCTGGTCGTGTTCGGCCTGCTCGGTTTCTTCGCGGCGCCGCCGCTGATCCGCCATATCGCCGAGCAGCAGTTGAGCCGCCAGCTCGACCGCCCCGCCACGATCGCGCGGATCGCGCTGAACCCCTACACGCTGCGGCTCGAGGCCGACGGCGTCCATATCGGCGAGCGCGGCGGGCAAGGCCCCTTCGTCGACATCGGCAGGCTGACGGTGCGGCCGGCCTGGAGCTCGCTGCTGCGCGGCGCGCCGATCGTCGACGAGGTGCGCATCGACGCGCCGCGCTTCCACATCGTCCGCTACGACGCGCAGCGCTTCAATTTCACCGACCTGATCGAGAAGTTCTCGAAGCCGTCGCAGCCGTCGTCCTCCGGGCCGACGCGCTTCTCGGTGTCGAACATCCAGGTCACCGACGGCCGGATCGACTTCGACGATCGCCTGCTCGGCGCCAGGCACGTGGTCGATCAATGGGCGCTCGGCGTGCCCTTCGTCGCCACCCTGCCCTCGAAGACCGACATCTTTGTGCAGCCGACCCTGAAGCTGCGCCTCGACGGCAGCCCGATCGCGATCACCGGCAAGACCAAGCCCTTCTCGCAGACGCGCGAATCGGAGATCAACCTGAAGTTCGACGGGCTCGACGTGCCCGAGCTGCTGTCCTACGCGCCGGCCAGGCTGCCGGTCCAGATGAGTTCCGGCAGGCTGTCGAGCGACCTGGTGCTGCGCTTCTCGATCGACGGCGAGACGCCCGCGCTGCGCGTGTCGGGCACGGTCGACCTGGCCGACGCGAATCTCAGCGATGCGGCGAACCATCCGCTGTTCGCGGCGCGCGCCGTGCATGTGGCGGCGGGCTCGCTCGAACCGCTGCGGCAGGTGCTGCATTTCGACGAGATCCGTGTCGACGCGCCGGTGCTCATGCTCACGCGCGATGCGGCCGGCGTGCTGAACGTGCAGAAGCTGGCGGCGGCCCAGGGCGGCGCGGCGAATGCGGCGAACGACGCGAAGGCCGGGAGCGCCGCGAAGGCGGCGCCCGCCGCGGCCTCGTCGCCGGCGGCCGTCACGGCAGCCGCGTCGGCACCGGCAGGCGCGGCGAGCGGTGCGAGCGCAACCACGCAGACCCAGGCCAAGCCGGCCGCCGAGGACGCCAAGCCGCAGCCGCTCGACCTGACGATCGCCCGCCTCGCGATCGACGACGGCACCATCCACATCAGCGACGCCTCGGTGGCCCCCGCCGCCGATCTCACGCTCGCCAAGCTGAAGACCACGCTGTCCGGTTTCACCCTGCAGGGCCGGCAGCCGGCCAAGTTCTGGATCTCGACCCAGCTCGCCCAGGGCGGCGCGCTGAACGCGGCCGGCGCCGTCAGCCTGGCCCAGCAGCAGGTGGGTGGCCATCTGGGCATCGACGGCTTCGCGCTGCCGGCGATCGCGCCGTACCTGGCCGGGGCGAGCTCGGCGAAGCTGCTCGACGGCAGGCTCGGCGCCTCGATCGACGCCTTCGCGGATTGGTCGAAGCCGGAGCTGGCGGCCAATGTCGGCCCCAGCAACCTGACGCTCGATGCGCTGAAGATCGGCGCGCCTTATGCGAAGGCGCCGGTGCTGGCCTTGTCGAAGGCCGACGTGAAGCTCTCGCGCATCGATCTCGGCGCGCGCACGGCCGAGGTGGCGAGCGTGGCCATCAACGGCCTGGACGTCGACGCGGCGCGCCTGAAGAACGGCGAGATCGACCTGGCCGCGCTGGCCGAGCCGGCGGCATCCACGCGCGGCGCGCGTCGCGAGCCGGCGGAGAAAACCGCCGCCCAATCGGCTGCAAAGCCGGCCGCGAAGCTGGCCACAAAGCCGGCCAACGGCAAGACCACCGCGCCCTGGCATTACCGGATCGGCGAGCTGAGCCTGGCCGGCGCCAAGGCCAGCTTCACCGACCTGTCCACCCCGCGCCCCGTGAAGCTGGCGTTCGCGCCGCTCGACGTGAAGGTCGGGCCGCTCACCGACGATCTGTCCAAGCCGCTACCGGTCTCGCTGCGCACCACGCTGAACCGCAAGGGCAGCTTCGCGGTGGCGGGCGAGGTGACGGCCACGCCGCTCGACGCGAAGCTGCGCATCGACGGCAACCGGCTCGATGCGGCCGCCTTCGAGCCGTATTTCGGCGGCGCGCTCAATGCCACCATCGCCAGCGCGCTGCTCAATGCAAAGGGCAACCTGGCGGTGTCGCAGGCGAAGGCGGCGACCAAGGCCTCGTATCGCGGCGATCTCGCCGTGGTGGACGTGCGCATGCTCGACAAGGCCAGCTCGGACCCGTTCGCGGGCTGGCGTTCGCTGGCGCTGTCGAACCTGAAGGCGAACTACGACAGCGAGCGCGGCACCGATGTCGACGCTGCGCGCGTGACCTTCTCCGGTTTCTACGGCCGCGTGCTGCTCGACGCGCAGGGGCGCCTGAACCTCAACGACGTGGTGGCCAGGCAGAGCGGCCCGGCGCAATCGCTGACGCGCGACGCCAGCGGCGCCGAACCGGTGCCCTTGTCGCCGACGGCCGCGGCCGTCGCGGCGGCGAGCGCGCATCCGGCCTCGGGCGCTTCGGCGGCCACCGCCACTACCGCGACCGCCTCGGGTGCCGCCGCGCCGCTGCCGGCCTCGGTGCCGAGCGTGGTGGTGAAGGCCGCGCCGGCGCCGAGCCAGCCGGTGCGGATGCGCTTCGGCGAACTGGTGCTGCAGGACGGCCGCGTCACCTATACCGACAACTTCATCCGCCCGAACTACACGGCGGACCTGGTGGCGATCAAGGGCACGGTGGGCGCGTTCGGCACCGATTCGCAGACCAGCGCGCCGGTCGACATCGCGGCCAGCCTGGCCGGCAACGGCCCGATCTCGATCAAGGGTTCGGTCAATCCGCTGATCGCCAAGCCGGCGCTGGATCTGACGGCCTCGGCGCACGGCATCGAGCTGACCAACCTGACGCCGTACTCGGCGAAGTACGCCGGCTACCCGATCACCAAGGGCAAGCTCAACGTCGACCTGCACTACCAGCTCGCCGACGACCAGCTCAGCGCCAACAACCACATCTTCATCGACCAGCTCACCTTCGGCGACCACGTCGACAACGACACGGCCACCAAGCTGCCGGTGCGCCTGGCGATCTCGCTGCTGAAGAACTCGCGCGGCGAGATCGACGTGAACATCCCCGTGTCGGGCTCGCTGTCGAACCCCGAGTTCAGCATCGGCGGGCTGATCTGGCATGCCGTGCTGAACCTGCTGAAGAAGGCGGTGACGGCGCCGTTCTCGCTGATCGCCAGCGCCTTCGGCGGCAACGGCGAGGAGCTCGGCTACGTCGAATTCGCGCCGGGCGTGGCCACGCTCTCCGACGCCTCGAAGCAGAAGCTCGACACCATCTCGAAGATGCTGGCCGAGAAGCCCTCGATCCGCCTCGACCTGACGGGCCGCGTCGATCCCGCGCGCGACGCGCCGGGCCTGCGCGATGCCTATGTCGAGCGCCTGGTGCGCCAGCAGAAGCTCAAGGACGTGGTGGGGCAGGGCGAGAGCATCGACCCGATGACGGTCAAGGTCACGCCGGAGGAATACACGAAGTACCTGACCAAGGCCTACAAGGCGGCCGATTTCAAGAAGCCGCGCAATCTGATCGGCATGCAGAAGACGCTGCCTGACGCGGACATGAAGGCCGCGCTCGAGGCGCACGCGCCGGCCGACGACGCGGCCCTGCGCGAGCTGGCCCAGCAACGCGCGCAGGCGGTGCGCCAGTACCTGGACGGCAAGGTGGATGCGAGCCGGATGTTCATCGTGGCGCCCAGGCTCGACGCCAAGGGCATCGAGGACAAGGGCGCGACCACGCGCGTCGACTTCGGGCTCAAATGAACGCGAGGGCCCGCGCCGATGAACGGCGTGGGCCCTCGCGGCGCATCGGCGGCGCAGGCGGCGGCCGATGCTCGGGCCGGCTCGCGCGCGCGGCACGGCCGACCCGCTGCTTCAATGCTTCAACCTCAGCGCTTCAGTCGGCGTGCGCCGGCTCGCGCTTGGCGATCTCCTTGCGCGCCGCCAGCGGAATGCGTGGATCGTCCCAGGTGCTGAGCCATTCCACTTCCTTGGTGGTGAACACCTGGCCGTAGTTGCGCAGCGCGTACTGCAGCGAATCGATGATGTGGTTGCGGATGATTTCCGGCGTGTGCGCGTCGTCGAGCACCGAGCGGAATGCCTCGAGCGTGGCCATCGTCTTGCTCCGGGTGACTAAGGGATAACCCGGTTATCGCACGTCAATAGTCCCGCGCCAAGCCCGAAAAAAATAATTCGTGCGACGCAGCAATGCCGGGCGGGGCGCGCGATCTGCGCCGATCCGGAGCGATGTCGCCGAACGCCGCCGCAGCCTGCCTCAGCGTCCCGCCGAGCCCGCAATCCGGCCCCGGAGGTGGATCCAGGCATTCAGCGCCGCGCACAGCACCAGCAGCGCGCTGGTGACGAAGAACACCGCATGCAGCCCGACATGCGCACCGATCTGCCCGCCGATCAGCGGCCCCACCACCTGCCCCGAGAACTGCGCCGACTGCAGGTAGCCGAGCACGCTGCCGGAGCGGTGTTCCTCGACCGAATGGCGCACCAGCTTGGCGATCGCCGGCAGCAGGCCGGCCAGCGACATGCCCATCGCGCCGCGCAGCACGGCGAGCTGCCACCAGTGCGTGACGAAGGCCTGCGGCAGCATCACCAGGCCCGTCACCAGCAGGCAGCCGATGATCACCGGCCAGCCGCCGATGCGATCCGCCAGGGCGCCCAGGCGCGGCGCGGTCAGCATGCTGCCGAAGGCGGAGGCGGCCATCACGATGCCGGCGGTGCGCGCCAGCGCGGCATGCGCCACGCCGAGCTGGCCGATGTAGACGGTGATGATCGGCTCGATCGACATGTTGGCGAGCAGCACCATCATGGCGGTCAGCAGCAGCGCGCCGAGCGCGGCGCGGCCGGCGGCGCGCGGCATGGCGGCCCGGCCGGCCTTCGTGGCACCCGCGCTGTCGCGGCGCGCGTCGATGCGCCGGTCGAAATCCTCGCGCACCAGGCCGATGGTGGCCGCCGCGGCCACCGCGATCATCGCGCCGCCCACGAAGAAGGTGCCGCGAATGCCGACCAGGCCCGGCAGGAAGCCGCCCACCAGCGGCCCTACCAGGTTGCCGGCCAGCGCGCCGGTGGACAGCACGCCGAGCGCCCAGCCGGCGCGCTCGCGCGGTGCCTGGGTGCCGACCATCACGATCGAGGCCGAGGCGTAGCCGCCGATCAGGCCGGCCGCGAGGCGCAGCGCCACCAGTTGCGCGACGCTGTGCGCGATGCCGATCAGCGACATCACCACCGCCATGCCGAGCGCGGCGCGCACCAGCATCGGCTTGCGGCCGTAGCGGTCGGCCAGGCGCCCCCACAGCGGCGCCGTGATCGCCGTGCCGAAGAAGGTCGCGCCGAAGGCCACGCCCGACCACTGCACGATGCCGGCCGGCGAATGCACGCCGAGCTGCTCGACATAGAGCGGCAGGAAGGGCAGCAGCATGCTCAGGCTCACCAGGGTGGTGAACGAACCGAACACGCAGACGGCGAGGTTGCGGCGCCAGTAGGCGGCATTGCGCTCGACGTAGGCGCGCGCCTCGGGCGGCTGGGGCTGCTGGGACGGGACGGCGAGCTCGGGAGCGGCGGCGGGGCGGGACATGGTGGTGTCTTCCTTGGACAAGCCGTGCGGGGTTCAGGTCTTGCGGGCCTGGATGCCGGCGACGAGGTCGATCGCGAGCGCCAGCAGCATCGCCGCGGTGCCGATCGCGAACAGCATGCGGTAGTCGCCGCCGTTCTGCGAGAACACGTAGGACAGGCCGTAGGCGGCGAGCGCCTGGCACAGCGCGAAGCCGACCGTGGCGGTACGCCACGCCGGGTCCTGTTGCGAAGGATGATGGGCGAGCAGCTCGTGCAGGCGCCCCAGCACCAGCGGCACGGTGCCGGTGACGAAGGCGCCGACCAGCACGCTCGACAGCATCAGCCAGAACGGCCCGAGTCCTAGCACGGGAATCGCCACGCCGCCGATCTCGAGCACGAAGGCCAGGCGCAGCGCGTGGCCGAAGCCGATCCGGTCGGCCAGCGCGCCGGCCAGCACCGGCCCCAGCGTGGCGCCGACGCCGAACAGCACCCAGTATTCGGCGCCCACCTGCAGGCTCTGGCCGAGGCCGCGCGTGACGTAGTCGACCAGGAAGATCATGTGCGGCACCCAGCCGGCCGCGTTCAGCGCGTATTCGGCGTAGAGCGCGCGCAGCGGGCGCGGCGTGCTCGTGCGGCGATGCCTCGCGGGCGCGGCGGCGCGCGGCGCGGTCTCGCGCGGCCAGCCGTGCCAGGCCAGCGCGGTCAGCACCAGCGAGAGCAGGGCCAGCCCGAGCCAGGTGTCCTGCAGGCTGCGCTGCAGCAGCAGCGGCACGACCGTGCCCGAGGCCACCACACCCACGCCCACGCCCATGAAGATCACGCCGCCGGCCAGGCCGCGGCGCGAGGCCGGCACGTGCGCGAGCACGGTCGGGGCGGCCAGCACCATCAGCGCGCCGCCGGCGATGCCGGCCAGGAAACGCCAGGCGAAGAACCAGCTGAAGGACAGCGGCCAGGCGCAGGCCACGAAGGCGAGGGTGGCCAGCAGCATCATGGTGCGCAGCGTCAGCGTGACGCCGGCCCGGGCGGCCAGCGCGCGGCCCGCCAGCGCGCCGCCCAGGTAGCCCGCCAGGTTGGCCGCACCGAGATAGGCGGCCAGCGAGGGCGCGAACCAGTGCGCGTCGACGATCGCCGGCAGCAGCGGCGTATAGGCGAAGCGCGCCAGGCCGATGCCGACCAGGCTGGCGCTGAAGCCGGACAGGGTGGCCCGCCCGAGGCTCACGCCGCGCGTCTCGCGCCTCGCGTGAGCGTGGGAGTCGACGGCGCGTTCCATATGCGTTCCCTTCACTCGATTCGATAGCCGCAGCGTACGCGCGATCACCGATCCTCAGAACTGATTTGTCGAGATAAGGGATATCTGGAATCGAGATAGCTGTTATGCTGATTTCCCGTTACCCGGCGCGCGGGCCGCCTCGCTACAATCGGTTCATCGATAGCCCGCGCGGCGCCTGCACGTTTTCACGCGTACTCCTGACGATCATGGACATAGCCGACCTGAAGACCTTCGAAGCCGTCGCCCGCCATGGCAGCATGAACAAGGCGGCGGCGGAGCTGCACACGGTGCAGTCGAACGTGACCGCGCGGATCCGCGCGCTCGAGGACGAACTCGGCGTGGCGCTGTTCCAGCGTCACGCGCGCGGCGTGACCATCACGCCGGCCGCGCAGCGCATGCTGCCCTTCGTCGGCCGTATCTCGCAACTGGTGTCGGAGGCGCGCGCAGCGGCCACCGACAGCGGCGAGCCGACCGGCACGCTCACGCTGGGCACGCTCGAAACCACCATGGCGCTGCGCCTGTCGCCGCTGCTGACCGAATACGCGCGCACCTGGCCCGACGTGCGGCTGGTGGTGAGCGCCGGCACCACCGCCGGGCTGATGCAGGACGTGATCGACTACCGGCTCGACGGCGCCTTCGTGGCCGGGCCGATCCGGCATCCGGCCCTGCATGTCGAGCCGGTGTTCACCGAGGAACTGGTGCTGGTGACCAGCCCGGCGATCCGCACCCTGAAGGACCTGCCCGGCGCGCGCGACCTGAAGACGGTGGTGTTCCAGTTCGGCTGCTCGTATCGCCAGCGGCTCGACGCGTTTCTCGCGGGATTGGGGATCGTGGTGGCCAGGCCGCTCGAATTCGGCTCGCTCGACGCGATCGTCAACTGCGTGTCGGCCGGCGTCGGCATCACCCTGCTGCCCAAGGGCGTGGTGGCCGACGCGGTGACCGCCGGCGACGTCGCCATCCATCGCCTGCCGCGCGAGCTGGCGATGGTCGAGACGCTGTTCGTGCGTCGTGAGGACAGCTATGTGTCGAGCGCGATGACGGCCTTCCTGGAGCTGGCCAGGCGCGTCTATCGGCAGTCGAGGACGGGCGTGCCGGTGCGCGGGCGGCGCGGCGCGCAGGAGCCGACGGTCGCGGCCTGAATTCAGTCCTCGCCGCGTTCGGCATCCGCGGCGACTACCGGCGGCAGATCCCCCGGCGGCGGATCGCCGAGCCAGCGCCGCGCGCCGGGCCCCGAGCGCGCGGCCCGGTCGTTGGGATTGGTCAGCTTGCAGCGCTTGAGCGACAGGCACCCGCAGCCGATGCAGTGGTCCAGGTCGATATCGAGCCGTTCCAGCTCCTCGATCTTGTCCCTCACGCGCTGCTTCCATCCTGCCGAGAGCCGCTGCCAGTCGCGATTGGCCGGCAGCTTGGCGGTGGGCAGGCTGGCCAGTTGCCCGGCGATCTCGTCCAGGGAATAGCCGATGCGCTGCGCGAACACGATGAAGGCGATGCGGCGCAGCGAGGAGCGCGGGAACGAGCGCCGGCTGCTGCCCTGCCGCACCGATTCGATCAGCCCGCGCGATTCGTAGAAACGCAGCGCCGAGGCGGCCACGCCGCTGCGTTTGGCCACCTCGCTGATCGGCATCAGCGGGTCCGGGGTCTTGCGCTGGACGGTCATTCGAGCCTCCCGAAAATTTTCCGTTTTCTTCAAGTTCACTTGAGCTTTCAGGCTGTCCGCCACTCTAGTCCTCGAGATGCTGATACGGCGTGACGGTGGATGAAATGAGACGAATGAGCATGAATATGCGAGATGCGAGCATTAATCAACTCGCCTGACGCGCCTAAACTGGCTTCACCGTCACAGCCGTGACGACCCACTGAAACCAGGAGCGCACCATGTCCCGTCTGTCCACCCTCGCCGTCGCCGATGCAACCGGCAGCACCGCCGAACTGTTCACGAAGATCCGCAAGGCCGTCGGCAAGGTGCCGAACGCCTACGCGACGATCGGCACCCACCATCCCGAAGCGCTGGCCGCCATGCTCGGCATCGACGCGATCCTGGCCGGCGGCACGCTGAGCAAGGCCGAGATCGAGACGATCAAGCTCGCCGTCAGCGAGAACGCCGGCTGTGACTACTGTATTGCCGCCCATACGCTGGCCGGCAAGTTCGCCGGGCTGTCGCCGGAAGCAATGCGCCAGATCCGCGCCGGCGAGCCGACCGGCGATGTGAAGCGCGACGCGCTGGTGACCTATGTGCGCAGCGTGGTGAGCACGCGCGGCACGGTGCCGGCCGAGCAGCTCGACCACTTCATCGCGGCCGGCTTCACGGAACGTCAGGTGATCGAGGTCAGCCTCGCGATCGCGTCGATCACGTTCACCAACCTCGTGAATCGCGCCAACGACACGACGCTGGATTTTCCGGCGGTGGCGTGAGGGGAGGTAAGCGCGGCGAGCCTGGCCGAAAGGGCCGTGCCGCGTATCGGAAGGCCGGGGCCGCGGCGCGAGGGGTGACTCGCGCGGGCCCGCAAGGGGCCGGTGCCCGGCAGCCTGACTGGCTGCGGGCCGCCGGCTTCGGCCTTACTGCGCGCGTTGCGCGAGGCCGGCCGTCAGCAGCTCGGTCAACAGGCCGGTCATGCCTTCGGGATGATCGGCCGCCTGCTTCTGCAGGTCCGCGACCAACTCGACATTGAGCTTGCAGGCGAACGGCACCAGGCCTTGCGCCTGCTCGATGCGACGGCGCTCGCGCCGATCGAGCGCGGCCGTGTCGGTTGCGCCCTTGCCGAAGCGCTGCGAGCTCGATGCCTTCATCGATTGCGTCAGCTTCAGCGCCTTGTTCTTTTCCAGATCCGTCTTCTTCATTGCCATCGTCGGCACCACCTTGGGTTCAAATGGGTGCGATTGTACGCATCGCGGTGGGTAAGCGGAGCGATAGGTCGTGGCTTGCTCGTATTTATGCGCAGTGGGGCGCGTTTTTGTTGCGCGCGTGTCCGGTACCGGCAATCGGATGACTGGCGGTTTGTCCGAAATTTGTAGTACTTTTTCGGACGCACTAAAAAAATAAAACTTTTTGCGCATAAACCGCCAACGCCCTCCCGCCACGGCCCCGGCCGCATTGCCGGCTACAATGCGGCAGCCCGGAATTCACGACTGATCCCATATCGCATGACCCAAGCTTCCCGCGCGTTCCTGCTCGGCCCCCTGCTGAAAGGGGTATCGCGCTCGTTCTACCTGACGCTCGCCGTGCTGCCGGTCGGCATGCGCGATCCGATCGGTCTGGCCTATCTGCTGGCCCGCGCGGCCGACACGATCGCCGACACTTCCCTGCTGCCGCCGGCGCGGCGCCTCGAATGGCTGCTGTCGCTGCGCGCGCAGGTCAATGGCCGGCCCGACGAGGCCGCGCTGCGCAGCATCGCCGCCGAGGTGGCGGGCCAGCAGACCGATTCCGACGAGAAGGTGCTGCTCGAGTCGCTGGGCCCGGCGCTCGGGATCCTGGCGCAGCTCGACGACGCCGATCGCGCGGCCGTGCGCGGCATCGTCACGACGCTGAGCGAGGGCATGGAATTCGACCTGGTCACGTTCCCGGACGAAACCTCGGGGCAACTGGTCGCGTTGCCCGACGATGCCGCGCTCGATCGCTACACCTACATGGTGGCCGGCTGCGTCGGCGAGTTCTGGACCACCATGACCTTCCTGCACGAGCCCGGCGTGGTGAAGCGCGATGCCGACGAGATGAAGGCGCTAGGGATCCGCTTCGGCAAGGCGCTGCAGCTCACCAACGTGCTGCGCGACGCGGCCAAGGACCTGCGGATCGGCCGCTGCTACCTGCCCGCCGATCGCCTCGCGCGCGGGCGCATCGCACCCGGCGACCTGCTCGGCCAGGATGCCTCGCAGCTCGCGCGTCCGGTGATGTTCGACCTGGTGCGCGTCGCGCTGGCGCATTACCGTGCCGGCATCGACTACACCTTCGCGATCCCGCCGCGCGCGATGCGGCTGCGGCTGGCCTGCATCTGGCCGATCGTGATCGGCTTGATGACCTTGCGGCTGCTGGTGTCGAACCCGAACTGGATCGAGCCGGGCCGCGCCTCGAAGGTGCGTCGCAACGAGGTCTACAAGGCGGTGGCGTGGTCGATCCCGCGTTCGCTCTCGAATGGCTCGCTGCGTCGCTGGTTCGATCGCCTGCTCGGTGATATCGAGCGGGTGCTCGACGCCGCCGTGGTCGCGCGTCACCGTTGAGACGTGGCGCGGCCGGCGCGGTGAGCCGGCCAGCCGCGATATCGTCGAACAGCGGCGCGCCCTGCGCCCTGCATCCTCGCCTGCCTTGATCTCGAGCGCTTCGGCATTCGCCTGAAGCCTCGCTTCTCCCTCCCGCCTTTCCCTTGCGTCGCCCGTCGCTTGCTCGATTTTCGCGATCTTTCCAAAAAATTTGAAAATACTTCAAGCGTCGGCCTAATTATCAATATCGACCGTCGTATTCAGAATGGGCACCGGTTCTTCACCGCCCAGGGCGAATCATGCAACTCGATCACGCGACCATCGTCACCGACCAGCTCGACAGCACCTGCCGCTTCCTGGCCGAGGTGGTCGGCCTGACGCGCGGCGCGCGTCCGCCGTTCGCGGTGGACGGCGGCTGGTTCTATGCCGCCGGCCGCCCGGTGATCCACGTGGTGCGCGCCACCGTGGCGGCCATGGCCGCGCGCAGCGTGCCGCGCATCGATCACCTCGCGCTGCGCATCGAGGATCGCGACGAATGGCATGCCCTGGTCGAACGCCTGGACCATCGCGGCATCGGCTACCAGCTCAGCGAAGTGCCGCTGTCGAACGAGTTGCAGTTGTTCGTGGCGCTCGCGCCCGGCGTCGCCTTCGAATTCGTCACCGCGCTGGGCCCGGCCGCGTATTGAGCCCCGCGCAGGCCGCTTCCGTCTTCCCAAACCCGAATCCAAACCGATCCACTTCTCGCCTGGAACACATCGACCATGAGCACTGCAGAACTCTTCAGCCCCGCCAAACTGGCCGGCCACGACACCGCCCACCGCATCGTGATGGCGCCGATGACGCGTGCCCGCAGCACCCAGCCCGGCGACATCCCGAACGCGATGAATGCGCGCTACTACGCGCAGCGTGCCTCGGCGGCGCTGATCGTGACCGAGGCCAGCCAGATCACGCCGCAGGGCAAGGGGTATTCATTCACGCCCGGCATCCACAGCGATGCGCAGCGCGAAGGCTGGCGCCTGGTGACCGATGCCGTGCATGCCGAGGGCGGCCGCATCTTCCTGCAGCTGTGGCACGTCGGGCGCATGTCGCATCCCGATTTCCACGGCGGCGAACTGCCGGTGGCGCCCTCGGCGGTGCCCTTCGACGGCCAGATCTGGAAGGTCGATCCGGCCACCGGCATCGGCGCGATGGTGGACTGCCCGACGCCGCGCGAGCTGCGCCATGAGGAGATCCGGCAGATCGTGCAGGACTTCCGCCAGGCCGCGCGCAGGGCGATCGAGGCCGGCTTCGACGGCGTCGAGATCCACGGCGCGAACGGCTACCTGGTCGATCAGTTCCTGCGCACCACCTCGAACCGACGCGAGGACGAATACGGCGGCTCGCGCGAGAACCGCCTGCGCTTCCTGCAGGAGGTGGTCGACGCGGTGGCCGCGGAAGTGGGCGCCGAGCGCACCGCGATCCGCCTCGCGCCGTTCCTGACCGCGCGCGGCATGGCCTGCCCCGACATCCTGCCGACCATCCTCGACGCGGCGGCCTGGCTGCAGGCGCGCGGCATCGCCTACCTGCACCTGGTCGAGGCCGACTGGGACGATGCCCCGCAATTCACCGAAAGCTTCCGCCGCGAGATCCGCGAGCGCTTCGCGCGGCCGATCATCGTGGCGGGCAAGTACGACCTCGAGCGCGCCAACTGGGTGCTGGCGAACGGTTATGCCGATTTCATCGCGTTCGGACGCAAGTTCGTCGCCAATCCGGACCTGCCGCGACGGCTCGCCGAAGGCCTGCCGCTGGCCGATTTCGACGGCGCCACGCTGTTCGGCGGCGACGAGCGCGGCTACAGCGACTACCCGGTGCTGGCCCGCTGAGCGGCGCGTGGCTCTCGAATCACGAGGCGCGCATTTCACGAGCGATGAACAAGGATGGAGGTCAAGATGAAAACCCGATCGATACAAGCAAGTACGGGGCTGGCAGCCGCGGCCCTGGCGTTGATGGCGATCTTCGCGTCGCCGGCCATCGCCGCACCGAACGGCGACGATCAACTGGTGCAGCCGAAGCAGTTGATCGTCGACCATAGCCTGCCGCCGCAACAACTGGCCGCGCAGATTCGCGCGGCCCGGCTCTACGACACGTTCTGGACCACCGGCGACGAGGCACAGGCACGCGAGGCGCTTGCTCCCGACTTCATGGACCGCACCTTGCCGCCGGGTCGGCCGCAAGGCCTGGCCGGGCCGCTGGCGGCCTCGAAGGGATTTCATGCCGCGGTGCCCGACGTGCATGCCGAGGTCGAGCAGATGATCGTGGCCGGCGACCGCGTGATCACGCACCTGCGCTTTCGCGGACACTTCAGCGGCAGCTTCCAGGGCGTGCAGGGCAAGGGCCAGCCGGTCGACTTCATCGCCACCGACATCTACCGGATCCGCGACGGCCGGATCGCCGAGAACTGGCATCTGGAGGACAACCTGACGTTCCTGCGGCAACTGGGCGTCGTGAAGCCCTGAACCAGGGCGCATCGCAAGGGCGCCCGGGCGGGCGTCCATCGGCAATCATCGAAGGGAGGAAGGCATCATGAATTTCGACGGCAAGCAGGTACTGGTGGTGGGCGGCAGCTCGGGCATCGGCGAGGCGGCGGCGCGCGCCTTCGTCGAACGCGGCGCGACGGTGACCATCGTCTCGCGCGACAGCGGCAAGCTGGCCGCCAGCGCGGCGCGGATCGGCCAGGGCGTGCGCACCGGCGTGATGGACATCACCGACGAGGCGAGCGTGCGCGCCTTCCTCGATGCGGCGGGCGAGTTCGACCATGTGGTGGTGTCGGCGGCGCAGACGGCCACCGGCCCGGTGCGCGGTCTCGAACTGAAGGACGCGCAGGCCGCGATGGACAGCAAGTTCTGGGGCGCCTACCGCGTCGCGCGGGCGGCGCGGATCCGCGAGGGCGGCTCGCTCACGCTGGTTTCGGGCTTCCTCAGCGTGAGGCCGAGCAGCGCATCGGTGCTGCAGGGGGCGATCAATGCCGCGCTCGAGGCGCTGGCTCGCGGCCTCGCGCTGGAGCTGTCGCCGGTGCGCGTCAATACCGTTTCGCCGGGGATGATCGCGACGCCGCTATGGTCGAAGCTCGACGAGGCCGCGCGCGAGAAGATGTACGCGGGCGCGGCGGCACGCCTGCCGGCGCGGCGCGTGGGGCAGCCGGAGGATGTCGCGAACGCGATCGTCTATCTCGCCGCGACGCCTTATGCGACCGGCTCGACCGTGCTGGTCGACGGCGGCGGCGCGATCGCCTGAGGCGAGGCCCGCCCGATTTCTCCCGCGCGCCCGTTCGTGTGGCGCGCGCCTCGCGTTACCATGCCCCTGCCGCGCCGAAGCGCTGCGCGGCGCCGTCCGGGCGCTGCCGTGCCCGGCCCGATCACGCTCCCGCCATCACGCGACCCGCCAGCATGGACAACCTCGGCGACATCCGTCTCTTCGTGGAAGCCGCGAACCTAGGCAGCCTGTCGGCGGCCGGCCGCAAGCTCGGCCTCTCGCCGGCGGCGGCCAGCGCGCGGCTGATCAAGCTGGAGGGCGCGTTGAGCACGCAGTTGTTCGAGCGCTCGACGCGCAAGCTGCGCCTGACCGACGAGGGGCGGCTCTATCTCGCGCATTGCCAGCACGCGCTGCAGACGCTCGACGACGCGCGCAGCGCGCTGCAGCTCGGGCGCGCCTCGATCGGCGGCGCGCTGCGCGTGTCGGCGACCTCGGATTTCGGCCGCGTGGTGCTGCGCCGCTGGCTCGACGAATTCAACGACCTGCATCCGCAGGTGGCGCTGAGCCTGGTGCTGGCCGATTCGCTGTCGAACCTGCTGCACGACGACATCGACCTGGCGATCCGCTTCGGCTTGCCGGCCGACAGCGGCATGGTCGCCAAGCGCCTGGCCGACAACCGCCGCGTGCTGTGCGCCTCGCCCGCCTACCTGGCCGCGCATGGCGCGCCGCGCCATCCCGAGGAACTCGGCGAGCATCGTTTCGTGCTGCTCAGTTCCTCGGCCGGGGTGGCGAACCAGTGGAAGTTCTCGCGCGAGGGCGAGACGGTGCAGGTGAGCGCGCCGCTGGCGCGCGCCCGGCAGACCAACGACGGCGCGCTGGCGCGGGAATGGGCGATCGAGGGACGCGGCGTGGTGATGAAGTCGATCTGGGACGTGGGCGCGGACCTGCGCGCGGGGCGGCTGGTGATGCTGCTGCCCGAGTGGCGCTGCCCCGAGATGCCGGTGCACGCGCTGTTCCAGCGCAGCCAGTACCTGGCGCCGCGGGTGCGTGCGCTGCTCGACTTCCTGCAGGAACGATTCGGCGAGGCCGCCGAGGAGATCGCGCCGTTCCTGCGTTGAGCGGCGCGCCGCCACGTCGGCGCCGAAGTGCCCGGGCCTACCTGGTGACGGCGAACAGCGTGAGGTTCATGAAGATCTTGAAGGCGTAGCCGAGCGCGACCGCGCCGGCCACGCCGCCCATCCAGAGCAGGACGAACCACAGCCAGCCCGGCAGGCGGCGCTTGCCGCCGGCTGCGGCGGCGCGGTTTTCAGTGGTGGTAGTAGTGCTGGTCTTCATGGCGGATCTTGCCCCGGAATACCCAGTAGCCCAAGGTCGTGTAGGCGATGATGATCGGGATGATCACGGCCGCGCCGACCAGGGTGAAGACCTGGCTCGAATGCGGCGCGGCCGCCTGCCAGATCGTGACGCTGCGCGGGATCGCATACGGGAACAGGCTCACCAGCAGGCCGATGTAGCCGAGCGCGACGATCGCCAGCGCGAGCACGAAGGGCAGCGTATCACGGCGCTGGCGCACCGCGCGAACCATCCAGGCCCCGCAGGCCACCACCAGGAACGGTACCGGCATCAGGTAGACGAACAGGCCCGAGCCGAACCAGCGCTGCGCCACGGCGGGCTCCTGCAGCGGCGTCCACAGGCTGACGATGCCGATCAAGGCCAGCAGCACCAGGGTCAGCGGCAGCACCACGCGATGCAGGCGGCGCTGCAGGTCGCCCTCGGTCTTCGCCACCAGCCAGCAGCAGCCGAGCAACGCGTAGGTGGCCACCAGGCCCAGTCCGGTCAGCAGCGAGAAGGCGCTGAGCCAGCCGAACGGGTCGCCCGCGAACTGGCCGTCGCGCACCGGGATGCCCTGCAGGTAGGCGCCCAGCGCGATGCCCTGGAAGAAGGTCGCGCCGGCCGAGCCGCCGATGAAGGCCAGGTCCCACAGATGCTTGGTGCGGCGCGCCTTGGCGCGCAGCTCGAAGGACACGCCGCGGAAGATCAGGCAGACCAGCATGAAGATCAGCGGCAGGTAGAGCCCCGACAAGACCGTCGAGTAGACGACGGGGAAGGCCGCGAACAGCCCGGCGCCGCCCAGCACCAGCCAGGTCTCGTTGCCGTCCCAGACCGGCGCGACGGTGTTCATCATCAGGTCGCGCTCGCGTTCGTCGGGAAAGAAGGGGAAGACGATGCCGATGCCGAGGTCGAAGCCGTCGAGCACCACGTACATGAAGAGGCCGAGCGCGATGATCGCTGCCCAGATGACGGTGATGTCCATGATGGTTCCTTGTGCGTGTTCTGTCGTGGCCGAGGCGTTCAGGCCGCGTCGATCATCTGCTCGGGCGCGGACAGCGGGCGGCGGCCCGATTGCTCGCCGTGGCGCTTGCCGCCATCGTCGCCGTGCGGGCCTTGCGGCGCGTCCGGCAGCGCCGGGCCGGCGTTGATCAGCTTCAGCAGGTAGTAGATGCCGGTGCCGAACACCAGGAAGTAGACGCAGATGAAGGTCAGCAGCGACAGCCCGACCTGCTGCGTGGTCAGCGGCGAGGCGGCGTTGGCGGTGCGCATCACGCCGTACACGACCCAGGGCTGACGGCCGGCCTCGGTGGTGATCCAGCCGGCCAGCAGCGTGATGAAGCCGGTCGGCCCCATCACCAGCGCGAGCTTGTGGAACCAGCGCGCCTCGTAGAGGCGACCGCGGCGGCGCAGCAGCCAGCCGGCCAGTGCCAGGCCGATCATCGCGAAGCCCAGGCCGACCATCACGCGGAAGGTCCAGAACACCAGGGTCGAGTTCGGCCGGTCCTCGGCAGGGAAGCTCTTCAGGCCGCGGATCTCGCCGTCCCAGCTGTGCGTGAGGATCAGGCTGCCGAGGTGCGGCACCTTGAGCGCGTAATGGGTGGTTTCGGCCTGCATGTCGGGGATGCCGAACAGGTTCAGCGCGGTGCCGCCCTGCTCGGTTTCCCACAGACCCTCGATCGCGGCGATCTTGGCCGGCTGGTACTTGAGCGTGTTGATGCCGTGCTGGTCGCCGACCACCGCCTGGATCGGCGCGAGGATCAGCAGCAGGCCCAGCGCCATCGAGAACATGGTGGTGACGGTCTTGTCGCGGCGACCCTTGAGCAGGTGCCAGGCGCCCGTGGCGGCCACCACCAGCGCGGCGACGATGAAGGCCGCGATCGCCATGTGGGCGAGCCGGTACGGGAACGAGGGATTGAAGATGATCTTGAGCCAGTCGGTCGGCACCACGCGGCCGTCGACGATCTCGAAACCCTGCGGGGTCTGCATCCAGCTGTTGGAGGCGAGGATCCAGAAGGTCGAGATCAGCGTGCCGATCGCCACCATCAGGGTCGCGCCGAAGTGGGCGCGCGGGCTCACGCGGTTCCAGCCGAACAGCATGATGCCGAGGAAGCCGGCCTCGAGGAAGAAGGCGGTCATCACCTCATACATCAGCAGCGGGCCGGTGACGGCGCCGGCGAAGCTCGAGAAGCCGCCCCAGTTGGTGCCGAACTCGTAGCTCATCACCACGCCCGACACCACGCCCATCCCGAAGGCCACCGCGAAGATCTTCGACCAGTAGAGGCAAAGCGTCTTGTAGTGCGGCTCGCCGGTCTTCAGCCATCGATACTCGAGTACCGCGATGAAGCTCGCGAGGCCGATGCTGAGGGCGGGGAAGACGATGTGGAACGAGACCGTGAAGGCGAACTGCAGGCGGGCCAGATCCAGGGCAGACAGGGCGGTTTCCATGAGCGTGTGACCGATCGTGCGACGGCCGCGGGCGGGTGCCGGGCGGCCCTCCCTTCGCCGCGCGATACATCGCGGCATCGGGGATGTGGGCAGTATCGGGATCGCGATTCCTCGGTGAAATGTGCCAACTCGTCGCACTTTGTGCGCGCGGTTTTCCTGCTCTCGATCAATATCGAGATAACGCGTTGATAAGCATCAAAAAAATGGCGGCCGATCGGTGAGGGCTTGGATGCGGTGGCGCGCCGCACCTGCGGCAATCAACCGCTATATCCGGGAGGGGGCGGGGGCAAGGCGGGAGGTTGCGACAGCGCGGCATCGGGCGAGCCATATGCAGCGCGAAGCGGCGGCGGCGGGCGGGTATTTTCGCTTGCCTGTCGTATCGCTTCCACTGCGCTGACGAAGCCGCCGAGGTGGCGTGCCAGGCCGCCTTCCCAAATATTTCCGCGCGTTACCGGGTAATGCGGATCGAACGATGAAAGACCATTCCGCCATCATCTCGACACGCTTGTAACGACCGGCAAAATCCTTGCGCAGACTCGTAATTGAAGTCGCGGCACGCGCGAGTAGCGTCTCGGGTATCGACAATCGCGGGGCCAGTGTCCCGTGTATCCCGGAGCGTGAAGTGAGCAAACTGAAGATCGTGCTCGGCGTCGCGGCGATCGCCGCCGTGACCGCCACGAGTGCCGCCCATGCGGCGCGGGTGGGGGTGTTCATCGGCCCAGGCTGGGGTCCCGGCTGGGGGCCGTATTGGGGGCCACCGCCCATCTACTACGCGCCGCCGCCGCTGGTCGCGGTGCCGGTCGAGCCGGCGCCGCCGCCCGAGTATGTCGAGCAGGGCCAGCCCGAACCGGCGCCGCCGCCGCCCGATGCCGGCGCGCCGCCGCTGCAGCCGGGTTATTGGTATTACTGCAACGCCTCGCGTCGCTACTACCCCTATGTGAAGACCTGCTCGTCGGGCTGGCGTGAAGTGCCGGCCCGGCCGCCGCAATGATGACGAGGCGAGCCATGAGATTCGAAATTCGCAATGGCGGGCGCTGGGCGCTCGTCGCGGCCGGCGTCGGCTTGCTGAGCGCCTGCGCGGTGATGCCGCCCGGACCCAGCGTGATGGCCTTGCCCGGCACTGGCAAGAGCTTCGACCAGTTCCAGGTCGACGACGGCAACTGCCGTCAGTACGCCGCCAACCAGGTCGGCGGCGTGTCGGCCAACCAGGCGGCCACCGCGAGCGCGGTCGGCAGCGCGGCGATCGGCACCGCGCTCGGCGCGGCGGCCGGCGCGGCCTTCAACGGCGGACGCGGCGCGGCGGTCGGCGCGGGTGCCGGCTTGCTCGCGGGCAGCGTGGTCGGCATGGGCACCGCGCAGGGCTCGGCTTATGACGTGCAGCGTCGCTACGACTACGCGTACATGCAATGCATGTACGCGGCCGGCGATCGCGTGCCGGTGCCGGGCCGCGTGCGCGGCGGGGCCTATGGTGGCAACGGTGGTGGCTATGGTGGCGGCGCGTATGGCGGACCGCCGCCGAACGCGGGCTACCAGGGCGGTGCTTATGGCGGCAATCGCGGATATACGCCGCCTCCGCCGCCCGACATGCCGCCACCGGATTGATTGACCTGTCGCATGACCCGGCATGATGTGATGCATGCGCGCCGCGCATCGCATCACATCGCGTCGAATCGCTGCGGCGGGCTCGACGGCATCATGCGAGGCGACGCATCACGCGCTTTCCTCCGACCACGACAAGCGACGATACCCTCGACGAGGCACCTCGTCCGAGCGCTTCCACGCATTTCCCCGTCTCTTCATCTCCCCTCGTTAATCCTTCGTAATCCGGTCTTTCATCGTGCCGGCATTAGCTTCTCACGCTAGTAATCACAAACTTCGAGATTTCGGCGAGAGGCCTTCGCAAGGTCCCGCGACCTATCGTGTCGAATTTCGGAACGCATGTATGGTTTATGTCTTCTTTCCAGGAATATCAGTTGCGCGCGCAACTGATATTGCAACCCATTCGCATTTTTCGCCATCATCCATCCCGCCGACTTGCCAATTTCCGCTGAAACCTGGGCAGTCGTGAGCGCGTGCGGATGGCCACGAACCCGATAAACCTCGGGATAAACCATGCATATGCAATGTTTTCGAAGCACGGGTTGGCTCCGACCCCGAGGGTTCGCATGTCAATACTTTGATCAAGCTCAAGTTGTCTGCAAATAGGGAGCTTTAGCGGAAGGGGCACGTGTCGATATTGCGGGTATTCGCAGGCGGGAACGCGCCGTGCGTCCGCTCACGGTATCGTGCGGCGTCGATGCGCTGCGATACCCGACGTTCCGAATCGGTGCCTTCCAGTGCGGGCGAATGCACTGCGATCGTGCAAGGGCCGGTGTGACGCGGTTCGAATCGGCCGGCATTTTTGGCGGCAGCGGCTAATCCTCGTTTCACACATTCCACGGTTTTGGTAACGGTTATTTACAGTCGTATATGGGAAAAGCCGGGACGATCGATTACCATTTTTTAATCAACTAATTTCTGAGAGATGCTCCGCGAGATGGAAGATTCATCGACACCTCCATTGAAACTGGTAGGCCTCACCACGCGACTCTATACGCGCGTCGTCGACAGGCCCTTGCGCGAACTCGGTTTCGCGCTCAGCCAGGTCCCCGTGCTGGGCCTTTTGAAGGTTTCCGGTGCCTTGTCGCAGGCCGAGCTTGCCCGGCGCATGCAGGTCGAGCAGCCGAGCATGGCGCAGTTGCTCAACCGCATGGAGCGCGACGGCCTGGTATGTCGCGTGCCCGACCCGGCCGACAAGCGCAGCCGCCTGATCTCCCTGACCGAGGATGCGATGCGCAAGCTGCCCGAGGGCAAGGCCGTGCTCGACGAGGCCGGGCGCATCGCGCTCGACGGCTTCAGCGAGGACGAGCGCGCGCAACTCGCTACCCTGCTATGCCGCGTCAACGCGAATCTCGAACGCGCGGTGCAGGCCGATGGCACGGGTCGCGACCTGCATGTCTGTTGCGAGGAAAACGCCTGATTGTTCGCGATCGCCGGTTTCACTGCAAGGGATACCGGTCTGTATTGTTTCGGGGTTCACTGCCCGTTTTCATGCCTCGGCACGCAAGCGCGCAGTGAATTGCGTACACTCGGATTTTTTCCAGGTTCACGCGTCGGCGATGCCGACGCTTCTCCGAGGACGCCCCGATGATCGATCTACGTAGCGATACCGTGACTCGCCCGAGCCAGCCGATGCTGGCCGCGATGACTGCCGCCGAACTCGGCGACGACGTCTGGGGCGATGATCCGACCGTCGCACGATTGCAGGCCGCGGTGGCCGAGCGGGCCGGCAAGGAAGCCGGCCTGTTCTTTCCGAGCGGCACGCAGAGCAATCTCGCGGCGCTGATGGCCCATTGCGGGCGAGGCGACGAATACCTGGTAGGCCAGCAGGCCCATACCTACAAATACGAAGGCGGCGGCGCGGCGGTGCTCGGCAGCATCCAGCCGCAGCCGATCGACAATGCCGCCGACGGCACGCTGCCGCTCGAGCGGATCGCCGCCGCGATCAAGCCCATCGACAACCACTTCGCGCGCACGCGCCTGCTCGCGCTCGAGAACACCATCGGCGGCAAGGTGCTGCCGGCCGGTTATGTCGACGAGGCCACCGCGCTGGCGCGCGGCAAGGGCCTGGCCACCCACCTGGACGGCGCGCGCGTGTGCAATGCGGCGGTGGCGAGCGGCAAGCCGCTCGCGGCGCTGTGCGCGCCGTTCGATACCATCTCGATCTGTTTCTCGAAGGGGCTCGGCGCGCCGGTCGGCTCGGTGCTGGTGGGCAGCCGCGCGCTGCTGGAGAGCGCCGCGCGCTGGCGCAAGGTGCTCGGCGGCGGGATGCGCCAGTCGGGCGTGCTGGCGGCAGCCTGTCTGTACGCGCTCGACCATCATGTCGAGAGCCTCGCCGAGGATCACGCGAACGCCGCGCGCCTGGGCGAGGGCCTGGCGCGCATCGAGCAGGTGAAGGTGCTCTCGCAGGCCACCAACATGGTGTTCGCGCAATTCCCCGAGGCCGACTGCGCGCCGCTCGAAGCCTGGCTGAAAACGCGCGGAATCCTCACGCAGATGCTCTATGCCTCGCGCTTCGTCACGCATCGCGACGTGTCGGGCGATGATATCGATACCTTCGTCGAGGCGGTGGGCGCGTACTTCGCGCAGAAGGGGCGCGGCTGAGCGATGCGCATCGCGGCCCGCGCGCGATGCGCGGGCGGTTGCGTTGCCCTGCCGCTTCCCCGATCTCGTTTCCTATTCGCTTTCACCGGCCCCTCAGGCCGGCACCATCACCGGCGGCGCCCCGTCGCCCGTCTCGATCATCTTCACCGCGAAACCGAAACAGCGCTCGATCAGCGCCGGCCGCATCACCTCGGCCGGCGTGCCTTCGGCCAACACCTCGCCGTCGGCCAGCAGCGCGACGCGATCGGCATGGCGCGCGGCCAGGTTCGGATCGTGGACGATCGTCAGCACGCCGAGCCGCCAGTCGCGCGCCAACTCGCGCACCGTGCCGAGCAGATGGTGCTGGTGCGCGAGGTCGAGCGCCGCGGTCGGCTCGTCCAGCAGCAGATAGCGCGGCGCGGCGCCGGCGTCTCGCGCGTCGTGCTCGGGCCAGAGTTGCGCGAGCACGCGCGCGAACTGCACGCGCGCCAGCTCGCCGCCCGACAGGGTCGTCACGTCGCGGCCGGCCAGTGCGCCGGCGCCGGCCAGCACCAGCGACTCGCGCACGATCTCGTGGTCGCGCGCGGCGATCGCGCCGGCGCGTCGCGTATGCGGATAACGCCCGAGCATCACCAGTTCGTCGGCGACGAAGGGAAAGGCCGGCTGCGCGGCTTGCGGCAGCACCGCGCGCAGGCGCGCCAGCGCGGCGGCGCCGAGATGCTCGAGCGCTGCGCCGTTCAGCGTCACGCGCCCGCCCAGGCGCACCTGGCGCGCGGCGCCCGCGCCGTGGAATTCACCGGCCAGGGCCTTGAGCAAGGTGCTCTTGCCGGCGCCGTTGGGGCCCAGCAAGGCGGTCACGGCGCCCGGCACGAGCCGCAGCGAGAGCCCGCGCAGCACTTCGGTGCGGCCGCGGGCGATGGAGAGACGATCGGCGATCAGCATGGGAGGACTCGAAGTGCGCCGCATCAGCCGCCGAGCGCGTCGCGGCTCTTGCGCAGCAGCGCGAGAAAGAACGGCGCGCCGATCAGCGCGGTCAGGATGCCGAGCGGAATCTCGACGGGCGCGACCACGGTGCGCGCGACCAGGTCGGCCACCACCACCAGCAGCGCGCCGAGCAGGGCCGCGCCCGGCATCACCACGCGCTGGTCGGGCCCGCAGACGAGCCGCACGCAATGCGGCGCGACCAGGCCGATGAAGCCGATCACGCCGGTGCAGG
The DNA here is from genome assembly GCF_007828315.1 of Burkholderia sp. SJZ089. Taxonomy (NCBI): domain Bacteria; kingdom Pseudomonadati; phylum Pseudomonadota; class Betaproteobacteria; order Burkholderiales; family Burkholderiaceae; genus Burkholderia; species Burkholderia sp. SJZ089. The sequence continues at coordinate 212,341 of NZ_VIUM01000007.1, read as the reverse complement.
AAACCAGCGCGCCGATGCCGAGCGCGGTGGCGGCCAGCACGCCGCGCTTGACGCGCTTTACCGGCACGCCCAGGTGCAGGGCCTCCGCCTCGCCGAGCTGCAGGGCATTGAGCGCGTCGCGTTCGCGCGCGAGCCAGGCGGTGCCGGCCAGCGTCAGCGGCGCAACCGCCGCCAGCGTCGACCATTGCGCGCCGCCCACGCTGCCGAGGCTCCAGAAGGTCAGCGAGCGCAGTTGCGCATCGCTGGCGATATAGGTGAGCAGGCCGATCGCCGCGCCGGCCAGTGCATTGATCGCGATGCCGGCCAGCAACAGCAGCGGCAGCGCGAGCCGGCCGCGCGTGGCGGCGAGCCGATAGACCAGGGCGGCCACCGCCAGCGCGCCGGCGAACGCGGCCAGCGGCAGCCAGCCGGCCGGAATGGTTGTGGACGCAAGCATCGGGCCGAGCACGATCAGGCCGGCCGCGCCAAGGGCCGCGCCGCTCGAGACGCCGACCAGGCCAGGATCCGCGAGCGGATTGCGGAACAGTGCCTGCATCGCCGCGCCGGCCGTGCCGAAACCGATGCCGACCAGGGCCGCGAGCACCACGCGCGGCGCGCGGATCTCGAGCAGGACCGCGCGCGCCTGCTGCAACGAGGCATCGGGCGCGAACAGCGCGGCCAGCAATTGCGCGGGCGTCAGGCGGTAGGCGCCGATGCAGCTGGCGGCCAGCATCGCGAGCAGCAGCGCGATGGCGGTGGCGGCCAGCATCGCGCGCGCGATCGTGCGACGCCGCGCGATCGCCGAGGTGCCGGTGTGAGCGGCCGGTCCGCTGCCGGCGAGCGTGGAGAGGCCGGGCATCAGGTGGTGGTCGGATCGGTGACGGCAGCGGCCGAGGCATCGCGCCCCTGGCCGGCGGTCGCGCTGGACGAGGCGCAGCCGGCCTCGAGCGGATCCTGATACGCGTCCACCGCGAAGGCGGAGCCGGAAGCGGGGTTCGCCGCGGCGGTGCCGGGCTGCTGGAGGTCGAAGGCGCCGGCCGGCGCCACGCGGCGCAGTCGGCGGAACAGCGGATGTCGGTGCATGGGATCTCCCGTTGAGGCGTCGAGCTTGGCTGGCTCGGTGGCAGATCCACCTGGCTGGCGTGCCGCCGACCTGCCGGGCCGGCGAAAGACAGTCGTAAAGCTGCGATCTTAGATGAGAATGATTATCAGTACAACGCCGGGTAGTCGTATTTCATGGGCAAAAGCACGAGTTGACCGATCCAATAAGCAACTAACGGTCGATCGCGACGAACCCCTTCAAGCCGGGGCGCGGCCTGGCGCCAGCCCGTCGTCCCCGTTGCCGTCCAGCCGGCAAGGACGGACGGGGAAAATGCCGGGCATAAACGAAGATAAGCGGGTGTGTAAACGACTCATGGCCCGGATCGCTCCGGGCCATGCAAAGGCAAAACCAAACCGCTCACGCGGCCAATCGAGCCCGCGGGCCCGACGTCCCGGCCTATTTCGCAGCCGCCGCCGTGGCGGCCGGCTGCGCGGCCTTGGCGTCGCGCACCACCTGGGCGACCTGTTCGACGAACTCGCGCTCGACGCTGACCACGGCCTCGCGCTTGCCCTCGGCGGTATCGACCATCAGCCGGTAGGTGACGTCCTGGGTGATCCAGGTCAGGTAGCCGACCACGGCCAGCATCGCGCCGACCACGATGCCGCCGCTGACGGCATAGACCGCGCCGGCCGCGATCGCGGCCACGCCGATCAGCGAGATCAGGATCGGCACGACCGCGTTCTTGTTGACGGTGACCACGGTCAGGTCGCGAATCTCGCGCAGCGGGAACACCAGCCCGGCGCAGGACAGGCCGTTGCGGGTCACGCTGACGCCACGTTCGTTGAATGCGTTTTCCATGGATGAGATGCGTAGCGGAAAACGGGGAGGGTAGCAGAATTCCCGCCGCGCCTGCCCGTGACGGCCGGCTGGCGGGATGACGACGATCAGGAAACCTGAATGCCGCGCCGCCGCGAACGGCGCGTCAGAACAGCGAGGCGCCGTCCTCGTAGAGCCGGCCCGGCACGTGCGAGGCGACCGCCTCGGCGATCTGCTCGTCGGTGCTTTCGGCGGGGACGATGCGGCGTCGTGCGGGGGCGTCGAGGTGCATGGTCCACTCGACCAGCCGATAAGGTCGGCCCCAGGGACGTTGCATGGCCACCGAGACGCGGCAGCTCTGGACCGGGAACGCGTGCTCGCGCGTCAGAATCATGGGGAGATGGCTGAAAACAATATCTTCGATCATCGTTTCCTCCGGTCCTGTCTCGTCCGGTGGCGGCTGCCGCCCGGCATACGATCAAAAAAAAAGCCGCCGATGCTCAGGCGGCCAACAGGGGGGGTGAGAGGATGCTCTCAATCCAGAATTAAATGAAACTTAAAAGCCGAAAAAAAACGCCCCGCCGGATGGCGAGGCGTTTCTGCCGTAGTGTCTTCGCGAGTGAAGCGCTTGCTTAGAACTTGTGGCGGATGCCGACGCGAGCAGCGATCTGGTTCTTCGAACCCGTGCCCGACGTGTTGAAGTAGCTGGTGCTCGAGCCGATCTGCGCTTGCACGCCGTGGCCCGAAGCCTGCTGGTAGACAGCCAGGGCATACACGTCGGTGCGCTTGGACAGCGCGTAGTCGACCGTGCCGTTGACCTGGTTCCAGTGGTACGAGTTGCCGCCTTGCGTGGCGTTCGAATACGTGTAGCCGACGGCGCCCGACAGCGCCGGCGTCAGCGCGTACTTCAGGCCCGCTTCGTACGCGTTGTACTTGGTGCCGGCCAGGTTGATCGCGTCGAACTGCGTGTTCGTCCACAGCAGCCATGCCGTTGCCGGGCCCCAGACGTAGCGGCCGCCGACGCCGAAGGTGCGCAGGTCACGCACCGTGCCCGTGCCGATGTTGGCGATCGTCGTCGAGAACGACGGCGTTGCCTGGCCCGGGAAGCGGATGTCCGTGTAGGCCGCGCCGATCGAGGCCGGGCCGTTCGCGTAGTTCACGCCGAAGCTGTAGGCGCGCGACGAGCCCGCCGTGGTGGTCGTGCCGACCGTCGTCGAGTTCGCGCCGGCGAACGCGCCAGCCTGGTTCGAGAAGCCGTACAAGGCGCCGAACGTGAAGCCGTAGTAGTTCGCGCTCTGGTACTTGACCGAGTTGTTGATGCGGCTCGAGGTCAACTGGTCGATGTCGTTGACGTGGTAAGCGTAGTTACCGACGACCGTGTTGCCACCCGTCGAGTAGCTCGAGCCGAGGATGTCGGTCGAGAACGAGTACTGGCGGCCGAACGTGACCGTGCCGTATTGCGTCTGGCTCAGGCCGACGTAGGCTTGACGGCCGAACATCGCGCCGCCCTGGCCCAGCGTGCCGTTGCCGCTGTTGAAGCCGTTTTCGAGCACGAAGATCGCCTTCAGGCCACCACCGAGGTCTTCCGTGCCGCGCAGGCCCCAACGGCTGCCCTGTGCGACGCCGTCGTCGTACTTGAACAGCTTGCTCGAACCGCCGGCGGCGTTCTTGCTGTGGTTAACGTAGCTGATACCGGCGTCGATGACGCCGTACAGCGTGACGCTGCTTTGGGCGTGGGCAGCGCTGGCCGTGGCGGCGAGCATGGCAGTGGTCAACAGTTTCTTGTTCAAGGCAATCTCCGAGCGAAATAAGGTTGTGCGGTTCCGCGCTCTTGAAGGCGTTTGGAAGGAACGGAGCGCACTTTATCGGCGGGGCAGGTAATGAATGTGACAGCGATTGTCATAGTTCAGAATGTAGCGCCCGCACCACAGCAGGCGATATGACGGTTGCGCCCGCAATCGATATGACGATTCCACGTTTGCTTTTCGCGCAACAGCATCGATGCCCATCAGCAATGCTTGGTTGGACCGACCGGCCGGTCATGCGAGCATGCGCCGCTCGTTCATGGCAGAAGAGGGGATCGCAATGCGGCGTTATTCGGGGTGGTTCGCGCAGGTTTCGCGTCTTGCCGTGGTCGGCGGGACCTTGTCGGTCGCGCTGATGTCGGCGGCCCGGGCGGATGGCACGCCGCTGCGGATCGGCACCATGAGCGGACCGGATGCGCAGATCTGGACGGAAGTGGCGAAAGTGGCCGCTCACGACGGATTGCCGATCAAGGTGATCGAATTCAACGATTACGTGCAGCCGAACGCGGCGCTCGATTCCGGCGATCTCGACGCCAACGGCTTTCAGCACCAGCCCTTCCTCGACAGCCAGATCAAGCAGCGCGGCTACAGGATCGTCAGCGTCGGGCTGACCTATACCGCGCCGATGGGCTTCTATTCGAAGAAGATCAAGTCGCTGAAGGACCTGCCGGTGGGCGCCAAGGTCGGCATCCAGAACGATCCCTCGAACGGCAACCGTGCCTTGCTGCTGCTGCAGAAGTACGGCGTCATCAAGCTGAAACCGGGCGTCGGCGGCAATGGCGTGAACGCCACGCCGCTGGACGTGGCCGAGAACCCGAAGAAGATCCGCATCGTCGAGCTCGATTCGGCCCAGTTGCCGCGCGCGCTGCCCGACCTGGACGCCGCCTCGATCAATACCGACTACGCCGTCAAGGCGGGCCTCACGCCGGTCAAGGACGCGATCGCGATCGAGGATCTCAAGGGCCCCTACGCGAACCTGATCGCGGTGCGCGCGCAGGATCGCGACAAGCCCTGGGTGAAGAAGCTGGTGGCGGCCTACGAATCGGACGACGTGCGCAAGTTCATCGACGCGAAGTTCAACGGCGCGATCGTGCCGGCGTTCTGAGGGGCTGACTTGCCGGGCAAGGCCGGCAGGGGGAAGCGGCCCGAGTGACGGGCCGCGACGGGGAGGATCGACCGTGGGTCATGACGGCCGGCAGCCGCGTAGCGACGCGTTGCCGGCCGTTTTGTATCGCGGCCGCCGAGGATGGCGGCAAACCCGGGCGCGGGAGGCCGCCGGAGCTCAGGCCGACAGCAGCGAGCCGCTGCGGAACGGCGTATTGCCGGCGATCCGCGCCACTTCCATGCCGGCGGTGGCGAAGCGCACCACCTGGCGCGCGTAGAGCACGCCGCGCACGCTGGCCTTGAGCGTGACCACCCGGTCGGTCAGCGGATCGACGATATCGGCGATCTCCTGGCCCGGCTCCACCACGATGCCCACCGGCGTGCGGAACACCAGCACGCCCGATACCGGCGCCACCAGCGGCTCGGTGCCGGCCAGCGGGGTGGCGGGATGGGCCAGCGGCGGCAGCGGCGCCGGGGTGCCGTCGATCGAGCCGCGCAGGGTCAGGTAATCGACGATCGCCTGCGCGTCGCGCTCGGCGAATTCGTAGGACACGTCACGCTCGCTGCGCAGCTCGACCGTCACCGAGATCGCGCCGTTCGGGATCGGGAAGCGGCTGCCGAAGCGCTCGCGCAGCTCCGACCAGCAGAAGCTGTGGACCTCGTCGAACGGGTTGCCGACCGAATTGAGCGCGAGCAGCGAGGCCTGGGCGTCCAGGTAGCGCGCCAGCGGCTCGACGTCCTCCCACAGATCGGGGTTCGTATAGAGGTGCATCACGGCGTCGTTGTCGCAATGCAGGTCGAGCACCACGTCGGCGTCGAAGGACAGGCGCTGCAGCGCGAGCCGCTGCGATTCGAGCTCGGTGCGCGGCTTCTGCTCGTCGAGCGCCTCGCGCACCGCCGCGCGCACGGCCAGCAGGTTCTGCGCCGCGTCCTTGCTCAGCCGGCCCTCGATGCGCGGCATCACCAGCGCGGCCAGGTCGTGGAAGTTGCGGTTGAAGTTCTGCATGGTGTTCAGCTCGAAGCGGCCGAGATGGTCGCCGAACACGTGCTGGGACAGGCCGATCGGGTTCGGCACCGGCACCACCACGATTTCGTCGCGCAGTCGCCCGGCCGCCTCGAGCGCGGCGAAATGGCGGCGCAGCAGGGTCGCGACGAGCATGCCGGGCAGTTCGTCGGCATGCAGCGACGACTGGATATAGACCTTCTTCCCGCTGCGCGGACCGTAATGGAAGCTGGTGATGTGGCGTTCGGTGCCGAGCGCGGGGGAAATCAGCGGATGGGTCAGCGTTTGCATGATCGGGGGGCGGGCGGCCTGGGCCGCCGAGCGGAGTCGTCAGGAACGGGGAAACGACGATTGTACGTTGCGCGCGGCAAGCGGGGGCGCCGGGCGGAGGATCCCGGCCGAGCGGCTCGGGCGCGCGCTCGCGCGGGCACCTGCCGCGCCAATGACAACGGGCCCCGAAGGGCCCGTCGGCTGCCGCGTCGCGGCGGGATTTACTTGCCGTAGACGTCGAAATCGAAGTACTTCTTGGCGATCTTGTCGTACGTGCCGTCCTTGCGCATCGCGGCGATCGCGCCGTCGATCTTCGCCTTCAGGTCGGTGTCTTCCTTGCGCAGGCCCACGCCGGCGCCTTCGCCGAGCGTCTTCGGATCGTCGATGTCGCCACCGGCGAACGCGTAGCCCTTGCCGCGCGGCGTCTTCAGGAAGCCGATCTCGGCCTGCACGGCATCCTGCAGCGTGGCGTCGAGGCGGCCCGACAGCAGGTCGGCGTAGACCTGGTCCTGGTTCTGGTAAGGCACCACCGTCACGCCCTTGGGCGCCCAGTAGGTCTTCGCGTAGGTTTCCTGGATCGTGCCCTGCTCCACGCCCACCGTCTTGCCCTTGAGCGAATCGGCGGTCGGCAGCAGCTTGGCGCCGTCCTTGGCGACCAGGCGCGTCGGCGTGTTGAACAGCTTGGCCGAGAAGGCGATCTGTTCGGCGCGCTGCGGCGTCATCGACATCGACGACAGCACGCCGTCGAACTTGCGGGCCTTCAGTGCCGGGATCATCCCGTCGAAGTCGTTCTCGACCCACACGCACTTCGCGGCGATGCGGCGGCAGATTTCGTTGCCCAGGTCGATGTCGAAGCCGACCAGCTTGCCGTCCGCGCCCTTCGATTCGAACGGCGGGTAGCTCGCGTCGACGCCGAAGCGGACCGTCGACCAGTCTTTTGCGTAGGCGCCGCCTGCCGACACGGCAAGCAGGGCAACCGTCAGGGCCGCCAGAACTTTTTTCACTATGACTCCTCGTTGTACGGTGGTTTGCGCGCGGTCGTGCCGCATTGCGCTCCGCCCGGTGCGGCTGCTGCCGGGCTGACTGGAAACGCCCGCCCGATGCGGACGAGCGTTCGCGGAACATTATCAAGACAAAAAGCCGAGCGGGTGCCTAGTGGAAGCCCGGATAGCGGGACGCGCCCACGAGGGGCGGGTTTTGTTGAGCTTTTCGGAAGAATGTAAGAAACCTTTCGGTAATTGATGCCGAAACCGGTTTGGGCGCGAGCGCGTGCACCGCGCGAGTGCATGGCTCGTATTTCGGCCTTCAGCCCAGCGTATCGGCCGCCGCCTGCTTCAGGCAGGCGATGAACTGCGTGACCGCTGGCGTCGGCAGCAGGTCGCGGCGCGACAGGATCGACAGTTCGTAGTTCGGCAGCGTCTCCTCGATGGCGGCGATGCGGATTCCCAGCGGCGCGACCATCTCGGCCAGCGGCTTGGTGAAGCAGCCGATCACGTCCGAGCGCGACACCAGGCCGAGCGTGACCGAGAACGAGGAGGGCGCGCGCAGCAGGCGGCGGGGCAGCGGCAGCCCGTGGGTGGTGAACATCGCCATCATGACGCTGTGCGGAAAATCCTCGGCGTCCACCGTCACGATCCATTCGGCGTCGAGCAGCTCGGCGAGGCTGCGTGCCTTGGCGAGCGGATGGCCGGCGCGCATCACGATCACGAATTCAGTGGACAGCAGCGGCGTCTGCACGAACTCGCGATCGAGCGCCGGGATGTGATGGATCGCGGCCAGGTCGAGCGTGCCGTTGCCGAGCTGCGTCATGGCCTCGGGCACCGACAGCTCGGCCAGGTGCAACTGCACGCTCGGCATGGTGGCGCGGAATTTCTGCACCGCGCGCGGCAGCGCGGTCAGCGCGATCGAGGGCATGGTGGCGACCGCCACCCGCCCCGACATTTCGCCCTTCACCTGCTCGACCGCCTCCACCGCGCGGCGCATGTCGCCGAGCAACTGCTCGGCGCGCGGCAGCAGGGCATGGCCGCAGGCGGTCAGCTCGACGCCGCGCACGCTGCGCACCATCAGCTCGGCGTTCAGCGCGTGCTCGATCTCGCGGATCGTGTGCGTGATCGCCGGCTGGGTGACGCCGAGCTCGCGCGCGGCGGCGCGCAGGCTGCGATGATGCGCGGCGGCCACGAAGGCCTGCAACTGCGCGAGATTAAGAGGATTGCGAATACGGGTCATCGAGGCGGTCCGGAGTGAAGACATCATGCGAGCATCATGGCGCATCGCGCCGCGATTTGGTTGCGCGCGGGAACATATTGCCGTGCGGCAAGCGCAACGCGAGGCGATCCGAGCGGCGACGGATCGGCCGGCCAGGGCATCGAGGCGAGCAATGATCGCGGCGCGCGACGCCGTCATTGTTGCGGCGATTGTTGCCCCTCGCAATGCAATGCCGGGCAGGCGCGCCCGCCTCGCGGCACGATTTCGCCGGATCCGTCATGCTGCACGTCCGTGCTTCGTTGCACCATCGATCGTGCCTTGATGCATTGCCGCAAAACCTCGACCCTCATCGTTTCGACATGAAGCGCGGCTACGCTGCGCGGCACGTGCGGGTTGCAGGGTCCCAGATGCCGGGTGTTAGTTTTTTCGATTCCCGTCGATCAAATAATCCAATTTCCGCTTGGCAAATGCAGCGTTTAGTATTCACCAGCACGATGATTGACGAGCACCTGGCATTCCCGGCTCCTCCTCCCCCACGAGCCGGGCAAGCGTTAGCGAACAAGGAGAATACAGATGTCGAATGAGGCGAAGTGTCCGTTCAACCACTCGGCCGGCGGCGGCACCACCAATCGCGATTGGTGGCCCAAGCAGCTGCGCGTCGATCTGCTGAATCAGCATTCCAATCGTTCCAATCCGCTTGGCGAGAGTTTCGACTATCGCAAGGAATTCAAGCAACTGGACTACAGTGCGCTCAAGGCCGACCTGAAGAAGGTCCTGACCGACTCGCAGGCGTGGTGGCCGGCCGACTGGGGCAGCTACGCGGGCTTGTTCATCCGCATGGCCTGGCACAGCGCCGGCACCTACCGCATGGTCGACGGCCGCGGCGGCGCGGGGCGCGGCCAGCAGCGCTTCGCACCCCTGAACTCGTGGCCCGACAACGTCAGCCTGGACAAGGCGCGTCGTCTGCTGTGGCCGGTCAAGCAGAAGTACGGCCAGAAAATCTCGTGGGCCGACCTGATCATCCTGGCGGGCAATGTCGCGCTGGAAAATTCGGGTTTCCGCACCTTCGGTTTCGCGGCAGGCCGCGAAGACGTGTGGGAGCCGGACCTGGACGTGAACTGGGGTGACGAGAAGGCCTGGCTGTCGCACCGCAATCCGGAAACGCTCAAGGACAATCCGCTGTCCGCGACCGAAATGGGCCTGATCTACGTGAACCCGGAAGGTCCGAACGCCAGCGGCGATCCGGCTTCCGCGGCGCCGGCGATCCGCGCGACCTTCGGCAACATGGCGATGAACGACGAGGAAATCGTCGCGCTCATCGCCGGCGGCCACACGCTCGGCAAGACGCACGGCGCGGGCTCGGCAGACCACGTCGGTGCCGATCCGGAAGCTGCCTCGCTCGAAACGCAGGGCCTGGGCTGGACCAGCAGCTTCGGCAGCGGCGCGGGCGCCGACGCCATCACCTCCGGCCTCGAGGTGGTCTGGACGCAGACGCCGACGCAGTGGAGCAATTACTTCTTCGAGAACCTGTTCAAGTACGAATGGGTGCAGACGCGCAGCCCGGCCGGTGCCATTCAGTTCGAGGCGAAGGATGCGCCGGACCTGATTCCCGACCCTTTCGATCCGTCGAAGAAGCGCAAGCCGACGATGCTGGTGACCGACCTCACGCTGCGCTACGACCCGGAATTCGAAAAGATCTCGCGTCGCTTCCTGGGCGACCCGCAGGCGTTCAACGAAGCCTTCGCGCGTGCATGGTTCAAGCTGACCCACCGCGACATGGGCCCGAAGGCACGCTACCTCGGCCCGGAAATCCCGAAGGAAGACCTGCTCTGGCAAGACCCGCTGCCGGCTGCCACGCACCAGCCGAGCGCCGCCGATATCGCCGATCTGAAGGAAAAGATCGCCGCGTCGGGGCTGTCGGTCGGTGAGCTGGTGTCGGTCGCATGGGCCTCGGCCTCGACCTTCCGCGGCGGCGACAAGCGCGGCGGCGCCAACGGCGCCCGGCTTGCCCTGGCGCCGCAGAAGGACTGGGCGGTCAACAAGGCCGCCGTCGACGTGCTGCCCAGGCTGCAGGCCATCCAGGCCGCGTCGGGCAAGGCATCGCTGGCCGACGTGATCGTGCTGGCTGGCGTGGTTGGCGTCGAGCAGGCCGCGGCCGCCGCGGGCGTGAAGATCGATGTCCCGTTCGCACCGGGTCGCGTCGATGCGCGCCAGGACCAGACCGATGTCGAATCCGTGTCGGTGCTCGAGCCGGTCGCCGACGGCTTCCGCAACTATCGTCGCGTGGAAGGCGGTCCGTCGACCGAGGCCTTGCTGATCGACAAGGCGCAACTGCTGACCTTGACGGCGCCGGAATTGACCGTGCTGGTCGGTGGCCTGCGCGTGCTTGGCGCGAACTTCGACGGCAGCCGGCACGGCGTGTTCACCGATCGCGTCGGCGTGCTGAGCAACGATTTCTTCGTGAACCTGCTGGACATGGGTACCGAGTGGAAGGCTGCCGACGCGAGCGCCGAAGTGTACGAAGGGCGCGACCGCGCGAGCGGCGAGGTGAAGTACACCGGCACCCGCGCGGACCTGGTATTCGGCTCCAATGCGGTACTGCGGGCGCTGGCCGAGGTGTACGCGAGCGGCGACGCGAAGCGCAAGTTCGTCGAGGACTTCGTCGCGGCCTGGACCAAGGTGATGAACCTGGATCGTTTCGATCTGGGCTGATCCGGTCTCGCGAGCGTGAAGTGAGCGTATGATCCGCCGGGCCGACTGGCCCGGATCGAAGCCGAGGACGGCCGATCGCAAGATCGGCCGTTTTCTTTTGGCGCCGCCGGGCCGCCATCGATGGAGCCACGAGATGACGAATGCCGAAATCCTGCCGATCGCGACGCCGATCACCGACGCCCTGGTGCAGGGCGCGCTCGAACTCGAGACCACCGCGCGCGGCGTGCTGGTCCATCGCCTGCCGGCCTGGGCGCGCTCGCGCGGGCTCGACGCGCAGTTCGCGATGGTCGAGGCGCAGCCCTCGGGCGTGCGCCTGGTGTTCCGCACCCGCGCCAGCGCGATCGAACTCGATACGCTGCCGACGCGTTATCGCTATGCCGGCGTGCCGGCCCGGCCGCCCGGTGTCTACGACCTGCTGGTGGACGGCGCGCGGGTCGCGCAGGCCAGCGCCGAGGGCGGCGACACCGTGGTGATCTCGCTCGGCACGGGCGCGGCCAGCCACGAACCCGGCGCGGCCGCCACGCTGCGCTTCGCCGGCCTGCCCACGCACGACAAGCGCGTCGAGCTCTGGCTGCCGCACAACGAGGCCACGCTGCTGGTGGCGCTGCGCAGCGACGCCGCCCTCGAACCGGTCGGCGACGACGGCCGGCGCGTCTGGCTGCATCACGGCAGCTCGATCAGCCAGGGCTCGAACGCGGCGAGCCCCTCGACGATCTGGCCGGCGCTGGCCGCCGCGCGGGCCGGCGTCAGCCTGCTCAATCTCGGCTTCGGCGGCAGCGCGCTGCTCGATCCCTTCGTGGCACGCACCATGCGTGACACGCGCGCCGACCTGATCAGCCTGAAACTCGGCATCAACCTCGTCAACGCCGACCTGATGCGCCAGCGCGCGTTCGCGCCGGCCGTGCACGGCTTTCTCGACACGATCCGCGATGGCCATCCCGACACGCCGCTGCTGGTGGTCTCGCCGATCCATTGCGAGATCCACGAGCGCACGCCGGGCCCCGGCGCGTTCGATCTGGAGGCACTGGCCAGCGGCAAGGTGCTGTTTCGCGCCACCGGCGAGCCGGGCGAGCGCGCGGCCGGCAAGCTGACGCTCGAATTCATTCGCGAGGCCTTGCAGCGGATCGTGGCGCAGCGCGCGGCCACGGATCCGAACCTGCACTATCTCGATGGCCTCGCGCTGTACGGCGCCGAGGACGAGGCCGAGCTGCCCTTGCCGGACCGGCTACATCCCGATGCGGAGGCGCATCGGCGTATCGCCGAGCGCTTCGTGGCTCGCGCCTTCGAGGGCGGCGGCGCATTCCGTTGAGCGAGAATCGCCGGCGGCTCGCCGGCGACGACCCGACTCAGAAGTTCACCACGGTGCGCAAGCCCGCCACCACCTCGTTGCCGATCCTGCGCGCCGAGCCGCCGTTCGCGGGCAGGTAATAACCGCCGCTGGGCCGCACGATGTATTGCAGGTCGCCCTGCAGCATCCACCATGGCGCGACCTGGTACTGGTAGGTCGCCTCGAACACCGTCTCGTTGATGCGCTTCGCGCCGGCGATGCCGAGCGCCGCGCCGGCCGCGGCGTCCACGTTCAGCGTGGCGTTGGTGTAGCCGATCGCGAGGCCCGCCGTGTCGTTGTCGCGGCCGTCGAACGGCGCCTTCAACGCGATGCCGGCCTGCGCCGAGAAGCTCACCGAGTTGCGATTGTCGGGCGCGCCCATCACGCGCGTGAACACGCCGAGCGAGCGCGCCGCGTTGCCGGCCGAGCGCCACACCATCTGGTCCGCCACCGCGTAGGCGCCGTAGTTGCCGCGATGCGTTCGCGCGATGCCGTTCGAGGCCGGCGAGTCGAGCGGCAGGCCGCTGCTGTCCTGGCGCGGATCGTCGAAACGTCCCGAGAGATACCAGAAGCCGAGCCGGTAGGTGCCGGGCAAGCCGCTCGGCCTGGCGTCGGACGCATCGCCCTGCGCCTGGTTGAGCGCGTATTGCAGCTCGCCGATCCATAGCGCGCCGTCATGCAGGTTGAAGCGCGTGCCGTGCGCGTTGCCTTGCTGCGCGTCGTTCTGCGCGCTGCCGCCCGGGTAGCCGTCGAACACGCCGGCCAGCACCGTGATCGCCGGGCTCGGCTTGAGCTTCAGGCGCGCGCCGAGCGAGGAGAGCGGATAGGCGGGGCCGCCGCCGGGCATGTCGACCGAGGGCAGCACCGGCCAGCCGAAGGTGGCATTGGCGAAGCTGCTCGCGTACTGGCTCAGCATGAATTCCTGGTCGAGGCTCTGCTGGCCGATGCGCAGGTCGGCCGCGCCGCCCGCGAACTGCTGCCCGTACCAGAGCTCCCAGAGCCGCGTGCCCGCGTTCGCCTCCACGCCGCTGACGGCTTGTTGGGCGCCCAGCGCGCGCGCGCTGAGGTTGCTGCCGTGGATCTGCAGCGCGCTGACATTGAAGGTGCCGCCGGCCAGGCCGAACAGCTTGCCGGTATCGACGCTGAGGGTGCCTTGCGTGAGGCCGTCGTAGGCGCCGATCCGCTGCGTGCCGCCGCTGGCGTTGCGGAAGTATTCGCTGGTTTCCTGCAGCGCCAGCGCGATGCCGAGCGTGTCGAGCGCGGGGCGCAGCCCGCCCATGTCGCCGAACAGGACGGCGCGTTGCCAGAGCCCGGTAGGCGAGGCGTCGTCGCCGCCGGGCGCGGCGGCGGGCGTCTCCTGCGCATGCGCCGACGCGGCGGCGAGGATCGAGACGGTGGCGGCGAGCATCGCGAACGGCCGAGGCTGGCAGGGCGTGGCCGAAGCGAAGGGCTTGGATGCGCGCGGCGAACGCGTGGGCAACTGCTTGAGGGCGAGTGTTTTCATCGGCTTGCAGGGAGTGTGGTTGTCGACGACGAGGGGACGTCGCACATCGCGGGCATGAATCGGCTGCGGCGCCCGCGAGGCGCGTAACGCGGGATTCAGTCGCGCCGGGGCGCGTCGGCTGCGGTGCCGTCCTGCCTGTCCGCCCGGCGGGAATCCTGCACCGGTTCCGATACGGCTTGATGACGGCGCGGCGCCGGCGCCGGGCCCGGGGCAGCATAGGCTCGCGGATCGGCGGCGGGCGGCAGGCAGCCGCCGAGCGCGTCGTCGCGGTTGGTAAAGTAGGAATGCGAAACGAAAAGGAATTGCTGCACGTACATGATGCACCTCCGCTTCGCCCGCGTCGGGCGAAAGCGATCCATGGCCGAGGCGGGCAGGCCGCATCGGGTGTTCGAGGCAGGGGAGCGTGCTGGGGCGGCCGTGATCGGGCCGGGGAGGCGCGCTGCACCGTCAATACGGGCAGCGGCTACGGGAAAGGCAGGCGCTAGCGCGTATTGGTCCTGGGGTCGCCGGGCAGGGCCGGCGAACGACTGTCGCTACTAGGCTGGGGTTCCATGATGAATCGGCTTGGGTTCGAGACAGGGCGGATTCTATGCCGCGTCCGTCACGCGGCGCAACAAAAAAATGCTTCGCAGTGCAGGGGATATTCGAATCGTCGGCGGCGCGCCGCGCGGCGGCGGCTTCATGCCTCGAAGGCGGCACGAAGCGCGTAAGAAGGGCGTAATAAAAATCCTGCGAAAGACGGTTGACGCCTCGAATCCGACCGCGCAGAATTCGCCCGTTTTCCGACTGAAGGTCATCCATCTTGGACAGTAGCAGTAGTCGATCTCCGATCTCTCTTTCCGCCTGACCGGCGGGACTCCACGCGCTGATTCCCATCTCGCCGCCGTCCCGCCAGCAGGCAGGACGGTGCGCGCCGAAGTTCCCCTTGCTTCCCGTGCACCCTCATTGGTGCGGCCTCGAGCCGTTGCCGACGCACGTCCGTTGCCGGATGCCTGCGTTCGCGACGTCCCGGGCCGTATGGATCAACACGCCCGTATCGATGCCGATACGAAGGGAGGGTTCGATATCGCGCGCCGCTTCATGCCGATATCCCGCAGCACAGTGATCCACGACGAGCCGCGCTGATCCCCGTGATCCGGCGCCGGCCGGCGCGTGCCAGCGCCGGCCCATCCGACGACCGAAACGGCAGCCCGCCGCGGCTTGCCGCCTTGCGTATCCGCATCCGTCATCGCGTGCGGGGCATGCCGTTTTCGTCGTCCATCGATCCATCGTTTTCGCGACCTCCCGAGGCGGCATGCATTCCCGGCATGCGGCTCGCGTCGTCGCGCCCTTTCGACGAGACACCCCATGTCCACTTCCCCGCAATTCCCGCCGACGCAGGCCAACCACGCGGTCCTCGACGAGGCCCATCTGGGCGACATCCGCGGCGCGCTCGGCACCATCGAGCGGCACGACACCGCGCCGCGCAAGGGCTGGCTCGCGCGCTGGCGCACCCTGCTGGCGATCCTCGGCCCCGGCCTGATCGTGATGGTCGGCGACAACGATGCCGGCGCGTTCGGCACCTACACGCAGGCCGGCCAGAACTACGGCACCACCCTGCTCTGGACGCTGATGCTGCTGATCCCCGTGCTCTACGTGAACCAGGAGATGGTGGCGCGGCTGGGCGCGGTGACCGGCGTGGGCCACGCGCGCCTGATCTTTGCGCGCTTCGGCCGCTTCTGGGGGGCGTTCAGCGCGATCGACCTGTTCGTGCTCAACGCGCTGACCATCGTCACCGAGTTCATCGGCGTCACTTTCGCGCTGCATTATTTCGGCCTGCCGAAGGTGCCGGGCGTGATCGGCGCGGCGCTGATCACCATCGCGGCGGTCTGCACCGGCAGCTTCCGGCGCTTCGAGCGTTTCGCGCTGGTGCTGGTGGCCGGCAGCCTGCTGCTGGTGCCGGTGCTGCACGCGGTGCACCCGCCCGCCTCGCGGATGCTGCACGACTTCCTGGTGCCGGGCTGGCCCGCGCATTCGAAGCTGGCCGACGTGATGCTGCTGGTGATCGGCATCGTCGGCACCACGGTGGCGCCCTGGCAGTTGTTCTTCCAGCAGAGCTACGTGGTCGACAAGCGCATCACGCCGGCCTTCAGCCGCTACGAGAAGCTCGACCTCTGGCTCGGCATCGGCCTGGTGATGATCGGCGCGGTGGCGATGATCAGCTTCTGCGCGGCGATGTACGCCGGCAAGCCCGAGTTCGGCAACTTCACCGATGCGGGCGCCGTGCTCGCCGCGCTCGACAAGTACGTGGGCAGCTACCCGGCCACGGTGTTCGCGATCGCGCTGCTCGATGCCTGCGTGATCGGCGCGGCGGCCGTCTCGCTGGCCACCGCCTACGCGGTCGGCGACGTGTTCGGCGTGCGCCATTCGCTGCATCGCCCGGTGCACCAGGCGAAGTGGTTCTATGTCGCCTACGCCGGCCTGATCGCGCTGGCCGCCACCGTCACCCTGGTGTCGAGCGACGCCTTCCTCGGCTTCCTGACCAATGCCGTGCAGGCGCTGGCCGGCGTGCTGCTGCCCAGCGCGACGGTATTCCTGCTGCTGCTCTGCAACGATCGCTCGGTGCTCGGCCCCTGGTGCAACGGCAAGTGGCTGAACCTGTTCACCGGCGCGGTCGTGTGGGTGCTGGTGATGCTGTCGGTCGTGCTGACCGCCGCCACCGTGTTTCCCGACATCAGCGGCGAGACCATCGTCGACATCCTCGCGGGCGGCAGCGCGCTCGGCGTGGTCGGCTTCGTCTGCACGCGGTTCTATCGCCACAGCCGCTTCCCGCGGCGCGCGATCGGCGCGCAGCGCTGGAGCGACGAGGAGAAGCGCGTCTGGCGCATGGCGCCGATCGAGCAACTGCCCGCGCCCTCGATGCCGATGGAAAGCAAGCTGTGGATGGCGGTGCTGCGCGGCTATCTGGTGGTGGCGGTGGCGATGATCGGCTACGAGATCGTGCGCTCGGCGCTGAACTGATCGCGTGCCGATGAGGGACGGCCAGCGCGACCCCGGCGGGCGCGCCGGCCGTTTCCTGTTTCAGCGCCGTGCCGCGATCAGGCGCGCGCGGCGCGGCGGCTCGCCAGCAGCGCGTCGAGCAGCACGCGCACGCGCAGCGGCACGTGGCGCTGGCTGGGATAGACCAGCGAGATCGGCAGCGGCGGTGCGCGATGGCGCTTGAGCACCTCGACCAGCTCGCCGGTCTCGAGCGCCCGGGTGGCCAGGTAGCGCGGCGTCTGCACCAGCCCGAGCCCGGCGACGGCCGCCTCGATCAGGGCCTCTCCGTCGCCGAGATGCATGCGGCTGTCGGGCGTGAGCGAGCGCTCGCGGCGGCCGCTGCGGAAATGCCAGGCGCGCTCGCGGCCTGTCGAAGGCACGCGAAACAGCAGGCAGGTGTGCTCGCCGAGCTCGTCGAGTGACGAGGGCTCGCCGTGCTGTTCGAGATAGGTCGGGCTCGCGTAGGTGCAGAAGTATTGCGCGTCGAACTGCCGTCCCACCAGGCTCGAATCGGCCAGCGGGCCGATCCGGATCGCGGCGTCGAGCCCGTCCTTGACGACGTCCACCGTGCGATCGGAAAAGCGCGCGTCGATCGTCAACGCAGGATGCCGCGCGTGCAGCTGCCTGAGCACCGGCATCACCACCTGCTTGCCGTAGCTGAGCGGCATGTCGATGCGCAGCGTGCCGCGCACTTCGCCGCGCGCCTCGATGGCGGCGGTCTCCAGCGACTCGACTTCCTCCAGGATCAGCCGGCAGCGCGCGTGGATTTCCTCGCCTTCCTTGGAGAGCGTGACCTGCCGCGTGGTGCGATGGAACAGGCGCACGCCGAGCCTCGCCTCGAGCCGCGCGATGTTCTTGGCGATGGTCGACGGCGAGAGCCCCAGCTCGCGCGCGGCGGCCGCGAAACTGGCGTGACGGGCCGCGGCGGCGAACGAGGCGAGCAGGTCGAGACCGATCATGGGCGCTCCGGCGATTGAGGACAGGCAGTCATGAATATTGTGGCCGCGCGGGGCATGCGCGGCCCGATTTGCCGCGACTATACTGCAGCCCATCGAATCCGGCGAACCCGGTGGTGCGCGGCCGAGGCGAGATGGCGAAGGCGTTCGCGAGACAGGGCGATCATGCCGCCGGAAGCCCCTCGTTCGTGCCGTTGCCGCATGCTCCGCCCGCTTGCCGATCCTTCCCATCCACCGAGACAGGAGCCGATCATGAGCACCAGGCACGACCAACACTACGCATCGCAGTACCGGAAGTTCGAGGACGAACGCACGCGCCCGGTACGCGACCTGCTGTTCGCGGTGCCCGACATCGCGGTGCGCGAGGCGGTCGACATCGGCTGCGGCCCCGGCAACTCCACCGAGATGCTGGCCGCGCGTTTTCCGCAAGCGCGGGTGAGCGGCCTCGACAGCTCGGCCGACATGCTGGCCTCGGCGCGCCAGCGCCTGCCCCGGCTGAACTTCGAGCAGGTCGACATTTCCGCCTGGGACGCGCCGGGGCCATTCGACCTGATCCTCGCCAACGCGGTGCTGCAGTGGGTGCCCGACCACCCGGTGCTGTTCCCGAAGCTGCTCGGCAAGCTCGCCGAGGGGGGCGTGCTGGCGGTGCAGATGCCCGACAACCTCGACGAGCCCGCGCATCGCATCATGCGCGAGGTGGCCGCCGACGGCCCCTGGGCCGCGAAGCTCGGCGGCGCCGAACGCACCATGCGCTTCGGCGCGGATTGGTACTTCTCGCTGCTCCGGCCGCTGGCCGCGCGTGTCGACGTCTGGCGCACCGTCTATCACCACCAGCTCGAGGGCGGCGCCGACGCGGTGGTCGAGTGGTTCAAGGGCAGCGCGCTGCGGCCCTTCCTGGCGAGGCTCGACGAGCGGGAACAGGCTGCCTTCCTGGCCCGCTATCGCGAGGCGATCGCGGATGCCTATCGCATCTACGAGGACGGCACCGTGCTGCTGCCGTTCCCGCGCCTGTTCATCGTCGCGACGCGCTGAAACGACCCGGCCCCCGAGCGCGGCCGCCCGCGCTCGCGCTCACATCGGGATTTCCGAGGTCAGCTTGATCTTCTGCGTCGGGATCTCGGTCTTGACGCTCTGCACGCCGGGGATCCGCGTCAGGTGCTCGGCCTGGAAGCGCCGGTATTCCTCCAGGTCGGCCACTACCACGCGCAGCAGGAAATCGCAGTCGCCCGCCATCAGGTGGCACTCCACCACGTCGGGCAGCAGGCGCACCGCGTCGGCGAAACGGTCGACCGTGTCCGAATCCTGCGCCTTGAGCCAGACGCGCACGAACACGCTGAGCGCCTTGCCGACCTTCGAGGCATCCACCACCGCCACGTACTTCTCGATCACGCCGGCCTCCTCCAGCAGGCGCACGCGCCGCAGGCAGGGCGAGGGCGACAGCCCGACCTCGTCGGCCAGGCGGATGTTCTGCATGCGCCCGTCGCGCTGCAGCGCCTGCAGGATGCGCCGATCGATGGCATCGAGCTTGAATTGGCCTTTCATTCCAATATCTCCATATTAATTGGCATCCAGTGCCAAATTATTTGGTTTGTCTGGCAACTACGCAACCCGATTTCATGGCGTTTGGCGGAGAATGCTACCCCGCAAGGAGGTAGTGATGAGTCGTTTGCTTACGTCGGATGCTGTATTGAAGGGGCCGGTGGCCGCGTCGGAATTTGCCCGCGGAATGCGGGCCGCGGTGCCGGTGATGATGGGTTTCATTCCGTTCGCGCTGGTGCTCGGCGCACAGGCGGCGCAGAAGGGCCTGAGCGTGCTCGAGGTGCCGCTGATGGCGGGCATGAATTTCGGTGGCGGTTCCGAGTTCGCGGCCGTGCGGCTGTGGACCTCGCCGCCGCATATCGCGCTGATCGTCGCGATGTCGTTCCTGGTCAATGCGCGCCATATCCTGATGGGCGCGGCGCTGGCGCCGCTGCTGCGCCACGTGCCGCTGCCGCGCGCGCTCGCCGCGCTGTTCCTGATGTGCGACGAAAGCTGGGCGATGGCGCTGGCCGATGCCGGCGCGCGCCGCTCGGATCGCGTCAGCATGCGCTATTACGCGGGCATCGCGCTGTGCCTGTGGGGCACCTGGGTGTCGTTCACGGCGCTGGGCGCCGGCCTCGGCCCGGTGCTCGGCGATGTCGAGCGCTACGGCTTCGACATGGCCTTCACGGCCGTCTTCCTGGTGTTGCTGCGCGGCATGTGGAAGGGCGTGCGCGCCTGCCATCCCTGGCTGGTCAGCCTGGTGGTGGCGGCGGTGGTCTACCGGCTGGTGCCGGGTGCGGCCTGGTACGTGCCGGCCGGCGCCTGCGCGGGCCTCGTGGCCGCCTCGATCGCGGCTTGGCGCATGGAGGCGCGCGATGCTTGACTGGCCCACCCTGGTCACCATCGTGCTGATGGCGGCCTCCACCTACCTGACGCGCATCCTCGGCTACGTGGCGCTGCGCGATCGCACGCCGGGGCCGCGCCTGCGCGCCGTGATGGAGAACGTGCCCGGCTGCGTGCTGATCTCGGTGATCGCGCCCGCCTTCGTGGCGCGCGACCCGGCCGACCTGCTGGCGCTGGCCATCACCTTGCTCGCCTCGACGCGCTTGTCCCTGCTGCCGACGGTGCTGATCGGCATCGCCAGCGCCGGTTTGCTGCGGCACCTGATGGGCTGACGGCGCGCGCGGGGCGCTTGGACCGAGCCACGGGTGACCGCCCCGGCATCCACGCGCCAGGTTCATGACAGCGATCGGGTGTACGCTCGCCCGGCTGACGCCCGGGCCGCGTATCCCGCGCGGCCCGCTTCGACCCAGGAGCGAGAACATGCCGTTTATTGCAGGATTGAACCGCCGCATCCGTCTGCTTGCCCTCGGCGCCGCCGCCATGGCCGCGCTGCTTCCCGCCGCCGGCCATGCCCAGCCCACGGGCACGCCGCCCGTGGGCAGCCAGGTCGCCACGCCCGACAACGCGGTCCTGCTGACCATCTTCCTCAAGCACGACCAGTCGCGCCCGCTCAGCGAGTTGAACGCGCAATTGGCGAAGCAGGGTTTCTACAAGGCGTTTCCGCCGCCGGGCGTGGAGGTCGTGAGCTGGTACGTGGCGATGGGGATCGGACAGGTGATCACGCTGCGCCTGCCGGCCTCGCGCGTGCGCGAGGTGAACCGCGTGCTCGAGGACACCGCCTGGGGTGCGTATCGCACCGAGTTCTACCCGACCTACGACTACAAGGCGATCGGGCTGGCCGAGCACGACAAGGGGAAGTGAGCATCTCGCACCCGGCGGCTTCGGGTGCGCCGGCTCAGGCGCCGCGCTTGCGCCGCGTGGCGCCCTTGCGTTCCGGCTTGACCTGCACCAGGTACTGGCAGATCAGCCGATCCCCGCGCAGGCAGCATTGCGTCACCGGGTTGCCGGTCGCCTCCGAGAAGAAGGCGGCCAGCGCCTTGCAGACGCAGGGCGCGCTGCGCGTCGCGCCGCCCAGCGGGCAACTGTAGTTGCGCACCATCACGCCGTCCTCGACCGGCACCGCCTCGGTGCTGGCGCCGAGCGAATCGGCCGCGCTCATCGCGCGCGCCAGGTCGGCCGCGAAATCGGCACCCGGCGCGAGGCCGCCCTCGCTGGTCTTTTCCCGATGATTACGGCGCGTTCCGCCGCGTATCCGGTGTCGTTCGCGCGGCGCCATAAGTAAGGCACCGCGCTCGGCTGCCGGGCGTCAGCCCGGCAGCTACAGCGTGACGAGCAAGGGCTCGATCGCGCGAATCTCGCTTTCGGCGGCCGGCTGCCCGGCGCTCAGATGCGCGATCAGGTCGAGCGTGGTCGAGGCGCGCGTCAGCATCAGGCAGCTCGCCTCGCGGTCGTGCACGCGCGTCGCGTGCCAGGTGCCGGGCGCCATGCAGACACCTTCGCCGACGGGGATCCCGAAGGCGCGCAGGGTGGCCGGATCGGGCGCGCCGCTCGCGTCGGAGCGCGCCACCACGTGCACCACGGGGGCGGTGAGCGGCACGATCGCCTGCTGCGTCACGCGATGCAGTTCCAGCGAGGCGATCCGCATGTCGCGATTGCGATAGCTCACCCAGAGGATCTCGGGCTGGCCGCCGGCGCCGGCATCGAACAGATGCTCGCGCCAGAAATCGGAAGCCGGGCTCAGGAAGGCCGGCGTGTCGCCGCCCGCGCGCACCGGCTTGCCGAGCTTCCAGCCATAGGGTTCGAAGCGGGCGGCGTCGAGCGTTTCGAGGCGGATCGGGCGCAACTGGGCAGCGGAGCTGGGCATGGAAGGGTCCAGGATCGAAACAAAAGGGCGAAGTCGTTCGCGCGAGGATCGAGGCGTGACGAAGCGCCCCTCAAGCCTCCGGAATCGGCAGCCGCGACGAGAACTTCACCTCGCGCAGCGCCAGGCTCGACTGGATCGAGGCGATGCCGGCCTGGCGGCGCAGCACGCGCTCGACGAACTCGCCGTAGGCGTCCAGGTCGGCCGCCACCACCTCCAGCAGGTAGTCGGCATCGCCGGTGATCTTGTGGCAGGACAGCACCTCGGGCCGGCTGCGGATCACCGCCTCGAAATCGTCGGCGGTGTTGTCCGAGTGGATGTGGAAGCGCACGTGCACGAAGGCCAGCAGGTTCAGGCCGACCGCGCGGCGATCGATATTGGCCTGGTAGCCGGTGATCACGCCCTGGTCCTCCAGCAGCTTGCGGCGCCGCCAGCAAGGCGTGACGCTCAGCGCGAGTTGCTCGCCTAGCGCGGCGTTCGACAGCGCGCCATCGTCCTGCAGCAGACGCAGCATGGAACGATCGACGGCATCCATTTCGGTTTTTGGGCGATTTGTGCTCATGGGAATCGATAAGTAGGCGTTTTTTCCGGAAGTGTAGACTTTCGCGCAAGCGAAAGCAAAATCATTGCGGTGCCGGATGCGTAGACTGTTTCGCAGCCTTTTCACCCGGTTGCCTCCATGCTCACCATCTACAGCAGCGCCCACGGCCTGCACCGCGGCGTCGAACTGAAGGACGGCGCGATCACCGAATCCTTCGAGAAACCCATGCGCGCCGAGACGGTGCTGGCGCGCGTCAACGCCACCTCGCTCGGCGACGTGATCGCGCCGCGCGACTACGATCCGTCGAGCTACGTGGGCGCCCACAGCGCGCGCTACGTCGATTTCCTGTCCCGCGCCTGGCGCGACTGGCTCGCCACCGGCCGCGACTGCCAGGCCCTGCCGCTGGTGTGGCCGGTACGCGGCCTGCCCTCGGCGCGCATGCCGGCCTTCATCGACGGCCAGCTCGGCTTCTTCTCGATCGATGCCGGCTCGCCCATCAACGCCGGCACCTGGGAGGCCGTTCGCTCGAGCGCGAACAGCGCGCTGACCGGCGTCGACACGCTGCTCGACGGCGAAGGCGCGCGCTCGGCCTTCGCGCTGTGCCGCCCACCCGGCCATCATGCCGGCCACGAAACCATGGGCGGCTACTGCTACCTCAACAACGCGGCGATCGCCGCGCAACGCGCCATCACGCGCGGCGCGAAACGCGTGGCGATCCTCGATGTCGATTTCCATCACGGCAACGGCACGCAGGACATCTTCTACGCCCGCGACGACGTACTGTTCGTCTCGATCCACGGCGACCCTTCGGTGTCCTTCCCGTACTTCTCGGGCTACGCCGACGAGCGCGGCAGCGGCGCCGGCGAGGGCTTCAACCTGAACCTGCCGCTGCCCAGGGGCACCGCCATCGACGGCTTCGCGAGGGCGCTGCAACAGGCCGGCGAGCGAATCGCGCGGCATGCGCCCGAGCTGCTGGTGGTGTCGCTCGGCGTGGACACCTTCGAACACGACCCGATCAGCCATTTCCGCCTGCGCACCGCCGACTATCCGCGCGTGGGCGGGATCATCGCGCGCCTCGGCATCCCGACCCTGTTCGTGATGGAAGGCGGCTACATGGTCGACGAAATCGGCATCAACGCCGTCAACGTGCTGCTGGGTTTCGAGGCGCGCGCCTGACGCGCCCCGGGCCCGGAACGCGGGCCCGCCCCATGAAGCGCGCGCCGCTCGCGCGGGCGCGCCCCGGCAGCCGCCAACCAGGAGGAGCAGGAACCATGACGCGATATCTCGACGTCGCCGATGTTGCAGCACTGATCCAGGACGCGGGCATCGCGCGCGTGCTGGGCTCGATGGCCAGCTATATCGAGCAGGACTACCGCCGCTGGCACAGCTTCGAGAAGACCGCGCGGCTCGCCAGCCATTCGAGCGCGGGCGTGATCGAGCTGATGCCGACCGCCGACGCGCGCCACTACTCGTTCAAGTACGTGAACGGCCATCCCGGGAACACGCGCGCCGAGCTGCCGACCGTGATGGCCTTCGGCGTGCTGGCCGAGGTCGCCACCGGTTATCCGCTGCTGTTGAGCGAGATGACGCTGACCACGGCGGTGCGCACCGCCGCCACCTCGGCGCTGTTCGCGCGTTTCCTGGCGCGGCCCGATTCGGTGTCGATGGCGCTGGTCGGCAACGGCGCGCAGGCCGAATTCCAGGCGATCGCCTTCCACGAGCTGCTCGGCATCGAGGAGCTGCGCGTGTTCGATGTCGACGCGGCCGCCACCGACAAGCTGGTCGCGAACCTCGCGCCGTTCCGGCGCCTGCGTATCGTGCGCTGCGGCTCGACCGCCGAGGCCGTGCGCGGCGCCGACATCGTCACCACCGTGACCGCCGACAAGACCAAGGCCACCATCCTGAGCGCCGACATGCTCGAGGCCGGCATGCACGTCAACGCGGTCGGCGGCGATTGCCCGGGCAAGACCGAGCTCGATCCCGAGCTGCTGCGCCGCGCGCGCGTGGTGGTCGAGTACGAGCCGCAGACGCGCATCGAAGGCGACATCCAGCGGCTCGAGGCCGACTTCCCGGTGATCGAGTTCCATCGCATCGTGTCCGGCGAGCAGAAGGGGCGCGAGTCCGAGACGCAGGTGACGGTATTCGACTCGGTCGGCTTCGCGCTGGAGGATTTCTCGGCGCTGCGCTACCTGCACGCGGCCACGCGCGAGCGCGGCATCGGCACCGATCTCGAGCTGGTGCCGGCCCTGCGCGATCCGAAGGATCTGTATGGCCACGCGAGCGCATCGATCCCGGCCCGTGACGTCGCGCGCGAGCGCCATGCCGCGAACTGGACGGCGCCGGCGGCGCGCGCCGAGGCGATCACCCGACAATGACCAGCCCGATGGGAGACAACAAGATGCCATACCTGAGAACCACCCTGGCCGTCGCGGCCCTGTCGTGCGCGGCCGGCGCCGCCCAGGCCGACGACGTGGTGAGGATCGGCCACGTCGCGCCGCTCACGGGCGGCATGGCCCACCTCGGCAAGGACAGCGAGAACGGCGCGCGGCTCGCGATCGACGAGATCAACGCGAGCGGCCTCACCATCGCGGGCCGGCGCGTGACGCTGCAGCTCGATGCGCAGGACGACGCGGGCGACCCCCGCACCGCCACCCAGGTCGCGCAGAAGCTCGCCGACGACAAGGTGGTCGGCGTGGTCGGCCACCTGAACTCCGGCACTTCGATCCCCGCCTCGCGCATCTACAAGGAAGCCGGCGTGGTGCAGATCTCGCAGGCCGCCACCAATCCCGGCTACACGCAGCAGGGTTTCAGCACCACCTACCGGGTGGTGGCCACCGACGCGCAGCAGGGCCCCGCGATTGCCAGCTACGCGGCCAGGGCGATGGGCGTGAAGACGGTGGCGATCGTCGACGACGCCACCGCCTACGGCCAGGGCCTCGCCGATTCGTTCGCGAAGGCCGCGCAGGCGGCCGGCATCAAGGTGCTCTCGCGCGACGCGACCAACGACAAGGCCGTCGACTTCCGCGCGATCCTCACCCGCATCAAGGGCGAGAATCCCGATGCCGTGATGTACGGCGGGATGGACGCGACGGGCGGGCCGTTCACGCGCCAGGCGCGCCAGCTCGGCCTGCGCGGCAAGATCCTGAGCGGCGACGGCGTGTGTTCGACCGACGTGATCAAGCTGGCCGGGCCGGCGGCCGACAACATCGTCTGCTCGGTGGCCGGCATGGCGCTGGAGAAGATGCCGGGCGGTGCCGAGTTCGCGCGCAAGTACGAGGCGCGCTATCACCAGCCGATGCAGGTGTATGCACCGTTCTCGTACGACGCCGTGCAGATCATCGTCGCCGCCATGAAGCGCGCCAACTCGACCGATCCCGCCAAGGTGCTGGCGGCGATGCCGGCCACCGATCATCACGGCGTGATCGGCGAGACCAGCTTCACCGCGCAGGGCGATCTCAGGCACGGCGCGATCTCGATGTTCACCTATCGCGACGGCAGGAAGGTGCTGCTCGACGTGGTGAAGCTGTAGGCGGAATGCGCGCCGCGCGGGATCGATCCGGGCGGCGCGCATGCCGTGAATCGGCGCGATCCGACGTGCCGCTTCCGATTGATCGATCCCACAGATTGATCCATCGATAAAAAGCATTTCCTTGCCCGCCACGTCGCTGGCAAAGTGTGACGCTCGATGACCGGGCGTCGGGGGCGCGCCGCCGCCGTCGCTGCCCCGGCAAGGTGCAGCCGCCGCGAGCCCCGAGCGCCTGGCGCGCGTCCTTCCTTCGAGCCCGGCCGCCTGACACGCGGATCTCACCCGCCTCGTGTACAGTGCCGACCTCGCGCATCGCTGCGCCCCGGCGTGTCCGTCCCGCCCGCGCGTCCTTCTTCAACCCCGTGTTTCAGTCCTGGATTCCCTATGTCTGGCAGTTCCGACGTCGCCGGCGACGTCATTTCCGTTTCCGCCGAGCTTTCCCCGCGGCACACGCGTCGCGCCCTGTTCGCGCTCGGCGTGGGCGGTTTTGGCATCGGTACCGGCGAATTCGTGATCATGGGCCTGCTGCCCAACGCGGCCGGCGACCTGGGCGTGTCGATCCCGAGCGCCGGTTACCTGATCAGCATCTACGCGCTCGGCGTGGTGATCGGCGCGCCGGTGTTCGCCGTGCTCGGCGCGCGCTGGCCGCGCCGCTCGCTGCTGATCGCGCTGATGCTGTTCTTCGCGCTCGGCAATCTCGCCAGCGCGATCGTGCCGGGTTTCGCCGGCGTGGCCGC
Organism: Burkholderia sp. SJZ089; assembly: GCF_007828315.1. NCBI lineage: Bacteria > Pseudomonadati > Pseudomonadota > Betaproteobacteria > Burkholderiales > Burkholderiaceae > Burkholderia > Burkholderia sp. SJZ089. The sequence continues at coordinate 185,511 of NZ_VIUM01000007.1, read as the reverse complement.
GGCTCGCTTCCTGAGCGGGCTGCCGCACGGCACCTATTTCGGCGTCGCGGCGCTGGTGGCGGCCGGGCTGGTGCCGCGCGAGACGCGCGCGCAGGCGGTGGCCAGCGTGTTCCTCGGGCTGACCATCGCGACCCTGCTCGGCGTGCCGATGGTGGCGGCGATCGGCGAATGGCTGGGCTGGCGCGCGGCCTTCGCGATCGTCGGCGCGATCGGCGCGCTGACCGCCGTGCTGGTGCGCTGCTGGGTGCCCTTCATGCCCGGCGACGCGGCCGCCAACCCGCTGCGCGAGATGGGCGCGCTGCGCCGCAAGCAGGTGCTGCTCACGCTCGCCACCGGCGCGATCGGCTTCGGCGGGCTGTTCTCGGTGTTCAGCTACGTCAAGCCCACCATGACCGAGCTCGCCCACCTGCCGGTGGCCGCGGTGCCGATCGTGCTGGCGCTGTTCGGGATCGGCACGGTGGCCGGCAACCTGCTCGGCGCGCGCTTCGCCGATCGCGCGCTCGATCGCACCGCGCGATACGTGCTGGTCTGGACCGTGCTGGTCACCGGCGCGTTCTGGTTCACCGCGCACTACGCGGTGGCGGGTTCGATCAACGTGCTGCTGGTGGGCACCGTGATGGCGCTCGGCGCGATCCTGCAGACGCGCCTGATGGACGTGGCCGGCGACGCGCAGACGCTGGCCGCCGCGCTCAACCATTCCGCCTTCAATATCGCCAACGCGCTGGGCGCCTGGCTCGGCGGCCTCGCCATCGACGCCGGCATGGGCTGGTCCTCGACGGGCTGGGTCGGCGCGCTGCTGGCGATCTGCGGGCTGGCCGTGCATCACTGGGCGGTGGTCGACATGCGCCGGCATCCCGAGCATCACCCGGCCCAGCCGATGTGAGGCGAGGGGCGCGCCGGCCATGGCGCGCTCCTCGCGCGGGCTTCAGCGCGTCGGCGCCGGCCCCGCGCCGATGCGCGTGCGCAACAGCACGTAGGGCTTCCGCCGCTGGTCCTGGCCGCCATGGAAGCCGGGCTGCCGCGCCAGCTGGTTGGCCGTGAAGTACAGGTAGCCGTCCGGGCCGACCGACAATGTGTCGGGCCACAGCACGCGCGGGTCGTGCACGATGGTGGTCCACTCGCCGCCGGGCGCGAGCTTGCGGATCGAATCGTGCTCGTAGTCGCCCGCGTAGATCACGCCGTTCGCATCGACGGCCAGCCCGTCCGAGGCGCCTTTTTCCCCGAGATCGACCACCGCCGCCGCGACCTGCGCCTCGCTCGCCGCGGGATCGCGCAGCAGCGCGGTGGGCACCGCGTACAGGCGCCGGCTCGACAGCGCGCAGTAGTAGAGCGTCTTGCCGTCGGGCGACAGGGCGATGCCGTCCGAGGCGATCGCCAGCGGCGTGCTGCTGCCGTCGGCCTGGCGCAGCTTCATGGTCTCGCCGTCGAACACCGGCGAGAATGTCGGATCCGCCGAGGTCGAAGGGTCGCCCGTGAGACGGCGCAGCGCGCTGCCGCTGGCGAGATCGACCACGATGATGCCGCCCGTGCCGCTCAACGAGGAATCCGTCACGTAGGCCACCCCGGCACGGCCGACGCGGAAGTCGAAGCGCACGTCGTTCACGTAGGTGCGCGCGCGCATCACCTCGGCCGGGAACACGATGGTCTTCACGATGCGGTTGGTCTTCAGGTCGATCGCGACCAGCTTCGCGCCGCCGGCCAGCGGGTTCGCGAAATTCGGCGCGGCCGTGTCGAGCACCCACAGCCGGCCCTGGCCGTCGGCCACCACGCTCTGCACGCTGAGGAAGCTGTCGGCGGGGCGATGCGGATCGGCGCGATTGATCTCGGCGTCGGGGTAGGGCACCACCTTGCCGTCCTTCAGCTCGCCGACCGTGAACGGCACCTCGTCGCCCCAGCGCGGGTAGTTGACGAAGATGCGGCCGGTCTCGGTGACGGTCACGCCGGTCGGCATCGCGTCGTGGAAGGTGGCGACCGTCTCGAGCGCGCCGTAGCTGCGCTCGACGGCCAGCGAGGCGGCTGCCGGCGCCGCGGGAGTCGCCGCAAGCGCCGCGGCCGGCAGCGCGCCGAACGCGGTCGCGCAGGCGAATGCGAGGGCGCCCAGGCCGTGGCGCAGGCGGGGGAAGGTCGAAGGCATGGCTGGCACGAGGGTTCTCCTGGTCGAAATCGAGGGATGCTTGAAGCAGCGAAGCAAGACGGAACGCATTGTCCGTCGTGCCGCTTTCCTCAAAAACGGGGAAAATCGGGCAGCACTTTCACTGCGGTAATGAAAATGATCCGGATCGACGACCTTGGCCTGTTCGTGCGCACCGCGGCGCTGGGCAGCTTCTCGAACGCGGCGCGCGAGGCCGGGCTGCTGCCGGGGCAGGTCAGCGCGGCGATCCAGCGGCTCGAGCGCGAACTCGACATCCGCCTGTTCGCGCGCTCGACGCGCAGCCTGAAGCTGACCGCCGAGGGCGAGCAGTACCTGCCCTATGCGCAGGAGGTGCTCGCCACGCTCAGCGAGGGCCGCGACCGCCTGCACGGCGAGCGCCAGGTGCTGCGCGGCAGCCTGCGCATCTCGGCGCCGTCCGACCTCGGGCGTAACGTACTGCCGCGCTGGCTCGGCGAGTTTCGCGAGGCGCATCCGGGGCTGGTGCTGAAGCTGTCGCTGTCGGACGAGCTGGCCGACGTGTTCCGCGATCCTGTCGACGTGGCGCTGCGCTACGGCGTGGCCGAGCACGGCAGCTTCGTCGCGTTGCCGCTGGCCGAGCACAACCGGCGCGTGCTGGTGGCCTCGCCCGACTATCTCGCGCGACATGGCCGGCCCGCCTCGCTCGACGAGCTGGGCGCGCATCGCTGCCTGCTGTTCGTGCGCGGCGGGCGCGTCTACGACCGCTGGGTGTTTCCGGAGGGCGAGGGGCGGCGGCTGGTGGCGGTGGGCGGCGGCCTGCATTGCGACGACGCCGACCTGGCGCGCCGCTGGGCCGTCGACGGCTTCGGCGTGGCCTACAAGTCCTGGCTCGACGTGCATCACGACGTGCGGGCCGGCCGCCTGGAGGTGCTGGTGCCGAACCAGCCCGGCGAACCCGCGCCGCTCAACCTGGTCTGCCCGCATCGCCGGCAGTTCTCGCCCGCGGTGCGCTACCTGCACGCGATGCTGCGCGAGCGCATCGCGCCGATGGCCGAGGCGCAGCGCGCCCACGTCGGCTACCAGGAGCCGGCGCGGCGCGCGCCCTGAGCGCCGCCGCGCGCCTTATTGCAGGTCGGCCAGGAAGGGCGACTTGAGCGTCCTGGGCGGGAAGCTCGGCGTGCCCGTCTGCGAGGTGAAGCTGTAGCGCAGGTAGACGGCCCCCAGCCACTCGCGATACTGGTAGGCGTTGCCGTAGGAGGCCATCGCGCCCACCGCGAGCTGCGGGGCGAGCTGGTACTCGCCGCTGGCGAACAGCGAATAGGCCACGCCGGTCTTGCTCTGGCCCGGGTAGATCGCGTTCTGGTCGAGCACCAGGGAGGTGGTCGAATTGGCCACCGCCGCGTTCATGTTGGCCGCCGCGCTGCCCTGCAGGCCCGCGTCGAGCGGGAAGTAGGGCACCGAGTTCTGGCGATAGTGCTGCATGCCGATCGAGCCCTTCACGTCGTAGGAAAAGGGCCCGTTGCGGCCCGCGTATTCGAGCGGGATGTTCAGGATCACGTACTGCTGCGGGCTGAAGTAGCCGCCCTGGCCGTAGGTGAAGTACGACTGGTTGCGCGCGAAGCTCATCCAGGTGCCGTTGATGCCGGCCGTCAGCGTCTGCTGCGCGTCCTTGTAGAGCCGCGTGTAGAAGCCGCCGCCCACCTTGCCCTCGATGTTGCTGCGCACGTGGTGGCCGTTGTAGTACATCAGCTCACCGTTCACGTAGAGGCCGTTGGTGCCGTCGTCCCAGGCCAGCGCCGAGCGCGCGCCGCTCTTCACCACCCCACCCCAGTCCAGGCCCGTGCTCAGGTCGTGCGCGCCGGCATAGGAGGCCAGGCTGTCGGTCACCGCCTGGCGCGTGACCGCCAGCGAATACGAGACCTTGTCGCTGGCCTGGCCGGTGTAGCGCAGCTCGCCGATCACGTTCTGGTAGCGGAAGCCGACCGGCGTGGTGCCCACGCTGGCCTTCAGCGAAGGCGTCTCGTAGCCGATCGACAGGCCCACGCCGGTATCGGTCTGCGAGCCGAAGCTGGTGCCGCTGCGCGCGAGGTTGTTGGCCAGGCCCGCGCCGAAGCGCGCGTGGGTCTGCACGTCGTTGGTGGCCGAGCCGGCGTCGAGCGTGACGGGCGTCGCCGTCACCACCACGTGGCCGTTGCCGGCCTTGATGCGGCCTTCGATCGGCGCCTCGATGTCGGTCAGGCTCGACAGGCCTTCCTCGCCGGCGCGATTGCGGAACACCAGGCCGCTCGACACGGTGCTGGCCTCGTCGCGGTTGATCGCCGCCAGTTCGTCGGCCACGCCGAGCGTCTGCGGGTTGGCCGCCGCCGCCGGCACGCCGCCCGCGCCGTTCGCGGCCACGGCCGCCGCCGCGTAGGGTTGCGCGTAGCCGGCGGGCGGCGGCGGGATGTAGGCGGCCTGCTGCTGCGGATAGGGCGGCTGCGGCGTATAGGGTTGCGGCTGGTAGGCCGGTGGCGGATAGGCGCCCGGTGCATAGGGCTGCGGCGCATAGCCTTGCTGCTGCGGATACGGAGCCTGGCCGTAGTAGCGCTGCTGCTGTGCGTAGACCGGTTGCGCGGCGGCGCGCGTGGTGTTCTTGCGCGCGGTGCCGCGTCGTGCCGACTGCGGGCGGGCCGTCGCGGCCGGGGCTTCATAGCCCTGGGCATAACCGGACGAAGCCGCCTGCGCGGCCGGCGACATCGGCCAGGGCGTGGTGCCGTAGGGCTGCTGCGTGTAGGCCGGGGCCGGCGGCGCATAGGTTTGCGGCGGCTGGGCATAGCCTTGCTGCGCATAGCCCTGCTGCGGATAAGCCTGGGGCGCGTAGCCCGCTTGCTGCGGATACGGCTGCTGCTGCCCGTAGCCCTGCGGGGCATATCCCTGCTGCGGATACGGCTGCGGTGCATAGCCTTGCTGCGGATAGGCGGGCGGCTGCGCATAGCCCTGCGGCTGTGCATAAGCCTGTTGCTGCGCATACGGCTGTGGCGCATAGCCCTGCTGCGCATACCCTCCCGGTGCATAAGCCGCCGGCGCGTTCGGTGCCTCGGGCGCGTACTGCGCATAAGGCTGCAGCGGCCGCGCCGGGCCGCCCGATTCGCCGCCGCCATAACCGTCGGGACCATAACCGCTGCCCGTATCGACGCGCGCGCGCGGGCGCGACGCCGGGGCGGGCGCGACGTAGGGCGCGGGTTGCGCCGGGGGCAGGTAGGCAGGCACGGTCGGAACGGATGACGAAGGATTGAACGAGGAGGGGCGCGCCGGGCCGGCCGGCGCGAAGAAATTCACGGCGCTGCCGCTGGGCGCATCGGGGTCGCGCGCCACGTCGACGGCGGTCTTGCCCTCGAACGGATTGGTGCCGGGCAGCGGATTCGCGCCGATCGGCCGGCTCAGCGCCTCCCAGCCGCGCGGCACGGGCAGCCCGCCCGGCAGCGTGACGGTCGCCGCGCGCGCGCCGACCGGCGTCGAGCTCGCCACCAGCGAGCGCTTCAGGTATTGCGCGGCCAGCGGCAGCTTGCCTTCGGCGCGGTACATGCGGCCCACCGCGGCCAGCGTGACGGGATCGTCGGGCGCGGCGGCGAGGGCCGCCTGCGCGAGCTGCTCGGCCTCGCTCCAGGCGCGCGCGCCCGAGGCCGCGTAGAGCGCGGCCAGCCGCAGGCCGGCATCGCCGGGGTTGCGCCTGAGCGCGATGCGATAGCAGGTCAGTGCATTGGCCGGGTCCCCCGCCGAGGTATAGAGCCGCGCCAGCGCGCCCTGCAGGTCGGGGTCCTCGGGCATCGCCGCGAGCCAGGGCGCCATCACCGCGTAGGCGCCGGCCAGGTCGCCGCTCTGGCGTACCAGATCGGCGCGGCGCACCACGATGGCGAGGTTGATGCGATCGAACTCGGCGTGCTGCGCGGCACTCATCGGCGTGGCCTGCAGGCGGCGCATCTCGTCGCCGAGCAGGCCGTCCTGGTGATTGGCCAGCAGCAGGTTGGCGTATTGCAGGCGCAGGTCGAGGTCGGCCGGCGCGGCCGCCATCGCGCCCTGCACCAGTTGCATGGCGTGCGCCGGATCGCCGGCCGCCAGGTAGCCGCCGGCCAACTGGCCCATCATTGCCGGGTCCGCCTGCGCCACCGGCTCGGCCGCGCGCAGCATCGCCAGCGCCTGGGCGTTCTGGCCGCGCCGGGCCATCTGCCCGGCCAGTTCGGATTGCTGGGCCAGCCACAGGCGGCGCTGCAGCTCGCCCATCGCGGCGGTGCGCTGGGCGGGCGCGACGCGGTCCAGCATGCGCAGGCCGTCGCCGTAGTCGTGGGTCTGCTCGGCCAGCAGCGCGCCCGCGTAGAGCGCGTCGGGCATGTCGGGATGCGCGGCGAGCAGGCCGTCCATCATGCTGCGCGCCGAGGCCACCGCGCCCTGGCGCACGTAGATGCGCGCCAGGTCCAGGCGCAGCCAGGGATCGTCGGGACTGCCGACCAGGGCGTCCTCGAACAGGCTGCGCGCGCGGCCCAGGTCGCCCTGCGCCTCGGCGGCGCGCGCCTGGGCGGCCTCGGCGGTGCCGCGCAGCCGGTCCAGGCCGCCGGCCTTGGCCTGCTGCTCGGCGGTGAGCTGGTTGGCGAACTGCAGCGCCTCGTCGCCGCGCCCCTGGGCGGCCAGCGCGCCCACCAGGCCGCGGATCGCGTCGGGGTTGTCGGCCTGGCGGCGCAGCGCCATCCGGTAGGCCTGCTCGGCGCCGCGCGGGTCGTGGTTGGCCAGCAGCAGCTCGCCGAGCATCAGCTGGGCGGCCGGCTCGGACGGATCGGTCGCAATCGCGTGCTCGAACAGCGACTTGGCCTTCGCCACGTCGCCGCGATTCTGCGCGACCAGCGCGTCGCTCGCGTCGCTCCAGTAGCCGGCGCTCTTCAGCGCCTCGCGCCAGCGCGACGGGTCGCCGCCGCGCGAGGCACGCTCGAGATCGCTGCGGGCCTCGCGGAAATGCTCCTGCTTGAGCTCGACGATGCCCAGGCCGCCCAGCGCGTCGGTGTCGTTCGGCGCGCCGGCGAGCACGGCGTCGAAGCGCGCGCGCGCGGTGGCGAGGTCGTTGCGGTCGAGCGCCGCGAAACCGTCGCCGATGGCGCGGCCGCGCGCGCTGTCGGCCACCTGCTGCGCGCTGCGCGCGTCGCTGGCCTTTTCCTGCAGCACCATCGCGTCGTAGCGCGCCTTCACCGCCGGGTCGTTCGGCACGAGCTTGAAGTAGGCGTCGAACATCGGCTGGTCCGAAGGCCGCGCGGCCAGCCACAGCAGCGCCTGCCGCCAGCTTTCGCGGGCCTGCCGGCCGAACTTCGCGTCGCCGGTGAGCTGCTGCAGGCGCGCGATGCCGTCGCGGCGCGTGACATCGCGATAGGTCAGGTGCTGCGCATAGGCCAGCGCGTAGCGCGGGTCGTCGGGGTTGTCGCGCGCCAGCGCCTCCAGACCCTTGCGTGCCTGGTCCCAGCCGTTGGGCGTGGCGGCGAGCGCCTGGTAATACTCGAGGCGCAGCTCGGGCGTGGCGGGCGCGCCTTCCATCGCCTTCTGGTACTGCTCCACCGCCGAGGCGCTGTGGCCCGACTGGGCCAGGCGCCGCGCGTCGTTGACGGTCTGGTCGCGCGGCGAGGACTGGCCCAGCCGCCGGCCCAGTTCGTCGATGCCGGGATAGTTCGGCGCGACCTGGCGCAGCCGGTCCAGATAGGCCGCGGACTGGCCGCCGTCCTTGCGGTCGGCCATCACGAAACCCATGCCGAGCAGCGCGTCGGGCTGCTTCGCGTCGATCCCGAGCACCTTCTTCCAGGCCTGCTCGGCCAGGTCGCTGCGGCCATGCGCCTGCCAGTACTTGCCCTGGTCGATCAGCGCCTGCAGCGCGTCGGAGCCGGCGGCCAGGGCATGCGGCGCGTGGCCGAGCGCGAGCGCGCCGGCCAGCGCCAGGGCGGCGGCGAGCGAGGCCCGGCGCGGGGCGAGGAAGAACTTCATCGACATGCCTCACTCCATGCGGGCAGCAGTCGGCCGCTCGCGTCGAAGCGGTAGCGGCCCTCCACGGCGCCCCCGCCGAACAGGCCGAGCACGCGGTCGTAGTAGACGGGGCCGCGGCCCGGCGCGTCGGCATCGAGCGCGCTCAGGCGGGCACGCGCCAGCGCCAGGCCGCGCGCGTCGCCGAGCGCGGCGAAGTACGGCGCGAGCGCGCCCCAGTAGCTGAGCGGGCCTTCGCCGCTGCCCACGCCGGTGGCGACCGCCACCTTCTCGGGCGGCACGCCGCTTTGCGCGACCTGCGCGGCCATCCCGCGCAGCGCGTCGAGCCAGGGACGGGCCAGCGGATCGGCGGGATTCGCGAGGCCGGCCCACAGGTAGGTGCGGATCGCGTCGTAGCTGCCGAGGTCGCCCGTGCGCGGATCGACCACCACCTGCCCGGCGCGCCAGGCCGCCCAGTCGGGCGCGAAGCCGCGCGGCGAGGCGCCGGCCACCAGCCGCAGGCCGTTCCTGGCGATGGCGTTCCATGGGCCGCCCAGTTCGCCCGCCAGCGCGCGCAGCACCGGCAGCGGCAGGTAGCTCGGATTCAGGCGCGTCACGTCGCCCTCGACGAAGCCTTGCGGGCCCGGCAGCAGCATCGGACCGAGCCCGGCCAGCTCGACCACCTCGCGGCGCGCGATCTGCGCGGCCAGCGCCGCGCCGAGCGCGCTGTAGTCGGGCACGTGCCAGAGCCGCCCGGCTTCCAGCAGGTCGTAGGCGATCCACAGGTCGGCATCGGCCGCCGAATTCGGATCGAGCACGCCCCAGCCGCCGTCGGCCCTGCGGCCCCACAGCCAGGCGGGCAGGCGCGCGTCCTTGGCGTCGAAGTGGCCGCCGGCCAGGTTGGCGCGGGTCCATGCCAGGATGCGCCCGAAGCTGTCGCGATCGTTGGCCACCAGCGCGAAGAACAGGCCGTAGGACTGGCCTTCCGAGGTCGACTGCTGGGCCGGCGTGCTGGCGTCGAACACGCGGCCGTCGGGCTGCACGATGTGCGCGAGGAAGGCGCGATAGGCGGGCCATTCGCCGCAACGCGGCGCGGCGACGATCGGCGCGGCGTTCGCCGCGGCGCGTGCCGTGGCGGCGTGGGCAGGCATGACGTTCGCCAGGCCGGCGCAGGCCGAGGCCAGCATCGCGGCCGCCAGCGAGGCCTTGGCGGCGAGGGCGCGCAGGCCCCCGTGAGGAACGGAACGGTTCATCGCATCAATCCTGCAGGCGGCGCGCCGCGATACGGCGCAGCGCTCGATACAACAGGGCGGCCATCGCGATCGCCGCGAGCACGCCGCCGAGCACCAGCAGCAGCGGATGCGAGGACAGCGCCCAGCGCAGGTACTCGAACGGCGGCAGCGTGCCGAGGTAGTAGCTGTCGCCGTTGGTGGTGACCGTCACCGAGCGGCCGTGCACCACGTCCATCGCGCCCTGCACCTGGGGCAGCACGTCGGCGTCGAGCAGGGCCGAGGTGATCTCGGCTTCCGATTCGCCCGGCGAGCTGATCAGCGCGACCACGCTGCGGCCGGCGCGCAGCGGCGATTCGAAGCCGGTGATCAGCGCGCTGTCGCCGTTGCTGACCAGCGAGAGGTCGGCGCGCGCCGGGGTGCGCTCGATGCCGTGCGGGCCGTGCCACCAGTTGGCGATGCGCGGGCCGAGGTCGGACAGCGTGAAGCGGCTGGTCTCGCCGTCGCTGGAGAACGGCATCGACTTGGCCCAGCGCTGCAGCAGCGGCTGGCGCCCCGGGCCGCCGATCATCAGCAGGTCCTTGTCGGCGAGGCTGTCGACCTGGCCGGGGCCGGCCACCGTCACGCCGGTCACCGGGTAGCCGGTCGATTCGCCCATCCGGCCCATGGCCAGCAGGAACAGGCTGTAGTCGCCCGGGGTGGCTTCGTCGGGCAGGATCGCGGCAGTCTGCGAGAGATCGGCCAGGCGTGTGAACGGGAAGCCGCTGTTGGCGAACGCGGCCAGGTCGGGCAGCGCCATGTAGTGAGGGAACGGCGAGAGGTCGAGGGTCGAGTCGGGGTCGATCGTGCCTCCCACGTTCGGCAGCAGCGCGCCCGCGCAGTCGCCGGTGTTCGGGATGTCGTAGTAGTACTGCAGGTTCAGTTGCGAGTGCGGGGTCAGCAGCAGCGGCGGGATCTGCACGATGTGGCGCGCGCTGCCGGTATCGCCCGACTCGGCGCCCAGGCGCCCCAGGAAGCGCGCGATGCTGAAGCGCGAGGGGTCGACCGCCGGGATCTGCAGGGAGCGCACGAAGCGGTTGTTGACGTTGATGTTCAGCGAGGAGCGATCCGGGCGCGGGCGCACCGAATAGCGGTAGCGCAGGTCGAGCGAGGCGCCGTTGGTGTTCCACATGAACAGGTCGGGCGGCACCCGCATGGTCAGCGAGATCGCGCCGGCGTCGTAGCCCTTCACCGACAGCGCGCGCGTGTCGGCCAGCTCGCCGAGCCGCACCGGGCGCGAGGTCGGCAGCCAGTTCGGCGCGTCGTAGGGCTGGCGCGGCTTGAGCGTGACCAGCTGGGTGATGGTGGTGCTGGTGCCCGACAGCACATTCTGGCCCAGCGCCAGCGCCGCCGCGGCGGTCTTCAGTTCGTCGCCGTTGCGGCCCAGCACCAGCAGCAGCGAGCCGCGCGCGTTGTCGTCGCGCGCCATCACCGCGATGGTCGGGCCGCTGATGGCGGGCAGCGTGAGGCCGGCCGGATGCGAATCGGCCAGCGCGAACAGCACCGCGTTGCCGGCCAGCGGCAGGCTGCCGACCTGGGCCGGGAACAGCGCGCCGCGATAGCCCGCCAGCGAGCCGAACCACGAGGCCAGCGTGCCGGCCGCCTCCAGCGTGGCCGGGTCGGGCTTGTCGGCGAACACGAAGGGCAGCTCGAGGCGGCGCACGTCGCGGCGGTCGAAGAAGGGCGCGGGCAGCGCGCCCAGCTCCGGCTTGACCGGCAGCGAGGCGTAGCTGAGGTCCAGCGAGCTGGCGTTGCTGACGGTGGCCCACAGCGTGGAGTTGGCCGGATCCTCGCAGCGCCGCGTGTAATGGCCCACCAGCTGGACGTTGAGGTGGTTGAACTCGGTGATGAAGCGCGGATCGAGCGGCACGTCGCGCGCCACCGTGGTGCCGGCCTGCGCCTGCGGCACCGGCAAGGTGGCGGCCACCTCGCCGTTGATCAGCACCTTGAGCTGCGACATGTCGGGCAGCAGGGCCGGCGAGTAGCTGTAGATCAGGTGCAGGGTGGCGGCCGTCACCACCTCGTCGTTGCGTACCGAGAAGGGCACGCCGTTCTGGCCGTCGGTGCCGCGCAACTGCAGCGGGTCGAGCGCGCCGAGATCGGCGAAGCTGAGCGTCTGGCGGCGCCCGCCCGGCACCAGGGTGCCGGGGTTGGCGGTGGTCGGCGCTCGCAGGCCGAGCAGCTTCTGCTGCTCCGGTGGCAACGGCGGCGCGACCGGCGCGAAGGCCGGCTGGCTGCCGGCGCGCGGGTCGAACTGGCGAGCCGCGCTGGGCGCGCCGACCGAGCCGACCGAGAGCGCGCCGTCGCTCGCGGCGTGGCCGCCGCCGGGCGTGGCCGCCGCGCCGGCCGATGCGGCCTGGGCGCTTGCATCGGCCGCCGCGCCCGCGCTCGCGGCATGGGCGCTCGCGAACGGCGCCAGCGTCAACTGGAAGGCGAGCCCGGCGGCCAGGGCGCGGGCCAGGCGCGGCAGCCGCGCGGGATTTCCGGCGCGGCCGCGGTCGCGGGCGGCAGGCGCGCTCGGCTCGTCGGTGGCGATATGGGGCGCTGCCCCGTCCTGCGCGGCGGCGCAGGCCGCGTTGCCGGCCCGCTCCCGCGCGTGCTCGTCGGCGCGATGGCCGGCCGCGTGCGCGGCCGGGTCCCGGCCCCAATGCGGCGCGCGCGCGCCGTCATGCGAGGCCGCAACGCGCGCGCTGCCGCCCTCGCCCGCTCGAGGGCGTGTCATGGCGATTCCTTTCTTCATCTGCCGTCGCAGTCCGTGATCCGGTTCAGCGGCCCGAGCGCCGTTTCCAGGTGCGCAAGTCCGCATAGAGGTGTTCGAAGAGATTCCAGATGCCGCGTGCGCCGGCCGACAGCACGCTGCCGAGCGCACGCAGCGGCGCGTCGGGCTTCCTGCCCTCGGCCCAGCCGGTCCACGCGTCGGCGCGCGCGAAGGTGGTCTTCACGAAATTGAATTCCTGGTCCTTGGTCATCTCGACGAAGCGCAGGCCGGCACGGCCCGGCGCCGAGAAGCTGACGATCGCGCGGAACGCGTATTCCTCGTCGCCGCGGAACAGCGAGACCGTCACGCGCTCGTGCAGCGGCACCGAGATGTTCTGCGGCAGGGCCACGCCCACGCCGCCCTCGGAGTAGTCGATGGTCTCGCAGGCGAGCGTGCGGCCGGTGCCGAAGCGCAGCATCACCGGCATCTTCATCGCCACCCGGTGCACCGCGCGCACCTGCTTCTGCTCGGCCGCGGCGGCCACGCTGGCGCCCAGGATCAGCATGTTGTAGGTGGTCCAGCCGAGGTTGAGGATGGTGGTGTACACCTCGCTGCGCACGCTCCAGTGCGTGTGGATGTGCCAGAGGCCGATCAGGAAGCCGAGCAGGTTCAGGATCAGCAGCAGCAGGTAGGGCCGCGAGATGGCCCAGTCGAAATACTTCTGCTCGATCATGCCGCCCTTGGCCGTCACGTTGAACTTGCCGAGCTTCGGATTGATCAGGGCCAGCAGGGTGGGCGGCGTGATGTAGGAGGCCAGCACCGATTCGTAGACCTCGGCCCAGAACGAATGGCGGAACTGGCTCTGCATGCGAGAGTTGGTGGCGTTGGCGTGCAGCATGTGGGGCATCGCGAACAGCGCGATGGTCACCGCCGAGGCCTGGATCACGTGGGCCCCGAAGAACAGGAACGAGAGCGGCGCGGTCAGGAACACCAGGCGCGGGATGCCGTAGAAGAAGTGCATCATCCCGTTCAGGTAGCAGATCCGCTGCGCGAGCGACAGGCCGCGGCCCATCAGCGGATTGTCGATGCGGAAGATCTGCGTCATGCCGCGCGCCCAGCGGATGCGCTGGCCGATGTGGCCGGACAGGCTCTCGGTGGCCAGGCCCGCGGCCATCGGGATCGCCAGGTAGGCGGTGGTGTAGCCGAGCCGGTGCAGCTTGAGCGCCGTGTGGGCGTCCTCGGTGACGGTCTCCACCGCGATGCCGCCGATCTCCTCCACCATCGAGCGGCGCAGCACCGCGCAGGAGCCGCAGAAGAAGGTGGCGTTCCACAGGTCGTTGCCGTCCTGCACCAGCCCGTAGAACAGCTCGCCCTCGTTGGGCACCTTGCGGAAGGTGCCGAGATTGCGCTCGAACGGGTCGGCCGAGAAGAAGTGGTGGGGCGTCTGCAGCATCGACAGCTTCTTGTCGTGCAGGAACCAGCCCAGGCAGATCTGCAGGAACGAGCGGGTCGGGATGTGATCGCAGTCGAACACCGCGAAGAACTCGCCGTGGGTGATCTTCAGCGCCTCGTTGATGTTGCCGGCCTTGGCGTGGCGGTTGTGGGCGCGGATCGTCCAGTTCACGCCCACTTCCTCGCAGAAGGCCTTGAACTCGGGGCGGCGGCCGTCGTCGAGCACGTGGATGGTCAGCTTCTCGGGCGGGTAGTCGAGCGCGAGCGCGGCGTAGATGGTGGGCTTCACCACCGACAGCGGCTCGTTGTAGGTGGGGATGAACACGTCGACGGTGGGCCAGTCGGCGCGCGAGGCCGGCAGCGGGCGCGGCTTGCGCTTGAGCGGCCAGGCGGTCTGGAAATAGCCGAGCAGCAGGATCAGCGCCGCGTACACCTCGGCGGCCACCAGCAGCAGGCCCCAGGCCGCGTCGAGCGGATGCGACCAGTAGGTGGTCTCGGTCAGGCGCCAGACCATATAGCGGCCGGTGGCGATCACCGACAGCATCATCATCACCAGGGTGGCGTAATGGCCTTCGATGCGGCGGAACAGCAGCGCGGCCGCGAAGCAGCAGGCCGCGAAGATCAGTTGCTGGCCGTTGGACAGCGGCACCGTGAAGACGAAGAACAGCGCGCCGGCCGAGAACAGCGAGAGCAGCACGATCACCGGCAGGCTGCCGAACAGGCGCGCGTCGACGAAGCGTTCGAGGCGCGAGCCGCCGCGCCGCAGCGGCTTGCCGGGCTTGGCTGGCTGGCGGGCGGACACGGCGGCGCGCGGCGCGGCCTGCGCCGTGGCGTGACGGGTGGATTTCATGCGGCGTTTCCTTTCTCGGCGGGCTCGTCGCTGCCGAGCGCATCCAGCAGCCAGGCCGCGCAGGCACGCAGGTCGGCCGAGACCTGGCTGACCGGGTCGTAGCGCACGATGGTGGTGTTGCAGGCCAGCGATTCGCTGACGCCCTCGTCGTCGTGGATCACGCCGGGAAACATGTGCTTGCCGAGCATGTCGCGCAGTACCCGCAGCACGTCCTTGTTGAGCTGGCGCGACTGGTCGATCTGGTTGACCACGTAGCCCTCGCCGATGAAGTCTGGCCGCGAGGCCGCGTAGGCGTCGATCATGCGCTGCATCTGCGGGATCGCCGCGTAGGAGGCGGCGTCGGCGAACACCACGTTGACCGCGAAATGCGCGGCCGTCAGCGCGGCGCGCGTGAAGGCCGAGGAGCCGGGCGGGGTGTCGATGATGACGATGTCGTCCTCGCCCAGGCGCAGGTCGTCGATGCCGCGCGCGAGCCAGCCCGGATCGTCGTCGAGGCGCCGCTCGAACAGGTGCTGCTCCTGCTCCACCAGCGCGCCGAACGCGAGCACCGTCACGCCGTCGTCGCCGTCGACCATCGCGCCCTGCCAGAGCGAGCCGGCCAGCCCCGCGCGCGACAGGCCGTCGACGCTGTCGAGCGGCACGCCGAAGTACAGGCGCAGCGAGTTCTGCGGATCGAGGTCGATCGCCACCACGTGGCGGCCCTGCGAGGCGATCACCGAGGCGAGGTTGGCGGCGAGCGTGGTCTTGCCGACCCCGCCCTTCGCCGACACGACACTGACGACCTTCATGAGCGTGGCGCTCCACGCAGGAACCACGGGCGGCGCGGCGCCTCGGCGGCGGATTTCGGCGCGGCCGGGGCCGGCGCGCTGCCGCCGTGGCGCAGGCGCGTGAACAGCGAGTCGAGCCGTTCGCCGTCGGCCTCGGCGGCGCCGGCACGTTGCGGCTGGCCCGGCCGGGCCGGCGCGCCGGCGGCCAGCTTCTTCAGGGCCGGGGCCGGCTGGAGCGGCACCGGCGCGCGGCCGAGCGGGTCGTGCGAGGGCAGCCGCGCGGCGGCGCCGATCGGCGCGGTGAAGATGCCGCGCGCCATCGCGCGGCGCGGCGGTTCGGCCGTGCGCGGCAGGGCGAGTCGCGGCGCGATCTGGGCCGCCGCGCGCGACAGCGACATCGGCGCCGCCGGGGGGGGCGCGGCGGGCGGCGTCGGGATCGTGGCTGGGGCGGCGGTTGCGGTCACGGTTGCGGCGGGCGCCGGCGGCGCGGCCGGGGCAAAGCCCGCGCCCGCAGGCGCGGTTGCGGCCGGCGCGACGACCACCGGCGTCACCGCCGAGGGCGGTACCGAGACGGCATCGCGCGGCGCCAGCGAGGCCTGCAGCGGCGCGAGCAGCGTGGCGGCGGGCGAGGCGGGCTCGGCCGCGGCGGTGTCGGCGCCGGCTGCTGCGGCAGCCAGTGCGACAGCCGGCGCGGCGAGTTCGGCCGGCTCGGCGGCCATCGCGGCCGCGTCGGGCGCCGGCGTGAAGCGGTAGGTCGAACCTTCGGGCGCGGCGGGCGCCGGCTGCGGCGCGATCGCGGGCGGCACGTCGCGGCGCGGCGAGCGCGTGAACAGCGGGGCGGTGCTGCGCAACACCGCGTGGGTGCGATTCTGCGTGGCGGCCTTGCCGCGCGCGCCGGCCTCGGCCGGCGATGCCGCCGCGCGCGCCTCGTCGGGCTGGCCGGAGGCGGCCGCCAGCTCGGCCTGGCGCGGATCGATCATGCCGAGCAGCGGCCAGCGGCGGCGCGCATCGAGGGCTTCGTTCTCCATCCGGATTTCCTGGTAACTGCTTGCATCTCCGCCGAACCGGTCGAAGAGGGCTTTGACATCGCGCGAGGTGTTCATGTGTTTCGTGAATCCAGTGAGCCGGCCGCGAGCGGCCCGGCTGTTGGCGGGCTACGCGCTGCGGCGGGGGTCAGACCGTATCGGAGGTCAGCAGGAATTCGACGGCGAACCCGTCGTCCTCGCTGCCCGATTGCACGACCGTGAGCTGGCTTGCCCCCATCGCGTCGAGCCAGGTCTGGTAGCTGCCTTGCAGGAAGGCCGGCATCCAGGCCAGGGCGCCGTTGCCGAAGGCCGTGATCGGCGCGCCGCAGTGGACGATGCGCAGGTGGCTGCCCTGGTCCGACAATTCCACGTATCCCCAGCGGACCGAGGCCCAGTGCAGGTTCAGGGCATGCTCGAGATCGGCGGTGGATTCGCAGGGGGCGAGCGCGTGCTCCCCCGCATAACGGCATCCGACGCGAAACATTAAGTGACGCAGTTCGTCGGGGCTCAGTTGCGATTCGAATTCCTCGGCCAGCGCGCGCAGGAAACCACGCCATTGGGAGGAAAGATTCTGCTCGAGCAGGAAATCAACGGCAGTCGGCATGAACGGCGCTCGCACGATAAATCTGAAGAAATCCGGGCGCGTGAGTACCCGGCTCCAAAACTAGCAGGCACAAACGGCAAAGTTTTTAAGTATCGCTTGCATCAAATCCATTAGCAAACTCCGTCAATGACGAGTCGAATTTCCCGGTGAATTTTTCCGGTAATTCCGTGGTTGATGCATCGAGATGACAAAGTCATTACAGCGCGCGATGGACACTCCGCGTCGACTGTTCGAGACCGGGTCCGAGCCACGGCCGCACCGGCACTGGTGCAAGCGAGGCCATCATCGCGCAGGATCGGCCACCGTTTGTTACAGGAATGGAAACTTCCTTCCGCCGCTTCAAGACGAGCGGTAAAAAACGGACGTTCAGCGAGGCAATGCCGATTGTCGACAATCGATGGCGCCCGCTTCGCATGCAACGCGGCGTGTCGCGAACCTGCCACGCGGTGGTATGACCGGTCGGCCCCGACGACGGACCAGTCGGTACAGGCGCCGCGCGCCGGGGCGTTTCGTGATCGGCGCGGATCCGCGTCCGGGCGCGATCATCGCCGCGAATAGCATTTCGTTATACGGCGGATTTATTTTTCTTCATCGACTCGCTTCCGATGCCGCGCCGACAATCCGGCCAGCACAACACGGCATGCCGCGCCCGCCGGCCGGCAGCCTTCGGAGATGAAGTCATGGAAGTCACGCAGCAATCCGCGCAGGTCCCCTCGTCGCAAGCCGAGCCCGTCGACGACGGCCGCTGGCAGTTCTGGGTCGATCGCGGCGGCACCTTCACCGACATCGTCGCGCGCCGGCCCGACGGCCGGCTGCTCACCCACAAGCTGCTGTCGGACAACCCCGAGCGCTATCGCGACGCGGTGGTGCAGGGGATCCGCGAGCTGATCGGCGTCGGTCCCGGCGAGCCGCTGCCGCGCGAGCGCATCGAGGTGATCAAGATGGGCACCACGGTGGCGACCAATGCGCTGCTCGAGCGCAAGGGCGCGCGCACCCTGCTGGCGATCACGGCCGGATTCGCCGACCAGTTGCGGATCGGCTACCAGGAGCGCCCCGACATCTTCGCGCGCCATATCGAGCTGCCGGCGCAGATGTACGAGCGGGTGGCCGAGATCGAGGAGCGCGTCGACGCGCAGGGCCGCGTGCTGCGCGCGCTCGACGAGGACGCCGCGCGCCGCGCGCTGCGCTCGGCGCGCGAGGCCGGCATCGAGGCGATCGCGATCGTGCTGATGCACGGTTACCGGTTCCCGGCCCACGAGCTGCGGGTGGCCGAGCTGGCCCGCGAATGCGGCTTCGCGCAGATCTCGGTGAGCCACCAGGTCAGCCCGCTGATGAAGCTGGTCGGGCGCGGCGATACCACGGTGGTGGACGCCTACCTGTCGCCGGTGCTGCGCGACTACGTGAACCGCGTCACCGAGCACACCGGCGAGGTGCGCCTGATGTTCATGCAGTCCAGCGGCGGGCTGGTGGACGCCGCGCGCTTCCAGGGCAAGGACGCGATCCTGTCGGGGCCGGCCGGCGGCATCGTCGGCGCGGTGCGCACCAGCGAGGCGGCCGGCGAGCGCCGCGTGATCGGCTTCGACATGGGCGGCACCTCCACCGACGTGGCGCATTACGACGGCGCCTACGAGCGCGTGTTCGAGACGCGCGTGGCCGGCGTGCGCGTGCGCGCGCCGATGATGGACATCCACACCGTGGCGGCCGGCGGCGGCTCGATCTGCAGCTTCGAGCACGGCCGCTTCAAGGTCGGCCCCGAATCGGCCGGCGCCTATCCGGGCCCGGCCTCGTATCGCAACGGCGGCCCGCTGACCGTGACCGACTGCAACGTGATGCTGGGCCGCGTGCAGCCGGCGCATTTCCCGCATGTGTTCGGCAGCCGGGGCGACCTGCCGCTCGACGTGACGATCGTGCGCGCCAAATTTGCCGAACTGGCGCGCCGCATCGAGCGCGAGACCGGCCGCGCGATGAGCGG
This sequence comes from Burkholderia sp. SJZ089, assembly GCF_007828315.1. NCBI lineage: Bacteria > Pseudomonadati > Pseudomonadota > Betaproteobacteria > Burkholderiales > Burkholderiaceae > Burkholderia > Burkholderia sp. SJZ089. The sequence continues at coordinate 166,795 of NZ_VIUM01000007.1, read as the reverse complement.
CGAGGCGGTGGCCGAAGGTTTCCTGGCGGTGGCCGTCGACAACATGGCGCAGGCCATCAAGACCATCTCGGTCGAGCGCGGCCACGACCTGGCCGACTACGCGCTGTGCGCCTTCGGCGGCGCGGGCGGCCAGCACGCCTGCGCGGTGGCCGACCAGCTCGGCATGCGGCGCATCGTGCTGCATCCGTTCGCGGGCGTGCTGTCGGCCTTCGGCATGGGCCTGGCCGACCTGCGCGTGCTGCGCGAGCATGCCGTCGAGGCGCCGCTCGAGGCCGGCACGCCCGCCGCGCTGGCGGCCGTGTTCGCGCGGCTCGAGGGCGAGGCGCTCGAGGCGATCCTGGCGCAGCGCGTGCCGCGCGAGGCGCTGCGGGCCACCCGCGCGGCGCGCCTCAAGTATCGCGATACCGATTCGACGCTGGAGGTGCCGTTCGGCGAGGCGCCGGAGATGGCCGCCGCCTTCGAGGCATTGCACCGCAAGCGCTACGGCTTCGCGATGCACGACAAGCCGCTGGTGGTCGAATCGGTGGTGGTGGAGGCGATCGGCCTGAGCGAGCCGCCCACCCTGCACGGCGCCGCGCCGCGCAACGCCAACCCGGCGGCCGCGGCCGGCAGCGAGGCCAGCCTGTTCGCCGGCGCCCGCGCGCTGACGGTGCCGCTGCATGCGCGTCGCGATCTCGCGATCGGCGCGAGCCTGGCCGGCCCCGCGCTGATCACCGAGGAAATCTCGACCATCGTGCTGGCCGAGGGCTGGACCGCCTGCGTGCTGGAGGACGGCACGCTGCGCCTGGACCGCGTCGAGGCGGCCGGCGCGGCGCACGCGATCACCACCGCGCGCGACCCGGTGCACCTGGAGATCTTCAACAACCTGTTCATGTCGATCGCGCAGCAGATGGGCGTGACGCTGGAGAAGACCTCGTACTCGGTCAACATGAAGGAGCGGCTCGACTTCTCCTGCGCGATCTTCGATCGCGAGGGCGGGCTGATCGCGAACGCGCCGCATATCCCCGTGCATCTGGGCTCGATGAGCGACAGCGTGCAGAGCGTGATCCGCGAGCACGGCGCGAGCCTCGGGCGCGGCGACGTGTTCATGCTCAACGTGCCCTACAACGGCGGTACCCACCTGCCCGACATCACGGTGGTGATGCCGGTGCACGGCGCGGCGGGCGAGCTGCTGTTCTACGTGGCCGCGCGCGGCCACCACGGCGACGTCGGCGGCATCACGCCGGGCTCGATGCCGCCCGACAGCACCACCATCGAGGAAGAGGGCGTGCTGCTCGACAACGTGCGCATCGTCGCGGCGGGCCGCTTCCTGGAGGACGAGGTGCGCGCGCTGTTCGCCGCCGGCCCCTGGCCGAGCCGCAACATCGACCAGAACATCGCCGACCTGACCGCCCAGATCGCCGCCTGCGAATGCGGCGCGAGCGAGCTGCTGCGGGTGGCGGGGCGCTACGGCGCCGAGGTGGTGCTGGCCTACATGGGCCACGTGCAGGCCAATGCCGAGGAGGCGGTGCGCGCCGCGCTGCTGTCCCTGTCGGACGGCGAGTTCGCCTACGAGATGGACGACGGCGCGGTGATCCGCGTGCGCGTCACGATCGACCGCGAACGGCGTGCCGCGCGCGTCGACTTCACCGGCACCAGCGCGCAGCGCGGCAGCAACTTCAACGCGCCGCGCTCGATCTGCAAGGCGGCCGTGCTCTACGTGTTCCGCACCTTGCTGACCGACGCGATCCCGATGAACGAGGGTGTGCTGCGGCCCATCGAGATCGTGATCCCGCACGGCTCGATGCTCAACCCGGCCTACCCGGCCGCGGTGGTGGCCGGCAATGTCGAGGTCTCGCAATCGGTGACCGACGCGCTTTATGGCGCGCTTGCGGTGCTGGCGGGTTCTCAGGGTACGATGAACAACTTCACGTTCGGCGACGATGCCCAGCAGTACTACGAGACCATCGCCGGCGGTTCGGGCGCGGGCGGCACGCATCCGGGCACCTCGGCGGTACAGACGCACATGACGAATTCGCGGATGACCGACCCGGAGGTGATCGAGTGGCGCTTCCCGGTGCTGGTCGAGCAGCACGCGATCCGCGTCGGCAGCGGCGGCGCGGGGCGGCAGGCGGGCGGCGACGGCGCGGTGCGGCGCATCCGCTTCCTGCGCAGCCTGAGCGCCAACATCCTCGCCAACCGCCGCCGCGTGCCGCCGTTCGGGCTGGCGGGCGGGGCGCCCGGCAGCGTCGGGCGCAACTGGATCGAGCGGGCCGGCGGCGCCGTCGAGCAGTTCGGCGCGACCCACACGACCACCGTCCACGCGGGCGACGTGTTCGTGATCGAGACGCCGGGCGGCGGCGGTTATGGCCGCCCGGCTTCGGCATGACGGCGGACGTGAACAGCGACAAACCAACAGGCGCACGGCAGCCGCGGCTCAGGCGGCGCACGCGCGCAGGCAAGGCGGTCCCGCCCGCGCGGCGGGGCCGTTCTCTTTCCCGGCAACAGGAGATCCTTCCATGCAGTCAACCGTGAACCTGTACCCGCTGATCGGCGTCGTGCTGATCGTGGCGGGCTTCGTCCTGCGTTTCAACCCGATGCTGATCGTGATGGTGGCGGCGATCGTCACCGGCCTGGCCGCGCATTTCCCGCTCCAGCACGTGCTGGCCGCGATCGGCGCGGGTTTCGTCAAGACCCGTGTGATCGCACTGATCACCCTGCTGCCGCTGGCGGTGATCGGCCTGCTGGAGCGGCACGGCCTGCGCGAGCGGGCCCAGATCTGGATCGGCAACATCCGCGCGGCCACGCCGGGGCGCCTGCTGGTGGCCTACCTGCTGGTGCGCGAGCTGACCGCCGCGGTGGGCCTGACCGGGCTCGGCGGCCATCCGCAGATGGTCCGCCCGCTGGTCGCGCCGATGGCCGAAGGCGCCGCGCAATCGCGCTTCGGCCGCTTCGGCGAGGCGGTGCGCGAGCGGCTGCGCGCCTTCGCGGCCTCGGCCGACAACATCGGCCTGTTCTTCGGCGAGGACGTGTTCGTGGCCTTCGGCGCGATCGTGCTGATGGTCACCTTCCTGAAGGAGGCGGGCGTGATCGTCGAGCCGATGCACGTCGCGCTGTACGGCATCCCGACCGCGATCTCGGCCTTCCTGATCCACGGCTTCCGGCTCTGGCGCCTCGACGGCTGGCTGGCGCGCGAGGCCGCGGCCTTGCCCGCCTCGGCCCAGGCGTCGAACGATGAGGCGCGCGCGCAGGGAGAACAGGCATGATCGTCACGCTCGACTGGTTCTTCTGGCTGCTGGGCCTGCTGCTGATCGTGATCGGCGGCGTGATCGTCAGCGATCGCGCGCATCCCAGGCGCTTCCTGGCCGGCGCTTTCTGGATCGTCTACGGCATCGTGTTCCTGGCCGGCGACCGGCTGCCGCCCGAGGTGGTCGGCGCGCTGGTGGTGGCGATGGCGCTGGTGGCCGGCTTCGGCGGCGTGGTGGGCGCCAAACCCAAGGTGCCCGACGAGGCGACGCGGCGCGCGAGCGCGCTGCGCCTGGGCAACCGCCTGTTCCTGCCGGCCCTGACGATTCCGCTGGTGACCGTGATCGGCACCCTGCTGGCGCCGCACCTGGTGTTCGGCGGCACCGCGCTGATCGACCCGAAGAACGCGACCCTGGTCTCGTTCGGGATCGGCTGCGTGATCGCCTTCGGCTTCGCCTGCCGGCTCACCGGCGATGGTCCGAAGCAGGGCGTGCTGGAGGCGCGCCGGCTGATCGACGCGGTGTCGTGGGCGGTGGTGCTGCCGCAGATGCTCGGCATGCTGGGCCTGGTGTTCGCCGATGCCGGCGTGGGCAAGGCCATCGCGCACCTGAGCACCGCCTATATCAGCCTCGACGCGCGCTTCCTGGCGGTGGCCGTGTACTGCATCGGCATGGCGCTGTTCGCGGCGATCATGGGCAACGGCTTCGCGGCCTTCCCGGTGATGACGGGCGGCATCGGCGTGCCGGTGCTGATCGGCGTGTTCCATGCCAACCCGGCGCCGCTGGCCGCGATCGGCATGTTCTCGGGCTATTGCGGCACCCTGCTCACGCCGATGGCCGCCAACTTCAACATCGTGCCGGCCGCGCTGCTCGAACTGCGCGACAAGTACGGCGTGATCCGCGCCCAGGCGCCGACCGCGCTGTGCCTGCTGGTGGTCAATGTCTTCCTGCTGTATTTGCTGATGTAAGCGCCGCGCGTCGCTCAATCCTCTTTCCTCTCCTGGCGCCCGTCGTCGAGTCCGACGAGCGGGCGCGTTTCCCATGATCTGGCCGCTTGGCCGGCGACGCCGGTCATGACGCATTTCACGACCGGCGACGACGCGAAGCTGAGCGACGCGATGTTCGAGTCCTATCGCGACACGATCGTCGTGCAGGGGGCAATCTGATCGCCGCGATCGCGCAGGCGATCGAGTGAAGCGCGGCGGGTGGGGATGTTGCCGCTGTTCAGCGGGTTTTTTCCGAGGTATATGCTGGGACGGACCCGGCGGCGCACCCCACCGCGCCGCCGGCAGCGAAGGAGACGTACGTGAACCTGAAGTTCCTCGAGACCTTCATCTGGGTCGCGAAGCTGCGCAGTTTCAGCCTCGCGGCGGAAAAGCTGCATTCGACGCAGGCCGCCATCTCGAGCCGCATCTCGGTGCTCGAGCAGGAACTGGGCGCCAAGCTGCTCAAGCGCGACCCCAAGGGCGTGACGCTCACGCGCGAGGGCGAGCGCGTGCTGCGCCACGCCGAGCAGGTCAGCCAGTCGATGACCCAGCTCTACGAATCGCTGCAGGGCGAGAAGTTCGCCTACGGCACGATCCGGATCGGCGCGATGGACAGCGCGATCCATTCCTGGTTCGTCGATTTCGTTGCCGACGTGATGGCGCATTACCCGAACCTCGATATCGAGGTGACCTCGGATACCGCGCTCAACCTCAACGAGCAGTTGCGGCGCGGCATGCTCGACATGGTGATCCAGACCGACATGCTGCGCGACGAGACGATCCGCAGCATCGAGGTGCTGGAGCTGTCGGTGGTGTGGATCGCGGCGGCCAACTCGCGCGTGATGGGCCTGCAGCCCGAGGACACGCCCACCTCGGCGCTGCGCCGGCTCGGCGTCGAGCGGCTGATCACCTATTCGCGCCACTCGCGCCCGCACCAGGACCTGCTGCGGCTGATGCAGTCCTACGGCATCGGCGAGGCGCGCGTGAGCTGCGTGAACTCGGTGGCCGCGATGATCCAGCTCACCCAGGCCGGCTTCGGGGTGGCCGCGATGCCGCCCGCGCTGGTGCCGGTGCCGCTCGAGAAGGGCACGCTGCGCCGGCTCGACGGCATCGAGGTGCCGCCGCCGCTGCCCTTCGTGATCGCCTGGCGCACCGGCTCCGAATGGACCGAGCGGCTGGTCGAGATCGCCGTGGAGACCGTGCGCAAGTACGGCGCGCGGCTCGGCGAGGATGCCGCGCGCATCATCGTCTAGGCGGCGTTTCCCTTCTTTTCGCGTCTTCCGCGCGCGAGGCCGTGGTGGTGTCGCGCGCCTGCGTTCGCCCGTCGCGCACCGCGCCCTTGGTATTCGAAATCCTTATGCGCGCGATTTAATTTTCAAGTTCGACCTGCCGAATCGGCCATAACAGAATCAGCCCTGCCCGGAGATCGTTGCCGCGCAAGCCGTGCATCGCAGACTGCGAGCCACGGCGCGCGTTCGACACCGAGCAGGGGTTGCCGGCGGCGCATGGCCTCGCGCGATGCGCCGCCGGTTGGCGAAAGCCGCGGGGAAGATCGACGCGCGCGGCCTGGCGAATCGAAATCAATCAGGAAAACGAATGAAGAAGATCATCGGCGATATCGGTATCGGTATCGGGCTGGCGCTCGCCTGCGGGCTCGCGCATGCGCAATCGAGCGTCACCCTCTATGGCCTGATCGACGAGGCGATACGCTTCCAGAGCTCGGCCGCCGGCAATACGGTCGGCATCAACGAAGGCGCCGTCAACGGCAACCGCTTCGGCCTGAAGGGCGTGGAGGAACTGGGCGGCGGCACGCGCGCGATCTTCCAGCTCGAATCGGGCTTCAATATCGCCAACGGCAAGTCCGACCAGCAAGGGCAGCTGTTCGGGCGCTTCGCCTGGGTCGGCCTGCAGAGCGATCGCTTCGGCACCGTCAAGCTCGGGCGCCAGTATGGCGGCATCTACAACTTCTATGCCTTCAACTTCGACCCGATCGGCGGCGGCAACATCAACGCGACCGACTGGTCGCTGTTCCTGGTGGGCATCCGCTTCGACAACACGCTGCAATACGAGAAGGACCTGGGGCCGGTCACGCTGCAGGTGCAGCATGCCTTCGGCGGCCAGCCCGGCAGCGCCGTGTCGGGCAGCACCAGCACCGCCTCGCTGATCTATCGCTTTGGCGGCGGCAAGCTCGGCATCGCCGGCGCGCAGTCGAAGGACGGCGGCGGCCACAAGCTGGTGGTCGGCTCGCTCGGCGGCACCTATGCCTGGGGGCCGCTCGCGCTCTACCTGTACGGCATCGACGCGCGCCGCGACGCCGGTTTCAACGTGGCGGCGGCCAATAGCGGCGGGCCGCTGGCCAATACCAGCATCGTCGGCAATGCCACCACCGCGTCGGGCCCGCAGGGCAGCGCGCGCGACGACGTGTTCGTGCGGGTCGGCGCGTCCTGGCAGCTCGCGCCGCAATGGCGCGTGATCGGCTCCTATGCCTACGATCACGCGAACAATGTCTCGCCCGGCCGCAGCGGCACGACGCAGACCGTCTACGGCATCGTCGACTACCTGCTCAGCAAGCGCACCGACGTCTATCTCGAGGTGGACCACAGCCATCTGTCCGGTGCCTCGGTCGACGATCCGAACGGGCCGCTGAACTTCGCCGGCAAGGCCAACAACTTCGGGGCGAGCCTGAGCCTGCGCACGGTGTTCTGAGGCGCGGCTCAGGGCCCGGCGGCCGGCGCGGGCGGGCCGCCCGCCGCCACCAGCTTCGCGTAATCGCCGGCGGAGATGCCGCGCGCATGGCTCAGAAAAGCGGCCAGCTGCCAGATTTCATGGTCGTCGAAGCTCTTGCCGAAGGCCGGCATGGCCGTCATGCGCACGCCGTTGCGGATGGTCCAGAACATCAGGGGCGGCTTGTTGCGGCGCGTGGCGGCCAGCAGCAGCGGCGCGGCCGGCAGAATGCCTTGCGCGATCGGCCCGGGCGGCTGCCCCGGCGCGCCGTGGCAGGCCACGCAGGTGGCCGCGTAGCGCCGCGCGCCGGCGGCCAGGTTCGCCTCGCTCATCAGGTCGGGCGGGGCGACGATGCCTTGCGCATGGCGGTGCAGCGAGTGTTCGTAGGTGCTGTGAAGCGCCCAGGCGACCAGCGGGTTATGAGGCGGGATGGCGGAGACGTCGTAGTAGCCGGAATAGATCAGGCCTAGCGCGCCGGCCGCGCCGGCGAGTGCGGTGGCCGCCAGCGTCAGGCAGACGGTCTTGAACGGAAAGCGTGAAGTGGGCATGGCGCGGCGTTCAGCGGGAGAGGGTTGGGCCGTCGGCGATCGAACCGCCGTGTATCGTGCTTGCCACGCTCGTCACGTGGCGCATCGTGGCGGCCTCGCCGACAGCGGGGCTCGTCGGGACCGGCGCCGCGGCGAGGGCCGAGGCACCGCCGGCCGCCAGCCGCGCTTCGGCGGCCTGGATGTCGGCCGGGAATTCGAGCGGCTCGCGCAGCGGATCGAAGCCGGCCTGCTCGATGCGCACCAGCTCGGCCCGCACCTGGGCGCGGCTCGTTTGCGCATGGCCGGCCTGCGAATAGCAGGCCAGGCAGGCCGCCAGCAGCGAGGCGGCGCGTGCCGCCCGGATCGGGAATCGCATCATGGGCTCCTTGCCCGCCCACCATGGGCGAGGCGGCCGCGGCGTCGTGGGGAGACGGCGGGGCGATGAAGGCGATTCTGGCCGCGCGGGCGTCGCGCGATGCTGACGCGTTCATTACCGATTTGTCATCTGTGCCGCGCCGGGCCGCTCGCACGGGGCGCTGCCGGCCCGCGCCGATTACATTTTCGTCATCCGCGCGCGTGGCCGGCACGAACGGCGCGAATCCCGGTACCATCGGCGCGTATCAACCTGGTGGGAGCGCGCGGTGCGAATCCTGGTAGTCGAAGACGAGCCGAAGACGGGCGCCTATCTGAAGAAGGGGCTCGAGGAATCGGGCATGAGCGTGGACCTGGCGACCGACGGCGCCGACGGGCTGCTGCTCGCCGAGGAGGAGCCCTACGACGTGATCGTGCTCGACGTGATGCTGCCCGTGCTCGACGGCTGGGCGGTGCTGCAGCGGCTGCGCGCGAGCAAGGCCACGCCGGTGCTGTTCCTGACCGCGCGCGACGATGTCGAGGACCGCGTGCGCGGGCTCGAACTCGGTGCCGACGACTACCTCGTCAAGCCCTTCGCCTTCGTCGAGCTGCTGGCCCGGGTGCGCACCCTGGCGCGCCGCGGGCCGCCGCGCGAATCGGAATGGATCGCGATCGGCGACCTGGAGATCGACGTGCTGCGCCGCCGCGTGCGGCGCGGCGCGACCCGCATCGAGCTGACGCCGCGCGAGTTCGCGCTGCTGCACCTGCTCGCGCGTCGCCAGGGCGAGGTGCTGAGCCGCACGCAGATCGCCTCCTATGTCTGGGACATGAACTTCGACAGCGATACCAACGTGGTGGACGTGGCGATCCGCCGGCTGCGCGTGAAGATCGACGATGACTTTCCCGTCAAGCTGGTCCATACCGTGCGCGGCGTCGGCTACGTGCTCGAACTGAAGGACGAGGCGCCCTGATGCGCGCGCGTTCGCTGACGGCCGCGCTCGCCGTCGCCTTCGGCGCGATGACGCTGGCCGTGTTCGCGCTGGTCGGCAGCTACGTGTACCTGCAACTGGACCGGCAGGTCAGCGAGCAGAGCGACCTCGACGTGGTGCTGGCCGCGCGCCATGCGCGGCGCCTGGCCGAGGAGCTGGCCTCGGCCGAGGACGTGCGCGCGCATGCCGAGCGGCTGAGCAGCGTGGTGTTCGGCAACAACGCGCTGTCCTTCGCGGCCGCCGCCGAGGACGGACGGCTGCTGGCCTCGCGCAATCTCGCGATCACCCTGCCGGGCGATGCGGCCATTGCCACGCCGCGCGCCGATATGCGCGACCCGGACGCTGGCGAGGACGAGCTCGCGCCGAAGGCGGCGAGCCGCGCCGAGGCAGGGGCCGGCGCCGGCCTCGACACGCTTGGGCTGGCCGCGATCGTGCCGCGCGGCACCCCGCATGTGGACCCGGCCGCGCGCATCGTCGGCAAGCAGATCGTCGCCTGGGCCACGCGCGGCGGGATGCCGGTGCACGGCATGGTGGTCGACGCGCGGCTGCGCGACGGCACGCGCGTGGCGCTGATGCTCGCCCGCAACCTGCGCGACGGCCGCGCGCTGCTGGACCGCTATCGCGACACGCTGTGGCTGGCCGGCGGCGTGGGCGCGGCGCTCTCGATGCTGGTCGGTTATGCCCTGATCCGCCTGTCGCTGCGGCCGTTGCGCGGGGTGGTGGCCGATACCGGCCGCATCACGGTCGACCGGCTCGACACGCGGCTCGACGCGGGGCGCGTGCCGCGCGAGCTGGCGCCGCTGGTCGAGGCCGTCAACGCGATGCTGGCGCGCCTGCAACGGGGCTTTCGCCAGCTCTCGCAGTTCAGCGCCGACCTGGCTCACGACCTGCGCACGCCGCTCAACAACATGCGCGGCGCCACCGAGGTGGCGCTCGGCCGGCCGCGCACGGCGGCCGAATACGAGGCGCTGCTGGAATCGAACCTGGAGGAATACGAGCGCCTGTCGCGCATGATCGAGAACGTGCTGTTCCTCGCGCGCGCCGAGCATCCCGGCTTCGTCACGCATCGGCGCGACTTCGAGGTGCGCGAGGAACTGCTGCGCATCGCCGGTTATTTCGAGGGGCTCGCCGACGAGGCCGGCCTGCAACTGCGGGTGGAGGGCGGCGGGCGGCTGAGCGCCGAGCTGGAGCTGTTCCGCCGCGCGATCGGCAACCTGCTGGCCAATGCGCTGCGCTACACGCCGCGCGGCGGCGAGATCCGGCTGGCCGCGCGCGAGAGCGCCGAGGCGCTGACCATCAGCGTGACCAACCCCGGCGAGCCGATCGCACCGGAGCTGCTGGAGCGCATCTTCGACCGCTTCTATCGCGCCGATCCGGCACGCAGCCGCCAGGCGCCCGGCACCGGCGGCGTGGCCGGGCTGGGCCTGGCGATCGTGCGTTCGGTGATGGAGCTGCATGGCGGCACCGCGTATGCCGAAAGCGATGCCGGCGGCACGCGCTTCGTGCTGACGTTTCCGCGCGAGACGTCGGCCTGAGCCGACAAGGCCGCGCGAGGCGCCAGGCGATCGGCGCCCGCGCGCCAACGCGATGCGCATCGGCGCCGGCACGCGCCGCTCGCCCGCTCAGGCCTCGACCGCGCGCTCGAAGTCCGGCGTGCGATACAGCTCCTCGGGAATCCCGCCGAGCCGCGAGGGATGCAGCTTCGGCCCGAGCCCGTAATACTCCAGGAAGCTCATGATCAGCGGGCGCCGCTTGTCGGGATCGATGCGGTTCGGGTGGCCGTCCATCAGGATCGCGCGGTCCACGTGCACGCGCGTGATGCGCGCTGCCAGGATCGCGATGAAACCGGACATCGGGCCTTCGGCGTCGTAGGCGTGCTCGTCCTCCAGCACGGCTTCCAGTTGCACCGGGCATTCGGCCACGCGCGGCGCGAGCACCGTCTCGGCAGGCAGGGCCGTCAGCCCGGCCACGCCGAACTTGTCCTGCTCGTGGCGATAGCCGCGCTCCGGTTCTTGCCGTGTAATCGGGCATGAAACGAATCCGAATCCGGCAAACCAGCTTCGCGCTCGCGGGCACGCGCGATGCTTCGTGTCAGGCGAGCCCGGCCTCGCGTGCGGGTGCGTCGGCGCGAGCCGCATTCGGCGCCCCTGCATTGCGCCACGGCCCCATGCGAGGATGCGAGGTCGATCGGCGTCCGCGGCCCGGCATGCAGTGTTTCTCGGTCTTTCCAGCCACCGGCCCTGACGTCGCCGCCCACCCGTGCGCCGCGCTCGCCATGCGAGGCGGCCTACCTGCGGAGATGCAACGATGGCCGATCCCGCCAATCCCGATTCCTCTTCCCCGGCCGCCCGGCCGGCCGCGCACGATGCGCTCGGCCACCTGCTCGACAGCCTTCACCAGCATGGCTTCCTGCGCGTCGCGCACGACTTCGTCGATACGAATAGCCATGTCGCCGGCATGCTGTCCGGCCTCGACCAGCCGGTGGTGCAGAACGGCATGCAGAACCTGATCGTGCTGCTGACCGCCCTGTCGCGCATCCCGCCCGAGCAACTGGAGCGCACCGCGCTGGCCGCCGGCGATGCGATCCGGCATGTCACGAGCTGGCAGCCGGCCGCGCATCACGACACGGCGCCCGGCGTGGCGGGCGCGTATCGGCTGCTGCACGACGAGGCGCTGTGGCAGGCGCTGATGCCCTTGCTCGAAGCGCTGAAGGTATTCTCCGAGGGGCTGTCGCGCGGGCGGCCCGTCGCGAACGGCGGCGCGAATGGGACCTGAGCGACGCACGCGGCTCGGGTGACATAGGCGGATCGGGCTTCGAGGATGCCGCTGCCCGAGCCACGGCCGCCGCCACTGTCTCGCGCGAGCGGCGCGGCTCAGGCGCGGCCCAGCCCGTCGTAGAGCCCGCGCTCGAAGCGCCCGTAGAGATCGACCACGCGCGCGTCGTAGAACGGCAGCATCTGCGTGAACAGCGCCCCCGTCACGCGCTTGACGGGATCGATCCAGAAGTAGGTGTTCAGCAGCCCGGCCCAGCTACCCGAGCCGGCGCCGCGCCCGTGCGGCCCCGGCTCGCTGTTGAGATCGAAGGACAGCCCCCACTTGTGCGTCGCGCCGGGGAACTGGTCGAAGCTGTTCGACCAGGCCGGCTGGGCCGTCTTCATTTCGCGGACCTGAAGATCGCCGAGCTGGTTGCGGAACATGCTCGCCACGGTGTCGGGCCGCAGCAGCCGCTCGCCGCGCCAGGCGCCGCCGTTCAGCAGCATCTGCAGGAAGGCGAGGTAGTCGCGCGGGGTGCTGAACAGCCCGCCGCCGCCCATGAAGAACTCGGGCCGCTGGTTGGTCTCGAAGGGTTCCGGCCTCAGCGAGCCATCGGCCTGGCGCCGATGCAGCGTGGCGACGCGGCGCTTCTGCGCGCTGCCGATCAGGAAGCCCGTATCGCGCATGCCGAGCGGCGCGAAGATCCGTTCGCGGAACGCCACCTCCAGCGACTGGTCGGTCACCGCCTCCACCAGCTTGCCCACCCAATCCATGCCGATGCCGTATTGCCAGCGCTCGCCCGGCTCGAATTCGAGCGGGGCCGCGAAGGCGCCGTTCAGCGAGTAGCCGATGTCGGGCATGCCCGTGACCTGTTCGTAGCGGCCCAGCGCCTCGCTCCAGATGCTGTAGGTGTAGCCCGAGGTATGCGTGAGCAGGTGGCGCACCGTGATCGCGCGGCGCGCCGGGCGCAGCCTGGGCTGGCCGGCCGCGTCGAAGCCCTCCAGCACCTGGGGCGCCTTCAGTTGCGGCAGGATCTCGGCGGCGGGCTGGTCGAGCGCGAGCCGGCCCTGCTCGATCAACTGCATGCAGGCGGTGGCGGTGATCGCCTTGGTCATCGACAGCATCCAGAACACCGTATCGGGGCCGATCGGCTCGCCGGCCGCGTTGGCCGGGCCGCGCGCGCCCTGGTAGGCGAGCCCGCGCTCGGTGGCGGCCATCGCCACCACGCTCTTGAGCGTGCCGTCGTCGACGGCTTTTTGCAGGCAGGCGTCGAGCGCCGCGCGCGGCGAGGCGCCCAGCGAGCGGATGTCGAGCGGCGCGGCGGCGCTCGCTTCGGCGGCGCGCGCCTCGCGGTTGGCCAACCGGCCCAGGCTCGCGGCGGCCAGCAGGCCCGAGGCGCCTTTCAGCCATTGTCGGCGGGGGATTCGTGTGCTCATGGGGGCTCCGTGTCGGATGCGGATCGTTCGGGGATGTCGAGGCGCATTCTGGCGAAGCGGGGCGGTGTACGAACATGGCCCGCGCGGCAGCACACTGGTGCGCGGCGCTCAGCAATCGGGCGCCGGGAAGGCTCGGGACGGTACAGTCGAATAGTGCATTTTTGGTTCTTTTTCTTGACCCTCGCCAGCCGCAGAATGGGCCCCGAGTTCAAGGAGAACCCAGTGAAAACCACCCCCATCCTGATATCCACGCTGCTGGCCCTGGGCGCCGCGCTGGCCGGCCCTGCCGGCGCCGCCACCACCACCACCGCCGAAAGCGGCACGGCCGCCGGCGCGCCCGCTGAAACCGTCAAGCCGAATTTCTCGCACGCGCTGCCGAACCTGCCCGGCAAGTCGCTGATGGCGGTCGAGGTCGACTACCCGCCCGGTGGCGCCTCGCGCCCGCATCATCACGCGCATTCGGCCTTCATCTATGCCTATGTCTTATCGGGCCATGTCAGGAGCCAGATCGACGGCCAGCCCGAACGCGTCTACGGCCCCGGCGAATCCTTCTACGAAATGCCCGGCGCCCACCACCAGGTCAGCCGCAACGCCAGCGCGAGCGAGCCGGCCAAGCTGCTGGCCGTGTTCGTGGTCGACAGCGGCGATGCCCCCCTCACCATCAACGATCGATAGGAGTCTCGAATGTCTCAACGTCTCGATTACCGCAAGGCCTCCCCGGCCGGCACCAAGGCCCTCGGCGGCGTGTACGCGCACATTCTTCAATGCGGGCTGGAGGAGCGCCTGGTCGACCTCGTCTACCTGCGCGTCAGCCAGATCAACGGCTGTGCCTACTGCATCGACATGCACACGCGAGACCTGCTGAGGAAGGGCGACAAGCTCGAACGCGTGGTGCTGGTGCCGGTGTGGCAAGAGGCCGGCGCGCTGTTCGACGAGCGCGAGCGCGCGGCGCTGGCCTGGGCAGAGAGCGTCACCCGGGTATCGGAAACGGGCGTGCCCGACGCCGCGTTCGAGGCGGCGCGCGCCGTGTTCGGCGAGCAGGAGCTGTCGGACCTGAGCATCGCGATCGGTCTGATGAATGCCTACAACCGGCTCGCGATCAGCTTCCGCGCCGTGCCGCAGGCGGTGGTCGACGCGGCGCGCTGAGCCGGGTTTTCATGCTTCGTCCGCGGCGTCGCGCGCGGCAAGCCGATAACGCCGCAATATCTTCACGAAATTGCGCACCGTCGGCGACGCCTCGCGGGGCCGATGGATCAGCGCGATGCCGGTGGCCAGCGGCCGCCCCTGCAGCGCGTGGAAGCTCACGCCGTCCACCTGCACCTGCCGCATCGAGGCCGGCACCACCGCCACCCCGAAGCCCGCCGACACGAGATTGCCGGCCGACGAGATCTGCGGCGATTCCATGCTGATCGCCGGCGAGAATCCCGCAGCGTGGCACGCGCCGAGGATCGAGTCGTAGAGATTCGGGCCGATCCCGCGCGGAAAGATGATCAGCGGATCGGCGGCCAGGTCGGCCAGCGCGACGCGCTTGCGGCGCCCCAGCCGGTGCCCGTTCGGCAGCACCGCGATCATCTCCTCGTCGGCCAGCGGCTCGACGATCAGCTCGCCGCATTGCAGCGGCATGCGCACCATCGCGGCGTCGATCCGGCCCGCCGCCACCTTCTCCAGCAGCGCCACGCTATTGCTCTCCTCGCAGGCCACCTGCACGCGCGGGTAGGCGTGGCGAAAGCGCTGCATGGTCAGCGCGATCGCCGGATGGAACACCGTCGAGCCGGCGAAGCCGAGCGACAGCCGCCCGGTCTCGCCGCGCCCGGCGTTGCGCGTCTCCACCAGCGCGCGCTCGGCATCCTCGACGATGCGCCGCGCGCGCTCGTGCAGCAGGCGCCCGGCCTCGGTCAGCTCGACGCGGCGCGGATGGCGCACGAACAGGCGCGTGCCGATCTCGCGCTCGAGCTTGAGGATCTGCTGGCTCAGCGGCGGCTGCGCGATGCCGAGCGAGGCCGCCGCCTCGGTGAAATGCAGGTGCTCGGCGACGGCCAGGAAGTAGCGGAGCTGGCGGAATTCCATATCGATTTCGTCTCCAAATCGCGTTATCGAGATATTGGACTAATGATGGAGGCGATTCTAAGCTTTCCTTCATCGGCCAGGCGCATCGCACGGCCTCCCAGACACGGAGAACATCATGACGGCAGCACCCGTAACCGGTTCGGACCTGCGCAAGCCAGGCGGCGAGCCGCTGCTGGCGGCGCTGCGCGGCATCGTCGGCGGCGGCCAGGTGCTGACCGGCGAGGCCGCCACGCGCCGCTATCGCACCGGCTACCGCTTCGGCTCGGGGCGCGCGCTGGCGGTGGTGCGGCCCGGCTCGCTGGTCGAGCAGTGGAAGGTGCTGGAAGCCTGCGTGGCGGCCGGCGTGATCGTCATCACCCAGGCTTCGAACACGGGGCTGACCGGCGGCTCGACGCCCGACGGCGACGATTACGATCGCGATATCGTGATCGTCAGCACCACGCGCATGAAGACGGTGCACCTGATCGACGAGGGCCGCCAGGTGGTCTGCCTGCCCGGCGCGACGCTCGACCAGCTCGAGCAGACGCTCAAGCCGCTGGGCCGCGAGCCGCATTCGGTGATCGGCTCCAGTTGCATCGGCGCCTCGGTGTTCGGCGGCGTCTGCAACAACTCGGGCGGCGCGCTGGTGCAGCGCGGCCCCGCCTACACGGAGATGGCGGTGTTCGCGCGCGTCGATGCGGACGGCCGGCTGCAGCTGGTGAACCATCTCGGCATCGAACTGGGCACCGATCCGGTCACGGTGCTCGATCGCATCGAGCGCCGCGATTTCAGCGAGGCCGAGATCTGCCACGACGCGGGCGCTGCCTCCGACCACCATTACGCCGAGGAAGTGCGCGAGATCGACGCCGATACGCCGGCCCGCTACAACGCCGATCCGCGCCGGCTGCACGAGGCTTCCGGCTCGGCCGGCAAGCTGATGGTGTTCGCGGTGCGGCTCGACACCTTCCCCGTCGAGCAGGGCGCGAAGGTGTTCTATATCGGCACCAACGATCCCGCCGAGCTGAGCGAGATCCGCCGCATTGCGCTGCGCGAGCTGCCGCAACTGCCGATCTCGGGCGAGTACCTGCATCGCGACGCCTTCGACATCGCCGAAACCTACGGCAAGGACACCTTCCTCGCGATCCACTATCTGGGCACCTCGCGCCTGCCGGCGCTGTTCGGCCTGAAGAGCCGCTTCGACGCGATCGCCGCTCGGCTGCGCTTGCTGCCCGCGCATCTGAGCGATCGCCTGCTGCAAGCGGCCAGTCGCCTGTTCCCGAGCCACCTGCCGGCGCGCATGAAGGCCTATCGCGAGCGCTTCGAGCACCACCTGATGCTGAAGGTGCCGGCGGGCAGCGTGGAAGCCGCGCGCGAGCGCCTGGGCGCCTATTTCGCCAAGGCCGGCGGCGAGTTCTTCGAATGCACCGAGCAAGAGGGCGCCAAGGCCTTCCTGCACCGTTTCGCGGCGGCCGGCGCGGCGGTCCGCTATCGCGCGATTCATGCGAAGGAAGTGGAGGACATCGTCGCGCTCGACATCGCGCTGCGCCGCAACGATCGCGACTGGGTCGAGACGCTGCCCAGGGAGATCGACGACGAGATCTCGATCAAGCTCTACTACGGCCATTTCCTCTGCCACGTATTCCATCAGGACTACATCGTTCGCAAGGGCCGCGACTGCCTCGATCTGGAGCATCGCATGTGGAGCCTGCTCGACGCGCGCGGCGCCGAATATCCGGCCGAGCACAACGTCGGCCACCTGTATCGCGCCAAGCCGGCGCTGGCCGAGTTCTATCGCGAGCTGGACCCCTGCAATTGTTTCAATCCGGGGATCGGCCAGATGTCGAAATTCGCCAATTATCGCGAGCCCGAGGCGCGCCACGAGGCGGCGCTGCCGTAACAAAACAAAAGAGCTTGCAAGACGCTGCAAGACACCTGTCGATTCACCAACCCGTCGCCGCCAGATCATTACAATAGCGAGCGACGTGGCCGACCCGGCCGCCGTTCCCAGCGTGCCGACCGGATCGCGCGCCGCCGGAATCTTTCCGCGGCCCGGCTGTCGAACGCCCGATCCGCCGGCAGGCGCGTCGCGAGGCCAGCGCCGCGCGAACCGCCGGCGCCGTCGGCGGGCCGGCGGCGCGCGAGCGGCCGGATGCGCCAGCGGTGGGTGACCGCGCGCATCACGATCCATCCGAGAGGCAACGGTTGCCGGGCGCGCGCATGCGAAGCCGGCCGCCGGTATGCGAAACGACAAGACGCGGCGAATCATGCACAGACGACATTTCCCGGTGGGCGGCTCGCATCCGCTCGCCATGTATGGCCGGCGCCGGTCGCGCCTGATCGTGGCCGCCACGGGCCAGAGGGCCGCCGGGGCCATGCGCGCGGCCGCCTTCAGTGCCTTCACTGCCTTCACTGCCGCCGCGACCGGCCGTGCCTTGCCGGAAGCCGCGTGCCGTGCCGCCGTGGCCGGCCGCGTCCTGCCGGCGCCCGAGCGCGTCGCCGCCGTCGCGCATCCCGCCTGTCGAACCGCGTGCCGTCTCGCGCGCCGCGCTGAATCCAGGCCCGCATGAACTTTTCGCGCTTCTTCATCCGCCGGCCGGTCGCCACCACCCTGCTCGCGCTCGGCATCGCGCTGTCGGGCCTGTTCGCCTTCGTCAAGCTGCCGGTCTCGCCGCTGCCGCGCGTCGACTTCCCGACCATCTCGGTGTTCGCCAACCTGCCCGGCGCGAGCCCGGCCACCGTCTCCACCAGCGTGACCAGCCCGCTGGAGCGGCACCTGGGCTCGATCGCCGGGGTCACCCAGATGACCTCGACCAGCTCGCTCGGCAATGCGCTGATCAGCCTGCAGTTCGTGCTCGAACGCGACCTGAACGGCGCCGCGCGCGACGTGCAGGCAGCCATCAACGCGGCGCGCGCCGACCTGCCCGCCAGCCTCAAGAGCAATCCCACCTTCCAGAAGGTCAACCTGGCCGACACCCCGATCATGGTGCTGTCGGTCACCTCGGATATCGCGCCGCCCTCGCGCGTCTACGACGCGGCCTCCACCGTGCTGCAGCAGGCGCTTTCGCAGATCGAGGGGATCGGCGAGGTGGACGTGTTCGGCGCGGCAAGCCCGGCGGTGCGCGTCGAGCTCGAGCCGCATGCGCTGTTCCATTACGGCATCGGCCTGGAGGACGTGCGCGCGGCGCTCGCCTCGGCCAACGCCAACAGCCCGAAGGGCATGATCGAGGTCGGGCCGAACCGCTACCAGCTCTATACCAACGACCAGGCCTCGCAGGCCTCGCAGTATCGCGACCTGGTGGTGGCCTACCGCAACAACGCGGCGGTGCGGCTCACCGACGTGGGCAGCGTGATCGACTCGGTCGAGGACCTGCGCAACCTGGGCCTGGCCAACGGCAAGCGCGCCGTGCTGGTGATCCTCTATCGTTCGCCGGGCGCCAACATCATCGACGCGGTCGACCGCGTCAAGGCCGCGCTGCCCAGGCTGTCCGCCGCGCTGCCGCCCGACGTCGACCTCGGCTCGGTGCTGGACCGCTCGGTGACGATCCGCTCCTCTCTGGCCGATACCGAGCACACGCTGGTGGTGGCGGTCGCGCTGGTGGTGATGGTGGTGTTCGTGTTCCTGCGCAACTGGCGCGCCACGCTGATCCCGACCGCCGCGGTGCCGGTCTCGATCATCGGCACCTTCGGCGCGATGTACGTGCTGGGCTTCTCGATCGACAACCTCTCGCTGATGGCGCTGATCGTGGCCACCGGCTTCGTGGTCGACGACGCGGTGGTGGTGCTCGAGAACATCATGCGCCACATCGAGAACGGCAAGCCGCGCATGCAGGCCGCGCTCGACGGCGCGCGCGAGGTGGGCTTCACGGTGGTGTCGATCAGCCTCTCGCTGATCGCCGTGTTCCTGCCGATCCTGCTGATGACGGGGCTGATCGGGCGGCTGTTCCGCGAGTTCGCGATGACGCTGTCGCTGGCGATCGCCGTGTCGCTGGTGGTCTCGCTCACGCTCACGCCGATGATGTGCGCGCGCCTGCTGCCCGAGGCCGGCAGCCATCGAAAGGAAGGGCGCCTGTCGCGCTGGCTGGAGCGCGGCTTCGAGCGCCTGCAATCCGGCTACGACCGCACCTTGCAGTGGGCATTGCGGCACCGGCGCATCACGCTGCTGTCGCTGATCGCGACGGTGGGGCTCAACATGGCGCTGTTCGTGGTGGTGCCCAAGGGCTTCTTCCCGCAGCAGGACACCGGCGTGCTGATCGGCGGCATCCAGGTGGACCAGTCCACCTCGTTCCAGGCCATGCAGCTCAAGTTCGCCGAGATGATGAAGATCATCCAGTCGGACCCGAACGTGCTGAGCATCGCGGGCTTTCGCGGCGGGCGCACCACCAATGCCGGCTTCATGTTCGTGACGCTGAAGGACAAGCAGGACCGCAGGCTCAGCGCCGACCAGATCATCGAGCACCTGCGCCCGCAGCTCGAACGCGTGTCGGGCGCGCAGACCTTCCTGCAGGCCGCGCAGGACCTGGGCGGGGGCGGCGGGCGGCAGACCAACGCGCAATACCAGTTCTCGCTGTACGGCGACTCGCCCGAGGAACTCTACAAGTGGGGCGACAAGCTGGCCGCCGCGCTCAAGAAGAAGCCGCAGCTCACTGACGTCAACTCCGACCAGCAGCAGGGCGGCCTGGAGGCGATGGTCCATATCGACCGCGCCACCGCCGCGCGCCTGGGCATCACGCCGCTGCAGATCGACAACACGCTGTACGACGCCTTCGGGCAGCGCCAGGTCTCGACCATCTACAACCCGCTGAACCAGTACCACGTGGTGATGGAACTCGCGCCGAAATACTGGCAGGACCCGGAGATGCTCAAGCAGGTGTGGATCAGCACCACCGGCGGCAGCGCCAGCGGCGTGGCGCAGACCAATGCCGCGGCCGGCACCTTCGTGGCGAATGCGGCGCGGGCCTCGGGCGCGGGCGCGCCGCAGGCGGGCTCGGCCGCGGTGGCGACCGATTCGGCGCGCAACGCGGCGCTCAATTCGATCGCGGCCACCGGCAAGGCCGGCACCTCCTCGGGCGAGGCGGTGTCCACCTCGAAGTCGACCATGATCCCGCTCTCGGCGATCGCCAGCTTCGGGCCCGGCACCACGCCGATCGCGATCAACCACGAAGGGCCCTTCGTGGCCGTGACGATCTCCTTCAACCTGCCGCCCGGCAAGGCCTTGTCCGACGCGCGCACGGTGATCTACCAGACCATGCGGGAGATCGGCGTGCCGGCCAGCATCAATGCCGGCTTCTCGGGCACCGCCGAGGAGTTCGAGAAGGCGCTGCGCGACCAGTTGCTGCTGATCATCGCGGCGCTGGCGGCGATCTACATCGTGCTCGGCATCCTCTACGAGAGCTACATCCACCCGATCACGATCCTCTCGACCCTGCCTTCGGCCGGCGTGGGCGCACTGCTGGCGCTGCTGATCTCGGGCACCGAGTTCGACATCATCGGGCTGATCGGCATCTTCCTGCTGATCGGTATCGTCAAGAAGAACGCGATCCTGATGATCGACTACGCGGTGGTGGCCGCGCGCGAGGGCAAGTCCTCGTTCGAGGCGATCCACGAGGCCTGCCGGCTGCGTTTCCGGCCGATCCTGATGACCACCATGGCCGCTTTGTTCGGCACCCTGCCGCTGGTGTTCGGCCATGGCGACGGCGCCGAGCTGCGCGCGCCGCTCGGCATCACGCTGGCCGGCGGGCTGATCGTCTCGCAGGTGCTGACGCTCTACACCACGCCGGTGGTCTATCTCTACATGGACCGGCTGCGGCTGTGGTCGGAGCGGCGCCGCGCGCGGCGCGCGGGGCTGCCGCCGGCGGCGGGGGCTTGAGGCGGGACGACGGGACGCGGGCGATGAGGCAGGTGCTGGCTGCCTGGCGTGTTTCGCGCGCCGTTTCCGCGTGTGTCGCGTCGTCCGCCTTGCCGCCAGGTCCGGCGAACCCGTCCGCGGCCCGTCTTTCAACAGCGGCCAGCAAGCCGCGCCCGCCGAACTCACAGCGCGTCCACCCCGAGCGAGCGGCGCGGCGCCAGGTGATCCGCCACCCAGCCGACCAGCGGCGTGTCGCCCAGCGCGAGCAGCAGGATCTGCGGCGAGAACTGCAGGGCCATCACGATGCCGACCGCGCGGGCGCTTGCTGGCTGAGCCCGGTCAGCACCAGCAGTCCTGCGCGGTACGCTGCATCCAGGTACCGATGTTCGACACCAGGGCGCCGCCGGCCCGGCGTCGGTAGTTGGGAGGTGCGCAGGGAATGGAACATGGGGATCGAGTCGAGGAATCGGGGACGGGACGCCCTGGATCGAACCCGGCATCGCGCGTTGACGAATCCTAATCGTATTAGGCAAAATGCAAATCCAATTCGGATTCTGCCTTCCCGTCTCCATGAAAGTCGATCTCGACCGCATCCGCACCGAAGCTGTCTCGCTGGCCAACCGTCACGGCCTCGAGTCGCTGTCGATCGGCGAACTGGCCGCCGCGCTCGGCATCCGGCCGCCCTCGCTCTACACGCATGTCGACGGGCTCGGCGCGGTGCGCCGCCTGCTCGCGCTGCATGGCCTGCGCGAACTCGAGCAGGGCGTGGCGCGGCTCACCGCCGGCAAGTCGGGGCCGGACGCGATCCGCGCGCTGCTGAACGGCTATCGCCAGTTCGCGCGTAACAATCCCGGCGTCTACTCGGCCATGCTGGCCACCACCGACCGCGAGGATCCGGAGCGGCGCGAGTCGGTCGAACGCCTGGTGCAGACGCTGACGGCCTCGCTGCACGATTACGCCTTCGAGGGCCCGCAGCAGGTGCACGTGTTCCGCTGCCTGCGCAGCCTGGTGCACGGCTTCGTCTCGCTGGAGGCGAACGGCGCGCTGAACAACCCGGTCAGCCGCGACGAGAGTTTCGAGTGGATGGTCGAGGCCTTCCTGCGCATGCTGGCGCCCTATGCGAGGCGTGCTCCGGCCGCGCGATCGCCAGGCGGCGCGGCCTGAGGCGCCATTCA
The DNA here is from genome assembly GCF_007828315.1 of Burkholderia sp. SJZ089. Taxonomy (NCBI): domain Bacteria; kingdom Pseudomonadati; phylum Pseudomonadota; class Betaproteobacteria; order Burkholderiales; family Burkholderiaceae; genus Burkholderia; species Burkholderia sp. SJZ089. The sequence goes on along the minus strand of NZ_VIUM01000007.1, from coordinate 144,738 downwards.
CGATTCACCGGCCCGATCCGCCGATCCGCCGAGCCGGCCCCTTCCCATTGATCCAGGAGGCGCGATGCGCGATTCCGAGATGTCCCCGTTCTCGATGTACCAGTTGATGGAGCCGGCGCAGCGCGCCGATCCCTATCCCTGGTATCGCCGCCTTCGCGATGCGCGGCCGATCTGCCGCGATCCCCATGTCGGCAGCCTGCTGGTCGCGCGCCATGCCGAGGTGGCCGCGGTGCTCGAGAATCCCGCCTTCTCCGCGGCGCGGCTCGGCATGAGCGAAAGCGACGATCCCGTCGAACGCGAGATCGGCAGGACGCTCGGCGAGCAGATGCTGTTTCTCGATCCGCCCGACCACACGCGCCTGCGCAAGCTGTTCGCGAAGGCCTTCACGCCGCGCCGGCTCGACGCGTTCCGGCCGCGCATCGAGGCGCTGACGCACCAGTTGCTCGACGCCTGCGTGGGCCGCCGCGCCGATTTCATCGGCGAGTTCGCGGTGCCGCTGCCGGTGATGGCGATCGCGCTGGTGCTCGGCGTGCCGACCGGGGAACGCGAACGGCTGCATGCCTGGTCGCTGGCCTTCGGCAGCATCATCAGCGGACGGCCGTTGACGGTCGAGGAAGTCGGGCAGGCGCAGCGCGGCATCGCCGAATTCCGCCAGTATTTCGCCGAGCTGATCGCGGCGCGCCGCGCGGTGCCCGAGGACGACATGCTCAGCGACCTGGTGGCGGCCGAGGAAGCCGGCGACCGGCTCGACGAGGGCGAGCTGATCTCGAACCTGATCCTGCTGCTCGCGGCGGGCCATGCCACCACCACGCACCTGCTCGGCAACGGCCTGCTCGCGCTGGCGGGCGAGCGCGAGCAATGGCGGCGCTTCGTGTCGGAGCCCTCGCTGGCGCCGACGCTGATCAGCGAGCTGCTGCGCTTCGATGCGCCGGTGCAGGTGACCGGGCGCGAGGCGCGCGAGGATGTCGAGCTGGACGGCATGACGATCCCCAAAGGCCAGTACGTGCATCTGCTGCTCGGCGCCGCCAACCGCGACGAGCGCCAATACGCCGAGCCGGACCGGCTCGACATCGGCCGCACCGGCACGCGCATGATGTCGTTCGGGCATGGCATTCATACCTGCCTGGGCGCGGTGCTGGCCCGCATCGAGGCGCAGATCGTGTTCGGTGCCCTGGCCGAGCGTTTTCCCGATTTCGAGGTGCACGAGCAGGACGCCGAGCGCACCGCCACCATCTCCTTCCGCGGCCTGCGCAGCCTGCCCGTGACGCTGCGCTGAGCCAGTCATGAAGCCGGACCGCGCCTTCGGACGCCGATCCGGCCATCCGGCGCGCATGCGCCGCCGCGCGTTTCGAGTCATCAGGCATCCGAATCGATCGGCTTGCCTTTCCCAACCCTCGTCGTTCCCGTTTCATGGATTCCACCATGCATCTGCTGACTTCCTTCCTGGCCGGCGCTTTTCTCTGCAACTGCATTCCGCACCTGGTGGCGGGCCTGCAGGGGCGGCCGTTCCCCACGCCGTTCGCGACCCCGCGCGGCGTCGGCCTGTCCTCGCCGCTGGTCAATTTCCTGTGGGGCGCCTTCAATCTCGCGGTCGGCCTGTTCCGCTTCGAGCGCTTTCCGATCAGCCTCGGCCTGAATCCCGAATGCGCGGCGATGGCGCTGGGCGCGCTGCTGCTCGGCATCTACCTGTCGCGTCATTTCGGCAAGGTGCGCCGCGAAGCCGGCTGGTGATCTCGAATGGGCCTGCCTGGCGGGGGCCCATGTCGATGGCGCGAGCCGCGCGAAGGCGGCGCGGGCTGAAAAAGACGGCGGGCGCGCTGGATCGCGCGCCCGCCTCAAGCACCACTCGCTGGGATCGACAAGGGCTCGCCGGCCGGCTTCAGTGCACCACCACCACGCCGTGCGGCCAGTAGGCGGCGCGCACCCTCACCACCGGGTAGGCCGGCGCCACGTAGGCGCGCGGCACGACCACCGGCGCGAGCACCACCGGGGGCGGCACGCGCACCACCGGCGCGGCCACCACCACCGGCGGCGAGACATGGACGGGCGGCGGCACATAGACCGGCACGGCCGGCACCACGGGCACCACCGGCACGCCGACGCCGACGAACAAGCCGGCAAAGGCCGGCGGGGCGAGCAGGGCCGTCGACAGGGCGGCGGCCAGGAACAGGGAGCGCTGTTTCATCGGGAATCCTCGGGAACGGAAGAAGCGAGCCCGCGATGACGAGCCCAGGACGAAGCCTAGCCAGGGCGCCGATGACAATCTGTCGGCAATCGATGTCAATCCATGTCAGGCGGCGGCTGGGCGGGGAAGGGCGGGCTCGACATGGTTTGACATGAATTCGCAACAGCTTTGCGGAAAACGGCCGCCTACAGTGGCGGCGTCGATCGAACGGCGTCGTGCGGGCAGCCAGCCCCGGCGGGCGCCGCGTCGACGCCGCCGCGGTGCCGGGCGCCGCCGACTCCGGCGTTGGCCACCGGCCGGCACCGTGCCTTTCGCCAGCAGCCTTTCGTTCCCGATCGATGCCCCCATGCCTGCTTTCCGTTCGATTCCGTCTTCCGTCCCGCGCCGTCGTGCTTCCGGTCGCGCCCGTCATGCCAGCCGCATGGCGCTGGGGCTGCTGGCCCTGGCCGCCGGCTCCGCCGCGCACGCCCAACTGGCGCCCGGCGCCAGCCTCAATCTCGACGTGGTGGCGACGCCGCGCTACGCTGGCGCCTCGGCCTACCGCGTGCTGCCGCTGCCCTCGGTGGTGCTGCCGAGCGGCGCGATACCGCGGCTCACCTTCTTCACCGAGGGGCTCGACGGCGGCGCGGCCTGGGCGCTCGGCCCGCACCTGAGCGTGGGCCCGCTGATCGGCTTCTCGATCGGCCGCAAGCAGGACGACGCGACCATCCTGAACGGCACGGGCGACCTGAAGAATTCGTTCCAGTACGGCGCCTTCGTGCACTGGCAGGCCGACCGGCTCGGGTTGAACGTGAAATTCCTGCAATCGGCGCGCGGCGGCTACGGCAACCAGGTCACGCTCGGCGCGTCCTATGCCTTGCTCGCGCTGCCGCGCGACCGCGTGACGATTTCCACCGACGCGGTCTGGTCGAACGGCCCGGCCGCGCAGACCGATTTCGGCATCGACGGCGCGCAGGCGGCCGGCAGTCTCGCGCATCTGCCCGTGTACTCGGCCTCGTCGGGCTTCTCGAACGTCGACCTGAGGCTCGCCTACGAGCACCGCTTCGATGCTCACTGGTCGCTGCGCGCCTCGGCGGGCGTCGGCACCCTGCTCGGCGACGCGGCCGACAGCCCGATCGTGGAGCGGCGCACCAGCGTGTTCGGCACGCTGGGCGTGGGCTATCGCTTCTGAACCCGAGCGTCGGTTTTTGACTGATCCATACTTGGCGCGGCGAGGGCGTCGATGCATGATGCGCTGCCGCGCCAGGGGCATCCCCCTGAAGGACCATCCGATGACACGACCTATCCGGCTCGCCACTTTGCTGGCGATCTCGCTGGCCGCCTCCGCCGCTTTCGCGCAGGGCGCGGGGCTGCAGCAGTTGCAGGCGCGCTTCGCCGCCGCCGACACCGATCACGACGGCAAGCTCACGCCGGCCGAGGCGCGGGCCGGCATGCCGCGCGTGGCGCAGCACTTCGCGGAGATCGACGCCGATCACAAGGGCTACCTGACGCTCGACGACATCGAACGCTTCCTGGCCGCGCGCCGCGCCCGCCCGGCACCATGAGCGCGCAGCAAGCCGCGAGCGCGCCGGGCCTCGCGCCCGGCCGCATCATCGTGCTCGACGACGAGGCCGAGATCCGCAACATGCTCGAACGCTTCCTGGTCTCGCACGGCTTCGAGGTGCGCACCGCCAAGAGCGGCCCGCAACTGGAGGTGTTCCTGGAGCGCCATCCCTACGACCTGCTGATCCTCGACGTGATGATGCCGGGCGAGGACGGTCTGTCGATCTGCCGCCGGCTGCGCGCGCGGGGCGAGACGCTGCCGATCCTGATGCTGACCGCGCGGGGTGACCCCGCCGACCGCGTGATCGGCCTCGAACTGGGCGCCGACGATTACCTGGCGAAACCCTTCGTGCCGGGAGAGTTGCTGGCGCGCGTGCGCGCCATGCTGCGGCGCCGGCAGATGCTGCTGCGCCAGCGTGATGCGATCGCCGGCGTGCCGCAGGAGCGCGAGTCGGTCGCGCTGCGCTTCGGGCCGTTCCGGCTGGAGGTCGGCCAGCAATTGCTGTATCGCGACGACACGCGGGTGGAGATCGGCCAGGCGGAAATGCGCCTGCTCTGCGCGCTGGCGCAGACGCCGAACCGCCCGGTGAGCCGCGCCAACCTGATCGAGCGCGCGCGCGGGCCGCATTACGACGCGGCGCAGCGCAGCGTCGACGTGCAGGTGTTGCGGGTGCGCCAGATCCTCGAGGCCGACGCGGCCGCGCCGCGCCACATCCGCACCGTATGGGGCGTGGGCTACATGCTGATCGCGGAGCTCGACGCATGAGGATGCCCTGGCCGCGCTCGCTGCTGGGCCGCCATCTGCTGTTGCTGAGCGCCGTGGTGCTGGCCAGCATGCTGTCGACCTTCGCGGTTTTCTTCGCCTTCATCCAGAATCCGCGCATCGACGAGGCCGCCGCGCTGGTGGCCTCGCAGACGCGCATGGTGGCGCAACTGCTGACCGCGCTGCCGCCCGAGGCGCGCCGCCGCGAGCTGCTCGCGATCAACGGCGGCGAGCCGGCGACGCCGCCGCCGGATTCGGTCGATCGCACCCACGGCTACATGCCGACGCGTTTCCTGCGGCACCTCAGGCGCAATCTGCCGCCCGACACGCAGATCCGCTGGCAGCGCGGCACGGGCCGTTTCATCTGGGTTCGGATGCGCATCGACGGGCAGCCCGAATGGGTGGTGATCCCGTTGAGCACGGGCCTGGGCCTCTCCCTGCCCTTGGGCTTGATCGCCGAGCTGCTTGCCCTGGCGGTGTTCCCGGCGCTGGGCGCCTGGTTCATGCAGCGGCACATGGCGGGCAGGCTGAGCCGGCTGGCGCGCGCGGCCAAGGCGGTGGAGCGCGGCGCCTGGCCCGCGCCGGTGCCGACCGACGGGCCGCGCGAGCTGGCCACCGTGGCCGAGACCTTCAACCGGATGGTGGCCTCGCTGGCCGAGCTCGATGCCACGCGCGCCGAGCTGCTGGCCGGCGTCTCGCACGACATCCGCACGCCGCTGACCAAGCTGCGCATGGCGATCGCCGCGCCCGAGGCCTTCGAGGCGCCCTCGGCGAGCGCCGAGCGCTTCGTGGCCGAGATCGACGCGATCGTCGAGCAGTTCATCGACTACGCGCGCGGCTGGGACAGCGAGGCGGCCGTGCCCGGCGATCTCAACGCGCTGGCCGGGCAGCTCGCGGCCGACTATGTCGGGCTGGGTTACGGCTTCGCGCTGTCGCTCGCGCCGCTGCCGCCGCATGCGTATCGCCCGACCGGTATGCAGCGGCTGCTGATGAACCTGATGCACAACGCGGTGGTCCACGGCAGGCTCGGCCTCGCGGTGCGCAGCTGGGCCGAGCCCGGCGCGGTGCTGATCAGCGTGGAGGACAGCGGGCCCGGCGTGCCGGCCGACCAGTTGCCCCTGCTCAAGCGGCCGTTCCGGCGCGGCGACGATCCCGATCGCCCGCCCGGCTCGGGGCTGGGGCTGGCGATCGCCGAGCGCATCGCGCGCCAGCACGGCGGCCGGCTCGACCTGAGCCTGCGCGAGGGCGGCGGGCTGGCGGCCACGCTGCGCCTGCCGGCGGCGCGCGACTGAGGCACGCGACCGAGACGCGCCGGCTCAGATCTTCCGCAGCCGGCGCGAATACGACAATCCGTAGGAAGGCGAACGGAATTGCAGGATCGGGTCGTCGGTCGCCTCGATGCCGTCGGCCATCACCAGCGGATCGAAGTTGATGCCGTAGCTCGGTGCCTGCTCCTGCTGCATCGCGCTCGACAGCGTCAGCGTGCCGGCGTGGATCTCGCGTCGCTCCTTCGGCCACAGCAGGGTGGGGTTGATCACCGGGTCGCCCGGCTCGCCGATCGAGACGATCATGTCCCACAGCGCCGGGCCGCGCTGCAGCCGTTCCATCAGGCGCGGTTCCAGGAAATCGCGCGGCGCGTCCTTCATCTGCGCATCGGTCAGCGAGCGCTCGCCGTCGCGCGGCACGAAGCGCCAGCGCACCATCGTCACCTTGCCGCCGCGATCCACGAAGCGGAAGGTGTGGATGCCGTAGAACGCGCAGTTCGTGTAGCTCCAGGGCGGATTCACGGTGCCGAGGAAATGCGCCTGCGCGGCGTGGTCGGGATGGGTGGCGAGGAAGTGCTTGAACACCGCCGGGTCCGGCTTGCCGGTGGCGGGGTCGGGCGTCAGCGCGAAGAACTTGTCGATGAAGGTCTTCGGCATGGTGGCGAAGAACATCGGCGTATGCAGCATCGTCATGTGCTGCAGGGCGCCGCCGGGCAGGCGGAACTGCAGGCCGACGCCGCGCGTGCTGCGCTCGGTGTCGGCCGCGTCGGGGTCGCCGCCGGCCAGCGAGAAGCGGCCCACCACCTCGATGGTCTCGCCGCTGAACAGCAGCGAACGCGACAGCTCGGCCGCCGCCGGGCTGCCGACGAACTGGCCGAGCACGCCCACGCCCTTGGTGTGGTTGCGGCGCTTGGCAGGATGCACGCCGTAGGCGCTCTCCAGCGAGTCGAGCGCGTGCTGCGCGTCGGCTTCGCCGTATTCGTTGCCGACGGCGGGATGGGCGGCATCGCCCGCCGTGGCCGATGCGGCCGTTGCCGCCTGCGCGGCGACGGGCAGGCCCACCATCGGCGCGACGGCGCCGGCCACGGTCAGGCGCGTGGCGGCGGAAAGGAAGGAGCGGCGGCTCGATTCGGAAGTCTTGTCGGTCATGTTCTTGATCCTGTCGATGTGGGGGTGACATCGGGGTGAACAGACTTGGCGAGGGCTTATTCCGGTAAGCGGCGCGAATCCGGCGCGGAATTTTGTAATGGCATGTGTTGGGATGTTGCGGGGTGACGCGCGCGGGGTACCGGTCGTCCGTCGCGAAACAGGTGAGCCCGGCTCGGCAAAAAAAATCCGCCCGACTGGGCGGGCGGAGAAGAGAGGCCGGTCACCATGCGCGTGACCGGTATGGATAGTGATCCGGCGCGCCGCCCCGAACAATCGGAAGACTCCTAAAAACGGCGATGCCGAAGAAATTTTCTGCCTCGTGAAGCTGACCGCCGACAGGCCTCACCAGCCGAACTTGGCCTCGACGCCGACATAATCGGCATTGCGCGCGCCGAGCGCCCGCAGCGAATCCCCGACGTTGAAATGCACGGCTTCCAGCGCGAGCGCCACGTTATCGCTGACCAGCCAGTCGGCGCGCAGCTGCGCATACATGCCGGTCCAGCGGCTGCCGTGGCCCGCCGTGCCCGGCACCACCGCCATGCCCTGTCCATAGACGGCATCGGCCGCGGTCTCGCGCCACTGGAAGCCGAGCGCCGTCATCAGCGTGAGTGTCGGCGCGAGCTTGAACGTCAGCGAAGGCTTCACGTGGATCAGGTTGCTGTAGCCCGTGTAGCCGGCCAGCGTGAAGTAATAGCCGTTCGGGAACAGCGGGTTGAAGGTGCCGACGTGGCCGTTGCCGGGATGGCTGTCGCCGGAGGCGCCGTCCACCTGCAGGCCGAGGCGCGGCGCGCCGGGCAGCGAGGCAAAGGTATAGCCGCCGAGCATGCCGAAGGCCCAGGCGCCGATGCTGGCCGCGCCCACGTGCCCGGTCTGCCCCATCGCTTCCACGTCCCAGTCGAACGGCGCGCGCTTGCCGGCGTAGCGCATGTCGAACACGTCGCGCCGCTCGTTGCCGGCGGCATCGATAAAGCGCGCGCCGTCGCGCTCGTAGCGCGACCAGTAGGCCGACAGGTCGCCGGGGCCGAAGCTGCTGCGCTCGACGCGCAGGCCGCTGAACTTCAGGTGGCGGTTCGAGGTGTCGTCGAAGCTGTCGAGATCGCGATACTGCACCGGCCGCGTGAGATAGCCGATGAAGCGCCACTGGCCGATCTCGTAGTCGCCCCACAGCGCATCGAAGGCTTGCCGCACGTTGGGGCCGTCGCGCACGGCGATGAAGCGCTGCAGGTCGAAGGCCATCTCCTGGCGGCCGATGCGCGCCTTCACGGTGCCGGCGCCGAGCTGGCCGACGTAGGCGACGAAGGCCTGCTCCAGGTCGAGCGGGTTCTTGTCGACGGGCGACACCGAATCCTTGCCGAATGGGCGCGCATCCTCGAGTTGCACGAAGGCCTGCACGTGCTCGCCGAAACGCGCATCGGCATGGACTTGCGCGCGCTGGATCACGTAGCCGTCGGCGCGGCCGCTGCCGAGCCCGAACAAGGGCGCGTCGTTGAATTCGAAGCGCTCTCGCAGGTTCGCGCCGAGCGAGAGATACCAGCTCGGGTCGCCCGACAGCGGAATGTACTTGAGCGCGTCGAGCGGCTTGCGCGGCAGGCAGGGATCGGCGAGCGCGCCCCAGTTTTCCTGCCAGCGATTGAAGCCCGGCACGGGACGTTGCGCCTTGCAGGCTGCGTCGGGCGTCTGGGGCGGTGTTTGTGCCGAGGCCGCCGCCTTGGGTTCGCCGCCGGTTTCGTCCGCGATCTCGGCGGCGGCGGCCGCGCCGGCACCCGTCAGCAGCAGGCCCGCGATCGCCGCGATGCCGGCGGCTCGTTCGATGCGACGCGCGCGTGGCGTGGTCGAGCTCATGATCTCCTCGTGATGATTGGCGGATGCCATCGTGGAAACGATGGAAGCACCGCGCCGGCGCGGTCGCGCGGCGCGGCGGGCGATGTCACGCACGCCCGGCGGCGGCGTGTTCTCGCGTATCGGTGAAGATCGCCAGCCAGGCCAGCGCCAGCGTGGGCGCGAGCAGGGCCCAGAAGCCGAACTGCCGCCAGCCGAGCGCGCCGGCCACGGCGCCGCCCGCGAACGCGGCGATGGCCGGCAGCATCTTCGAGAAGCGTGCACGCACGGCGGCGCGCGCGGCGCTGTCCAGATGCGGCGACAGCAGATCCACCGCGTCGAGGATCGCCTGCGTGACGTTGCCCGTCATTACCGTGTTCGGCACGCCGGGCCGCGCGATCAGGCGCGGATGCGCGTTCTGCACGCCCATCGCGAAGGCGCCCAGCATGCCGGCGGCCACCGCCGCCAGGTCGTCGGGCCCGCCCACCGGCGAGGCGGCCACGCCGGCCAGGCAGAAGCCGAACATCAGCACGGCCTGGGCGGCATGCAGCAGGCGCGCGCCCTGGCGCGCGTGATGCACGGGCAGGGCACGCACCAGCAGGCTGCTGCCGGCCACGCCCGCCACGAAGGCGGGGAACACCGCCAGCTTCAGCAGCAGGCCCTGGCCGGAGCCGGCCGCGCCCGCGCCGATCAGCACGAAGTTGCCGGTCACGTGGGCGGTGAACAGGCCGAACAGCGCGACGAAGCTGAGCGTGTCGACGAAGCCGGCAACCGCGGCCAGCAGCGTGTCCTCGTGCTTCATTGCGCGGCGCTGGCGTGGATCTCGGCGATGTAGCCGCCCGGGAACTGCACAATCGCGGCTTCACGGCCGTCCGAGCTGAACGGCGCGACCAGCGTCTTGACGCCGGCCGCCTCGGCCTTCTTCAGCGTCGCGGCCAGGTCGGCCACTTCGTAGCCGGTCATCTCGTGCCCGAACGGGTAGGGCAGGTGGCCGTCGGTGACCAGCACGGTCATCTTGCCGAAGCCCGATTCGAGGCGCACGCGGCGGTAGGTGTCGCCGGGGCGGCCGATTTCCACGCCGGGCGCCTTGCGCACGTCGGATACCAGCTTGCCGTGCGAGAACGCCAGGAAGTCGCGGATCAGCTTGCCAGCGCTCTGGGCCGAGACGTAGACGCGGTTCTCGGGCACCGTCTGCAGCGCCTCGTAGCTGGGCGCCTGGTTGTGCCAGTAGAGCTGCATGTTGACGCCGCCGGGCCAGGTCACCACCGCATCGCGGCCGATCGGATCGGGGAAGGTGTCGACGATCACGTCGGCGCCGTGCGCGCGCGCCGACTTCACGGCCGCGTCCATGTCGCTCACCAGGTAGCCGGTGCGCTCGGCACCGAACGGCCAGGGCACCGGCGTCTTGAAGCCGAACACCGAGATCGTGCCGGCCGGCGTGAACACCAGTTGCGACATGGTCTGGCTCGGCGTGGGCGTGACCTGGAACACGCCCTGCTTGGACTTGCTGCCGCCGAAGGTGGCCACGAAGCTGTCGGTGAAGCGGTCGAAGTCCTCGGGCGCGACATAGACGTGGGTGGTGTCGTACTGCGGGCCGACGGCGAGCGACGGCGCGGCGGCCGTGGCCGGCGTCTTCGCGAAGGAGGCCTTGGCGAAGGCGGCCGGCGCGGTGAAGGCACCGGCGGTGCCGGCCGCGATCATCAGGGCCAGCAGGGTGGAGCGAATCGGATTCATGAACGGTGTTCCTTGTGGTTTGGTTTATTTCGCAGTGCCGCGGGATATCGATGGATGGTGGGCGGCGAATCAGGCGCGGCCGTGGTCGGCCGTATCGCGACTATCGCTGAGCAGGGTGGCGAGCGCCAGTGCCGCGATCAGGCCCAGGTGCTCGAAGAAGCTGTTGAGCGCTATGAAGCGCGCGGCGCCGGCGAGGTTCCAGAAATCGTTGGCCACCAGCATCGCGACCAGGGTCAGCGCCGCCAGGCCGCCGGCGCCGAGCCAGGTCAGGCGCCGCGCGATCACGCACAGCGAGCCGCCGATCTCCACCACGATCGCGAGCGCGGCCCACAGGGCCGGCGGATGCAGGCCGAAATGCGCCTGCTCGGCGATGGCGGCATCGAAGTGCAGCAGCTTGTCGATGCCGCCGACCAGGTAGGCGGAGACCAGCGCGAGCCGCAGCAGCGGCGCGACCCAGGCCGGCGCGAGCAGGGCGCGCACCCATGCCGGATTGCCGGCGAGCAGCGGGGCGGCCATCTCAGATTGCCCAGCAGGAGCAGCCGAAGGCACCCCAGAAGCCCTTGGCGTCCGAGGTCGGCAGCGACTTGTTCCAGGCGCTGGCATGCGCGTGGCCGTGCAGCGTGCAGGCGCTGTCGCAGGCGCACAGCGCGGCGGCCGCGGCGCGTTGCAGCGGCGCGCCTTCGCGCTGCGTCGCGCCCCAGCCGCCGTAGCCGCCGTAGCTGCGGGCGGGCGACCAGTCGGGCATGGCGGGCGGGATCGGCGCGTCGTGTTGCGAGAACGGCCCGGCGCCCCAGACGATGCGCCCGCCCACCACGGTCAGCAGCGCGGTGGTGCCGGCGATGTCGTCCTCGGCGCAGCCGAAGAAGTCGCGGTCGGGCACCATCAGGTCGGCGAGCTGGCCCACCGCGATGCGCCCCTTGCGCCCTTCCTCGTTCGAGAACCAGGTCACGTACTCCGTCCACATGCGCAGCGCGGTCTCGCGATCGAGCAGGCTGTGCCGCGGGTAGAGGCGCATGCCGCCCACCGTCTTGCCGGTCACCAGCCAGGCCAGCGAGATCCACGGGTTGTAGGAAGCCACGCGCGTGGCATCGGTGCCGGCCGAAACCTTGAGGCCCTTCTCCAGCATCTTCGCCACCGGTGGTGTGGCCTCGGCGGCCTGGGCGCCGTAGCGCTCGACGAAGTATTCGCCCTGGTAGGCCATCCGGTGCTGCACGGCCACCCCGCCGCCGAGCGCGGCGATGCGGTCCATCGAGCGCTCCGAGATGGTTTCGGCGTGATCGAAGAACCAGTGGATGCCGTCCAGCGGAATATCGCGGTCGACCTTCTCGAACACGTCGAGCGCGCGGCTGATGGTTTCGTCGTAGGTGGCATGCAGGCGCCACGGCCAGCGGTTCTGTGCCAGCACGCGCACCACGCCTTCCAGTTCGCCCTCCATCTCGGGCGGCAGCTCGGGGCGCGCCACGCGGAAGTCCTCGAAGTCGGCGGCCGAGAACACCAGCATCTCGCCCGCGCCGTTGTGGCGGAAGTAGTCGCTGCCGTCGTGATAGGTGACGGACTGGGTCCAGTTCACGAAGTCCTCCTTCTCGGCCTTGGGCTTCTGCGTGAACAGGTTGTAGGCGATGCGCACCGTCATCTGGCCGGCGTCGTGCAGCTTGCGGATCACCTCGTAGTCGTCGGGGTAGTTCTGCGAGCCGCCGCCCGCGTCGATCGCGCCCGTCACGCCCAGGCGGTTCAGCTCGCGCATGAAGTGGCGCGTCGAGTTGGCCTGGTATTCCTCGGGCAGCTTGGGACCCTTGGCCAGCGTCGCGTAGAGGATGGTCGCGTTGGGGTTGGCCAGCAGCAGGCCGGTGGGGTTGCCGGCCGCGTCGCGCAGGATGGTGCCGCCCGGCGGCTCGGGCGTGTCCCTGGTATAGCCGACCACGCGCAGCGCGGCCGCGTTCAGCAGCGCGCGATCGTAGAGATGGAGGATGAACACCGGCGTGTCGGGCGCCGCCGCGTTCAGTTCCTCGATGGTCGGCAGGCGCTTCTCGACGAACTGGTGCTCGGTGAAGCCGCCTACCACGCGCACCCATTGCGGCGCGGGCGTAACCGCCACCTGCTGCTTGAGCATCTCCATGGCGAGCGCCAGCGAGGGCACGCCGTCCCAGCGCAGCTCCATGTTGTAGTTGAGGCCGCCGCGGATCAGGTGCAGGTGGTTGTCGATCAGGCCCGGCAGCACTGGGCGGCCCTGCAGGTCGATCACGCGCGTGGCGTCGCCGGCCAGCGGCATGATCTCGGCGTCGTCGCCGACAGCGATGAAGCTGCCGTCGGCGATCGCCACCGCGCTGACGACGGGCCTGGCGCGATCGAGCGTGGTGATCCTGCCGTTGTGCAGGATCAGGTCGGGTTGCTTGTCGCTTGCATTCACGAGCGTTTCCTTTCGGGTTTGAGTGGGAAGGTGGGCTAGAAGCCGAGCCACAGCCGCAGCGAGGGCACGGCCTGCGCGCCGATCAGCATGCCGAGCAGGCCGACCAGGGCGATCAGCGGCGGCGCCGGCGAGCGCACGCGGATCGCGCTGTAGATCACGCCGATCAATGCGCCCGCCGCGAGCGATACCCAATAAGATTTCATGCGCTCAGCCTCTCGATCGAATTAGAATCCGGAGCGTCGTGTCCGGATCCGCGTCGCCGATCACGCGATCGACGGGTACCACATCGTTTAACTATCCTTAGCGTCGAACCAGGCGCGCGGGACCTTCACTCCCCACCCGCACATGCAAGCTCTTCCTGATCTCGAAGCCTGGGCCATCTTCGCGCGCGTCGTCGAGACCGGCTCGTTCGCGAAGACCGCCAACCTGCTGGGCATCTCGCAACCGACCGTCTCGAAGGCGATCGCGCGCCTCGAGCAGCGCCTCGGCACCATGCTGCTGTACCGCACCTCGCGCAAGCTCTCGCTCACGCCTACCGGCGAGCTGCTGCGCGATCGCGCGATCCAGTTGCTCGCCGATGCCGAGATGATCGAGAACGAGGCCTCGGCGCAGGCGCTCGAACCTCACGGCACGGTGCGCCTGAACGCGCCGATGTCGTTCGGGCTGCGCCATCTCTCGCCGCTGCTGCCGGCCTTTCTCGAGCGCTATCCCGGCGTCGACGTCGACCTCGTGCTGACCGACCAGATCATCGACATCGTCTCCAGCGGCTGCGACGTCGCGATCCGCATCGCCGATCTCAGCGATTCCTCGCTGCGCGCGCGACGCCTCTGCGCGGTGCATCGTCCGCTGGTCGCCTCGCCCGAGTACCTGGAGCGGCATGGCCGCCCCGAGCATCCGCGCGATCTCGATCGGCACGTCAGCATGATCTACACCAACCTGCCCTCGCCCGATTACTGGCGATTCCGGCATGTCGACTCCGACCAGGAGTTCGCCGTGCCGGTGCGCGGCCGCATGCGCACCAACAACGCCGACGTGATCCTGCCCGCGCTGCTGGCCGGGCAGGGCATCGCCTTGCAGCCGGAGTTCCTGGTCTGGGATGCGTTGAAGAGCGGCGCGCTGGAGCGCGTCATGTGCGACTGGCGCATCTCCGACATCAACGTCAACCTGGTGACGCCGCCCGGCATGCTGCGTGCCGCGCGCGTCACGGTGCTGCTCGATTTCCTCGTCGAGCACCTGGCGCATGCACCTTGGGCGCTGTCCGGGGACTGAATCGAAACAGGGCCGCGAGCGACTCGCGCGCGGCATCCCGAGCCGGTGCTCGGCTTACTTCGCCGGCACCGCCGCGAGGATTTCGTGCTGCCCGGCCGTGCGCTGCGCGGCCTTGTGCACCATCGTGTAGGCATAGTCGACGCCGAGGCCGTAGGCGCCCGAGTGCTCCTTGGCGATCGCCATCACGGCGTCGTAGCTGTCGCGGCGCGCCCAGTCGCGCTGCCACTCGAGCATCACCTGCTGCCAGGTGACGGGGACCACGCCGGCCTGGATCATCCGCTGCATCGCGTAGTCGTGCGCATCCTGCGAGGTGCCGCCCGATGCGTCCGCCACCATGTAGATCTCGTAGCCGCCTTCGAGCATCGCGCACAGCGCGAAGGTGGTGTTGCAGACCTCGGTCCACAGGCCCGACACGACCACCTTCTTGCGGCCGTTCGCGGCCAGCGCGTCGCGCACCTTCTGGTCGTCCCAGGAATTCATCGAGGTGCGTTCGAGCACCTTCTGGCCCGGGAACACGTCGAGCAGTTCGGGATAGGTGTAGCCGGAGAAACTTTCACTCTCGACGGTGGTGATGGTGGTGGGCACCTTGAAGACCTTGGCGGCCTTGGCCAGCGCGACGACGTTGTTCTTCAGCGTCTGGCGGTCGATCGACTGGACGCCGAAGGCCATTTGCGGCTGCTGGTCGATGATGATCAGTTGGCTGTTTTGCGGCGTGAGAACTTCAAGCTTCGAATCGCTCATGAGGTGGCGTCCTTCGATTGGGGAGAGGAGAGCGGCGCGGCCGGATGGCGCGACCGGGGAAACCGTGCACGTGGCAGGGCGCCGGAACGGGGCACGATCCGGCGGCAATCATTTGACACGCAATCGCGGCGCCAAGAAATCCAAGAAACGGAATGGCTTCGATTCCAAAAACCGCCCCTCGAAAGTGCCGTTCCACGCTTTCTTTCTTCATGCGAACCGGCTAGTCTTGCGGACGTCCGGCCGTGCGACGGCGAGCGCCGGCATCTCGTGAAAAGGAGCGGCCCGATGAAGGCTTATGTGTTGTCCCTGCTTGCCGGTCTGCTGGCCGGCGTGGTGTATGGCGCGATCGGCGTGGCTTCGCCGGCGCCGCCCGTGATCGCGCTGCTGGGGCTGCTGGGGATGTTGGCGGGGGAGCAGATCCTGCCGGTGGCGCGGCGGATCCTGGCGGGGCATCGCCTGTCGGCCGCGTGGCGCGAGGCGAAGTGCAACCAGCACATGTTCGGCGCCTTGCCGGGCGGCCCGGGCGCGGGCGGCGGCGCGACGCGGCGCGAGCCGTCGTGATGCGGCGAGGGCGGCGGCGATGCGCGGCGCGAGGCCGCGATCGTTGCGCCCGCAAGCTTCCCTAGAGATTCACAGCAGGTCGGCGCGCAGCTCGCGAACGCGTCTCGCGTGAGGCTGACTTGCGGCATGCGCTGCTCGGCGGCGATCCTCTCCGACCCGAGGCTTCCGCCGGGCCGCCCAAATCAGGCGCCGGGGCCGAGGATCTCGCGCACAGCCGTCATTTCGTCCATCAGCTCGCGGGCCGAGGCGTCGATGCGCTCGCGCGCGAAGGCGTCGATCTCGATGCCGTTCACCACGCGGTAGCCGCCCGCCTCGCAGGTTACCGGCATGCCGTAGACGAGCCCGGCCGGGATGCCGTATTCGCCGCTCGAGACGATGCTCATCGAGACCCAGCGGCCGTCGCTGCCCAGCACCCAGTCGTGCATCTGGTCGATCGCCGCGTTCGCGGCCGAGGCGGCCGACGAGGCGCCGCGCGCCTCGATGATGGCGGTGCCGCGACGCGCCACCTCGGGGATGAAGACCTCGCGGTTCCAGGCTTCGTCGTCGATCCTGGCCGGCAGCGGCTGGCCGTCGGCGAGCGCGTGCCGGTAGTCGGCGTACATGGTGGGCGAGTGATTGCCCCAGACGGCCAGTTGCGTGATCGCGCCGACCTCGACGCCGCAGCGCGCCGCGAGCTGCGAGGCGGCGCGATTGTGGTCGAGCCGGATCATCGCGGTGATGGCGTCGGGCGGCAGGTCCGGGGCGAAGCGGCGCGCGACCCAGGCGTTGGTGTTGGCGGGATTGCCCACCACCAGCGCCTTGACCGAGCGCTGCGCGACCTCGTTGAGCGCCTCGCCCTGGGTGCGGAAGATCGCGGCGTTGGCGGCCAGCAGGTCGCGCCGCTCCATACCCTTGCCGCGCGGGCGCGAGCCGACCAGCAGCGCGTAGTCGGCATCGCGGAAGGCCTGGCGCGGATCGTCGCTGATCTCGATGCCGGCCAGCAGCGGGAAGGCGCAATCCTCCAGCTCCATCACCACGCCGCGCAGGGCGGGCATCGCCTGGGGCAGTTCCAGCAACTGGAGGATCACGGGCTGCTGCTTGCCGAGCAGGTCGCCGTTGGCGATGCGAAACAGCAGCGAATAGGCGATCTGGCCGGCCGCGCCGGTCACGGCGACGCGTTTGACGGGTAGGTTGGGCATGGTGCGCTCCTTGGGTGGGCTTGGGGCCGGCGCCCGCCGTGCGTGTCACGACTGGCGGGCGCCGTTTCGTATGGCTCAAGCATCCCAGAGGCGGCGCATGCGCGCCAATACAGAAAAACGATTCGCGCCATGCCTTTGCGGCATGGCGCGAGGGCGCTCAATGCGCCTGCTGCCACTGCTTCATGGTGCGGATCTCGGTGCGCTGGGCGGCGACGATCCCGGCCGCGAGCTTCCTCATCGCGGGGTCCTTGCCGTAGCGCAGTTCCACCTCGGCCATGTCGATCGCGCCCTGATGATGCGGAATCATGTGGGCGACGAAATCCTTGTCGGCGTCGCCCGTGTAGGGCGGCGCGCTCATGCCCTGCATCATCTTCTGGTCGGCGTTCTGGAAGGCGGTGGTGGAGCCGGCCGGGCCGTCGCTCGGCGCGGACATCTTCATGCCTTGCATGGCGGGAGCAGCGCCTTGTTGCGCGCTGGCGAACGCCGGCGCGCCCAGCAAGGCGGCGGCTGCCGCGAGCGGCAGGATGGAGCGGAGTGCATGTCGGAATGTCATCTGGCTTCTCACTTTGACTGGGGAATGGCGAAGTGTGCGAGGCCGGCGCGCAGGTTGTGTGCCCGCGGGGCTCGTCACGGGGCATATCGTCAAGCTTGCCATGGTGGGAAGGTCAAGGAGGAATGAAGGCCATCGTGATTCGCTGGAAGGAGCGATAACTTTTACTAATCACGGTGAAAAATCCCGCATCTTATATAGCGGGATTTGGCTGGCTATAGTCCGCCCCATCGACCCCCACCCGGCGCACCGCGCCCCGGAGCCCCTGATGACCGCCAATGCCACCGCAGCCCGCTACACCGAAATCCCCGATCTCGCCGACGACGTTCCCGACCTGCTCGACATCCGCCACCACATCCACCGCCATCCCGAACTGGCCTTCGAGGAGGTGGCGACGGCGGCGCTGGTCGCCGGCAAGCTCGAAAGCTGGGGCTGGCAGGTCACGCGCGGGGTGGGCGAGACGGGCGTGGTCGGCACGCTGACGGTGGGCGAGGGCCGGCGCCGGATCGGCATCCGCGCCGACATGGACGCCCTGCCGATCCTGGAAGCCACCGGCCTGCCCTACGCGAGCGAGACGCACGGCAAGATGCACGCCTGCGGCCACGACGGCCATACCACCATGCTGCTCGGCGCCGCCCGCCATCTGGCGCGCACCCGCAACTTCTCGGGCACGGTGCACCTGTACTTCCAGCCGGCCGAGGAAAAGGGCGTGGACAGCGGCGCCCAGCGCATGATCGCCGACGGCCTGTTCGAACGCTTCCCCTGCGACGCCGTGTTCGGCATGCACAACCATCCCGGCGCGGAGCCGGGCAAGTTCCTGATGCGGCGCGGGCCGTTCATGGCGGCGGGCGATCGCGCCGTGATCGAGATCGAGGGCGTGGGCGGCCACGCGGCGCGCCCGCACCTGGCGGTCGACACGGTGGTGGTCGCGGCCAGCATCGTGATGGCCCTGCAGACCATCGTCTCGCGCAACCTCGATCCCTCGCAGGCGGCGGTGGTCACCATCGGCACCATGCACGCGGGCACCGTCAACAACGTGATCCCGCAGCGCGCGCGGCTCGAGTTGAGCGTGCGTTCGTTCAGCGAAACGGTGCGCGCGCAACTGAAACGCCGGATCACCGAGATCGCCGAGGCGCAGGCGGCCAGCTACGGCGCCAAGGCCATCGTCGACTATGTCGACGGCTACCCCGTGGTGGTCAACTCCGACGAGGAAACCGATTTCGCGGCGCAGGTCGCCAAGGAACTGGTGGGCGAGGCCAACGTCGTCGAGCAGACCGACCCGCTGATGGGCAGCGAGGATTTCGCCTACATGCTGCAGCAGCGCCCGGGTTCCTTCGTGCGGCTGGGCAACGGCGTGGGCGAGGACGGCTGCATGGTCCACAACCCGCATTACGACTTCAACGATCACAACCTGCCGATCGGCGCGGCCTTCTGGACGCGGCTCGTCGAGCGTTACCTGTCGCGCTGAGATCGCGCCGGCATCCTGCGTCGCCACGAACGCGGCGACGCATCGCCCCGCGTGATCCATCGAGCCCGTTTCCAACCATCCAGCAAGGGAGAAGCCGCATGCGCGACGAGCAACTGACGCTTCGCATCGACGAAACACCGGACGCCGCCGCGCCTGCCCGGCTGTCCGCGCGCGGCGCCGTGGTGGCGGCCGTGATCGGCAACTGGCTCGAATTCTTCGATTTCACCGTGTATGGATTCTTCGCGGTCCTGATCGGCAAGCTGTATTTCCCGGCCGGCGACGCGACTACCTCGCTGCTGCTGTCGGTGGCGACCTTCGCGGCCGGCTTCTTCACGCGGCCGCTCGGCAGCGTGCTGCTCGGCGTCCATGCCGACCGGCGCGGCCGCAAGGCGGCGCTGAACCTCACCATCATGCTGATGGCGATCGGCACGGGCTTGATCGCGATCGCGCCCACCTACGCGCAGATCGGCGTGTTCGCGCCCGTCATCATCGTGTTCGCGCGGTTGCTGCAGGGCTTTTCGCAAGGCGGCGAATTCGGCGCGGCCACGTCCACCCTGCTGGAACAGGGCGATCGGGCGAAGCGCGGTTTCCGCGCGAGCTGGCAGCTTGCCACGCAAGGCGGCGCGGCCTTGATGGGCTCCGGGCTCGCGGCGTTGCTGTCGAATGTGCTGACCAAGGACGCGCTGGAGAGCTGGGGCTGGCGCATTCCCTTCGTGGTCGGCCTGTCGATCGCGCCGGTCGGCATGCTGCTGCGCCGCCGGCTCGCCGAGGAGCCCGGCGCGGCCTCGCACGCGATCGACGGCGGCGTGTTGCGCGAGCTGTTCACGCAGCACGCGCGCACGGTGCTGCTGATCACGCTGACGGTGATGGGCGGCACGGTCTCCACCTACATCCTGACGTTCTACATGCCGACCTACGCGATCCACACGCTGGGCCTGCCGATGAAGCTGTCGATGTTCGTCGGGGTGGCGTCGAGTTGCGTGATCCTGGTGATGTGCCCGGTGTTCGGCTGGCTCTCCGACAAGGTGGGCAGCCGCAAGCTGCCGATCTTCGTCGGGCGCGGCACGCTGGTGTTGCTGCTGTTTCCGGCCTTCATGCTGATGAATCGCTATCCGACGCTGTCGGTGGTGATGCCGCTGACCTCGCTGATGCTGCTGTTCTTCTCGATGGGCTCGGCCTCGGAGTTCGCGCTGATGTGCGAATCGTTCCCGCGCCGGATCCGCGCGACGGGCATCTCGATCGCCTATGCGCTGGCGGTCACGATCTTCGGCGGCACGGCGCAGTTGGTCGCCACCTGGCTGGTGCGCGTGACCGGCAATCGCCTCGCGCCGGCCTGGTACGTGGCGGTTTGCGTGCTGCTGTCGCTGGTGGCGGTGTCGCTGCTCAGGGAGACGGCGAAGGACGAGGGCGAGGCGGGTTGAGGCAGTTGCCGGCGCGCCGTGCTCGATACCTCGCCGGTGGCGGTGGAGTATTCGATCACGGATCTCGGCAGGACGCTGCAGGTCCCGTTCGGCGCGGTGTATGACTGGTCGATCCAGCACCTGCATGTCATCGAGGAGGCGCAGCGTGCGTATGATCGGCAGGCGCGGGCGTGAGACCGTCTGGCGCAGTGACGAGAGGCCGTGGCCGGCATCGCGCCTCATTGACGAGATACGCTCGCCTCCGTACACTGGCGGCGTTTGTCAAGGCGTTTCGTGAGCGGATGAGCATTGGCGGTATCGATGCGAGACGAGCGTGCTGCCCACCGGGTCCTGCACACCAGCAGGCGCAAGAGAAGTCCGCAGGCATGTCATCGTGCCTGGGAAAGGCCCTTCGGGGCCTTTTTCTTTTTCGGCCGAGCATTCTCCTGTTCCTGGTACACGCCGGCAACCAGTCCGACCAGGGACCTGAATCGCCACCTTTGCGCGCCGGTCGACGCGGCCAGGTTTCTCAAATATGCGCTCTTCACGTACATGTTGAGAGCGGGTAGCAGGGAGGCGTGGTTTTTCGTCAGGCTGAAGAACAAGGAATAGTCTCGTGGCCCGTCTGCCATTGGCAGAACCACCTGCGCCACATAGGTATAGCTTTCCCTCGACCAATAAATCATTCCCCCGAGCATGCCGGCAATGACGGTAGGGAGTTGCCGCGGCACCAGTAGCGCGTTTCGTCGAAGGCGCGCAGTTCTCCCCGATGCGTGTATCGATGTTCGTCACCATGGATGTCGTCACGAAAGCTCACGGTGAAGCAATGGCATCCAAATCGAACGACGATCGATACGCTGATCGGTGGTTTGCCGGCAGGAGACAAGGGCACCTGCAATATCATCGGTTGCAGGTGCTCCAGCGTGTATTGCTGTCCTCGGAACCGCTTCGCTGCGAAATGATTCATGGATGGCCGTGCGCAAGGTCGTTCGGAACGAACAGAGTCGTGACCTATAAACGGATCCGCACCGGCGCGTCGAGACGTATATCGTCGCGGTATCCTTGGCACCGCGTGTTGTTGTTCATGCGTTGTAGGCCGTTGGATATATGCTTGTTGGCAGGCTCATGTCTGGTCGGCAATGACGATTTGGTATCTCGCCGGCCTGCCGGGCCATCGCAGTGACCCGGGAGCCGTCGTGTCGATCGACCGTGCCGTGCATCCAGAGGAAATCCCTTCCCCCTTTCCATGCAGCCTTCGCCGATGATCACCCTCCGCCCCCTCACAGCCGACGATTTCGACCGCTTCTGGCCGACCTTCCAGGTCATCGCCGCCGCGCAGGAAACCTACGCCTACGACCCGGCCATCACCAGGGAGGCGGCGCGCTCGCTATGGATCGACCTGCCGCTCCACACCTTCGTCGCCGAGCAGGACGGCGAGCTGCTGGGCTCCTACTACCTGAAGCCGAACGCGGCCGGCCCGGGCAATCACGTCTGCAATTGCGGCTACATGGTGGCGCCCGCCGCGCGCGGCAAGGGCGTCGCGCAGCGCATGTGCGAGCACTCGCTGCAGGTGGCGCGCGAGGCAGGCTTCCTGGCGATGCAGTTCAATTCGGTAGTCGCGACCAACGAGGTTGCCGTCGCGCTGTGGAAGAAGATGGGATTCGAGGTGGTGGGCACGCTGCCGCGCGCCTATCGCCATGCCAGGCTCGGCCTGGTCGACTGCCTCGTGATGTACCGCTGGCTCGGCGAGCCGGATCCGGCCGCCTGAAACGTCGAGGCCGCCGCGCGCCATGATAGGCGCGCGGCGGCCCTTGCCTTGCCGCTGATGCCCGACGCGGCAGCCGCCGCTCGAATCAGGCCGCCGACGCCGATTCCGAACCCTGCGCCGCGCCGATCGACGCGTAGCTGCCGGTGCCTTCCGGCCAGGGCGTCAGCACCTCGAAACCGTGCTCGGTCACGACCACCATGTGCTCCCATTGCGCCGACAGCGAGCGGTCGCGCGTCACGACGGTCCAGCCGTCCGAGAGCTGCTTGGTTTCCGCCTTGCCGGCATTGAGCATCGGCTCGATGGTGAAGATCATGCCCGGCACCAGCTTGAGCCCGATGCCGGGCCGGCCGTAATGGAGCACCTGCGGCTCGTCGTGATAGACGGTGCCGATGCCGTGCCCGCAGTACTCGCGTACCACGCTGTAGCCGGCCGCGTGCGCCACGCTCTGGATGGCATGGCCGACATCGCCGAGCGTCGCGCCCGGCCTGACGGCGAGGATCCCGGCGCGCATCGCCTCGTAGGTGGTGTCCACCAGGTGCCGGGCGGCGGGCGCGGGTTCGCCGACGTAGTACATGCGGCTCGTGTCGCCGAACCAGCCGTCCTTGATCACCGCGACGTCGATATTGATGATGTCGCCGTCCTCGAGCACGTGCGCCGAGGGGATGCCGTGGCAGACCACATGGTTGACCGAGGCGCAGATCGTCTTCGGGAAGCCGTGATAGCCGATGTTGGCGGGCGTCGCCTTCTGCACGTTGACGATGTACTCGCGGCACAGCGTATCGAGTTCGTCGGTGGTGACGCCGGGCTTCACATGCTCGCCGATCATCTGCAGCACCTCGGCCGCGAGCTTGCCCGCCACGCGCGATTGCGCGATTTCCGCCTTCGAGCGGAGCGTGATTTTCGGAGCGCGCGCCATCACGCCACCTGCGGCAGTGAAGTTTCGTCGGGCGCCTGCTGGACCTCCGCGCGCAGCAGCATCTGGCAGATCTCGCCGTAGCTCAGCGTCGGATTCAGTTCGGCCAGCATGCCCACGCGCAGCCAGTGCTCGGCCTGCGCATTGATCGAGCGGCTCAGCGCGCCGCTGGTGCGGCGCAGGGAGTCGTGCATCGACTCGGAGATTTTGATGATTCCCATGTTGCCCTATTTATATGAAATGTAGCTGTTTCGCATATTAGCAGAAATAAACCGGGCTGCCACGGGTCGACTGCCGCCCCACATCGGGCAGGCTTGCCCGCCGGTCGGCTATGATGCCTGTCCTCTCCGAAGTCGCTCCTCATGATCTCCATCCGTAATGTCACCCTGCGCCGCGGCGTCAATGTCGTGCTCGATCGCGCATCCGTCGTCTTCACGCCGGGGGAAAAAAAAAAATCGGCCTGGTCGGCCGCAATGGCGCCGGCAAGTCGTCCTTCTTCGGCCTTCTCAACGGCACGCTGCATGAAGACGGCGGCGAGTTTTCGATTCCCGCCGCGTGGAAGATGGGCCAGGTCGCGCAGGATATGCCCGAGACCGAGCAGAGCGCGACCGACTTCGTGATCGAGGGCGACACCGTGCTGCTGGCCGCGCAGGCCGAGGTGGCCGCCGCGGAGGCCAGCGACGACGGCATGCGCATGGCGGAGGCTTACATGGCCCTGCACGACGCCGGTGCGCATGACGCTCCCTCGCGGGCGCAGGCGCTGATTCTCGGTCTTGGCTTCAGTGAGGCGCAGCTCGACCAGCCGGTCAACAGTTTCTCCGGCGGCTGGCGCATGCGGCTCCAGTTGGCGCGCGCCCTGATGTGCCCGTCGGACCTGCTGCTGCTCGACGAACCGACCAATCACCTGGATCTCGACGCCCTGGTCTGGCTGGAAGCGTGGCTCAAGCGCTACCAGGGAACCCTGGTGGTGATCAGCCACGATCGCGAATTCCTCGACGCGGTGACGCAGGTGACCGTGCACGTCGACAACGCGAAGCTGGTGCGTTACGGCGGCAACTACAGCAAGTTCGAGGAGATGCGTGCCGAGCAGATGGTCTTGCAGCAGGCTGCGATGGCGAGGCAGGCGGACAAAATCGCCCACCTGCAGAAGTTCATCGATCGTTTCAAGGCCAAGGCCTCGAAGGCGAAGCAGGCGCAGAGCCGGGTCAAGGCGCTCGAGCGCATGGAGAAGATCGCGCCGGTGCTGGCCGACGCGGAATTCAGCTTCGAGTTCAAGGAGCCGCTCAACGTGCCGAACCCGCTGCTGTCGATGCTGGACGCGAGCTTCGGTTACCCCGCGCCGGACGACGCGGCGCCGGGTACGCCGCCGACCGTCATCGTGCGAGGCATCAATCGTTCCGTGCTGGCCGGGCAGCGCATCGGCATCCTCGGTGCCAACGGGCAGGGCAAATCCACGCTGGTGAAAACGGTGGCCCACGCGCTGGCACCGATCGCGGGCGAGATCAGCGAAGGCAAGGGCCTGAACATCGGCTACTTCGCCCAGCAGGAACTCGACGTGCTGCGTCCTCTCGATACGCCGATCGAGCACATGATCCGCCTGGCCAGGGACACGCCGGCGCACATGCGCGCGCCTGGTCAGAGCGGCACGGAACAATCGCTGCGCACTTTCCTCGGCAGCTTCAATTTCAGCGGCGACATGGTCCATCAGCAGGTCGGCACGATGAGCGGCGGGGAAAAGGCGAGGCTCGTGCTGTGCATGATCGTGTGGCAGCGCCCCAACCTGCTGCTGCTCGACGAGCCGACCAACCATCTGGACCTGGCCACCCGCGAGGCGCTGGGCATGGCGCTCAATGAGTTCGAGGGCACCGTGATGCTGGTCAGCCACGACCGGTCGCTGCTGCGCGCGGTGTGCGACGAGTTCTGGCTCGTGACCAAGGGGGGCGTGGAGCCCTTCGACGGCGACCTGGACGATTACCAGCAGTTCCTGCGCGACGAGGCTCGTCGCATGCGCGAGCAGGCTAGCCTGCAGTGAGTGTGCGTTGCATGAGTATTCTGGGATAAACGTTGTGAGCTGCGATGAACTGATCGATTGTGTCGTCGCACCGCATTTACGGGATTTTCGCTGAGTCGAGAGCTGGTGGATGCCCTGGTCTCACTGCCTGAATTTTCACAACGATGCGCATGGCTTTGCACGATCACCAATGGTCATCGAGGTTCTTCCGTTCGCAATGGACGGAGCCCACCACCAATTGCATGAATCGAGCGCGGGTTCCGTCGGCTTCAAAGCTTGAAAGCAGCGGTGGCTACAACGCCGCGATGGCCTCCTGCACGACGGGCAGATGAGCCTTCCGGAAATGACACGCCGCCACCACCAGCGCACCGATCCCGCTGCCTGCGGCGCCCACCACCAGCGCGGCCTTGGCCTTCGGATGCGATATCAGGTGTGCGCCGGCATTCAGCGCCTTGCCCACCGTGGTGCAGTAGAACCGCACCATCGGAAGCGCCGGATATTCCCCTTCCTCGGCGTAGGCGATAGCAAGACTGCGCAGCAGCAGGTTCACGATGTTGCAACCCAGTTCGCCGAGCGCCAGCCCCTTGTGGGAAACCGCATAGGCCGCTTCTTCCATGCCCTCGGGCAACTTGTACAGCATGTACTTCACGCTGTGCTGGGCTAGCACGACAAACCAGGCCAGCGTATCGAGCTCGCGCGACATGCGCGACGGAATTCGCTTGCGGTCGCGAACCAGCTTGTACGCGCCATATACCGGCGTCGCCAGATGCGCCAGCACACCGAGGGTCCAGAAAACCCATTTGACTTTCCCGATGGCCTTTTGCTTGACGACGCTCGCCGCCGCCGACAACGCCCCGCTCATGACCGAATAAAAGCTGATGCAGCTCGAAACAACATCCTTGAGCACGGCGGCGATTGACAAAAGGCCGTCGGACTGCACCGCCACCACGTCGTCGGTCGGCAGGCGCACCCTGGCCACCGCCTGAATGTCGACCTTGGGGAAAATCAGCTTGAAGAGGATCGTGCCCATCACGGCGGGCGGCAGCAGCACGAGATCGATGATCGAGAATGACAGATCCTTCTTCTCCCCGCTGATCAGCTCCCACAGTTTCTCGATCAGCGGCGAACGGATGCGTGCGAACATCACCGCGCGGAAGGCATCGAGCAGCGCCGCCAGGGTATCGATCATGGCAAGGCACAGGTCCTTGCCCATCGTCAGCGCGTTTTCCGCGATGTTGAGCCCGACCGCCGCCACCACCTCCTTGATCTTCTCGAAGCTCAGATCGAGGATCGACGGATTGCCATCCGGGAAGATCGAGCGGATCGCGCCGCCGATATCGCTGCCCATGTTCGAGAGGTTGTCGAGCTGGCGATTGAATACGTCCATCATGCCGGGCCCGGTGTCCGGCATGTCGGGCAGCTCGATATCGATAAACGCCTTCGTGACGTTGCCGAACTGCTCCATGATCCACGAGCCTGGACCACTGTTGACGGCCGCGTCCTGGCCGTCGGCGCCCTGCTTGCGCGCCGCCGCGATCTCCTGTTCGCCGACCGGGCGCGACACCGGGAAACCGTGACTGCGCTTGATGTCCTGCACCTTGCGGATGCCGTCGTCGAAGAAACCGGCCACGATCGGCCGCAAACCCTGCACGTCCTTCCTGAGCGCCTTCAGCTGATCCTCGAAACCGTCACGGACGCTATTGCGCACCGCGATGATGTCGTCCCAGTCGAACAGGAACTTGAGGAAGTCCCAGACATCCTCGGCGGCTGTCTTGATGGAGGCCCACAGCCATTTGAAGAACGAGCCGATTTCCTCGAGCGTGTTGAGGATGAAGCGGCCGACCCTGCCGCCGATCTCGCAGATGAATTCGATCACGTCGGTGGCCTTGCGCACCACGAAACGCACTGCATCGGTGGCCGCATTGGCGATCATCTCCCAGGTATCCGAAAGCGAGACCCCGGTACCGAACAGGCCCGACGAGGTGCGCCCCGCCTGGCTCGCGAGGCGGTTCGCAGTGGTCTGATCGATCGGCTGCAGGCCGCCGGCGCCGTCCGAGGCCAGCCCCCAGCTATACCCATCCGGCAGGCTGGCCGCCGCGACCCGCGAGGAAAAGATCTCGCCCTCATTCACCAGCCAGATGCCGTCGGCGCCGCCGGACTTGCTGGTGGCAAGCTGAGCGGCCTGCTTGAGCGACTGCACGAGCGCGTCGAGCGAGTCGGCCTCGTTGCCGGTGCGCCACGCGTCGCCGAGCAGCGGCTGGCCGTCGGCCTTACTGGCCTTGCGCAGATCGTCGGCCGTGAGTGTACCGAAGCGCTGATAGAGGCTCGAAGCCGGATTGATATCGATCGCTTGCGCCCAGTGATCAACCTTGAGCCGGTAAGTCGCCGGGCTGAACGACAGCGCGCGGTTGCTGAGCGTGAGCTTGCCGTCGGCGGGAATGTCGAGCACCGCGTCGTTGCCGGGATAGACGAAATGGCTATGGCCGTTTAGCACGATGGTCGACGCCACCGAAGCGGACAGACGCACGCGCCCCGCCGCCGGCAAGCCGTTGTCGTTCTTGAACGCCACCACGGTCTGGAACGTCAGCAGCTTCGTGGCCGCACCGACATCCGCGACGGTAATGGGTTCATCCTGCCAGATGCCCCGGGCGTCGCGCACCAGCGAACTGGTGCCCCCTTCGTCGTGGATCACCAGCACGGAGGCGCTCAGATGCGTATCGCCTGGCACCGCGGCGATTTCATGCACGCCGCGCCGCAGCACCAGCGGCTCGCTCCACGGCGCCGGCGCACGCTGCCCCGGCTCCAACGCAGGCCGGCTGGCGACCAGCAATCGCCCGGCGTTATCGAGTGCCCACACCGTGACCGCACCATCAGCCGCCTCGGCAACCAGCAGACGCTCGACGCCGGGCGCGACGTCCTCGCTCATCACCGTTTCGAAGATCGCGTCCTCCTGCTCCTCGAAATCCTCGGCGGCCAGCCGTTGCACGCCGCGGCCGCCCGTGTAGAGATCGGCACCCGCGCCGGGGCGGTTCAGCCCCATCGACAGCACGTTGGCGCCGCCCGGGCAATCGAGCGGAAAAAACGGCGTGGCCACCGGATTGCCGTTTGCATCGAGCGTCGGCACCTTGCGCGTGATCACCACGCGCTTGCCCTTGTGATTGGTGCCGAGCACGTGCAGCGCTGCGTCGCCTTCCACGCCGCCGACCTGGAAATCGGCGATATCGGTCAGGTCGATCGCCGTGCTGTAGACGAGGCCGCCGCTCTGGAAGCTGCCGGGCCGCCGCTGGCGGATCACGAAGGTATTGGCCAGTACGCCCGCGCCGGCGGACATCAGCGTTAGCCAGCCGCCGTCCGCTTCCTGCACCACGCGCATGCCGTCGACCTTGAGCGCGTCGCGCGTGCCGTAGTTGTTCCAGGGCAGCGCGCTCCAGTCGTCGTCGCGCGTGCTCACGTCATAGGCGATCAGGATCTGGCTCGGATTGCCCGGCGCGGACGAATCGACGGCGACCGCCAGCGTGACCTTGTCGTCGTCGGCCGTCCAGGCGGCCGCGAAGGCGCGCACCGTCCCTTTGGCGATGTGGGCGAAGCTGGCGGACAGATCTATCGTTTCATAGCTGGCCGGCAGCTCGGTCCCGCCATTGGCGACGCGCCGCAGCAGCCGCAGATGCTGCGCGCTGCCGGTGCTCAGGAGCATTGGCGCGAGTGCCTCCGGGCGATGGTCGGGAATCGCGACCACGGTCGGTTGATAACGGCTGCCCGCGCTGGCGGCGGCCAGATCGGCGGCGCCGAAGGCGCGCGCGGGTTCAAGGTAATCGAGCAGTTGGCTGTCCACCGTGAAGGAAACGGGGGTCCCGTTGAGCTCGGTGGTGTTGAAGCGCTTGACGGCGGGCGTGTTCATGGCGGTGAGGTCGGTGAAGATAGCGGGAAGCGGATGACGGCATTCGCGAAACAGGCAGGAGCCGCATAGCGTGCTCCCCGGCGATTCAATGGGACGGCGCCATCATTTCGGCTTTAGCGAGGTGCGATAGACCACGTCGAGAAGCAGATCGCGGCCCGGTCCGATGCGCGGCTTCGAGAAACCAAAGGCTTCGCCGCCGGGCGGAATGATCGCGAAGTCCTTGAGCCGCAGATTGAGCTTGCCGAACACCTCCTCCAGCATGCGCTGGATCTTCTCGCGGATGGCATCGGAAAAGCCGGTGGCCTGCGAGCGGTCCCATGCATCGTTGTTGAACACGCTGACGAAAACGTTGCTGCTCGATGCCTCCGACGTCTGCACGGGCGTGCCGATCTCGATGGTGATCTGCGGGCTGATCTCGCAGATCACGCCGTCGCTGTTGGCGATGAAAACCAGCTTGCCAGCGATCGGCACCACGGTTTTGGCCCACGCATCGGTATTGCCCCACGCGGTGTCGCGCTTGCGAGACAGCTCGATGACGAAGGCGCCGCTCACGGCATAACCTTCGCCGGCTGAGGGCGTCAAATCGAGGCTCAGGCTTTTCTGCAGCAGGAACTTGACCTTGTTGTCGTCCTCTCTGCCCTCCCATTCGTATCGGTTCTGCGCTGGCGACGAGCGGATCGACACCTTGCCGGTGGTATCGTCCCAGGCCGGCGTTTCGGTCAACAGCAAGTGATGTTCGGGATACGGATATTCGACTTCGGGCTTCGTGACTTTGCGCCCGAGTTTCGCTTCGGCCGCCTGGTTAGCCTGCTCCATTGCGTCGTATTGTTCCGGCAGCGCCTTGCGGAAAATCTCCGCCAGCAGCCGGGCGACGCGGCCGCTGCGCAGCACCATCGCGCCCGCCGCCGTGGCCTGCCTACCTTCCACCCGGTCCGGCGTGAGCCAGCTGCCCAGCGCGCCCAGCGCGTTGTCGAGCGGCCCGCCGTGGGCCGGCATGGGCCGGCCGTCGACCACCGTGCACAGGTAATCGAGCGAGCTCGGGCTGGCCTTGGCGCCATGCGCCGGCGGCCTCGTTACCTTGAAGCGCAGATCGTTGATCGACAGGCTCGGCTCGACTTTCGGCGCGTGCGGACGCATCGTCGTGTTCAGCAGGAACCGCCCGACCGGATTGCCGTCGGGCGTTCGGTCGCGAGCAAAGTAATCGCGCATGAAGAGCGCGAACTGATCGTCGAGCTCCTGGCGCAACGCCACAATGTTTTCCGGCCGGGCCAGGAATTTTTCCGCATAACCCGCATGTCTGAAGCGCTGGGCGCTCTGCTCCACACCTGGCACTGACAGGCCGAAGCCGCTCACGATATCGAGGGTCGTGAGATTCAGGAACAGGCATTCGATCGTGAACGCGCCGGCGCCCTGGCTACCGCTCAATGCCGCGACGGTCCGGGCGGTCTGCGCATCGAGGCTGTACAGCTGCTCCGGCCTCACCTCGTTTTGGACCAGCGTGGCAGTGAACCAGAATTTCAGGCCCGTCAGGTCCAGCGACGCGCTACGCTTGCCCACCGTCTTGGCGACAGCGCCCGAGGCGATCTCGAAGGTCACAATCACATCGTGCAGCGACTGCCGCGCCGGATCGACCGACACGACCGGCGGCTGCAAACGCAGATCGAGGCGGTAGTGCAAATCGTTATCGGCTTCGCCGTCCTCGCTTTCCTTGACGACTTCCTTGTTGCAGACACTGAGCCCCGCAGTGCCGTGATGCCATTTCTGCCAGGCGCTGGCGAGCTGGACATTGATGCTCTTGAGCGTCAGCGAGACGGCGATGTCGAAGTCCTTCAGGATGTTCTGGGTGCTGTCCTCGATTTTCTCGAACTGCGGCGTATCGGACATGATGATGGCCTTGGTAGCGTTGTTTTTACGGGTCACACTTGCCGCGCGGCGCCAGCGATGTTGCGGCGCCGCCGGTTACTCTCGGAATTCCTTCACCTCATGCTCCGGATGAGCCGGGTCGGGGACACCCCGCTTGCACGGCGCGTCCGGCAGCAGCGCGGGCCATGTCAGCCCGGTCACGGCATCCGGCACGAGGCCGGTCCGCGCCATCAACCGTTCCAGCAAAACATCCGCGCCGGCGTCGGGATCGGCTTGCAGCAGGCCTGCGAGCTGCCCGACCACCACGGCCACCGCGCCGCTGGTATCGCCCGGCGGCCCCGGCTGTGCGAACAGCGTGGTGGCGCAGCCGCTGCCGAACGAACGATGCAGGCGCTGGCTTGACCATTTCACGCCGAACGGCGTACCCGCGAGCGGGTCGCCGTCGAGCGCGCCCACGCTGACGGTTTCCCGCAGGATCGCGGGCCACGCCATGCCCTGCTGCTGCGCCTCGCGAAAGCGCGGATACAGATTGCCGGCTGCCGCGACCGTCAGCACGCCTGCGCCGCGCAAGGCCGCGATCGTCCGGCGCAGCGCACTATCCTCGAACAGCGTGTCGGCGCGGTAATGAAACATGTCGCCGAAAGCCGCGCAGATCACCGATGGGCCCAGCTCGGGCAACCGTTCCAGTACCCAGGCAAAACCGGCCTCGATGGCCTCAGTGCTGCGCAGCCAGCCGTTCTCGTCGACGATCCGCACCAGCGCGAGCCGCGCCTGCGGACACTGGGCCAGCACGGTTTCGGCGACGCGCGTGCCGTGTTCGTTGCACCGCGCGAACAAGCCGCCTTCGTCGCTCAGATCGATGCCGCCGCAAAGCCGCCGCGCCGCCTCGCTGTGCCGAAGCAAGCCGGAATCGAGCAGACAGACCGTGACCGGCGCTTTCATTTCCGGGCCTAGAACGTCGACTTGAACTTGATTGCCATGCGGCAAGGTGCCGGTATCGGCGTAACCGGGGGGCGCCCGGCTCGAACCGGCGAAATCGTGCGGGCATGCGTGTGCGCTGGAAGATTGGCCTGCCCGCAAAGCGCCGCGCCCGGCATTTGCGCTGAAGCGCTCCCCTGGCGACGCGCCGTGGCGGCCCTCTGGTTCAGTGGCATGCCGGTCGTAAATACGCCCGTGAAAATGGGCAGGCAATAATTGATCTTGCCGTCCCCGCCGTAATGCGCGCCGATGATAGAAAAAGCGCGGGATGTTGCGCGATCAACAGCGTTCGGCCATCGCAGGGAAGCCATCCTGCCGGCAAGACATTTCCCGCGGACATCGTCACGGCCCCCTACAAATGACTCGCCATTCATTTTTTATCCTCGCTTGGTCTGGTCACGCTTTTTTATTGCGAGCAACTTCTCGTGCACCTCCACGCTCGCGATGGAAAGGCGCCGCACCGGCTCTGGCCACGCCAGTCGTGAGACACCCCGTGCTCATGCTGTCAGGCGGTCGCAATTTATATCGTCGCAAGGCTATCCCAGCTTGACGACGCCGACGAGCCGAAACGATTGCAGAACGGTCGAAAAGATTTGCGGGAAGGAAAAATATTGAAGAATCGATTGCGCCCCGACCTGCCTCGGGACGCCGCCGTTTTTCGCCCGCCCCCATCTCGAAAATATGGAAAAATGCGCCCATGACCACGGGGATCCACACAGGCGACGGGCACCTGCACGGGTTGCGCGTACTGATCGTCGACGACAATCGCGAAGACCGTATGCTGCTCATGGATTTCCTGAGCCAGCAGCGTTGCCGCGTCTACCTGGCGAGCGACGGCCGCGACGGTTACGGCAAGGCGCAAGCCGTGCTGCCGGACCTGATCCTGATGGACATCACCATGCCCGTCTGCGACGGCCTTACCGCCTGCCACCTGCTCAAGGCCGATCCGGCCACTCGCGCCATTCCGCTGATTTTCCTGAGCGCAGCCGGCATGCCGCACGAGCGTGTTGCAGGCCTTGCGGCGGGCGCCGTCGATTACGTGACCAAACCGTTTAATTTCGAGGAAGTGCGGCTGCGGCTCGGCATTCATCTGCGGGGCAAGCTCGCGCGCCAGACGGCGGACGAAACCGAAGTCGACGTGGCATCGGGCACGGGCGGCGGCGCCAATACGCTCGACATGGCCCTGTTTCGCGCGGCCCGTAAACTACTGCTGATCCAGCTCGACGACACGCCCGTACTCGCGCGTCTGGCCCGCGCCGTCGGCACCAACGCGCACCGGCTCAATCTCGCCTTTCGGCGTTGCGTCGGCATGACGGTGTTCGACTTCTTGCGCGAGGCGCGCATGAAGGAGGCAAGGCGACTCCTGAGCGAAACCGCGCTTGACGTGCAGACCATCGCCAGCTCGCTCGGCTACGGCACGCGCAGTAATTTTTCCACCGCGTTCCGCAAGCATTTCGGCTTCGCGCCGAGAGCGCTGCGCCAGCCCAAAGACGAGGATGCCTGATCATGCGCGCGCCTCATGTGGTGTGGCGCCCGCTAGCCCTCGCTCTCTCTTTGTGCTCGCTGTTACCGCTGCTTGCGCTGGTCCTGCTGATGACGCGTCCAGCCAACGTCGAGGCTGGGGAAAGCGGACCCGCCGTCGAGGTCATCGATCTGGCGCGGCTGGCACCCCAGTTGCCGCTGACGCGTCAGCTGGCGCTGCTGGAGGACCCTGGTGGCCAACTCGATGCCGCTGCCGCGCTCGCCTCTCCCAACTGGCAGCCCGCGACGCCCGCCGCGCTCACCCGGGGCTATAGCGCCTCGGCGTTCTGGCTCACGGGCACGCTCGAGAACAGCGGCCGCCAGGAGGTGACGCGCTGGTTGTCGGTCGCCGTGGTGCGGCTCGAAGACGTGCGCTATTTCCGCTTCGCGCCTGGCGACGACCGTCCGCGGGAAACCGTGCTCGCGGGCAACCGCGAACCGCTCCTCAGCCGGCCCGTCAAAACGGCGCTGTCGGTTTTCCCCATCACGCTCGCGCCGGGCGAACGGATGCGTTTTGCACTGCGCATCCAGAGCCGTTCGTCGGTCAGCATGGCGGCCGACCTCTGGACGCCCGGCGCGTTCCGTGACACCGAGCAACAGGGCGCGATGGGCGAAATGCTGCTGGTCGGCTCGCTGCTGACCATCACCGTCTACGCGCTGTGCCTCGGCTTCAGCCGGCGCGATCCCGTGTTCCTGCTGCTCGCAGGTACCGTGCTCTGCGACATCGCTTACGACCTGGCTTTTCGCGGCTATCTCTATCGTTACGTTCTGGTTGACGGCGGCGAATGGGTGCTACGCGCGCCGAGCATCGCTGGCGCCATCACCACCGCACTGTTCAGCGCGATGGCGATGGCCTATGCCGAACTCGAACGGATTCCGTACTGGAAATGGACTTACCGCGCGTTGATCGCGTTGCAGTGCCTGTTCGGCCTCTGGAGCGCCATCGGCGACTATCGGGTCAGCGCGAATTTCGCGCTCGATAGCATCTTTCTGTGCAACCTCGTCTGGATCGTCTCGATGCTCGACGGGTGGCGGCGCGGTCACGCCAATGCGCGACTGTTTCTGCTCGCCTTCGCGATCGACTGCGCCACGCTGTTCCTGCGGATCGCCTTTCTTTACGGCATACTGCCCGAGCGCTGGGGTGCGGGCATTGCCTGGGACAATCTGTCTGTACTTTTGATGATGATCCTGACAGTGAGCGGACGCGCGATGCACCTCGAACGGCAACAGCAACGGGCCCAGCAGGCGCTGCTCGACGAGCGGGCGCGCGAGCAGGAGCGGCTCGAACGCGCCGTCGGCGAGCGCACCGAGGCGCTGCACACGGCCCTGATCGCTGCCGGTGAAGCGAACCGCGCGAAAACGGACTTTCTCGCGCGGGTCAGCCACGATCTGCGTACACCACTGACCTCGATCATCGGCTTTGCCGACCTCGTGCAGGCGGGCGGCCGTGAGGACGCCGCGCGCGGTGGCATCATCCGCCGAAGCGCCACACACATGCTCCACATGGTCAACGACCTGATCGATTTTGCCGCCGGCCGGGATACGGATGCGCTGCACCCAGCGCCCGTCTATACCCATGCGCTGCTCGACGCGCTCTCGAACGAGGCGCAAAGCCTTGCCGGCAAGGCCGGCCTGCGCTTCGTGCTCGACCTGCGCAATGAAGTACCGCCGATTCTCGAACTCGACGACAAACGCATCCGCCAGATCGTCGGCAATCTCGTCGACAACGCCATCAAATTCACGCGCGCGGGCACCGTTACCTTGTCGGTCGACTGCCGGAGCGAGCCGCCCGCGACCGCGGCGGTCGCCCTGATGATCGCGGTCAGTGACACCGGATGCGGCATCGCCGTCGAGGCACAGAGCCGGATTTTCGAGCCGTTCCATCGCCTCGATGCGGCGCGCAGCCTGCCGGGCATCGGGCTCGGGCTCGCCATCGTCAAGCATTGGGTGTCGCGCATGAACGGTATGCTGACTTTGGATAGCACACCGGGCCTCGGCACGACCATCACGTTGACGATTCCGTCGCGCATCGTCCCCGAAGCTGATGCGGCCCGGCATCATCTTTCCGATACAGCAGGTGTGTTGCCGTCGATCGCCGGCAATGGCCTACGGATCTGGGTCGCAGAGGATGCCGCAGAAATCCGGCAGTTTCTGGACGATGAGCTGTCGAATCTCGGCTTCGAGGTGGAGACGATGCCGGACGGCGCGGCGCTGATCCAGCGGGTTATCGGGGCGCGCGGGCCTCGGCCCGATCTCGTGCTGACCGATCACACGATGCCTCGCGCGGGCGGCGCGGCGGTGCTGGCAGCGGTACGGCAGCACTTTCCGACGGCGCCGGTCGTGGTGCTTTCCGCGCTACCGCAAGCTGTCAAGGAAACTCGGGGAAATGGCGATGCCGCCGGCTACGACGCGTGCCTGCTCAAGCCAGTCAATCTGCCGGAACTGCACAACACCTTGGCGCGCCTGCTGGGGCTGGCCCGGGAGAGCACCGCGGGGCCACCACAGGGCGAGGAGGCGCCGCTGGTGCGTCCGTCGATGCATGCTCTTGCCGAGGCGCGGCAACTGATCGGCCTGGGCGCGATCACGGATCTGGTCGACTGGGCCGACGGGCTTGCCGCACGCGACCGGCGATGCGCGACATTTGCCCTGAAGGTGCAGCAATTGGCGAGGCTTGGAGAGTTGGGGGAATTGCGGGTGCTTCTCGAAAAATAATCGACGATTTGCGTAGGCCACATTAAATGTGTCAACTCACGTGCTGGCTCGCATTGGCAACGCGCGGAGACATGTGCAGCATGGATTCGCGGATTCGAAATATTAATGTCGACGACCGGGCACGCGGTATCGATTTTTTCGGTTGTATCAGGCAGTAGTCGGCCAACAGCCGCCATTGATGCACCATTCCCGTGGTCACGCCTTCTTGACGAATTCCGATTTCAGGCTCATGGCACCAAAGCCATCGATCTTGCAATCGATATCGTGGTCACTGTCCACCAGCCGGATATTTTTTACCTTGGTGCCCATCTTGATCACGCCAGCCGAACCCTTCAGTTTCAAGTCCTTGATGACCGTGACGGTATCCCCATCCTGCAGGACATTTCCGGCTGAATCGCGATAAACCCTGTCAACTGTTTCGGTCGGCACAGTTGCTTGCCCCGACCATTCATGCGCACACTCCGGGCAAGTGTAGAGGCTCCCATCTTCGTATGTGAACTCGGAATTGCATTTTGGGCAGGGGGGCAATGCGCTCATGTGTAATCCTTGGTGCCTGACGAGGGCAATGAAAGCGCGAAAGTATAGCGTGTCCGGTACGTTGGTCATCCTGCCCCGCTCACCACGTCACCATGTTGAGCGTCCGCTTTCGGGATGCCTGACCGTCGGCTTTGGGTTGCGGATTCAACCCGTCGATGCAACGAATTGATGAAAACGTTCAGTCGGTGTATCGAAGTCTAGTATCTTCCTCGGGTCGAAATCGATGCCGGCTTCACGCCGGACGCAGCGGCTCAAGCGTCGATCGGGGCGGCCTTGTCCGGCCTCTCCCTTCCCAAGACATCAGAGCGATGCCGGGCACCTGATCCAGCCGACGAATCGACTTCAGCCGGCTCATGGAGCATACCGCGAGGTCGATCAGCCGAATCGGCTGGCGCACCGCTACGGGCGGTGAGACGCATCCATGTGGTTCAGGTCTGCCTGGCAAACCGGGAGAGAGATTCCCGGAATCGCGGCGTCACGAAATCGAGAAAGCGTCGCAATTTCAGCGGCATCATGTTGCGGGAAACGTGGACGAGCTGGATCGGCACCGGGTCGAGCTCGAAGGAATCCAGCACGATCTCGAGCTTGCCGGCGTCGACGGCCTCTGCAACGTGATAGTGCAGCAGTTGCGTGAATCCGAGACCGCGAATCGCGGCGTCGACCGCCGCATCGGGCGACGAAACCTGCAGCCGCGGAGAAATGGGGAGGATGACCAGCCGGCCTGTGTCCGGACACCGAAAGCTCCAGTCCGGCGAGAACATCGGTCCGTTGAATCTCACGCAAGGCATGTCCGCCAGATCTGCGGGCGTGCCGGGAATCCCTCGTTTCTCGAGCAAAGCGGGACTCGCGCACACGACCGGACGAAATGCGCCGATTCGCGTCGCAATCAGACTGCTGTCGGGCAGTCTGCCGATACGAACCGCCACGTCGACGTGCGCTTCGACCAGATCGACATTGCGGTTCGATTGCGTCAGCGTGACATCGATCTCGGGAAATTCGTCCAGGAAGTCCAGGATTTGCGGCAGCACGTAGAGTCGCCCGAGGAGCACCGGCGTGGCGATTGTGAGCTCTCCGCGCGGTACCGTGAACTCTCCCGTCGCCTCGCGTTCCTGTTCGGCGACCAGATCCAGAATCTGCCGGGCCGTGGCCGCGTAGGCCACGCCCGCATCCGTCAGCGCGAGCTTGCGCGTCGTGCGCGTGAGCAGGCGCGTGCCCAATTGTTCTTCGAGATCGGTCACCCGGCGCGTGAGCGTTGGTACCGGCACGTTCATTTCCCGTGCTGCGGCCGAGAAACTGCCTTTCTCTATCGCCGCGAGCAGCATCGTCATGGCTTCGAGTCGGTCCACGTCACTTGTCCATTTTTTGAGGAAATGAAAATCGATTTTAGTGGATTCACCACCGGGGCGCCGGGCGGCATGATGCGCTTCATCGACGTTCATTCATTGCTCAAGGACCAGTCCATGCAGGCCTCCACCCTTTTTTCTCCCGGTGCGCTTGGTGAAATCCATGTCTCGAACTGTATCGCAATGGCACCGCTGACGCGGGCGCGCGCCGACCTTGAAGGCGTGCAGACGGCTCTCGCTGCCGAATATTACAGCCAACGCGCATCGGCCGGATTGATCGTTGCCGAAGCCACCAATGTTTCCCGCCAGGGGCGCGGTTATGCGTATACCCCAGGCATCTACACTGAAGAGCAGGCGCGGGCCTGGCGGCGGGTGACCGATGCGGTCCATGACGCCGCTGGGACGATCGTGTTGCAGCTTCTGCATACCGGCCGGATTTCGCATGTGAACCTACATGGAGGTTCTCGCTCACCCGTCGCGCCGTCGGCGATCCAGGCCCGCGGCACGGTGTTGACCGCGACCGGCATGCTGCCGCCGTCCATGCCTCGTGCATTGCGTGCGGACGAGATTCCCGGCGTGATCGACGAGTACCGGCACGCGGCCCGGATGGCGGAAGAGGCGGGATTCGACGGCGTCGAGATTCACATGGGTAACTGCTTCCTGCTCGAGCAATTCCTGCGGGACAGCACGAATCATCGGGACGACCGATATGGCGGTTCGATCGAGAACCGGCTGCGCCTGCCTGTCGAGGTCGCCGAGGCCGTGGCCGCGATCTGGGGTGCCGGGCATGTGGGTGTGCGATTGTCGCCGGTCAAGACCACGATCGGCGAGACGCCGCTCGACAGCGATCCTCAGTCGACATACGAGCGACTTGTCGAAAGGCTCGGCTCGCTAGGCCTCGCCTACCTGCACTGCATCGAGGAGCGGGTGCCGGCCGGAACAGCGGAGGCATTCGATTTCCGCGCTTTGCGCCGTGCGTTCGACGGCGCGTACATCGCCAACAGCGGCTATGACCGCGCGCTGGCGATCGAGGCGATCTCGAACGGCCATGCCGACATGGTCGCTTTCGGCAAGGCGTTTATCGGCAACCCGGATCTGGTCGAGCGCTTGCGTCTGGACCGGCCGCTGGCGGAGGCGTCGACTCAAACGTACTACGGCGGCGGCGCGCAAGGGTACACGGACTACGCCCGGTACCAGGCCGCCTGATCTGCACCGGTTCGAGCAGCCGACAGCTGCAACGTCACTCCCTCGTCGTTGATATCAACGGCGGCTTATCCAACCATGAATATTTGCATTCCTATTTAAATGTTAAATGAAGGAAGAAAAATGAAACTGAAGAACAAGGTTGCACTGATCACCGGCGGCACGTCGGGCATCGGTCTGGAAACCGCGAAACTGTTTCGCGCAGAAGGTGCCTCGGTTGTCGTGCTCGGCTCGAACGCCGAGCGTCTCGCCGTGGCCGGCGAGGAGATTGGCGGGGATGCGCTGTTGTTGTCGGCCGATCTTCGCAAGCCGGCCGATATCGAACGCGCCATCGAAGCGATACGCACCAAATTCGGTCGTATCGACGTCGTGTTCGCCAATGCGGGCGCCGGCAAGGTGGTGCCGCTCGAGGCTGTCACCCCGGAGCTGATCGACGAGCATTTTTCGCTGAATTTCACCGGGCTGCTGCTGACGATCCAGAAGGCCGTGCCGCTCATGCCGAAGGGCGGCAGCGTGGTGGCGACGACGTCGTTCCTCGACACCGTCGGCATGCCGGGCCTATCGCTGCTGGCCGCGACCAAGGCCGCG
This sequence comes from Burkholderia sp. SJZ089, assembly GCF_007828315.1. Classification (NCBI taxonomy): domain Bacteria; kingdom Pseudomonadati; phylum Pseudomonadota; class Betaproteobacteria; order Burkholderiales; family Burkholderiaceae; genus Burkholderia; species Burkholderia sp. SJZ089. The sequence goes on along the minus strand of NZ_VIUM01000007.1, from coordinate 105,373 downwards.
GTCCGGTCGCTGGTCCGCACGCTGGGAGCGGAGCTGGCACCACGTGGTATCCGCGTGAATGCCGTCAGCCCGGGTGCGATCACGACGCCGTTCTACGGCAAGCTCGGGTTGACCGACGAGCAACTCGCCGCAACTGCGGCGGCGATCCAGGCCAAGGTGCCGTTGCAGCGCTTCGGCGAGTCGATGGAAATCGCGAGGAGTGTGCTGTTTCTCGCCAGTGACGACTCGTCGTACACGACGGGCGTCGAACTGGTGGTCGACGGCGGCTTGACGCAATTCTAACGATCGTCGGAAACCGAACCGGAACGGAGTATGCGAGCGGGCTTGCCGGCATCGTTGCGGCAAGCCTTGTCCGGATCGTTCGCGGTTCAAGCAGCGCTTTTTCAACCCGGCAGAACCTGAAAGTGAAAACACGCACTCTCTTGGCCGCGGCAGTCGCGTTGACCACCAGCCTCGCCACACAGGCGGAACCGCTGGCGTCGATCTCGAGTACGACTTCCTATCATCGTGCCACGGTCGACGGCATACGGATTTTCTATCGTGAGGCCGGTCCCGAGGACGCGGTCGATCCGCTATGAAGTACGTTTTCGATCCGGCCGCGTGATGCAGCCTGGTTGCTATCTGTTTGTTTAGCTAAAGGATTCGTGATGGACCGCCGCCTTCTTGTGCTCGCCCTCGGCATGTTTGCGCTGGGCACCGATAGTTTCGTCGTCGCCGGCATTCTGCCGCAGATTTCCCATGTGTTTCACGCGAGCATCGGCGCGGCGGGGCAGATGACCACGGCCTATGCGCTGACCTATGCGTTGCTCGCGCCGACGATTGCAGCGCTGGCCGCCGGTATTCCGCGTAAGAGACTGTTGCTGATCGGTCTTGGACTGTTTGTCGTTTCGAACCTGGCAACGACGATCGCGCCCAGCCTCGGCCTGGCGCTGCTGGCGCGCGTACTGGCCGGAGTGGGAGCGGCAACGTTCTCACCGACCGCGACAGGGGCGGGAGCCATGCTGGTACCGCCGGAGCGCCGCGGTTTCGCCTTGTCGGTGATCGTCGCGGGACTGACTACGGCGACTGCTCTTGGTTCGCCCATCGGAGCAGTCATCGGGGGGCTCAGCGACTGGCGGTGGACGTTCGTGTTCGTCGCTGCGTTGGGCGGCGTTGCATTCATCGGCGTGTGGGCGCTGTTGCCCGAGATGGAGCTTGCGCCCGCCATCACGCTCGGAAAGCGCATTGCGCCAATTGCCGATGCGCGTGTGGCACTGACACTGGCAACGACGTTGCTTGCCATGAGCGGCATTTTCACGGTCTACACCTATTTCTCGGTGGTATTCGATCATGCCGTGGGCGGCCAGGCCATCGTGCTCGGCGTACTGCTGGTGATGTGGGGGGCGACGGGCACGGTATCCAATCTCCTTGCCGGGCGATTGATCGACTCGTTCGGCTCGCACAAGGTGATCGTGCTGATGTTGGGGCTGCTCGTGGTCGATATGGTTTCCTTTCCGTGGACGAGCCTGCACGTCTGGAGTGCCGCGCTGGCCATCGCGGTGGGGCGTTTGCGGATGGGGCATACTCGTTCCGCAGCAGCACCGGCTTGTTACGCTGGCGCCCGCCATTGCGCCGGTCCTGATCGGACTGAATACGGCGGGCACTTATTTTGGCGTAACGGCGGCCGGCATTATCGGCGCGGCGGCGATCCCCGTCATCGGAGGACATCGACTCGGGTTTGTCGCCGCAGTGCTGGTAGCCCTTGCGCTACTGGTGTCCGAATTGGCGACGCGGCGCATCATGGCCGCATCAGGACGGCGGCCGGCCGAGGTCGTATCACCGGTTTGACGATCCCGCTGGCATGGAAAGGGACGCCGGGCATGGCTTTTTGCTTAGCCAGTCTCTGTCGCCACTGCCCATGGCATCATGGCTGAATCAGGTTTGTATATCGCCTGCGCCGCGGTCATATCGCTCGACTGCAACAAGATCGACGTTTGGCTCCGAAAAGCGCCATCGATGTCACCAGGTCCGGACAGTCCGTTTCGGGTCGGATAGCGCCCGCCGGTAGAGGTACACGCTCGCTTTCCCTTTGCTTGAAAGGAGATTGTCATGCAAACCGAGAGTGTCTTCGTTGGCCACCGCGTGCCATGGAACAAGGGCAAGCTCACCGGGCAGAAGCCGTCGTTAAAGCTCCGAGAAATCTGGGCGATTCGGACGAGACTTCAGATGACGTCGAACCTTCGTGGTCTCGCCATGTTCAATCTCGCAATTGATAGCAAGCTCCGAGCGTGCGATCTTACGTGGTTGCAGATTCAGGATGCCCGCCACGGAAGCCGCGTGGCGTCTAGGGCGACGATCATGCAGCAGAAGACCCAGCGGCCCGTGCAATTCGAGATCACGGAGCAGACCCGTGAGAGTCTCGAAGCTTGGATCGAAGCGCGGAGACTGAAGGCGGGGGATTTTCTGTTCCCGAGCTGGTTGCATACGTCACCGCATCTGTCGACGCACCAATATGCCAGGCTGGTGCCTCGCTGGATTGCGTCGATTGGCCGACGTATGGTACCCACACGATGCGCCGCCCAAAAGCTTCGCTGATCTACCGACGGAGGAAGAACCTTCGGGCGGTCGCCTGCCGGCCAGAAAGAGACAGTCGGCACCTCATCGCGAATCGTTGTCAATCCGATGACCCTGCAAGAAAAGGTGCTGTTCCGGAATTCTCGACGCTGAGGTGCAGATGAACCAGATTCGTATTGGTGACCTTGGAGATTGCGACGGCATCGTCTCGCTCCTCGCGCATTACAGTCTTCCGGTGGCTGATTTGGTACCGGAGCCTCCGGCGGGACTTCGATTTTTTATTGCGGAAGACACTACCGAACAACGCCTAATGGGGTGCATTGGCCTGCAGCAGTTCGACCAACTCGGGCTGGTACGGTCCTTTGCGGTTTCACCAGACTGCCGAAATCAGGGCGTAGGCATTCGGTTGCTGGATGAGCTGTACCGGCACGCGCGGCTAGTGAGCATCAGACATCTCTACCTTCTGACCACGACAGCTACTGCTTACCTCAGTGGTCTGGGCTATCAAATCATCTCGCGCGATGCTGTGCCGAGTGCAATACAACATTCGGCTGAATTCTCTTCTTTGTGCCCAGCGTCTGCCGTGGCCATGACGCGTTCGCTCCGGGCGGGCCAGTAATCGACGACAAGTTTAATGTCCGCTATCCGGCGAGTTGGCCGGCTGTTTCGGATCGGCTGCTGCCGACCGAGCCCGGGCGCAGCTACGCGGAGACGTAGGGCGACTCCCGGCCAGGATCAGACGTCCCGCCGTGATACAGTCTATCGGCAATCTCTTGTATATCTGCACATCACCGAGGGCAAGCATGTCGCTACGCGCTGATACGATCCACATCGAATCACTACGGCTTTCCATTCGACCGTTTACCGCTGGGGACGCTCAGGACGCATTCGGCTGCATTACCCATTCGCTCACACGTTTCATGTCGTGGGAGCCCCCTGCTGACCGATCCGAATTCGACCAAATCTGGCGGGGATGGATCTCGACGATCGCCGGAGGGACGGACTACGTATTCACGATTCGTCACCGGGACAGCAGCGATTTCATTGGATTGGCCGGCCTTCATGATGTGCAGAATGGAGGCGCGGTATTAGGTATCTGGATACGGGAAGATTGTCACGCGCAAGGCTTCGGCCGCGAGGCTGTGAGCATCGTAGCGAAATGGGCTAGCACGATGCTCGGTCTGAAAAGCTTTACATACCCAGTCGCCGAGCGAAATTACCCGAGCCGCCGCATCGCCGAGGCTCTCGGTGGGGTCATCACGGATCGGAAAGAGACGCCAAAGTATCAATCCATCATATATCGGATACCTGATCAGTCGATGCGGTGAGTCGTGGGATACAAACCGAACGCCGTCGGTCGGCCAGTTCAGGTCGTTCGACATAGATACCTGAATCGATTCTCGTAGAACGGATGATCGCTTTCAGGAAAACCGCGCGGCCGTAGAGGGTGGATCTGCGATGGTCGCGCGTCGCAGGGGGCCAGCCGTGTTCGGCCAGGAGCGGACGGTCGTGGCTCGTGGACGATCTCTGTCAGAACGTCGGCGCGCCGATCTGCAACGGTCGTTCGGACGCGACCACACACCTTCGCCAAACGTTTCCACAGTTGATCCTTTCAACTGAAGCATTTGATATGGATCGGATGGCATTGCAGGCATAATCGCAGGATACAAGCAGTTGATCTGACGTTCACTGCGATGGCCGGGGTGGTCGCTGGCAGTGTTCGTTGATCCGCGGTGGCCGATATGACGGCGGGGCAACATCATTCGGCCTCAACTCTCGTTTGCTCATTCGAATCGACTGAATCGTGACGCAACTCCAAGGAAAGACGTTTGCGGGCAAGAGGCTCGCATTCACCGGTGGCGGATCGGCTGGGCACGTTGTCCCTTTGCTCCCATTGATGGAAGATGCTTCGGCACACGGGGCAGAGATCCGATACATGGGCTCCGTCGCGGGCATCGAGAAATCAATCATCGCCGCGACGGGCATACCCTACGTCGCCCTGCACACGACAAAGCTGAGACGGTCATTCACCATCAGCAACCTTGCAATACCTTGGCGCCTGGTACGCGGCATACGCGATGCGATCCGATTCTTCAAACGATACGAACCGGATGTACTGATTTCAAAAGGCGGGTTTGTATCCGTGCCGGCTGTGATCGCAGCGTGGTTGACCAGGGTACCTATCGTGTCCCATGAGTCAGATCTGACCACGGGCCTCGCAAATCGGATAGCGTTGCCGTTCTGTACCTCAATGTGTACCGCGTTGCCACTTTCCCTTGTCAAAGGACGAGTTACGAGCAAGCACGTATTTACCGGGATTCCGATCCGGCGCGAATTCGTTAGTGCGAAGAAATCAGTTGTTTCTACACCCTGTAAACCCACGCTACTTGTGTTCGGTGGCAGCCTGGGCGCAAGTGCGATAAATACCGCGATCCGGGCTGCACTTCCTTCGTTAGTGGGTTATCGCGTTGTGCATATATGCGGGCGAGGGAATATTGACACGAATTACGATACGCCCGATTACATTCAGCATGAGTTTGTGACTGAAGGAATAGCTACCCTGATGCAAGAGGCGGAGGTCGTTCTCTGCCGCGCCGGCATGACTTCCATCCTCGAGCTTCTTTATCTGGAAAAGCCGGCAGTACTAGTGCCGCTTGGAAAAGCCGCGAGCCGCGGTGACCAGCTTGACAACGCGAAGCTATTCGAGGACTTGGGCATCTTCCAAACGTTGCGCGAAGAGGCGATCGCAACTGAACTTCTCCCAAAGCTGCAGGTTGCACGAGAACGTCGCATCGAATCGCAGCGGGCGATACAACAACTCGGCCTCCAATTCAGCACCGCTCCAATCTTACGGCTCTTGGTTGACGTAATAAACTCGAAAGCGAGGATCTCGGGCAGTTGAGTTCGATTCGGATCGCAAAATACACCACGTCGGTTTTAGGATGAATCGTTCTCGCGCATCCAGACGGTCGCTATCGAGCCGCACCGGGCGACGTCCGGCCAGGAACGGACACTGGTTCTCGGTGCCAGAATCATCGACAATCCGACGATGGGGCATTTATCGGAACCGGTTAGACGCACAATAGAATTCGGAATGGCGCGATGACGAATGTACTCATAGACACGACTAAAATTACGGACTGGCCTTCATTCCATCGGGTCTTCTCGCAGATCTTTGGTTTTCCCTCGTTTTATGGCAACAACATGGACGCGTTGGTTGACTGTTTGGGTTATCTCGACGATCCCGAGGCCGAGATGACGAGCTTGCATGTCAGGCCGGGAGAGACGTTGGCGATACAGCTTGGCGCTGTCGTCAGTTTCAGGAGGCGCTGTCCAGACCTATTCGAGGCTTTGCAAGACGCGTGCGCTTTCGTGAACTGGCGTCGTACGCGCGAGCATGGGGCCGCTTTGATCGCATTGTCGTACTATGACTGAATCGAACGGCGCACTGCGGCTAGAAACGGACGGTCGACAAGATGCTGGAGATCGCCAACAATCGGTAGTGTTACAGAGGATACGGTCGTGCAAAAGCAGCTTTTGCCTACGCTCCAGGGACGCGGCATCGGGGCGCATCTGGGCCGTGAATTGCTGCCGTCGGCAGAGGTCTCCAGTGTATCTGTCTAGTCATTAGGGTTTCATTCAATATAATGAGAATCTTATGAATTATTGCCCTGAGAAATTCGGTGGTGACATTGAAAAAACCTAATCGTTCCACGCATCGAGATCAACGGATATGGCGCGTTTATATTGACGGGGCCATCGAGTTGCGGAAAGGGTGAGGTGGCCAAGGCGCTCTGCAAATTGCTGAGCATCCCGGAAGAGCGTTGGCTTTCAATGGGAAGTATCTTGAGGCATGCATATGAGCGGGCCTACGCTTCGCCAGAATTTATGCGAACTTTGTCTGAGCGATACCAAATTGGAAACGGCACAAGGTTATTTGAAAGCATCGATGCGTCTGACGAAGTCGTTGCGAAGGTTACATCCCAGCAGGAAAATCTCACCCAATTTCTTCGTAGCCGTCGACAAGACGCATCGGGAGAAAACGCTTGGCAAAGCGTCTCGTCGTTGGAATGGCTGGAATACTGTACCGTTCATGGATTACTGGTGCCGAACCGCTGGACTCAATTGCTAATTGAGGCGCATCTGGATTTACTAGCGTTGTCTACTGAACGGCCCTTCATCATCGATGGTTATCCACGGACCAAGGCAGCGGCCAAACATCTACTGGACGTTTTCCAGCGCGATGGGATTCCGATATTTAAGGTGTTGCACCTTAGCATTAGCAAGCAGGAAATGCTGCAGCGCGCGGAGAGGCGGCAAAGAGTAGATGATAGTTTTTCTTCTCTACTCAAGCGTTACGAGTTTTATGTTGAAAGCGTGCAGCCAAGCGTTGACTACTTAAAAGAGCGCCTTGGCTCTGAAAAAATTGCGCTAATTGATGCGCATCAGCCGGATTACGACGAAATTGATGGTGTCAAGACCTTAAATTTAACGCGGTCGATAAACAATGTGGTGCATTCTTCATTGGTAAACATTGGCCTTTCTAGAATATTGAGTGACGCACTTATTGCGTCCTGCTCATGAGCAAGGCGGTGAGTATTTGCAACTAATGCATGCATGTCGCCTCGTCGTCGCCTCCTTGCTGGTGCATAAAGAGACAACTGGGGCACTCTGATTTCATGAAGCAGCCACGTTTATGCAATCAATCTGAACGGCAGCTCTCGAAATATTTGAGTATCTCCGTCGGGTCGGAACGGCCAGTCAACACCACGGCGTGGATCATTGGCAATCGACCCAATTCGCGCCAGGAAATCCAAACACTATGTCAAAACTGACAGGTATTTTTTGGGACTGTCGATATCTCTATCTCAGAGGTGTCGGCCAGTTGGACGACGAGACATTACGACTTGTTCTTTTGGAGGCAGCCGAAGGTGGTGCCGTCGACTCGACAAAGCTCGGTTTTGACCGGTCCCCTAAGCTGATCGACATACTGAAGGGGGCGCGCGATCGAGCATCTGCCCGGATGTCGCATATTTGATATCCGCTGGTCTAGCTACATTGCGTACTCTGTTGTCAATGAGAGCTACGCGTTGGGGGAGCCCGAGTCTTCGACGGGTCAGGGAAACTCTTCAGGGAATACATTCGCTCCGAGTATCTCAACTACATGCGCAAGGCGTCATGGGCCTGCGATGACACCCAGGTCCTTACAAGCATTGGGCTGCGTATTGCCTAAATCACGTCGTTGATGTTGCATCTCCATCCGAACCGGAAATTACCGTGGAGATTGCGGCGATTTGAAGAGTGGGGGGAAATCACCCTGGTGAGGCGGGGGCACATCGAGAATCCGGCCTTGCGGACTGCCCCTGATAGATATTGTTTTTCATTCAAATAGTTGCTGTCTGGTTGCCACGCCGGCGCTTTTCGGGCCGATCGTCGAAAACGCGGAACAAGAAATTAAAGTCAGGATGGAAGGGCTACGTTCCTATTCATTTCGGACATTCTCCCGGCACACGTGAGTCGGCTCGTCGAGATGTGTGATTCAGGGCTATCAAGACAGGCTTTGCCTTTCTGTGCGCAAAGATCCTGTCAGGTGACGAAGTTCGTCCAGCAGTTTGACGGCGGGCGTGGGTAGCGTGCCCCGCCGGCGTCGGAACGCTGTCAAGGTACGTTGCGCATCCAGGCCTTCGATATTCAGGGCATCGATGACGCCCGCTTTGCTTTCAGTGTCGTACATGGGTTCGGCCATCCATGAGACAAAGCCACATCGAGCCACCAGGCTTTTGAGCACGGTGACCGAACGGGTCTCGACCGCAATGGCTGGCATTGGGAGACCGCGGGCCCTGAAGGTTTCCTGCATGTGGGCATAAGGCCCGGTTCCCTTGGGGGTGAGTGCCCACCGTTGCGTCAATGTGTCATCGAGTCGAAGACCGCGCTTCGCGCGTAACGGATGATCGAGTGCCGCGACCACGAAACTCCTGTCGGTCCACGAGCAATCGCAGAGTGCAGCGACATCCTCGGTTTCGTCTCCCGATGTGCAAAGCGCCAAGTCAATTTCATAAGCGAGCAAGCCCTCGACGAGACGATCCCACACGCCTTCGATCACCTCGACGCGCAGATTGGGCCACTTCTTGAGCACACACGCGATGGCCATCGGCAAGATGAGGCTTGCTATGCTGCCCACCGCCCCAACCTTGATCACGCCTTTCGCCAGGCCGCGCATCGCGTTCAATTCCTCGTGCGCCTGTTCCGCCTCCCTTTGCAGCAACATCGCATGCGGCATCAATGCTTCGCCCAGCGCGGTCAACTGCATCCCTTTGGTGTGGCGTTCGAAAAGCGGCGCCCCGACGGATTCCTCGAGCCGCTTGATCGATCTGCTCAGCGCCGGCTGCGTCATGTTCAGCATGGTCGCGGCTCGTCCCAGGCTACCCGCGGAGACGATCGTGGTGAACATCATCAACTGCTGCAGATTGAAACTCAACGTGACGAACCCGCTTGAAAAGGACAAAGGGAGAAAACGCGATCCCGGCGCGCCCCGGGGGCTGACTAGGTGTCTTCCCTGAAACGGATCGCCGTGTTCGCTCATTGCGGCTACCACCAAGCCCGTGACGACGGCGGATAGCCTTGCCCAGCAGGGCTTCGAGGCGAAGTGTGACTATCCGGCAAGCCGATTGAGGCATGCCTAAATGTAATGACTTTTGGCATATTTGGCAATTTTCAAACAAGGATATCGAATCCCATACTGCGGCTCATCCAGTTACCGCCAGCCTGAGTGGTGAACCGCAGAGGATTCGAGATGCAACGAAACACAAGTGGGCAGCCGACCGTTCGCGATGCCGTCGTGGACTTGATGCGGCGACTCGGAATGACGTCCGTGTTTGCCAATCCCGGCTCGACCGAGCTACCGATGTTCCGCGACTTCCCGGCGGACTTCCGGTACGTGCTCGGGTTGCAGGAGGCGGTCGTGGTCGGTATGGCGGACGGGTATGCCCAAGCGACCGGCAGTGCCGCCCTGGTCAATCTGCATTCGGCGGCAGGTGTCGGCAACGCGATGGGCAACATCTTCACGGCCTTCAAGAACCGGACGCCGCTGATCATTACGGCCGGCCAGCAGGCCCGTTCGATCTTGCCGTTCGACCCGTTTCTGTCGGCATCGCAAGCAACCGAGCTGCCGCGGCCCTACGTGAAGTGGAGCATTGAACCGGCTCGTGCCGCGGATGTTCCGCTGGCCCTCGCCCGTGCCTACCACGTGGCGATGCAGGAGCCGCGTGGCCCGGTGTTCGTTTCCATTCCGGTCGACGACTGGGATCAACCGGCCGACTTGGTCGAGGTGACCCGGGTCAGCACCCGGTTCCGCCCGGATCCGATACGCATCGCGGAGATCGGCGACGCGTTGGACAGTTGTAAACGGCCGGCTATCGTCGTCGGCGCGGAACTCGATCGTGCCGATGCCTGGAACGAGGCAATCCAGCTGGCCGAGCGTCACAACGCGCGGGTTTATGTTGCGCCGATGTCGTCACGCTGCAGCTTCCCTGAAGATCATCGACTTTTCGCCGGCTTCCTGCCGGCGATGCGCGAAAAAATCGTTCGGATGCTGAGCGGGCATGACCTGATCTTCGCCGTCGGGGCGCCGGCTTTTGCGTATCACGTCGAAGGCAGTGGCCCGCATGTGCCCGATGGCTCGGCGTTGTACCAGCTCATCGACGATCCGGCTACCGCTGCGTGGACGCCGGTCGGCATGTCGGTGGTGGCGAACATTCGCCTGGGGCTGGCAGATCTGCTCGCCCGTCCGGCACCGCAAGGCCGGCCTCTGCCGGCGCCGCGCGAGATCGTCGATCGAGTCGAGCCCGCGGCAGTGATGTCCGTCGCCTATGCGTTGCAGACGCTGTCAGAGGTCCGTAACGCAGCGGATATCGTGGTCGAGGAGGCGCCCAGTTCGCGCCCCGTCATGCAACGTCATTTGCCGTTCACGCGCAGTCAGACGTTCTACACGATGGCAAGCGGCGGTCTGGGTTACGGCATGCCCGCGGCGGTCGGCGTGGCTTTGGCCAAACCCGGTCGCCGCGTGATCGGTCTCATCGGCGACGGCTCGACGATGTATTCGCCGCAAGCGATCTATAGCGCGGTCCAACTCGATCTTCCGATCACATTCGTGATCCTCAATAACTCGCGCTACGCCGCCTTGCAGGAATTCGCGCCTGTGTTCGGCTTCTCCGCGTCGGATCCGGTACAGGGCACCGACCTCCCGGGGCTGGATTTCGTTTCCCTGGCCAACAGCATGGGGTGCGAAGGAGTTCGAGTGAGCGACGCGTCGTCGTTGAAGTCCGCGCTGGAAGGCGCGTTGTCGTCGGGGAAGACGCGCCTCGTAGAAATCGTCGTGGCCTGACCGTGAGCCGGTGATTCGACAGCCAGGCTTTTCAAGAATATCCCAGGAGACGGAAATGAATCAGGTAACGATGTTGATCAACGGCGAGCGTGCGATGGCTCGCGATGGCGCGACGTTCGAGCGCCGCAACCCGCTCGATAACACAATTGCCTCGACGGCGCCGGCCGCGACTGTCGCCGATGCGCAAGCCGCGGTGCATGCTGCGGCCGCCGCGTTTCCGGCGTGGTCGGCGATGGGCCCCGGCGAGCGACGCGCTTTATTGAGCCGTGCCGCGGATGCGCTCGAAGAAAAGGGCGATGCTTTCGCGCTGGCAATGGCAACCGAAACGGGCGCGTCCCGCCTGTGGGCGGACTTCAACGTCAAGCTCGCGGCCGACGGGCTGCGTGAAGCGGCTGCGATGATCACGCAGATTTCGGGCGAGGTGATTCCGTCGGACGTGCCCGGCAGTCTCGCCCTGGCGGTTCGGCAAGCCGCCGGCGTTGTGCTGGGGATCGCACCGTGGAACGCTCCGGTCATTCTGGGCGTGCGTGCAATCGCGTTGCCGCTGGCGTGCGGCAACACCGTCGTGCTCAAAGGTTCCGAAACGTGCCCCGCGACCCACAGCCTCATCGTCGAGGCGTTACAGGACGCCGGACTGCCGCGCGGCGTCGTGAACTTCGTCACGAACGCGCCGGCGAATGCGGGCGACATCGTCGAAGCGATCATTGCCGAGCCGTCGGTCAGGCGGGTGAACTTCACGGGTTCGACGCGCGTCGGCCGCATTGTCGCGACTCAGTGCGCGAAATATCTGAAGCCTTCGGTACTCGAACTCGGTGGCAAGGCGCCGTTTCTGGTGCTTCACGATGCCGATATCGAAGCTGCCGTTCAAGGCGCGGTATTCGGGGCATTCGCCAATTCCGGCCAGATCTGCATGTCGACCGAACGCATCGTCGTCGACACGACGATCGCCGACGAATTCGTCGCGCGACTGGCCGAAAAAGTGCGGAGCCTGCCGCTGGGCGATCCGAGAGAGGGCCCGGTCGTCCTCGGTTCGGTGGTGGACATGACGACCGTCAGGCGATGCAACGACCTGATCGACGACGCGCTGGCGAAAGGCGCGACCCTGGTATGCGGCGGGAAAGCCGAGACCACGCTCATGCCGGCCACGTTGCTCGATCACGTGACGGCGGACATGCATATCTATCGGGCGGAGTCGTTCGGGCCCGTCAAGGCGATCGTTCGTGTCAATGGTGACGAAGAGGCCATCGCCTGCGCCAATGCCAATGAATATGGCCTGTCGGCAGCAGTCTTCAGTCGTGACGTTGCACGTGCGTTGACGGTAGCGAAGCGTATCGAGTCCGGGCTTTGCCACGTCAATGGACCGACGGTTCACGACGAGGCGCAAATGCCGTTTGGCGGGATGAAGTCCAGTGGATTCGGGCATTTCGGCGGCAAGGCGGGAATCGCGGAATTTACCGATTTGCGCTGGATCACAGTACAAACCACGCCTCGTCACTATCCGTTCTGATCGTCGTCGCGGTCGGCACGCGTGCTTTTCACCGTTGAAGCGATGGGCTTCCGGATGATCGGCGAGAACAAAATAACAACCCCATGTCGTTGAGACGCCTTCGCTGCTGGAATGACGAGCGATCGGTTCAAGGAGACTGCAATGCCTGTCGTCAATGTCGAGTTGTCGCTCGATCGCGCCCGGTTCGAGTTTGACCGTCACGTCGGAAAATGGTTAATCAGGGTTGCGATTCAAACTCCACCGGTCTGGCCGGGAGAGCGAAATGAACGATCGTAATCCGCTTCTGCCGACCATAGACATCGGCCGCACTCTCGATGAGGGACCGTTCTCGGCATTCCAGCGGACGGTCGTCCTGCTCGCCGCGCTTGCGATCGTGATGGATGGATTCGATGGGCAACTCATCGGGTTCGCCATTCCTAGCTTGATCAAGGAATGGGGTATCACGCGCAACGCATTTGCGCCCGCCGTTGCCGCCGGCCTGGTCGGCATGGGAATAGGCAGCGCGTTCGCCGGGCTGTTCGCGGACCGGTTCGGTCGGCGCTGGGCAATCATCGGAAGCGTGCTCGTATTCGGCTTGGCGACGAGTTCGATTGCGCTATCGCCGGACGCCATGACCATCGCCATCCTGCGTTTCTTCGCGGGACTGGGTATCGGCGGCGCACTGCCGAGCGCGACGACGATGACGGCGGAATTTACTCCAGCTCGCCGGCGAACGCTCGCGGTGACCGCAACCATCGTGTGCGTACCACTGGGGGGCATGCTTGCTGGACTGTTCGCGAACATCGTGCTGCCGCGTTATGGCTGGCGCGGGCTCTTTCTGATTGGCGGCACGCTTCCCGTCGCACTGGCACTCCTGCTGTATTTCATCATGCCTGAATCGCCGCGTTATCTTGCGCGCCATCAAGAACGTTGGAATGAACTGGGTCGCCTGCTGGCCCGCATGTCCCGCTCGATTCAGTCGGACGCCATATTCGCCGATCAGAAGGAGCAGAAGGCGGGGCAGCGTCCAGGCTTTCGTGCGCTGTTCGCAGACCGTCAAGGCCGAGACACGCTGGCAATCTGGGTCGCTTTCTTCATGAACCTGGTCGCGGTCTATAGCGCATTCAGTTGGCTGCCGACGATGCTAGCAGGCGAAGGGCTCAGTCCTTCGGTGGCGGGTTCAGGCCTTACCGCCTACAACCTCGGCGGCGTATTCGGTGCAATGGGCTGCGCGCTGGCGATCGGTCGGTTCGGGTCGCGCTGGCCTTTGCTCGTGTGCTGCCTGATGGCATCCGCGAGCGCGCTTTTCCTGCGTGGTCTCGACGTCTCTGCCCACGCGAGCTTGCTCGTGTTCGGAATCGGTTTGCACGGCCTGTTCGTCAACGCGGTGCAGTCGACGATGTATGCCCTTTGCGCGTACGTCTATCCCACCGAAATTCGCGCGACCGGGACCGCGTCCGCGCTCGCGTTTGGACGGCTCGGCGCAATTCTCAGCGCGTTCGCGGGAGCCATCGTGATCACGCAGGGTGGAGCGTCTGCGTACCTGGGCATGCTGGGTGGCGCGATGGCGATGGTCTTTATCTGCCTGATGACCGTGCGTCGCCATATTCCGCCCATCAAGGGCGTCCGGGATTAGTGTCGAGGGCGACGTATGTTGCGAACTCCGCGCAGAGCACGTAACGACATCGCTCATGTTGAACCGAATGACGCAAAGCGTCTGACAGTACCTTCAGTTGGAGATAGCATGCGCACTCAAGTAGGCATTATTGGCGCCGGTCCCGCCGGTCTTCTTCTTTCTCATCTTTTGCATCTGAAAGGTATCGAGTCCGTCGTGCTTGAGACCCGCGCACGCGAGCAGATCGAATCGACGATCAGGGCGGGTGTACTCGAGCAGGGAACGATGGACCTGCTTGAAGCTTCCGGTGTCGGTGACCGAATGAAGATGGAAGGTGCGTTGCATCACGGCTTTGAACTCGCGTTCGACGGAAAGCGGCGGCGCATCGACCTCAAGGCGTTAACCGGGCGCGCCATCACCGTCTATGCGCAGCACGAAGTCATCAAGGATCTGATGGCGGCTCGCATTGCTGCGGGCGGCTCGATCCTGTTTGGTGTCGCGGATGTCTCGATTCACGACGTCGACACGTCGGCCCCGTCGATACGGTTCGTGCATCAAGGGCAATCGCATACGCTGAACTGTGATTTCGTGATCGGATGCGACGGTTCGCAAGGGGTGTCCCGTTCGGCGATTCCCGAGAGCGTTCGGCGCGATTTCGAGCGCGTCTATCCGTTCGGTTGGTTCGGCATCCTGGTCGAAGGTGCGCCCTCCGCAGACGAGCTGATCTATGCACGTCATGATCGTGGGTTTGCCTTGGTAAGCACTCGCTCGCCGACAGTTCAGCGCATGTATTTCCAGTGCGACCCGAAAGATTCAGTCGACAACTGGTCCGACGACCGGATCTGGGCCGAAATGCATGCACGCGTCGACTCTGCTGATGGTCAATGCGTTGTCGACGGGAAGATTTTTCAGAAGAATATCGTTGGCATGAGGAGCTTCGTTTCGACGACGATGCAGCACGGCCGACTGTTTCTTGCCGGTGACGCCGCTCATATCGTTCCTCCTACCGGAGCAAAAGGTCTCAATCTGGCAGTCTCCGACGTACGCATCCTGAGCCGTGGACTCGACGCGTATTACCGGACCGGCGATGAAGCGCAACTCGCTTCGTACAGCGAGCTTGCGCTGAAACGGATCTGGCGCGCCGAGCACTTCTCCTACTGGATGACCCGCATGATGCATCGCCTCGACGATGCCTCGCCGTTCGAACAGCAGTTGCAGGTTGCCGAACTCGAACATGTGACCACGTCCGAGACTGCGGCGAGGTCCATGGCGGAAAACTATGTTGGCAGCGTTGTCGTTTAGCTTTCGACATATGTGCCGTTGCTCGGTCGTCTTCCGGCTCGGACGATCGACGCTGACGTGCGAAACCGGCTTGCGGCGCGCCTCGTGTTTTTCGCATCGCGATTCACTCTGACAGTATCCCAATCATGACAACAGGATCTCCCGGCATTTTCTCCGTTAGCGACTATCGTGAGGCAGCCAGACGGCGACTGCCGCGCATGGTGTTCGACTATCTGGAGGGCGCGGCGGATGATGAATCGGGATTGACGCATAATCGTTCGGCGTTCGACAGATTGCAGTTGTTGCCGCGCCGGCTGTCGGACGTCAGCACACGAGAGCAGTCGGTGGTGCTTTTAGGCCGGCGGATTCCACTGCCGCTGGTGATCGCGCCGACGGGCCTCAACAGCGCGTTCTGGCCGAAGGGCGACCTCGCACTTGCGCGCGCGGCGGGAAAGGCAGGCATTCCGTTTGCCCTATCGACGGCTTCCAACATGTCGATCGAGGAGGTGGCAAAAGGGGCCGATGGAGAACTGTGGTTTCAACTGTATGTTGTTCATCGCAACCTCGCGAAGAGCCTGGTCAATCGTGCCCGCTCGGCGCGCTATTCGACGTTGATCCTCACCACCGATGTCGCGGTCAACGGCTTCCGCCGACGCGATCTTCGCAACGGCTTTGCCATGCCCTTCAAGGTAAGTGCACGTGCGGCCGTCGATGGACTGTCGCACCCGCGTTGGCTTTGGTCTTATCTGATGAACGGCATGCCGGAGTTGAAGAATTTCGCGACGGACGATGCGTCGGACACGGCCTCCCAGGCCGCGATTCTTCGCCGGCAGATGGATGCCAGCTTCAGTTGGGACGATCTATGCCGTCTGCGGGACGAATGGCCGGGCAAACTCCTCGTCAAGGGCATCGCGACGGCCGACGATGCCGCGCGCTGCGTCGAACTCGGCGTGGACGGCGTCATCGTTTCGAACCATGGCGGCAGGCAACTCGCCGATCTGCCCGCGACAGCCGACGTGCTGCCGGATATTGTCGAGTGCACCTCGGGCGCGGCGGTCATGCTCGACAGCGGCGTACGGACGGGGGCTGATGTCGTCAAGGCGATCGCGCTGGGGGCACATGCCGTGATGCTGGGGCGCGCCACCCTGTACGGGCTGGCTGCCAGAGGGGAAATCGGCGTGAGCGACGTCATCGAGATGATCCGACAGGAAACGGACCGGACGCTCGCGCTCATCGGTTGTCGTTCGCTGGTCGATCTCGATCGCAGCTATATTTCGAGGCGGCCGTCTTAGGCAACCGCGTATTGACGGCGGATTTTGGATGCGCAATTGTTCGTGACAGCGATCCCGCGTATTTGCCGCCGGAACCTTGTGCCATGAATACCGTGACGACTACGGATCATTACCATCGCGACGACAGGCTTTTGGCATGGGCCGATCAGGTTCGGGCCAGTTGCGTCCCTATGGCTTTCAGGACCGACTCCGATCAGGGATTTCATGGCGAGATTTCCAGCGTGAACACGGGCGGAGTGTGCGTGTCTCGGATCTCGGCGGTCGATCATGTCGCGGCTCATGACTGGGACGACGTGCGGCGCACGGCGGACGACTACCTGCTCGTGTCGATACAGACCGAGGGACGAGGTGCGATCGAGCAGGATGCCCGCACCGCGTTCGTCGGTCCTACGGACATGGTGCTGTTCGACTCGTCGCGCAATTTCGTCTGGCACTTCTCCGGGCAGCATTACACGATCCGCTTTCCTCGCCAGGCGCTGGAGAAGCTGGTGCCGTGCGGCCGGCAGCACACCGCCGTGCGGATTCCCGCGGCCACCGGGATAGGCCGAATCGCTGCGGACCATGTCGCGTCGCTGCACCGAGCGCTTTCATCGGACGAAGGCGTCATGACCGGTTGCGAGAGGCTTGGCAACGTGTCTGCCAACTTGGTCGCGCTGGCGTTGGCGGATTATTTCAACACGGTTCCGCTGCCCAGATCCAACGTGAAAGAGATGCATCTGCTTCGGGCACGCGCATTGATAAAGGATCGGATTAACGAGCCGGAACTGGGACCCGAACAGATCGCCGACGAACTGGGGGTTTCCAGCCGTTACCTTTACCGGCTGTTTGCCGAGGCCGGGGAGTCGATCGGCGAGACCATCTGCACGACCAGACTCAACGGGTGCGGCGAGTGGCTTCAGCAACGCGCGTACGCCAATCTCTCGATTACCGATATCGCGATGGCATGGGGCTTCAATAATGCATCGCATTTCAGTCGCACGTTTCGACGTCACTTCGGCATGTCTGCACGCGACTACCGGGCGATGCATCGCGACGCTGGTTGAATCGCCCCCGAGCGCGCTGCGCGGCGATGCCGCCTGCTGGCAGCATAAGTAAAAATCCTGTTCTGTCAGAGTCAAGCGTCCACCATATTGTCCCCGGACACTTTCTCCACAACGTTGCGGGCGTCCCGTCCCGCGAGTCGTGGAGGAGTATCTTGGCTCTCAACCATCCCCAATATAAGGCGGCTGTCGTGCAGGCCGCTCCGGCGTTCCTCGATCTTCAGGCCGGAATCGAAAAGTCCATACGCCTGATCGAAGAGGCCGCGCGGGCCGGCGCCGACCTGATCGCATTTCCCGAAGTATGGCTGCCGGGCTATCCGTTCTACATCTGGCTCGGTACGCCGGCCTGGTATATGAGCAAGGGCTATGTTCAGCGTTACTTCGACAACTCGCTGAGCTACGACAGTCCGCAAGCCGATGCGCTGAGGGATGCGGCAAGGAAAAACCGTATCACGGTGGTGATGGGCCTCTCGGAGCGCAAGGGTCACTCGCTGTATATCTCCCAATGGGTGATCGGCCCCGACGGGGAAACTCTCCTGCAGCGACAGAAACTCAAGCCCACCCACCTCGAGCGCACGGTTTTCGGTGATGGGGAGGGCAGCGGGCTGAGCGTGATCGACAGCCCGCTGGGAAAGCTCGGCGCGCTGTGTTGTGCCGAGCATGTGCAGCCTCTGACCAAAGCCGCCATGTATGCGCAAGGCGAACAGGTTCATGTCGCCGCTTGGCCGAGCTTTTCCCTCTATGAATTTGCCAGCGCATTGAGCCACCAGGTAAACAACGCGGTTTCGCGGACCTATGCCGTCGAAGGCGGGTGCTTCGTCCTCGCGCCTTCGACCGTCGTCACCGAGGAGATGGTCGAGAGCCTTTGCGACACCGCGGACAAACGTCAGCTGTTGCGGGCAGGCGGCGGCCATAGCGTGGGATACGGGCCCGACGGGGCAGAGCTGTTCGACAAAATGGACGAAACCGCGGAAGGCCTGCTCTATGCCGATATCGATCTCGGCCTGCAATCGCTTTCGAAGTGCATTTTCGATCCCGTGGGACATTACTCGCGGCCCGACATTCTGCGTTTGCTGATCGACCGGCGACCGCGGGCCCCTGTCGTCGAGATTTTCGATAGAACGCCTGAAGAGGTGATCGGCGATGATCAAACCTCATCGAACAACAACTGTCCGTCCGAGCCAGCGAGAAGTGGCGGAGATCGGTAGTGCGGCCGCCGGGCTCGCCATGTCGTTCGATGGCGAGCCGGTTGGAGATTTCGTGTCGCTGCCGTGTGGGCTTGATACCGATTAAAGCGGGATAGCATTTTGGGAACAGATGACCATCCAGTCAAGACAATATAATTAGGATATCGACATGAAGTACAAAGAAAATAGAAGCTACGAATGGAAGATGGTCGTCTTGCTTGCGGTGCTGTTCGGCATCGTCGGTCTCGATCGTCTGGTCATCGTGTACCTGTTCCCGGTTCTTCTGCCGGATCTCAAGCTGAACAACACGCAGGCAGGCGCCATCGCATCGATTCTCGCGTTGACCTGGGCCATTTCGACCTGGGTGCTCGGGAGTCTGTCCGACCGTCATGGACGTCGCAAGATTCTGCTCGGGTCGTCGATCTTCTTCTCGATGATGACGTCCTTTACCGGCGTCGCCAAGTCGTTCCACAGCATGCTGCTGGTGCGCGGCCTTCTTGGCGTGGGCGAAGGGGGCGTCTTCAGCGCCAGCGTCGCGACCATCGACGAGATATCGACGCCGAGCCGGCGCGGCTTGAATCTAGGCATTCATCAGTCATTCTTCCCGCTTCTGGGTATTGGTCTCGGGCCGATCATCGCGACCCAGCTCGTGATGCACATGCACTGGGAGTGGGTGTTTTTCGTGCTCGGCATCCCGGGGCTTTTGCTGACCTTCGTGATTGGCCGGACCATGCGCAAGACGGAGGCCGATCGCGACACGCAGGTCCGGTCGGCATCGGACGGCCCGCTAACCGTGCTGAAGTACAAGAACATCTGGTTGACCACGGTCATCGGATCGCTCTTTCAGACGGGCCTGTTCGTGTTCTCGACGTTCGTCGCGCTCTATCTGACCAAAGTGGTGGGTCTCAGCCTCGGCACGGTCGGCCTGATTATCTCCGGATGGGGCTTCGGCGGATTTCTCGGGATGATCGTCGTTCCGGCGATATCGGATCGGGTCGGGCGGCGTATCGTGCTCGTCGTTTCCGCGGCTTGCTATGGCATCCTGATGTTGGCATTCGTTCTTTGTCAGGCATCTCCGATCGTGATGTTCGCCAACCTCTTTGCTGCCGGGATTTGCGGCTTCGGCATCGCGCCGCTCTTCCTTGCGGTGATTCCCTGCGAATCCGTACCATCCACGCTGACCGGCTCGGCCGTCGGCGTTCCAACCGCTGTCAGCGAACTCGTCGGTGGGGTCCTGATGCCCGTGGTGGCAGGTGGGCTCGCCGACACGTTCGGTCTGGGTTATCCGATGCTGATCGTCGGATGTGTGTCGTTGGTGAGCGCGTTTGTCGGGATGTTTCTCGACGAAACGGTGCGGGCCGTGACCTCGACGCATTCTGTCTCGAACATCGACGCGGCATGAACGTCGGAGATGAGGCGGCGCTGCCAGGGTTGACTGCGTCGTCGTCATTTCTGACGATGTGCTCCAAAAAAGCCGGAGCGCAATCTGCGAAGACCGAAATGCAAGAGAGACGCAGATGCCAACCCTGCCGCAGCTTTCAGTCGTCGATGCAAAAGACGCGATCGATCGAGGTGAGATTTCCTGCCTGGAATACGTTCAGGCGCTGGTGGATCAACAGTCCAAAACCGAGTCGTTGAACGGGTTCGCATATTTCGACCCCGAGACGTTGTTGCGATCGGCGCGGGCCCACGACGAAGCGCTGGCAACCCGAATAGGCCGGATGTCGCTTGCCGGCATTCCATTGGCCATCAAGGACAACATCGACTGCACGGGCATGCCGACAGCCGCTGGAACGGCAGCGCTACGCTACGCCGTGCCGAGAGCGAATGCGCCTGTCGTGGCACGCGTGGTCGAAGCGGGTGCGTTGGCCGCCGGCAAGGCCAGCATGCACGAACTCGCTTTCGGCTGTACCAACGAAAACGGATTCTTCGGTCCGGTCCGCAACCCGTATGACCCGGCCAGAATCCCCGGGGGAAGCAGCGGCGGGTCTGCCGTGCTGGTGGCAAGCGGTGCGGTGCCGGCGTCGCTCGGCACCGACACGGGCGGATCGGTGCGAATACCGGCGGCGCTATGCGGACTGGTCGGCTTTCGTCCTACGCATGGACGTTATCCGTCCGAGGGCGTCGTACCGATATCGCCCACGCGCGACACGGTCGGCCCGATCGCCCGCACCGTATCCGACGTGATGTTGCTGGACGAGATCCTGTCGGGAAGCGGTTCGGTGCTTCCCGTTGTCGACAGCGCACATGATTTTCGGCTGGCAGTACCGTACTCGACGATGTGGGAGGCGCTGTCGCCCGATGCTCGGCCGGTACTCGAACGTTCGCTGCAGAAGCTCAAGGACGCAGGCTTCGAACTGATCGACATGGACCTGCGGCGTTATCCGTTTTTTCGTGCGCGCGAGAGCGCAGCCATTCCTTTCTTCGAGTTTGCCGATGCCGTGGCCCGCTATCTGGAAACAGGGGGCGTGGCCGTGACGTTCCCGGAGATCGTTGCCCAGATCAAGAGTCCGGATGTGGTCCGGATCGTCGGCGACATCCTGGGGGCCGGCGCGATTTCCACGACCGAATACGCCGAAGCGCTGCTCGCGCGAGAGCGGTCGCGCGCGTCTTACGTGGCGTGTCTTCGCGAAGTGGAGGCAGACGCACTGTTGTTTCCCACCGTTCTGATTCCGGCTTGCAACATCGGCTCTGAAACCGTGGCGGTCGGATCGGAAGAGCTCGATGTCTTTGCCGCGTACACCCGAAATACCGAACCGGGCAGCAACGCGGGGGTACCCGGCATCACCGTGCCGGCAGGCCTGACCCAGGATGGGCTCCCGGTTGGATTGGCGCTGGACGGTGTTCCGCATTCGGATCGGCGAATCCTGCAGATCGGCAAGGCAATGGAGCGCGTTCTGTGTGCAGCGACGTTCCCGCGACTCGACGCGCACATTTGATCCATCCGGCAACGGCTTAACGAGAAAGGCAAGCAAATGAATCGTCGAAATATCCTGAAAAGTATTGCGCTCGGTGCTGCAAGTGCCGCAGTGGGTGTCGGAGGGCTCGTGCCGGCATCGGTACGCGCGGCAAACCAACCGCTGAAGTTGGCGCTGATGGCGCCGATGAGCGGGCCTGCCGCATTTTTCGGTCAAGCCTGCAAAAATAGCGCAGCGATGGCGGTCGAGGAGATCAATGCGCGCGGTGGCGTGTTGGGTCGCCCGCTCGAGTTGCGGGTGGGGGACGCCGGCGCCGCACCTTCCGAATCCGCGCAGACGGCACTCCGCCTCTGGAAGCGCGACAAGGCGGAGGTCTTCGTCGGATCGCACGATAGTGCCGTCCGGACCGCGCTGGAAAGCCTTTTTCGGGGCCAGGTGCCTTACTTCTACACGCCGATGTACGAGGGGGGCGATTGCGCGAAGGGGACGTTCTTCGTTGGCGAGACCCCCGCGCAGCAATTGACGCCGGTCATTCCGTGGTTGACCGCCAAGCACCAGGTCAAGCGCTGGTTCCTGATCGGCAACGACTACATCTGGCCGCGCAAGTCGAACGAAGTGGCGAAAAAGGCGATTCAGGGGGCCGGCGCGACCGTGGTCGGCGAAGAATACGTTCCATTCGACGTCGACAACTTCGACGCGGTGCTTGGCAAGATCCGGGACAGCAAGGCGGATGCGGTGTTCATCACGCTGGTAGGCGGGTCGGCCGTCACATTCAACAGAAGTTTCGCGAGCTTCGGTCTCAGCGACAAGATGATCCGTTTCGGCACGATGATCGAAGAAAACACGTTGATCGGCATCGGCGCGTCCAACTCCCGGAATCTATACTCCGCATCCGGCTTTTTCTCGACGCCGACCGCAACCTCCGCGCAGTTTCTGGAGCGCTATCACAAGCAGTTCGGCGCTTCTGCGGTGTTGAGCAGCATCGGCGAGTCGACATACGAAGGCATCCTGATGTATGACGCGATGGCCAGGAAGGCGAGCTCCGTGTCGATCGGCGATCTGAACAAGGCTTCCGACGGGGCAAGCTACAAAGGCCCGCGCGGCGTGGTCACGATGAAGTCTCGAAACGTGACGGCCGACATTTTCCTCGCGAAGGCGTCAGGCGCGCGCTACGACATCGTCAAGACGTTCTCGCAACTTGGCTCGGCCGAGACCTGTGCGAGCGGTGTGGGCGCGGGTTGAAGTCATGCTGCTTTCCTATTTTCTCAATCTCGGTTACGCGTGTGCGGCCCTTGCGCTCACGACGATAGGCCTGGCAATCGTGTTCGGGTTGCTGGGCGTCCTGAACATGGCGCATGGCGAGTTCGTCATGCTCGGCGCGTACTCGGTGGTCGTCGTGCAGCGTCTCGGGTTATCCGCTTTGCTTGCCGTACCTCTGGCGATCGTCGTCTGCGCTGCTATCGGATGGATTGTCGAACGCCTGCTGGTTCGTCCTTTGTATCAGCGGCCATTCGATACCTTGCTCGCAACCTGGGGCGTTGCGATCCTTCTGCGTGAAGGTGTGGCCGCATTGTTCGGAAAGGGTTACCAGGACGTGACAGGTGCGGATGGCGCGTCGATCGATGTCCTGGGCACCCAGTATCCGGCGTTCCGGCTTGCGGTGATGCTCGCGGTGGGTGTGGCGTTCGCCGGGCTCGCGGCATGGTACAGCCGCAGCCAGATGGGCGGGCGGATTCGAGGCATGGTCGCGAATCCGCTTCTTGCCAAGGCGGTCGGCATCAATACGCCCCGACTTGCCAGCGGCACTTTCATCATGGGTGTGGTGCTCGCCGGGTTGGCGGGGGTGCTGCTCGCACCGATCGTGCGGGTCGAGCCGTACATGGGCCTCGACTATCTTCTCAATTCGTTTTTCGTGCTCGTCGTCGGCGGCTTGGGCAGCTTGCTCGGTCTCGCGGTCGGCACGTTGGTCATAGGTGGAACGCAGGTCGCGGTGTCGAGTTTCATCGATCAGACGTCGGGTTATACCGCTGTGCTGATCCTGTCCATCTATTTCTTGTGGAGTCGCCCGAATGGCCTCGTCTCGCGCCGTTGAAACGGCTCTCCAGGTTGCCACGGCGGCAATTCTTCTGAGTTTGCCGATGTGGGCCGGCGACTACAGTGCAAACCAGATCGGGCTTCTGTTGCTGTATGGAATGGCGACGCAAAGCGTTGCCTTGTGCTGGGGGAATTCAGGCTTTCTGCCGCTCGGCCAAAGTCTGTTCTTCGGGCTGGGCGCATATGTCAGTGCCTTCGTATTGCGCAGCGCAGCCGCGGACGGCGGCGAATGGCAGATCATTCTGCTCCCGCTTGCAATCGCGGTACCGGCAACCCTGGCTTATGCAATTGGATTCATCGTCTTTGCTCGTCGGATCGACAGTGGGCCGTTTTTCTCGTTGATTACCCTTGCGTTATGCATGTTGGGGTTTCTGGTAGCGAATCAATGGAGCAGCGTAACCGGCGGCTTCAACGGGCTCACCGATATCCCCGACCTGCCGATGACCGACAGGTATGGAAATCTGTATTACGTGATCGCGGCGGCCGCGGTTGTCGTCACGGCACTGATCACCTGGTTGAGCCGCAGACCGATCGGGACGCTCTGGGCAGCCGTCTCGGAGAATGAAGATCGCCTCCAGTTTTTTGGATTCGCGACGCACAAACTGAAGGCTGCCGCTTTCGGCCTGTCGGGCGCGATCGCGGGGCTGGGTGGTGCGCTGTATGCGCCTCACGAGGGGCTGGTCGGTCCTCAGGCACTCGGTGTCGCGTTGTCGGCGCAGTTCGTCATCTGGGCAGCCGTCGGCGGGAAGCGCAGTCCGTTGGGCGCGCAGCTCGGTGCCGTCGTGATCGGGCTCCTCGCAGCGACTTGGCGTGACCTGTTCACCTATTGGGAAGTGCTGGTTGCGCTGATTTTCATCGGTGTGGTGCGGCTTTTTCCCGATGGCCTGGCCGGTGCGGCTGCCGCGCTTGCGCGTATCGCGGGTCTGCGCGTGGCGAACACCATTCCGGAGAAACGGATCGATGCTCACGATATCGAGACGATCGACCTGCGAGCGGCTCAATCTACGCTGCTCAGTTTCAGGAAGGTGGAAGTCAGCCAGGGCGGCGTCGACATTCTCAACGGGCTCGACCTCGAAGTGGGAGCAGGAGTCGTCAATTGCTTCATCGGCCCCAATGGCGCCGGGAAGACGTCGACATTCAACGCAATGACTGGCCGCTTGCCGGTCCGGTCAGGTGAAATTCACTTTCGGGGGGCCGAAATTTCGTCCTCTCAGGCCTGGCAAGTCGCCCGACTGGGTGTCGGCCGCAAGTTTCAGATTCCTACTGTTTTTGCGCAGTTGTCCGTCAACGAGAATCTTCAGATCGCCCTGTGGGCGAACCGGATACGTGCTCGAGAGATGCTGACCGCGGCGCCGCTGCACTGGAATTCGCTTCAACGCGTTCGCACGCTTGAAAAATTCGGGTTTCTCGAGCCGAATATGGCCGTTCGTGCGGGCGAACTTTCTCAAGGGATGCGCCAGATGCTGGAGTTCGCGATGGTGGCGATCACCGAGCCGCGTTTGCTGCTCCTCGACGAACCGTGCGCCGGCCTATCGGCGCACGAAACCCGTCACATGATGGACGCAATCACGTCGACCGTGGGCGAACTGGACGCGTCGGCCATCGTCATCGAGCACGACATGAGCGCGCTCGAAAAGATCGCCGACAACGTGGTGGTCCTCCATCAGGGAAGAAGCCTCGCGGTCGGCTCTCTGGCGCAGATCAAGATGTCGGAAGACGTCAAGGCCGTCTACTCGGGAGGAAGAAAGTGAGCGAATGCCGGCGAGAAGCAGTGTTGAGGTTTTCATCGATCGTCGCGGGCTATGGCGACACGATGGTGCTCAAGGGCATCGACGGCGAGGTGGCCGCGGGCAACGTCCTGGGTGTATTCGGCCGCAACGGCGTGGGCAAGTCGACGCTCATGCGCGCTTTGACGGGCGTCATCCAGCCTGCGTCCGGCGCGGTCATTGTCAACGGCGGTGAGGTCGGCAATGTGCTGTCGCATCAGCGGCGACGTTCAGGGATGAGCTATGCGCCGCAGGAGCGGGTCGTCTTCGATAATTTGAGCGTCTCGGACAACCTGACACTCGGATTCAACACCAGAAACCTGGACGCATACGACGATTTGCTCGGGATTTTCCCGCGTCTGAAAGAGCGGTTGTTCCAACCGGCCGGCAAGCTGAGCGGTGGTGAGAAGAAGTTGCTTTCCTTCGCCAGGGTCGTCGCGGAACGCTCGCCTCTCACGCTGATCGACGAGCCGTCGGAAGGTGTTCAGCAGGAGAACCTGGAACGAATGGCATTCGTCATCCGGTCTCGAATCGCGGAAGGGGCGGCGTTCGTGGTCGTCGAGCAGAACCTGACGTTTCTCACGTCGATCGCCGACAGCTTCATCGGTCTGGATCATGGAGAAGTCGTGCTGTCGGGTGACTCGGTCGATATGTCTCGCGATCAGCTCGAAGCGGTATTGGCAGTGTAGCCTCTCGCATTCGAGGATTCGTCGCGTCGTGCGTACGTGGCCGTAGACCGCGCCGTCCAATCGTCACGACGGCGCGGTCGTCCTGGCCGTGACGATGGAGGCAGCAAGTTCCGCGCGGTTGGAGAATCCCTTCTTGTCCATGATTCGCCGCAAATGGGTGCGTACGGTCGACAAGCTGATGCAGAGAAGACGGCCGATATCCTGATCGGTACAACCCTTTGCGACAAGCTGCGCGATTTCGCTCTCGCGATCCGTGAGCCCGGTCGCGCTGTCTGTCCGACGTTTGATGGCGCGGCAAAGGAACGGCTCGATCGCGTCGAGCAAGAGTTTGTCACGCATCTCGAACTCAGGCCGATTCCTGGTTCGCCAGATTCTCAGGTCGCTCAACTGGCGTTCGCCGTCGAAGACAAACACGTTGATTCCGTGATGCAAGCCATCCTGCGCGAGAAACTCGTTGTAGAACTCGCTGTTCTCCAGCGCAGGCCGGTCCATCACTTCCTCCACCAACGTGGCCCTGCGCAGCTTGCAGAGCTGCGCCGTCATCGGGTCATTGTGCTGGTACCAGCTCGTGTAGCGACGCACGTGATCCGAGTCGACGTTGACCGCAATCGGGTCCACGTAGACCTCTCTTTCGGCATCCCAGTTGTAGGACACGCAGAAATCGGATCGCAGCAGCCGGGTCAGGTCTGACAAGACGACGCGCCTTACATCCACGATCGGTCCGAGTTCTTCGAGCCGTCCGATGATGTCGCCGAAAAGCCGGAGTTCGTCGAGCGTGAGATCGTGAACTTGTGGCTTCAAGGGGGCCTCATCGGTAGGTGGAATCGGGAGGCAGCATGCACGACATGCCTCGAAAGACTGGTTCGCATTACACATCAAGCGTAGCAGGGCAAAAAATCCCGATCAGCAACGAATTTCACTGCCGTGGCTTGTCCGTTGTATTCACGCCGCAGTCAGGTCCACTGCCTATTGCAGATCGGAAGGGCGGTTCGCGCGGGCGCTTGAATTTCTTGAACACGAGCTCAGACCAGGGTTTCCCCGTCGATATTTCTAACGATGGGGCTCAAAAAACCGTGCTCATAGAGTAGACGCGCAGTGGGAAGCGGACGTGCCGAGACTGCTCGTTGTAGCGGGGCAAGCTGGAGGATTACCCGCAGACGCCTGCCCATTGACAAAACGATTCCGATGCATGCCAAGCGGGACGTTTTCCTCAGTCATTTTCGTCAACGAAAGCTACGCAGAAAATCAGGATAGCGATATGAATATGGTCATCAAGCGGAGCATGGCGATGTGCGCCGCGGTCGGATGCGGCGTGGCACATGCACAGTCCTCAGTGACGCTGTACGGGCTGATGGATGCGGGTATTACGTACTCGAACAATGCGACATCGAGCACCGGACATGGCGCGCTCGTGCAGTTCACGTCCGGGTCTTCGCAGGGAGATCGCTGGGGGCTGACGGGTAAAGAGGACCTGGGTGGCGGACTCAAGGCGATCTTCACGCTCGAAAGCGGCTTTCAGCTTTCCAACGGAGCCTTGGCGCAGAGCGGGCTGTTGTTCAATCGCGCGGCCTTCATCGGCCTTGACGGGCGCTTCGGCACGCTGACGTTCGGGCGACAGTACGATTTCATCGGCGATATCTTCCCGGCGTACTCGATTGCGGGGAACACGGCTGCGGGTATCCTCGGGTGGGGAATCCCGGCGTATGCGGCTCGCGGGTATACGCTCGATAACCGGCTGTGGGGCGATAACGTCAATAACTCGGTGAAGTATCTTTCGCCCGCGATTTCAGGTTTCAGTGTCGGCGCCATGTATGGCTTCGGCAATGTCGCCGGCTCGTTGGGCACCAACAGCTCGATGAATTTTCTGCTGAACTACAGCCGAGGCGGGCTCGCCGCATCGCTGTCGTATTTCAAGCAGCATAACGCGACCAGTTCCGCGAACTTGACGGAATACGCAGGCGGTGCAACTTACAGCGTGGGGGACGCGCAGATTTTTGGTGTCGTTACCGATGTTCAGTTGAGCAGCGGCACCCAGGCTAGAGCGCTGACCTACGACGGTGGCATGACTTACTTTGTCAGGCCCGATATTTCGCTTGGAGCAGGGTTCCAGTTTCAACAGCGCAACAACGGCGTCGGCAGCGCGAACCAGGTGACCATCGGGGCGGATTACTTCCTTTCCAAGCGGACGGACGTGTATTTCGTTGGCGCGCTCGCGCATGATCATGCGCAGGGCGCTCAGATCGAAGCAGGGCTCGGATCGCCGTCCAGCACGAGTTTTCAGACTGCGGCCCGGATCGGCATTCGCCACAAGTTCTGACTCTCGCGAGTGGCCACGGCATGTATATCGCACAAAGGGTTGGGCAAGGATGGGCGATTCCCTGCGGTGTCATGGACGGCCGCAGGGATTGACATCACTTTGATGTCAATCATTTCACGATCTGCCGAAGATGAAGCGGGCCACGAGGACAACGTATTTAGCAGACGTGTCCAACACCCTACGGCGGGATCGGCGCCGCGCCATGTATGTTCCGAGCAGCGCCGCAACCTGCCTCAGCCCGCCTCGGCCGCCGGCAGCGCCAGCGTCACCGTGGTGCCCTGCCATGCCGCGCTGCGCACGCGGATCTCTCCCGCATGGCGCTCCATCACCGCCTTCACGAAGGCCATCCCGAGCCCGACGCCCTTGGTTTCGGGCTGGCCGTCGAGGCGGAAGCGCCGGTAGCGCTCGAACAGCCGCGCCTGGTCGGCGATGTCGATGCCGTAGCCGTGGTCGCGGATCACGCAGCGCACGGTGGCGCGGTCCTCGCTCAATTCGACCGAGCATTCGACGCGCGTGTGCGCCTCGCTGTACTTGACGGCATTGGCGAGCAGGTTGATCAGCGCGCGCGAGAGCAGCGCCGGGTCGCCGCGCACCAGCGCATCCTCGCGGCGCGCCACGTCGTCGATCACGATTGCCTTCTCGCGCGCGAGCGGCCAGACCGCGTCGCGCGCCTCGTTCATCAGGTCGGCGAGGTTGACCGGCACCGGCTCGTATTCGCCGGCCTCGGCGCGCGACATCTGCGCGAAGCCGTCGGCCATCGCCAGCGTGTGGCGCGCGAGCCTGTCGATGCGCGCGAGCCGCTCGCGCGGCACGCAATCGGGCGGGCAGGCGCCCGGCGCCTCGTCCGGCTGGTTGACGAGCACGATCACCGAGGTCAGCGGCGCGCGCATGTCGTGCGAGAACAGCGTCAGCATGTCGTCGCGCTGCCGCTCCAGCACGTTGCGGCGGACATAGGCGCGGCGCAAGGTGTCGAGCGCCTCGCTGACATGCCGGATTTCCAGGCTCGCGCCGGCCGGCACGGTGATCGGCGAGACGTCGCCCTCGCTCAAGGCGATGATGCGCCGGCGCAGGTGGTCCAGCGGGATCAGCAGGGCGCGGCGGGTGCTGCGCACCAGCGCATACAGGATCGCGAGGCTGAGCAGGGTGGCGACGATCGAGATCGCCACGCGCAGGCGCGCCAGGTTGCGGTAGGCGGTGGCGCGCGCCTGCGCCGACTCGATCACGCGATCGCGCAATTGCTCGGAGGGCTGGAACATCGGCACGATGCGCCGCGAGAAGTCGGCGGCGCTGGTCGAATAGCGGCCGTCGCGGCCCTCGGTGAAGGTCTGGTCGACCAGCGGCACGATGCCGTTGTCGAGCGCGCTGTTCAGGCGCATGAAGTCGACCGCGATCGCCGGGTTGGCGAGCTGCGGCACCACCGCCCCGGCGATCAGCGAGCGCAACTGCTCGATGCGCCCGCGCATCAGCATGATCTGCGAGAGCCGCTCGGGATCGAGCGGCTGCCTCAGGAACATCGGCGCGATGAACAGCGAGCCGAGCCGGCCGGAGTATTCGCGCAGGTCGCCGAGCAGGCGCGCGAGCAGCAGTGCGCCGGCCACGTCGGGGTTGCCGAGCGTGGCGTGGGTGGACAGGTCGTCGATCAGCGGCGCGAGCGCGTCGACGATCCCGAACAGGCGTACCTGCACCTGCACGATCTGCCGCTCGGTGCGCGCGGCGCTCGGTTGCGCGGCCAGCGCGTCCACCTCCCGGCGTGCCGCCGCCAGCCGCGCGATGATCAGGTCGAGCGCGCCGCGCAGGCCTTCGGGGTCGGTCGGCCCGAGATTCGAGGCATGGGCCAGGCCGTCGCGGAATGCGGCCAGGGCCGCGTCGGAGCGCTCGCGTGCCTCGGCGAGGTTGCGCCGCTCGACGGCATCGTCGCCGCGCAGGTGGGCGAGCTGGTCGTTGGTCGGCCCGCGTTCGGCCGAGACCCGGTTGGCGGCCACCATCGCGACGCGCACCAGCTCGAAGGCGCGCAGGTCCGCGTTGCCCTGGCGGTAGCGCGCGTAGCTGTTCGCAAGGATCGTGCCGCACAGCAGCGCCAGCATCGCCACCACCAGCGTGAGGCCGATGCGCATCCTCTGCTGGATCGTCAGCTGGCGTAGGCCCGGCCTGGGCAGCGGGTTCAGGGAGAAAAATCGGCGCATGGCGCATTACCCATACAGTGGATCCGGGCGACCGCGCCGGTGCCGGACCCGTGATCCGGACGCGGGGCCGGTGGGCTAGCCGGCCGGGCGGCCAGTTGTGCGCCGATATTAGCGGAATCCGGGAGCGCCGAAAGCGGGAAGATGCGAGCAGTGCGGGGCGCGCGAGGCGACGCCGGCTTCGCGAAGCGGGGCGGTGAGCCGTGGCCGGCGGGGATGCCGGCAGCGGGTGCTGCGCAATCAGCCCGAGGTGTCGCCGCGCCCGGCCGGTTTGCCGGGCGTCCTGGCTTCGGGCTGCCGAGAGTTCAGGCGATGCCGATGCGCCACTGCCCTTGCGGCAGCGTGCCGTTCACGGCGAAATCGCCGACGATGCGTTCGCGGTAGATGCGCGGGTTGTGCGAGGCGATGGTGCGCGCATTGCGCCAGTAGCGGTCCAGGCCGTTGCCGCGCAGCGTCGCCGAGGCGCCGAGCGCGTCGAACACGCTGCCGGTGGCGTCGAGCACGAGTTCGATGACCACCGCCTGGGCCTGCCAGATCTCGAGCTCGGCCTCGGCGATGGCGGTCGCACCCGGGTTCGCGGTCGCGCCGTCGAGCCTGGCCTGCGCCGGCTGGGTAGAGGCAGCCGCGGCCTGCGTGGCGCGCTCGAGCGCGCGGGCCGCCTGCGCCACGGCCGCCGCCGCCGCCCAGGCTTGCGAGCGGGCGCGGCCGATCACCTGCAGCACCTGCGCATCGTCGGCGGGCCGCGCGGCCGGCGCGTGGCTGTAGCTGCGGCGGCGCGCGGCCACCTGCGCCGCCGCGTCGTTGACGGCCGCGCGGGCGATGCCGGCCAGCGTGGCCAGGTGCACCAGTTGATAGAACGCTTCCGAGTAATCGAAGGGCGCGCGCTCGACGATCTCGCGCTCGTCGACGGGCACCGCCACGAAACGGCTGGTGCCGCTGGCGGTGAGGCGCTGCCCCATGCCGTCCCAGTCGTCGATCACCTCCACGCCGCTCGCGCGGCGGTCGATGGTGACGCTGACATAGGCGTCGTTCGGGTCGGTCGCGCCGACATGGATCCAATCGGCGAACAGCGAGCCGGTGGTGTAGAACTTGGTGCCGTCCAGGCGCCAGCCGTGCTCGCCGCGCGTGAGGCGCGTGCCGAACTGCGACTGCTTCGCGTCGCCGCTCTCGGACCACGCGCCGCCGACGATATCGCCCTTCGCGAGCCGCGTGAGCCAGGTGTCGCGGCGCGCGGCGGGGCTGCCGAGCACATGCTCGACGAAGCCGAAATGCGCGCGCAGCGCCTGGGTCGGGTTCGAATCGGCTTCGGACAGCTCGATCAGCAGCTCGAAGAATTCAGGCAGGCCGAGCCCGAGCCCGCCGTATTCGCGCGGCACGCGCACGGCGGTGAAGCCGGCGTCGCGCAGCCAGTCGATGGTCTCGAAGGGCAGGCGGCGCTCGATCTCGCTGGCGACCGCCTGCTCGCGGATACGCGCGAACAGCGGGCGGAACGGGGCCACCAGGCCCGCGTAGGCGTCGCGGGGTGGCTCGCCCCAGGCGGTGGCCGCGGCGAGATCGGAAGGCAGGGCGGAAGCGCGATCTTGGGACATGGAGGAAAAACCTGGGTCGGAGTCGGGAAAAACGGCAGCGCTCAGGCCACCGCACCACGGCGCCCGGCGAAGCTGATCGCGAGCACCGCCAGGATCAGCGCGCCGGTGGCCACCTGCTGCCAGTAGAAATTCCAGCCGATCAGCAGCAGGCCGTTGGCGACCAGGCTCAGCAGCAGTACGCCGAGCAGGGTGCCCGGCACGCTCGGCCGCCGCGCCGGCGACAGCGTGGTGCCGATGAAGGTGGCGCCGATCGCGTTGAGCAGGAAGCCGTTGCCGGACAGCGGCACATAGGCCTTGACGGTGGACGACAGCAGCAGCCCGACCACGCCATAGACCAGCGCGCTGGCCACGAAGCCGGCCGTGACGATGGCCGCCACCGGCAGCCCCGAATGGCGGGCCACGCCGGGCTGCACGCCGAAGGCGACGGCGGCGCGGCCGAAGCTCGACCAGGCCAGCGCGGCATGCACGGCCAGCGCCAGCACCGCCACGATCAGGAGCGGCACCGGCACGCCGCCGAGCCGGCCGTGCGCGAGCGCGCCGAACAGCGGCGGCAGGGCCAGGTTCAGCAGGTAGACGGGCTGGCCGCCGTCGGTGGCGAGCTGCTGGACGGTCTGGCCGATGAACAGGGTGCCGAGCGTGGCGAGGAAGGGTGCGATGCCGATCCGCGCGATCAGCAGGCTGTTGAACAGGCCCACCGCCGCGGCCGCCGCCAGGCCGCCGGCCAGCGCGAGCGGCACGCCGACATGATGGGCGCACAGCAGCACGAAGGCGAGGCTGGCCAGGTCGATCGCGCTGCCCAGCGAGAGATCGACGGCGCCCAGCGACAGTGCGAGGGTCATGCCGAGCGCGGCGATCGCGAGCAGCGCGAAGTTGTTGAGCAGCACGTCGGCCAGGTTGCCGGGCCGCGCGAAGCCGGGCGCGAACACGGCGAAGAACAGGATCACGGCCAGCAGCGCGCCGACCAGGGTGAAGCGCCGCGGCGAGCCGAGGCGCGCGAGGGCGCACAGGCGGGCTTCAGTCATGGGCTCGGCTCCCGGCATGACGGCGGCGCACGATCGCGGTGGTCGCGACCACGAACAGGATCAGCACGCCTTCCACGCCGTTGACCCAGTAGCTCGACACGTTGTCGAGCTGGAAGCCGTTGCCGATCACGCCGATGAACAGCACCGCCAGCAGCGTGCCGGGAATGGTCGGTACCAGGCGGCGCGAGAACACCACGCCGAGCAGGGCGGCGGCCACCACGGTCAGCAGGTTGTCGCCGGCGCCGGGCGAGCTGCCGCTCAGCAGGGCGAGGTTGGCCAGCGCGGCCAGCGCCGCCGCCAGCCCGCTCAGCACGTAGCTGGCCGCGATCGCGCGGTTCACGCGCAGGCCAGCCGCGCGGGCTGCCTCGGGATGCGCGCCCACCGCGTGCAGGCGCAGCCCGAAGGGCGTGCGATGGATCAGCAGCGCGAACACGGCGGCCGCCGCCAGCAGCGCGAGCGCGAGGGTGGGCACGCCGGCGATGCCGTCGCCGAGCAGGAAGGCGAGCAGCGGCGAGCTGGCCGGCACCGAGGTGTTCTGCGTGAGCACCAGTTCGAAGCCGGCGCACAGGTTCATGGTGGTCAGCGTGGCGAGCAGCGGGTAGATGCGCAGCACGATCACCGCGAAGGCATTGAGCGCGCCGACCGCCGCGCCGGCCGCCAGCGTCAGCGCGAGCGCCAGGCCGGGCGAGATGCCGGCGCGCAACGCGACGGCATACACGGCGGCACACAAGCCGAGGTTGGCGGCCACCGACAGGTCGAGGCCGCCGCGGATCGGGTCGGCGCCGCCGCCGATCAGCACCACCGTCAGGCCGAAGCCGAGCAGGCCGACCACGGCCGATTGCTGGACCACGTTGGCGAGATTGGCGAGCGTCAGGAACAGCGGCGAGCTGAGCGCGAACACCGCCAGCACGGCGGCGAAGGCGAGCGCCGCGCCGCTGCGCAGCCACCATTGCGCGCCGGGCAGCGGCAGGCGGCGGCCCGGGCGCGGCGTGGCCGGCGCGTCGCCGCCGGCGGCCGCGTCGGGCCGGGCGTCGAGGACCTTGCTCATGCCGCCACCTCGCTGCGTGCCTGGCCGCGCTCGAAGGCATCGCCGCCGCGCGCGCCGGTGGCCCAGGCGAGCAGTTCGTGGCGGTCGGTGTCGCGCGTGACGAGCTCGCGAACCAGGCGGCCGCGCGCCATCACCAGCACGCGGTCGGTGATGCCGAGCAGCTCGATCAGGTCGCTCGAGAACAGCAGCACGCTGGCGCCCTCGCGCGCGAGGCGCTCCAGCAGCCGGTAGATCTCGTGCTTCGCGCCGATGTCGACGCCGATGGTCGGCTCGTCGAGCAGATAGACATGCGAGGCGCGACTCAGCCACTTGGCGAGCGCGACCTTCTGCTGGTTGCCGCCCGAGAGCTGGCGCACCGGGGCGTCGCTGCCGGGCGCGCGGATCGCGAGCGCCTCGATCAGGCCCGCCACGATGCCGGTTTCCCGCGCGCGGGCCACCAGGCCGAAGCGGCTCACGCGCCCGAGGCTGGCCAGCGAGATGTTCTCTCGCACCGACAACGCGGGCGCCACGCCGTGCGCGCGGCGGTCCTCCGGCACGAAGGCGATGCCCTGGCGCACCGCGTCGCGCGGCGAGCGCAGGCGCAGCGCGCGGCCGTCGAGCGCGAGGCTGCCGCTCACGCCGCGTTCGAGCCCGAACAGGCTGCGCACCAGCGGCTTGCCGCCCGAGCCGAGCAGGCCCGTCACGCCGACGATTTCCCCGCGGCCCACCGAGAACGACACGTCCTCGAAGCGGCCCGGCGCCGACCATGCCTGCACGCGCAGGCGCGCGGGGCCGATCGCGCGCGGCGCGGCCTGCGCGCCCGACGGCGCGTCCTCGCCGATCATCGCGGCCACCATGGCCTCCACCGAGCTTGCGCGCGCATCGAAATGAGCGACATCCGCGCCGTCGCGCAGCACCGTCACGCCGTCGCAAACCTGGGCGATCTCGTTGAGGTAGTGCGAGACATAGAGAATGGTCTGCCCGCGCTCGCGCAGATGCTCGATGGTGCGCAGCAGGCGCTGCACCTCGCGGCTCACCAGCGCGGCGGTGGGCTCGTCGAACACCAGGATGGCCGGCTGCTCCACCAGCACGCGCGTGATCTGCACCAGTTGCTGCTCGGCCACGCTCAGTTCGCCGATCAGCCGATCGGGCGGCAGCGTCACGCCGAAATGCGCATCGAGCGCGTCGAGCGCCGCGCGCCGCATCCGGCGCCGGTCTAGCAGGCGCAGCGAGCCGGCCGCGCGCGGCCCGAAGGCGGGTTCGCGGCCCAGCCACAGCGCCTCGGCCACCGTCAGCGTCGGCGCCAGCAGGCGTTCCTGGTGGATGAAGCCGATCCCGGCCGCGCCGCGTCGCGCGAGACCGTCCACCTCGATGCTTCCCGCGTCGGCCTCATGGATGCCGGCCAGGATCTTGATCAGGGTGGACTTGCCCGCGCCGTTCTGGCCGATCAGGCCGTGCACGGTGCCGCGCGGCACCGTCAGCGAGGCGCCGCGCAGGGCCGGCACGCCGTCGAAACGCTTGACGATGCCGCGCAGCGCCAGCGCGGGCGGCGTGCTGGCCGGCCCGCTCATTTCGTTGCAGCCGCGACGGGCTGGGCCTGGCCGAGCGTCTGCTGCAGCGAGCCGGCATTGTCCTTGGTCACCAGCAGCGAGGGCACGTAGGTATAGGGCGGCAGCGAGCGGTCGCCCGCCAGGTAGCGCGCCACGTTGTCGGCGGCGGTCTTGCCGATCAGCGCCGGCTGCTGCGCCACCACCGCGCCGGCGCTCGACTTCGGATCCTTGACCAGCGCCACCACGTCGGGGCTGCCGTCCACCGCGTAGGTGCGGATCTCGCCGCGATGCGCGGCGTCCACGGCCTGCGTGGCGCCCACCTGCGGCACGTCCCAGGCCGACCAGATCGCCGAGATCTGCCCCTTCGGGTACTTGGTCAGCAACTGGCTGACTTGCGCATAGGCGTTCTGCACCGTGTTCGGGATCACGTCGCGCAGCTCGGGCTCGATGATGTGGACCTTCGGGTAGTACTTCAGCACCGCCTTCAACTGGTCGTAGCGGATTGCGCAGACCGGCACGCCGTAGAAGCCGTTGAACACCAGGATGTTGCCCTCGCCGTGGATGTCGTTGACCAGCTTCAGCGCCAGTTGCTCGCCGATGAAGAAGTTGTCCGAGGTGGTGTCGTTGATGCTGGCCGGCGAGGCGGTGTCGATCGTGAACAGCGGGATGCCGGCCTGGCGGATCTTCTGCAGCCAGGGCTCGAGCACCGAGGCGGTGCCGAGCTGCTCGATGATCGCGTCGGGCTTCTGCGCGATCAGCGTCTGGATCTGGGCGATCTGGCGGTTGTCGTTGCGGCCCGCATCGAGCGCGATCGGCGTGCCGCCGAGGCGCTTGATCTCGTCGATGGCGCCCTGGTAGGCCTTCAGATCCCAGTAATGATCGGTGCCGGCGGCCGTGATGCCGATCCGCTTGCCCTTCAGCGAGGGCACCGGCGCGTTGTCGGGCGCGGCCTGCGCTTGCGCGGACGGCGCCGGCAGGGCCAGCGGCACCACTAGCGCGGCGGCCACGGCGATTGACGACAAGCGGGCGGCGAAATCGACGCGGAAGCGGCGGCGGGTGACACGAGGGGCACGAACGGGGCGAGTGGGGCGGAGGCGGGAGCGGAGCGTCATCGAGGCACGAGTCAGGTCGGGAGAACGTCGGAACCGGCTGCGATCGAGCCGGATCAGCAGCAATCTAATCGGCGGCCCCGGCCTCGCGAAACCATCGATTTGCGCTTTGGTTATGAGCACCGGCCTGAAGTGCTTTGCCGGTTTTCCACGCGTTGCATCTGACGCGGGGTGGATTGTCGACGCGATGCGGCGCAATGGGGGGAATCGTTGCGCTTCGCGGCGCCTATCGCCGGCCTCGATTGACAAGGCCGGCGGCCGCCTGCAAGCTCCGCGCTTCCCATTTTTTCTCGATGCGCGAGCGCCGGCCCCAGGGCGCGTGGCGCACCTCGAGTTGTTCAGGACTTCGCATGAAGAAACGTTGGATCGCCGGCATCGTGGTGCTCGTCGTGATCGGCGCGGGCGCCGGCCTGGCGCTGGCCGGCCGAGAGCTGTCGCGGGTGGTGCCGGTCGCCAACGGCATGACGCGCGTCTCGTTCGACGGCAACGACGGCTACGTGATACGCAGCTGGCGCGAGAACTACAACGCGCATGGCTTCGACATGATCAGCTTCCACTTCGTCGACAAGGCCAATGGCGGCCAGTGGAACCTGGTGCCGCTGTACGGCGCGCCGGGCAAGCCCGGGGCCAAGGGCGCCGACGACGACGAAATCGACACGCTGACCGTGAACGGCGGCGCAGACTGCCTGCTGCAGGATTTCCGCCTGCTGAAGGCGGCGGCGGGGCAGCCGATGCGGCTGATCGTGGCGACGCGCGAGATGGGCGACAACTACGCGGCTTCGGAGACGGTGCGCTTCAGCGACTACGTGCTGACGCGCAACGACGACGGCACGATCGGCTGGCCGCCGCTGTACTTCAAGCTGGTCAAGCGCACGCAGTCGACCGGCAGATATTGCGACGTGAACGAGGCCTTTGACCGTGAACGGCATCTCGGCACGCTGAGCGGCGTGGCGCATTGATGGGGTGATTCGCTTCGAAGCGCGGCGTTCGTGGCGAATCGATGGGCCTAGCGCGGCGGCGCGGCTTCGGCCGCCAGGTTCGGCCCGGCGGCATGGTTGCCGCGCTCGCCCGCCGCGCGAGCCAGGCGCCGCGTGGCCCATTGCACCAGCATGGCCGTCGCGCAGGCGGTGCCGAAGGCGAGCGGGATCGGCCAATGCGGCAGCGCATACGCCAGCGCCAGGCAGAAGGCGACGAAGGAGAAGCGTCCCAGCACCATCCCCCGCAGCAGGGCGATCGCGAAACCGGCGCCATGCGCGCGATGCGAGGAGACGGCCAGCACGCTGCCGAGCAGCGGAAACACGGCGAGCAGCCCGCTCCATGCCGGGCCCGCGCGATTCGACAGCGCGGTGACGGCGAGCGTGAGCAGCGCGCCGGCCAGCATGCGGCCGGCCAGGTCGCGGCGGGCGAGCGGCAGGTTCGCCGCGCCGGCCGCGCCACGCGGCAGGAAGGCCTGCCCGAAGGCGATCGCGGCCAGCGCCGCGAGGGCCGCCGCGAGCGGCGTGCCGGGCAGCCGCGCCAGCGCCGCGGCCGCCATCGCCCAGACCAGCAGGCCGGCGCCCAGCGCGATCGGCCAGGCGCGGGCGCGGCAGGTCCAGGCATAGGTGAAATTGAAGGCCTCGGATGCCAGAATGGCGGCCAGCGACAGCAGGGCCGCCTGCGCGCCGAACGCCGGGCCGTGCTCGAGAACCAGCAGGAACAGGATCGGGCCGGCCACCACCGGCAGCCCGGCCAGCCAGCCGGCGATCGACGGCCCCCACCAGGTGCCGGACATCGAGACCACGAGCAGGAACAGCGGGACGAGCGTCAGCTTGAGCGCGAGCATGGCGGGAGCGGGTAAAGCTGGATGATACCCGCGCGCGGTTCCGGATCGAAACATCACCACCAGCCAACGAGAGAGCCATGCCGATCCCCTCCACCCTGTTGTTCCTGCCGGGCGCCTCGGGCGATACCGGCTTCTGGCGGCCGCTGGCCGATCGCCTCGAAGCCACGGCCGGGCGCGAGATCCTCGCCTATCCCGGCTTTGGCGGCGAGCCCGCCGATCCGTCGATCCACGATATCGACGACCTGCTGGAGCGCGTGCTGGCACGCATCGAGGGCCCCACCGCGCTGATCGCGCAATCGATGGGCGGCGTGCTGGCGGTGCGCGCCGCGCTCGCCCGGCCCGAGCGGGTCACGCACCTGGTGCTGTGCGTGAGCTCGGGCGGCGTCGACATGGCCGCCCTGGGCGCGCGGGATTGGCGCGCCGATTTCCTCGCGAACAACGGACATCTGCCGGATTGGTTCGTCGCCAGCCGGGGTGAGCTCGGCGAGCGCTTGCCGGCCATCGCGCAGCCGTCCCTGCTGATCTGGGGCGACGACGATCCTTACAGCCCCGTCGCCGTCGGCGAGCGGCTGCATGGCCTGCTTCCCGATTCGGCCCTGCACGTGGTGCCGGGCGGCCGGCACGATCTGGCCCGCGTTCATGCGGCCTCGCTGGCGCCGCTGGTCGACGCTCATCTGCGGCGCTGAACGCCGCCGCATCCCCTCCGCATCTTCGCCGCTCCTTCGCCGCTTCTCCGCCTCGTGCGGGGCTCGTGCCCGGCACCGCGCCATCGTTTCCGCCTTCCCTCAGCGCCGGGTTCGCATCTTGCGCCTGCCTTGCCGACGACTCGCGGCGCGTGCGGCACCGATGTGCCGCCGCGCCTCGCCAAGCCTTGCCGCGCCGCCCGCGCCGGCATGGCGAGGCGGGCGCCGCCGCCGGTCCCTGTCGGGCACGGCCGTGTAGTTTTTGCACGCCGCCGCGCCCGATGTGATTCCGGCCCGATCGCGCCCCGCCATGTTCGCCGCCTCGCGGTCTCGTGCATTGGCGCGCATCGCGGGCCCCAACCCCACAACCCGCCGCGGAGGAAACACATGGCCAAATCGAAAACGCCCCAGGATGCCGGCACCGTCATCGGCAAGGGCGGCGAAACGCATCAACAGCACACCGGCCAGGGCAAGCACGATCCCGAGGTGCTGACCACCAATTTCGGCATCCCCGTTTCGGACAACCAGAACAGCCTGCGCGCCGGCGAACGCGGCCCGACGCTGCTGGAAGACTTCGTGCTGCGCGAGAAGATCTTCCATTTCGACCACGAGCGGATTCCCGAGCGCATCGTGCACGCGCGCGGCAGCGGCGCGCACGGCGTGTTCCGCTGCACCAGGGCGATTCCCGAGCTCACGCGCGCCAGCCTGTTCCAGAAGGTGGGCGACGAGGTGCCGGTGTTCGTGCGCTTCTCCACCGTGGCCGGCGGCGCGGGCTCGGTCGACACGCCGCGCGACGTGCGCGGCTTCGCCGTCAAGTTCTATACGCAGGAGGGCAACTGGGACCTGGTCGGCAACAACATCCCGGTGTTCTTCATCCAGGACGCGATCAAGTTTCCCGACCTGATCCACAGCGTGAAGATGGAGGCCGATCGCGGTTATCCGCAGGCGGCTTCCGCGCACGACACGTTCTGGGATTTCGCGAGCCTGATGCCCGAAAGCACCCACATGCTGATGTGGGCGATGTCGGATCGCGCGATCCCGCGCTCGCTGCGCATGATGCAGGGCTTCGGCGTGCATACCTTCCGCTTCGTCAACGCGAAGGGTCAGGGCAAGTACGTGAAGTTCCACTGGAAGCCGGTGCTCGGGGTGCAGTCGACCGTCTGGGACGAGGCGGTGAAGATCGCCGGCGCGGACCCGGACTATCATCGCCGCGACCTGTTCGAGGCGATCGAGGCCGGCGATTTTCCCGAATGGGACCTCGGCATCCAGGTGTTCGACGAGGCCTGGGCCGCGAAGCAGCCCTACGACGTGCTCGACGCCACCAAGCTGATCCCCGAGGAGGAGATCCCGGTCGAGCCGATCGGCCGGCTCACGCTGAACGCCAACGCGAGGAACTTCTTCGCCGAGACCGAGCAGGCCGCCTTCCTGCCCTCGAACGTGGTGCCGGGCGTCGATTTCACCAACGACCCGCTGCTGCAGGGGCGCCTGTTCAGCTATCTCGACACGCAGAAGTCGCGGCTGGGTACCACCAACTTCCACCAGATCCCGATCAACGCGCCGCGCTGCCCGTTCCACAACATGCAGCGCGACGGGATGATGCAGACCCAGGTGCCGGAAGGCCGCGCGAACTACGAGCCGAACTCGCTGGCCGACGCGGGCGAGCCGGGCGGGCCGCGCGAGGCGCCGGCCGAGGGCTTCACCACCTTCGAGGCCAATGCCGAGCGCAACGATCCCTCGGAGAAGCTGCGCGTGCGCGCCGAGCTGTTCGCCGACCACTACAGCCAGGCGCGGCTCTTTTTCCGCTCGCTGCAGCCGATCGAGCAGGCGCACCTGGCCTCGGCCTTCGTGTTCGAGCTGTCGAAGGTGTCGCTCGAGGCGGTGCGCTCGCGCATGGTGTCGAGGCTGCGCAACGTCGACGAGTCGCTCGCGCAGCGCGTCGCCGACGGCCTCGCGATCGCGCTGCCGCCGGCCGCGCCGCCCGCGCGCGAGCCGATCGACATGAAGCCGTCGCCGGCGCTGTCGATCGTCGGCAACGCGAAGCACACCGTGCAGGGCCGCAAGATCGGCATCCTGTTCGACGAGGGTTCGGACAAGGCGGAGATCGACAAGCTGGTGGCCGCGATCGAGAAGGCCGGCGGCCGCGCGATGCTGATCGCGCCGAAGGTCGGCGGCATCGCCGTGAAGGGCGGCACGCTGAGCGCCGACGGGCAACTGGCCGGCTCGCCCTCGGTGCTGGTCGACGCGGTGGCGCTGGTGCTGGCGAAGGACGCGGCCGAGCGACTGGCGGCCGATTCGGCGGCGATCGCCTTCGTGCTCGACGCCTATGCGCACCTGAAGGCGATCGGGCATACGCCCGGCGCGCAGCCCCTGCTGGATCGGGCCGGCGTGCAGGCCGACGCGGGCGTGACGGGGCTCGGCGATGCCTTCGTGAAGGCGGCGGGGCAGCGCTTCTTCGATCGCGAGCCGACGCTGCGCACGCTGGCCTGAGCGCGGGCAAGCCGGCGCCTGGCCCCGAGGCCAGGTGCCGGCCTCGGCTCGAGCCCGAGCGCGCAAAGGAAACGGGCCGGTCGCGAGGCGCGCGCGATGCACGTCTTCGCGACCGGCCCGCGATGCGGTGCGCGCGGCCTGGACGGCCCGCGCGCCCGATCCTGGCGTGACCGTTACAGGCCGACCGAGATCAGCCCCGGGATCGCCACGTCGGGATTGACGTCGGCGTCGTAGTCGACACCGGCGATCTCGAAGCCGAACAGGCGCAGGAACTCGTGCTTGTAGCCGGCGAAATCGGTCAGCTCGTAGAGGTTCTCGTTGGTGACCTGGTTCCACAGCGCCTGCACCTTGCCCTGCACCTGCGGATCGAGTTCCTTGTAGTCGGCGCGCAGGCGGCCGTCCTCGTCGATATGCGGCGTTGAGCCGTACATCGTGTCGTGCAGCAGCCCATAGACCTGCTCGATGCAGCCTTCGTGCGTGCCGGCTTCCTTCATCACCTTGAACAGCAGGGAGAGGTACAGCGGCATCATCGGGATCGCCGAGCTGGCTTGCGTGACGACCGCCTTGAGCACCGCCACGCGCGCGTCGCCGCCGGTGGCGGAAAGCGTCTCGCGCAGGCCGATCACGGTCTTGTCGAGATCCTTCTTGGCCGCGCCGATCGAGCCGTTCCAGTAGATGTCGTGGGTGATCTGCTCGCCGAGGTAGGTGAAGGCGGTGGTCTTGGCGCCCGGGGCCAGCACGCCGGCCTGGTTCAGCGCGTCGATCCACATCTGCCAGTCCTCGCCGCCCATCACCGCCACGGTGTTGTCGATCTCTTCCTGCGAGGCCGGCTCGAGCACGGTGTCCTTGATCACTTCCTTGTCGGTGTCGAGGCCGCGGAAGGCCACGCTCTTGCCGATCGGCTTGAGCGTGGAGTTGTGCACCACGCCC
The DNA here is from genome assembly GCF_007828315.1 of Burkholderia sp. SJZ089. Lineage (NCBI taxonomy): Bacteria > Pseudomonadati > Pseudomonadota > Betaproteobacteria > Burkholderiales > Burkholderiaceae > Burkholderia > Burkholderia sp. SJZ089. Next base: position 62,353 of record NZ_VIUM01000007.1, on the reverse strand, counting down.
GTCTTCGGATGCGTGCGGCGCGGCGAGGCCAGGCTGTAGACCACCAGGTCGACCTGGCCGAGATCGGCCTTGATGGTGTCGATGGTGACGCGCTTGACCTCGTTGGAGAAGGCGTCGCCGTTGATGGTCCGGGCGTAGCGGCCCTCGGCCTTGGCGAACTTCTCGAAGGCGGCGCTGTTGTACCAGCCGGCCGTGCCGGGCTTGGTCTCGCTGCCGGGGCGCTCGAAGCACACGCCCAGCGTGTCGGCCTGCGAGCCGAAGGCGGCCGAGATGCGCGCGGCGAGGCCGTAGCCGGTCGACGAGCCGATCACCAGCACCTTCTTGGGGCCGTTGGCGATCGGGCCTTGCTTGACGACGTAGTCGATCTGTTCCTTGACGTTCGCTTCACAGCCGGCAGGATGAGTGGTCACGCAGATGAAGCCACGCACGCGCGGTTTGATGATCATGAAAGCCCCTGAATACGGTAAGCGTCGAAGTTCGACGGACGGAAACGCCGTGCATTGTAATGGAAGCCCCGCGGGGCGCGAACGATTGCGGGGCGGGGCATCCGACCCTGGCCGCGGCGGGCGCGACGGCCGGGCGGCCGTCGATATGTATTTCCCTGGCGCCGGATATCCGGTACGCCGCCGCGCCGGCTTGGCGCCGGCGTCTCGTTCATTTTGTAATCCCGGGGCTCGCGAGTTCGGGCGGCTCGGGCGCCCTTGCTCTGTCAGGCCTTCGGCTCGCCGATTCCACCCGCCAGCATCGCCTCGGCGATGTCGTGCCGCCCCTGCCCGCGCAGGCCCTCGGCCGCGCCCTGCACGTCGCGCGCCGTCTTGTTCTGGCCCAGCTTGAGCTTGCCTTCGAAGCGCGTGATCTCGATCTCGATGCCGACGATGGCCTTCAGCATCTCGTCGAGATAGTCGGCCGGCGCATCGCCCATCTTCCAGGGCACCGGCTGCGCGGCCTCGTGGCGGCGCGTCAGCTTCGCCACCACGCCGCGCACGTAGCGTTCGTCGTCGCGCACCGTGATCCGGCCGTGCGCGTGCGCGACCGCGTAGTTCCAGGTCGGCACCTGGCGGTGCGCCTCGTGCTTGCTCGGGTACCAGTTCGGCGAGATGTAGGCGTCCATCGCGCGGAACATCACCAGCACCGGGTCGCCGTTCGCGACCTGCCGCCAGACCGGGTTGGCGCGCGCCACGTGGGCATGCAGCACGCCCAGGCTGCCGGCCGCCGGATCGAGCTCGAACGGGAGGTGGTTCGCGTCGAGTCCGTCGGCGCCGTGCGTGACCAGCGTGCCGAACGGGTGGGCGGCGATCAGCGCGTGCAACACCTCGGGGCGGGCTTCGTTGAAATGGGCGGGCAGGTACATGGCGGCTCCGGGTGGGGCGGGCGGCGGCGCGTCGGTGGGCTGGCGCGGCGTCCGATAGTCGAATTCGCGTATTCTGCTAGCTGTCTGGCTCAGGATAAAGAGCCAGTTTCCTGTCATTTCAATGGACCAGAATCGATGGCTCGTACCGCCCGGTCGCCTGCCGTTCCCGCGCTCGGCCCGCTCGACCGCGCCGCCGGCCAACTGAGCCGCCAGCTCGCGCAGGCCTTGCGCGACGCGATCCGGCGCGGTGGCCTGCTGCCCGGCGAACCGTTGCCGGCCACGCGCCAGCTCGCGGCGGCGCTCGGTCTGGCGCGCGGCACCGTGATCGAGGCCTTCGAGCAACTGGTCGCCGAGGGTTTCCTGGTTTCACGCGGGCGCACCGGCACCTGGGTGGCGCCGGCGCTGAGCCTGCCTGTCGCGGCGATGGGATTGCGTCCCGGGGAGGTGCGGCCGGGGCGGGATGCCGAGCCGGCTTCACGGGTGGGGCGGGCAGGGGCGGTTGGTGGAGTTGGCGGAGCCGCTGGAACCACCGGAGCCGCTGGAATTGCCGAAGTCGCCGAAGCCACCAAGAGCGCCGAAGCCGGCGACTCGCGCCGCCACACGGCGAGCGTGACCGGCGAGAATCCAGCCGGGCCGAGCCGCCTGCCCGGCCCGGCGGCCATGTACGCCGCGATCGCCGCCGATTTCGAGCCCTTGCCGCCGATCCCGTTCGCGGTCTCGGTGCCGGGCGGCGCGACGCTGCCCGATGCGGCCTGGCGGCGGCTCGGCAACCGGCTGCGCGCTCGCGGCCCGGCCGCGCCGTCGGGCTACGGCGACACGCGCGGCGTGGACGCCTTGCGCGAGGCGATCGCCGCTTACGTGCGCCGCGCGCGCTCGGTGCGTTGCGAGGCGGCCCAGGTGATCGTCACCAGCGGCACCCAGCAGGGGCTCTACCTGGCCGCCCAGGTGCTGCTCGGCGAGGGCGAGCGCGCCTGGGTCGAGAACCCGGCCTATCGCGGCATCACCGCGATCCTCGAGAGCACCGGGCGGCGCGAGGCCATCGTGCGCGTGCCGGTCGACGCCGAAGGGCTCGATGTCGATGCCGGGCTGCGCCTGGCGCCCGAGGCGCGCGCCGCCTTCGTCACGCCCTCGCACCAGTACCCGCTCGGCATGCCCTTGAGCGTGGCGCGCCGCGACGCGCTGCTCGACTGGGCCCGCGCGCGCGACGCCTGGATCGTCGAGGACGATTACGACAGCGAGCTGCGCTATGCCGGCCATCCCTTCCCGGCGATGCAGGGGCTGGACCCGCGGCGCGTGGTCTATCTCGGCACCTTCAGCAAGATCCTGTTTCCCTCGCTGCGGCTCGGCTACGCGATCGTGCCGCCGGAGCTGGTCGCCGCGTTTCGCGGCGCGCGCGTGCTGATGGACCGCCATCCGCCCGAGGCCGACCAGCACGTGCTGGCCGCCTTCATCGGCGAGGGCCATCTCGACCGGCACATCCGGCGCGTGCGCGGCGTCTACGCGGCGAGCCGCGCCCGGCTGATCGCCACGCTCGACGCGGCCTTGCCGCCCGAACTGGCCTGGCGCGAGCCGAGCGACCAGGGCATGCACCTGGTGCTCTGGCTCGCGCCGGGCCTCGACGATCGCCGCGTGGCGGCCGCCGCGCTGGAGGCGGGCGTCGCGGTGCGGCCGGTGTCGCCGATGTATGCGCCGGGCACGGCGCGAGCCGGGCTGGTGCTCGGCTTCGGGGGCTATGACGAGGCGGTGATGGAGGCGGCGGCGCGGCGGTTGGCGGCGGTGATCGTGGCCGCCGCGAAGTAGGCCCGGCACGGCGCGCTTCATCATGCGCGTCGAGGTCGCGGGCGATGCGTTTCCCGCTTGATCGTCGGCAAGGCTATCTCTTTTCAGGTTCGCTACGCTGCCGGTTCGGTTTCAATCCGGTGCATCGTTGCGATCCGGCTTGCCCGGTCCATCTCGATGCCGGCATTCGTCCGGCAACCCCATCTTCCTGTTCGCGACAAGGAATCGTCCGGGCCCCAGGTCCGACGCGCGGCGTCGGCTCGGGCGCGCGGCACCGATTCCAGGCGACGCGACGATGCCATTCCTGATTCACCCAGGCCGGCGGCCAGCACCGGTCGCATTTCGGGAGCATCGCATGACGACGCGGCATGATCCGGCCGGCACCCGGCCGCAGGCATTCCAGGACCTCGACCAGGCGGCTGCGCAGGCGCGGGCCGTGGTGGAGGAATGGAAGTCCGAGCAGGTCTATCCGTTTCCAGATGAGCCGGGCACCTCGATCGAGCAGATCGAGCGGCAGGTGTTCGACATCGTGGCGGTGCATGTCGCCCGCCATCTCCCCGGCTTCGACGCGATCCAGCGCCGCAGCAAGGCGTTCCAGCTTCGCATGTTGAGGCAGGCGATCGAGACCAGCCCCGCGTCGCTGCAGCTCATCCTCGACGAGGTGCTGCGCCTGCCGAAGCCGCAGCGCGACGAGCTCGCCCATCTGCTGCGCGATACCTCGCTGTCGTCGATCATCGGCGCGAGCCGGGTCGTCTCCGAGCGCCTGCGTTTCATCGCGGGGCTCGAAGTGCTGTTGTTCGATCCCGAACCGAAACGGCGCCTGAAGGAGCGCACGCAGCTGCATCGCATCGTCGCGGAGAACTGCTGGCTGTTCGGCGAGGAGTACAGCCTGTCGGTCGACGATCAATCGCTGACGGCCGTGCTGGCCGAGCACCGGAAATGGCTGGGCCGCGATCTCGTCATCGACGCGCCGGTGAAGCCTGTCTCGCGCACGCGCGGCATCGTCGACCTGATGCTGTCGAAGGCGACCCGGTCGCATCGCGCGAATGGCCTGTCGCATCTGATCGTCGAGCTGAAGGCGCCGCGGGTGAAGATCGGCTCGGAGGAGATCACGCAGATCCAGGCCCATGCCTTCAGCGTGATGCGCGACCCTCGCTTTTCGATGGTGAAGGTGAACTGGAATTTCTGGGTGATCGGCGACGAACTGGCGCCTTATGCCGAGGCACTCGCCCAGGACGATACCGGCCTGATCTACGCGAAGGCGAACGTGACGATCCAGGTGAAGACCTGGGCGCAGATCCTCGACGAGAACCGTTCCCGCCTGCAGTTCTTCCTGGACAAGTTCGACTTGCAGATCGACCGGGCCGCCTCGCTTGCTTATCTGCGAGATCGCTACGCCGACTACCTGGAAGGCGTGTTCGAGGTGCGGGAACCCTTGGCGCCGTGGGGCGGCGCTCCAGCCTCCAGCGGCCAATCCGATGCGCCGTCGCACAACCCGGCACGAGGGGCACGCCATGTCGATACGTAAAGGCTGCCCGATCTGCGATCGTGACCCGCTGCTGAGCCATCCCGCTCGTTACGCGAAAGCGCCGGGACAAACGAACCTGGCCACCCCGGCGCATTTCCCTCCAAAAGCAACTAACCAGCCTCCCTCTCCCGCCCCGAACCCTTACAATCGCGGGCACGTTGCCGGCCGCCAACCGGCAACGTGACATACACGCCAACGGGAGCCCGCCATGTCACGTTCGGGACGTCTGCTCAACCTGCTGGAACTGCTGCGCGCCAGGCGCCGCCCCGTCACGGCGGCGCAGCTCGCCGCCGATCTGGCCGTATCGGAGCGCACCATCTATCGCGACATCGCCGAACTGATCGCGCAGGGCGCCCCGATCGAGGGCAGTGCCGGCGTCGGCTACCTGCTGCGCGCCGGCCATTTCCTGCCGCCGCTGATGTTCGCGCGCGAGGAGATCGAGGCGATCGTGCTGGGGCTCCACTATGTCGACCAGCGCGGCGACGAGATCCTGAAGACGGCCGCGGCGGCCGCGCTGGCCAAGATCGCTGCGGTGCTGCCGCCCGATGCCGGCGCGACGCTCGACGCGCCGCTCGCCATGCCGGGGCCGCCCGCGCCCTCGTTTCCCGCCAACGTGGTCGAGCTGGGCCGGCTGCGCGCGGCGATCCGTGCCGAGCGGCGGCTCGAGATCGTCTATGTGGACGTGGCCGGCAGCCAGTCGCATCGCATCGTCTGGCCGGTCCAGATCGGCTTCATGGACAACGCGCGCGTGCTGGCCGCCTGGTGCGAACTGCGCGAAGCCTTCCGCACCTTCCGCACCGACCGGATCCAGGCCGCCACCGAGCTCGACCGCTACCCGGCGCGGCGCGCGGCCCTGATGCGCGGGCTGCATGCGCAACTGGCGCTGTCCCTGCAGTCTCCTGACAAAAACTGACAGCGTGATCGGCGAAGCTGCGGGCTTTCCGATCACGCGCGCGCGGTCCTCCGCGCGGCCACCGTGCCATGTCCACCCAGGCTCCCGATTCTCCTGATTCCGTCGATTCCCCGGTCCTTCTCAAGGACTCGATGGGCGAACGGCAATTCCGTTCGCTGCTCTCCACGCTGAAACTGATCGAACGCAGCTTCGACACGCGGCGCTTCCTGGCGGTCGCGCTCGATGGCCTCGACGAGCTGTCGCTGATGGCGCGCGTGCGTCGCGCCAGCCTCGCGATCGAGGCCGGCGCGCAAGCGCTGCCGGGCGGCTACGACACCGTGCTGACGCTGCTGGCCGAGGCCGCGCCGCACCTGGGCGGCGGCTTCCTGTCGCTGGTCGCGCCCGACTACGTCGGCCAGTTCGGCCGTCACGACTTCGATCGCTCGATGGCGGCGCTGGCCTTCTTCACGCGCTTCGGCAGCTCGGAATTCGCGGTGCGCGAATTCCTGCGCGACGATCCGCGACGCGCGCTGGCCACGCTGCGCGACTGGTCCCGGCACGAGGACCAAGCCGTGCGCCGGCTGGCCAGCGAAGGCAGCCGGCCGCGCCTGCCCTGGTCGTTCCGGCTGCGCGAGATCGAGGCCGATCCCGCGCTGGCCGCGCCGATCCTCGACAATCTGCGCGCCGACCCGAGCGACTACGTGCGCCGCTCGGTGGCCAACCACCTGAACGACGTCACCAAGCTGCATCCGGATTGGGTGCTGGAACGTGCCGCCGCATGGGGCGTCGACGATGCCGGCACGCGCTGGATCGTCCGGCATGCGCTGCGCACGCTGGTCAAGCGCGGCGACGCGCGGGCGCTGGCGCTGCTCGGCGCGAGCGGCGCGGCGAGGATCGAAGCGGTGCCGTTCGCGGTGACGCCGGCGCGCATCGAACTCGGCGAGACGGTCACGCTGGCCGCCGAGCTGGTCTCCACGGCGCCGGACGCGCAGCGGCTGGTGATCGATTATCGGATCGGCTACGTGAAGAAGAACGGCAGCACCGCGCACAAGGTCTTCAAGCTCAGGGAGCTGACGCTGGCGCCGGGGCAGCGCATCGATATCGTGCGCAGCCAGCGGATCCGCGATTTCACGACGCGCACGCATTACGCGGGGCGCCATGGCGTCGAGCTGATCGTGAACGGCGCGGTGGTGGCGCAGGCGCATTTCGACCTCGCCTGCTGAGTCGAGCGGGGCGGCCCGGCGCCGGGGGCGGCCTTCAGCGGCCGTCGGTCTGGCGCGAGCCGAACACCGGCAGCCGCCAGCCGAAGTACAGCGAGGACAGCCGGATCGCCACGCAGGAGCCGATCGCGAGCCAGGGCGCGAGCGTCGGCAGCCAGTTGGTGCGCAGCGAGACGACCTCGACGGTCGCGCCGAACAGGGCGGCCAGCGCGTAGATCTCGCGCTGCAGGATGGCCGGCACGCGCGACAGCAGCACGTCGCGGATCACGCCGCCGCCCACCGCGCTGAACATGCCCAGCAGGATCGCGACCTCGGCGCTCCCGCTGTAGGCCAGCGCCTTCTGCGCGCCGGCCACGGCAAACATGCCGAGCCCGATCGCATCGAACAGCAGCACCGGGTAACGCAGCCGCCGGACCTTCTGGTAGGCGGCGATGGTCAGCGCCGCGGCGACCAGCGACACCAGCAGATAACTCCAGTTCGAGAGGCCGGCCGGCGGCACGGCGCCGATGCAGACGTCGCGCACGATGCCGCCGCCGCAGGCGACGATGAAGGTGACGAAGGCCACGCCGAACAGGTCGAGGCGCCGCTGGCGGGCCGCCACGGCGCCGCTGATCGCGAATGCGAAGGTGCCCGTCAGGTCCAGCAGCGTGTAGGCGACGTGGCCGTTCATGCGCGCGGCTCCGAGGGAGCGCGGCGGCTGGCCGGGTAAGCCGCCGGCAGGCCGGCGGAGCGGCCGCGCGGGCGCGGCGAGGGCAGCGCGATGGCGCTGGTCGGGAGGGAGAACGGGGACATCATCGTCGATCGGAGCTTGAGCGAGGTAACGATGATAGGCAGATGCTCGAAAACTGCAACCGTCGACGCCCGGCGCGGGCGCCGGCCCCGCCTTGCAGGGGCTCAGGTGCCGCCCAGCAGGGCCTTGCGGAACACGGTGGGCGCCACGCCGTGCGCGTCGCGGAAGCGATGGCTGAAATGCGCGGCATTCGCGTAGCCGCACTGCTCGGCGACCTGCGCGAGCGGCAGCGCGGTGCCGCGCAGCAGCTCGCGGGCGCGGGCCAGCCGCTGCTCGGCGATCCAGGCATGCGGCGGCGCGCCGAACGAGACCCGGAACATGCGCGCGAAATGGTATTCCGACAGCGCGGCGAGATCGGCCAGCTCGCCGAGCGTGATCGACTGCCCGAGGCTCGCGTCCACATAATCGCGCACGCGCCGGCGCACCGTCGGCGACAGCCCGCCGGTACGCGGCACGCCGCTGCGCACCACGCTCTGCTCGCGCAGCAGCCGGCTCAGTACCTCGTGGGCGGTTTCGTTGGCGCGCAGGCGGCCGTCGACGTCGTCCCAGCTTTCCAGCAGCAGCGAGCGGCACAGCTCGGCGATGCGCGGATCCTCGAAGTAGGTGCGATCGGCCAGTTCCAGCTCGCGCGGTTCGCGGTCCAGTTCGCGCACGGCGCGGCGCGCGAAGTGCTCGGGCAGGAAGTAGAGATGCATGAAATGCATCTGGCCGCGCACCCACCAGCGCGATTCGTGGTCGCCGGGCAGCGCGCAGAGCCGGCTCGGCGCGCCGTAGCCGGGCACCCGCTGCCGCTCGGTGCGATAACCGCCCGCCAGGTAGCACGACAGCGTGTGATGGCCGGGCTGCTCGTAGACGGTTTCGGCGATCTCGGTCTCGCGCGTCCATTCGGCGATCGCGAGGTGGTCGCCCAGCCAGGCGAAGCGCTCGAGCCGGGCGTCCGCCTCGGCCAGCGTGCGGCAGACCGACTGCAGGCCGAACGGCAGCTCCGCCGCGCCGGCCAGCTCGGAGGCGGACGCGGGCGGTTCGACGAGGATCGGGGCGGATGGGCGGACGGAGCTCATGTGCGCAGTATAGGGGCGCGCGCGCGGCCGCGCCGGGCCGTAACGGAAAGACCGCAATTCCGGACAAGTGCCCGGACATGGGCGGCGGCACAGTAGCTGCCGGGGATCGACCGATTCCCGCTTCCTCACCTTTTTCCTGCCGCCGCGTCTCATGAATCTTCTGCTTTATGCCGTCACCGTGCTGATCTGGGGCACCACCTGGATCGCCATCAAATGGCAGCTCGACAGCGTGCCGCCGCCCATCTCGATCGCCTTGCGCTTCTGGATCGCCGCGGCCGTGCTGTTCCTGCTGCTGCGCGTGCTGCGCCGGCCGATCCGGCCGCCGCGCGAGGCTTGGCGCTTCCTGGTCGCGCAGGGCGTGGCGCTGTTTTGTCTGAACTTTCTGTGCTTCTACTACGCCGAGCGCGTGGTGCCGAGCGGACTGGTGGCCGTGGTGTTCTCGATCGCGCCGCTGCTGAACGCGATCAACGGCCGGATCTTCCTGGGCCGGCCGCTGCAGCCCACCGCGATCGCCGGCGCGCTGCTGGGCCTGGTCGGCATCGGCTGCCTGTTCTACCAGCAGATGGCGGGGCATCTCGGCGACGCGGCCACCTGGCGCGGCCTGGTGATCGCCTTCGCGGGCACCATGTGCTTCTCCACCGGCAGCCTGCTGTCGAGCCGGATGCAGGCGATGGGGCTGCACCCGCTCACCACCAACAGCTGGGCGATGCTGATCGGCGCCGCGGTGCTCACGCTCGGCTCGGCCGTGGCGGGGCTGTCCTTCGTGCCCGAGATGACGCCGCGCTATCTCGGCGCGCTGGCCTACCTGGCGCTGCCGGGCTCGGTGATCGGCTTCACCTCCTACCTGATGCTGGTCGGCCGGATCGGGCCGGAGCGCGCGGCTTACTGCACGGTGCTGTTCCCGTTCGTGGCGCTGAGCGCGTCGACGCTGTTCGAGGGCTATCGCTGGTCGACGCTGGCGGTGATCGGGCTGGTGCTGGTGGTGGCGGGGAACCTGGTGGCCTTCGATCTGGGACGCAAGCTGTTCCTGCGGCGGCGCGGGCTGGCCTGAGCAGTTCGGCCGTCATGACCAGATCCCAGCGGAAATCGCGCACGCGCGCCAGCACCGCCATGTCGGCCATGTCAGCGTTCGACAGGGTGGCGAGCAGATAGGGCTGATGCAGGCGCCGCAAACCGGGGATGACATCCGGCCAGGTGTGCAATCGCTGCCAGATGTCGTTCAGGTTCTCGGGATCCGCCTGCAACAGGCTGTCCAGGCCACGCCGTCGACGCGTGCTTTCCAGCGCGTCGAGCCGCAATGCGGCCAGGCTTTGCCACGGGCGCTGGCCATCGAAAATCGCCTTGAATCCGGCCAGCAGCAGCCCCGACCATTCGGTGGCGATGGCGGGCCAGTCGATTTCCGGCCCTCGCGCCTTGCTCAGCGCGCGGCCCTCCTCGACGATGCTGCTCCAATAGTCGGTGCAGGTGCCATAGACGTCGAACACCAGCGCCTTGATGCCGTTCGGTCCGGCGGGCGCGCCGCTGACAGGCGTGCCGGCGGCCGGCATCGACTGGGCCAGGACCGACGCGCTCGGCGTCAAGGCGGCGGCGACACCCGCCACGAGCAGGCCGCGCCGGGAGGGCAGGATGGCATCGCCGCCGCCGGAATCCGTCTGCGCGGGCCGGTCGCCGTGTTGGAGGCCTGTGCCGCTTGCAGGCGGGGGGAAGGCTGACTACGGCGTGTGTTCATGAGGCAGGGACCTTTGAGGGATGCGTCCCACGGTGTTGTGGATACAACCAATTGGCCGAAGCTCAGCCAGGGCGACCGGGGGCCACCTCGGCGCAAGCCGCGGCAACTACCGATCAGGCATCGTCACTGGAGTACCGGAACGTATGGCGTTTGTGTCGCGAGACGGCACTTTTGTATCTGCAGGTATCGGGAGCTGTCGCGGATACATGCGAATACAAAGGCGAAGCCGAGAATCCTCGATCGATTGTCAATTTTCACGAATCGAATTCAATCCAATCCCGCCGATTCGACACAAAACAGCGAAGCCCCGAAAACTAAACTGCATGCGCCGAGGGTTAACGCAGGTGTGCATGACTGCTTCGCAAAACAATACTGATCCTGGCCGCGTTTACCATGCTGTTTTATCAAAATACCTAAACAACTCGTCAATCGCGATTCAGCGAGGGAACCGGGCCGTCTTGCGCCAGCAATTCGTGAGTTCCACCCCCAAGACTGGAGAACGACATGCCATCGGCACCGCGTCGAAAATTCCTCGGTTACAGCTCGGCCCTGGTGGCGAGCGCCTGCCTGCCCGCCTGCAATGGTGACGGCACCGACCCCGTCGCTCCCGTCGCCGACGATCATCGCGGCGTCCCCGACACGCCGCCTGGTACGCCGCCGGCCACGTCGCTCGACAATCTCGCCGCCTCGCGCGAGATCAGCGGTCAATGGACCTTCATCGCCGCGTCCGAGCAGCCCGCGCTCGGCGGCGCGCAGCTCTCGAGCCCGCAAGGGCCGGCCGGCATGTCCGCGGCAACGGTGCCCGGCACCGCCCTCGACAGCATGCTCGCCAACGGCAAGTATCCCGATCCGTTCCACGGCCGGATCGTGACCGACACGATTCCCGATACGCTGAAGGACACCGATTACTGGTATCGCACGCGCTTCGCGACACCGCCGCTGCACGCGGGGCAGCGCCTGTGGCTGCGTTTGGACGGCGTGAACTACCGCGCCGAGATCTGGCTCAACGGCAGCCAGGTCGGCACGCTGGCGGGTGCTTTCAGGCACGGCTATTTCGACGTCACGCGCCTGGTCGCGCCGGCCGGCGGCGAGGCATGGCTGGCGGTGCGCGCGATCAAGCTCGACTTCTCGGAAGGCCCGCTCGAGCCGAGCTATGGCAGCGGCGTGACGCGCGGCGGCCGCAACGGCGGGCCGACCGGCATCACGCTGAAGAACGGCCCGAGCTTCTTCTGCTCGGCCGGCTGGGACTGGTTGCCGACGATTCCCGATCGCAACCTCGGCATCTGGCAGCCCGTGTCCTGGTTCAGCACCGGCGCGATCCGCATCGCCGACCTGCGCGTGGACAGCACGCTCTCCGACGACCTGGGCAGCGCGCAACTGCAGCTCGACCTCTCGCTCGACAATCGCTCGGGCGCCACGGTCGCGGCCACGGTGACGGGGCGCATCGGCGAACACATCGCGTTCCGCCGCGCCATCTCGATTCCCGCCGCCGACCAGCCGAGCACGATCACGCTCACGCCCGCCGAGGTTCCCGAGCTGGCCTTGTCGAACCCGAAGCTCTGGTGGCCGAACGGTTATGGCGAGCCGAACCTGTACGCGGTCTCGGTGTCGATCGAGCTGCTGGGCCAGGTATCGGACACGCGCAGCGTGAACATCGGCCTGCGCCGCATCGACTATTCGCGCGATATCGGGCAGGGCAAGCAGTTGAGCATCAGCGTCAACAAGCTGCCGATCCTGGTGATGGGCGGCAACTGGGGCCTCGACGAGGCGCTCAAGCGGATTCCGCGCGAGCGTCTGTTCAACCAGGTGCGCCTGCATCGCGACGCCAACCTGAACCTGATCCGCAACTGGAACGGCCAGAGCACGAGCCGCGATTTCTTCGATGCCTGCGATGCCTACGGCATCCTCGTCTGGCAGGACTTCTTCTATTCGACCGAGGCGAACGGCGCGGGCCCGGCCAACCTGCCGCGCGATCTCGACAATATCCGCGACGTGATCGTGCATTTCCGCAACCATCCGTCGATCCTGCTCTGGTGCGGCGGCAACGAGGGCTCGCCGCCCGCCGCGCTGGTCAGCGGGCTCGATGCGCTGGTGAAGGAGCTCGACCCGAAGCGGCTGTGCCTGACGAGCTCGGCGGGCGATACCGGCGCGGGTGCCGTCAACGGCTATTCCTCGGGCGGGCCCTACAACTGGACCACGCCCAAATCGGCCTTCACGCGCAGCTACGGCAGGACCGCCACGGCCTTCCACAACGAGGTGGGCTCGCATTCGATCCCGACGCTCGAGTTCGTGAAATCGATGCTGCCGCCTTCGTCGTGGGAATGCCCCGACGATTACTGGGCCGATCGCGACATGAACGGCAACGGCGCCACCTACCCGCAGGTCGGCAACAAGCAGGGCGGCGCGGGCTATATCGCGGCGACCGCATTCCGCTACGGCGAGATCCGCAATCTCGCCGACTTCGTGCGCAAGGCGCAGATGATGAACTACGAATGCATCCGCTCGATCTACGAGGCGAATGCGGCCGTGATGATCGGCCCGGCGGCGGGCGCGATCACCTCGCCCGCCACCGGCGTGATCATGTGGATGACGAATCCGGCGCAGCCCAGCTTCGTCTGGCAGATGTACAGCCATGATCTCGAGCAGCATTCGTCCTTCTTCGCGGTCCGGCACGGCTGCCGCCGCGTGAACGCGATCCTCGACGCGAATAGCTTCGACCTGACGATCGCCAACCACACGGCGAAGCCGGTGGGCGGCAGCCTCGAGGCGCGCGTCTACAACCTCGACAGCTCGCTGGTCGGCGTCGCCACGCCGAGCATCGCGGGCGTGGCACCGACTTCGTATCAGGTGGTGGCGAACCTGCGTACCCTGATCGCGGGCGCTGCCTCGTCCGTGTGCCTGGTCGCGCTGATCCTGCGCGATGCCGGCGGCACGACGCTTGCCGAGAATCTCTACTGGTACGAGAAGAGCGGCGCGGACAGCAGCTACGTGACGCTCGACACGATCACGCCGGCTGCTGTCTCGATCCAGGCCTCGTCCGACGAGCCGGACGAAACGAGCACGCGCATCACGGTCGAGGTGGCGAACATCGGCGGCAGCATCGCGCTGATGACGCATCTGCAACTGTTCGACCGCGCCAGCGGCGAGCGCATCCTGCCGGCCTTCTACAGCGACAACTACCTGAACCTGCTGCCGGGCGCGAGGCGGCGCGTCGTGATCGACGTCCCGCATGCGAAGGGAAGGCCGATATCGTCGGCGGCGCTGCGTGTCGACGGCTGGAAGCTCGACCGCGCCAGGTCGAGGCTGAGCCTGGGCGGCATGCCGGTGATCTTCAACGACGCGGCGCTCGACGTCGCGCCGGCCGTGGCCACGTTCGGCAAGTGCTGAGGCGATAAAAAACAGGCGGGCCCGGTTGTCCCGGGCCCGCCTGTGCGTTTCACCGACTCAGTGCCGCGAGGCCGGCGGCGGCGCGAATGCCGTGTTCGGATCGCGGCCATCCCATTGCGCGATCCAGGCATCGTTCGGCGTCGAGCCCATCACGAAGTCGAGCTTGCCGCCGGCCGCCATCTCCTCGTGCGTGATGTAGGGCCGATGCAGCGGCGTGCCGTTCAGCGTGACCGACTGCACGTAGCGATGGGTCGAGGAGGGCGGTGCGCCGCTCGCCGTATGCGCCGTGATGGTGAACGTGCGCGATCCCTGGAAGCGCAGCGCGCTGCCGTTCGCGCCGCCGCTCGCGCTCGGGATGTGGATGCTGGCTTCCTCGAACAGCGGCGTGCCGAAGTAATAGACGCCGCCCACCGGGTTGAGCGAATAGATCCCCATCGCCGACAGCACGTACCAGGCCGAGAGCTGGCCGAAGTCGTCGTTGCCGGGGATGCCCGAGGCGCGCACGCGGCGCGGATCGTCCTGCGCGGTCTTCAGGCTGCTGCTGCTCAGTTCGCCGCGATCGCGCGCGGTGAGCGTGAGCGAGTACAGCTCGTCCATCACCGTGCGCACGAGATCCTGCGTCTTCGACGGCGTGCCGGCCACGTCGTAGAGATAGGGCATCTGGTTGGCCGGCTCGTTGCCGGCGACGTACTGGCCGATGCGGCCGGTCAGGTCCGGAAATCCCTGGCCGTTGAGGTAGCCGAGCGGGTTCTTCGGGTTGAAGGCCTGGTCGAGTTGCGCGCTGAAGCCGGTCTTGCCGCCGAGCACAGAGATCAGTCCGGGGAAGTCGTGGAAGACGTTCCAGGTGTCGATCCACGAGTTGGCTTCCGAGTAATCGGTCTTCTCGGCCGCGGCCGGGTCGAAATTGCTCGACCAGTTGCCCGAGCCGCTCTTGGGCACCGCGAAGATCCAGCCGTTGTACCTGACCGGGTTGTAGACGTTGCGGTAGTTGCCGCTGCGCGTCAGGTAGGGCTGCCAGGCCGAATCGCCCTTGCCGGCAGCCTGGCCGACGCGGGCCGTGGCCCAGTCGTCGAAGGCATAGTCCTGGGTGGTGGAGACCGAGGCGTTGTCGCCCGAGTAGACGTAGCCCTTGCTGCGGTACTGGTCGAAGCCATGGGCGCTGGCGCCCTGGGTGGTGGTGAGGGCGGTCCAGATGTCGTCGGTGCTCGCGCTGGTGAGGTGCTTCAGGTAGGCATCGGCGATCAGCGGAATCGCTGGGTGGCCCGCCATCGTGAAGGTTTCGGTCTGCGCGAGCGGCCAGACCGGCAACTCGCCCTTGCCGTTCTGCTTGAACTGCGTGAGCAGCGACTTGACCCAGCCGTCGACGCGCTCCGGCTGCACCAGGGTCATCAACGGCGATTGCGCGCGGAACGTATCCCACAGCGAGAACGAGGAGGAATAATCGAAGCCAGGCGCCGCATGCTTGCTGGTGGTGGGCGGCGAGCTGCTGCCGTCGTTGCTCGAATCCATGCCGACATAGCTGCCGTCGGCATTGTTGTACAGCGTCGGCCCGAGCATCGCGTGATAGAGCGAGGTGTAGAACATGGTGCGCTGGTCGTCGGTGCCGCCCTTGATGCGGATCCGTCCGAGCGCGGCGGCCCAGGTCTGTTCGGCGCCGGCCTTCACCTCGTTGAAGGGCTTGGCGCCCACTTCGGCGGCGAGGTTGGCGGTGGCGTCGGCCACGCTCGACGGCGAGATGCCGACGTTCACGGTCAGCGGCGCGTCGCCCGTAGTGGCCGTGCCGAAGCTCAGGTAGGCGGTGCTGCCGTCGGCGCTGAAATTCACCTGCTTGTCGAAGGGCTGCGAAAAGCGCGCGATGAAATAGGTCGGCTTGTTGTTGGCCCAGTTGTTGGTGATCTGCCAGCCGGCGATGGTGCGCTCGTCGATCACCTGGATCTTGCCGCTCGCGAGCGTCCCGCCGATCGGGCTGGCGATGCTGACGATCATGGCGCGTTTCTGCGTCGATGCGCTCGGGAAGTAGCTGTAGCGATGCACGCCGGCATGGGCGGTAGCCGTCAGCTCGGCGAGGATGGCCGCGCCCTTCACGTTCCAGGGCGTCTTGCCGGTGCCCTCGGGCGCCATGCGCACGCGGTAGTAGCCGGGGCTGGCGCTCTCGTCGGCGTGGCTGAAGCGTGCGTTGTAGGTGACCGAGCTGCCCTTGATGCTGGCCAGCGTGGCCGCGTCGACCGGCGCGAGCGTCGGCAGGAAGCGCACCTCGCCGCCCGAGCCGATACCGGCGCCCGACAGGTGCGTATGCGTGAAGCCGGTGATGTACGGATCGTCGTATTGGTAGCCCGAGGTGCGATCCCAGTCCCAGGGCAGGGCGCTCGGGCCGCCCGTCGTGTCGGGGCCGAGCTGGACCATGCCGAACGGCACGGTCGCGCCGGGATAGGTGTGGCCATGCCCGCGAATGCCGCTGCTCCAATTCGCCTTGATGTCGAGATTGGCCGTGCCGATGATGGGATCGACGCTGCGCAGCAACCGGGCGGTGTCCACCGCGTCGGCCGATGTGTTGCTGCCGTTTGTCCGCGTGCTGTTGCTGCTGTTGGTGTCGGCGGCCCCCGCGCCTGAACGCGCCACGCCGATGCCGCCCGCGTCGCCGTTGTCGCCGCCGCAGCCGGCCAATACCACCGCGACGCCGATGCCAAGCATGTTTCGTAGTTTCATCGTCTGCTCCGTCTCTGTATCAACTGCTTGTCGAGGGCGCATGGCCCGGATTCTTATTGCATGTCGTCAGGCGCGCGAGTGCGGATGAATGGTAGGAATCCGTAGCATTGGTCCGCATGACGAGGATGCCGCATGGATTTGGCCGCAGCAAAGGCTCCCCCAGCCGTGCGGATTCCCGTCAGGAAAGAATTGCCGCACGGATTGGCTGTTCATCGAATTTTTTCCGGCCTGATTTATCGAACGCGGATGTCAACCAGAGGCGAGGACATCTATCGACAGCGTGCCAGAGAGACAGGCGGTGAACTACTCGGAGTATTCCGAATTTTTATTCTGTTTATCTAAACATTTTATCGATTGAATTCTGTTTTTAATGTAATGGGTTTAACTGTTTTCCGTTGCGATTCATTCGGCA
Organism: Burkholderia sp. SJZ089; assembly: GCF_007828315.1. NCBI lineage: Bacteria > Pseudomonadati > Pseudomonadota > Betaproteobacteria > Burkholderiales > Burkholderiaceae > Burkholderia > Burkholderia sp. SJZ089. Next base: position 45,498 of record NZ_VIUM01000007.1, on the reverse strand, counting down.
TGTGCCGCGATCGGCAGCTTGCCGCCGGAGCCGGGCCGGCATTGCTTCATCGCCTCGAAGAACGCCGCCACCAGCCGGCTTTCGCGCCGCTCGCGCAGGCAGCACACATGGATATGCGTGCTGACCGGGTCACCCTCGATTCTCACCGGCCGCAGCCGGGCGTCGTCGGGCACGTATTCGGACAGCGAGACCGTGCCCACGCCGAGCCCGCGCGCGACGGCCTCGCGCAGCGCCTCGCGGCTGCCGATCTCCATGGCGATGCGCGGCGCGGCGCCGATCGCGCCGAGTGCGTCCTCCAGCGCGCGTCGCGTGGTCGAGCCGGCTTCGCGCATCAGCAAGGGTACGGTGGCCAGTTCGGCCAGCGTGATCGATTCGCGCGCCGCGAACGGATGCGCCGCGCCGACGAAGGCGATCACCGGGTAGCTCGCGTAGGGCGCCATCTCGTAGCGCTCGTCGCTGAACGAGCGCGCGATCACGCCGACGTCGCAGGCGTAGTCGTCCAGGTCGTTGAGCACGCTCTCCGAATTGCCGAGCGTGACGGCCAGCTGCATGCGCGGATGCGCGGTATGGAAGGCCTCGATGATCTCGGTCACGTGGAACGGGCTGACGGCGCCGATCCGCAGCACGCCGCGCGTGAGCTCGCCGCTGTCGTGCAGCAGCGAGCGCGCGTCGTTCTCCAGGCCGTTGATCTGGCGAGCGAGCGGCAGGAAGTCGAGGCCGACCGTCGACAGCTCGACACGCCGTCCGCGGCGATGGAACAACTGCACGCCATGTTCCTGTTCGAGCGCCTGGACTTGCGAGGTGATGGTGGTCTGGCTGGTGGCGAGCGCGCGGGCCGCCGCCGTGAAGCCGCCGTGCTGGACCACGGCGAGGAAGGCACGAATCTGGGTCAGGGTCATCGGTTGCGCATGAGATGGGCCGGCAAGGAGCGGGCGCGGGCCGATCGATCCTGTCGAATCGGCCCTTAAAAAGCGGCCTTTCCTGTGAAGATGGGTCGATCGGCCCGCAAGCCCCGTCCCGCCTGGGTGTTCAAGGGGCGAACGATGATTCAACGATTTTTTCGATGGATCGATTCGATTTGACCGGGTAGTTCGATCATAGACCGGTCATGTTGCAAAACTATGCTGGCGGCCGTGATCCACTTTTCCCGGAGCCCAGCCATGCTGCAGCGATCCGCCCCCCTCGATGCCGCCCACCGCGCCTATCGCGGCCCCGTTACCACCGCGATCTTCGACTGGGCCGGCACGGTGCTCGATTTCGGCTGTCTCGCGCCCGTCCATGCATTTCGTGAGGTGTTCGAAGCAGCCGGCGTGCCGATCAGCGAAGCCGAGGCGCGCGCGCCGATGGGCGCCGCCAAGCGCGAGCACATCGAACTGATCCTGGAGGATGTCGAGGTGCAGGCGCGCTGGCGCGCCGCGCGCGGCGCCGCCTCGACCGATGCCGATATCGACATGCTCTACGCGCACTTCCTGATCGCCGACGAACGCAATGTCGAGCGCTACAGCGACCTGATCCCCGGCGCGCTCGACACCATCGCCACGCTGCGAGCGCGCGGCATCCGCATCGGCAGCACCACCGGTTACCCGCGCGAGGTCATGCAGCACCTGCAGCCGCTGGCCGAGCGTCACGGCTATCGTCCCGACCACTGCTGCACGGTCAGCGACGTGGCGCGCGGCCGTCCCTATCCCGACATGTGCCTGGCCAATGCGCTGGCGCTCGGCGCGCCCGACGTGCGCAGCTGCGTGGTGGTCGACGACAGCCCCACCGGCCTCGAATCGGGCCTGGCCGCGGGCATGTGGACGGTGGGCATCGTCGCCAGCGGCAACGAGGTGGGCCTCTCGCTGGCCGAGTGGCAGGCGCTCGACGCGGCCGCGCGCGATGCGCGCGTGGCGCCGGCGCGCGAGCGCATCGCCCGCACCGGCGCGCACTACGTGATCGACAGCATCGCCGACCTGCCGGCCGTGATCGACTCGATCGGCGAACGCCTGGCCGCCGGAGACACGGCGTGAGCGACTGGCAATTCCACAACCCGGTGCGCGTGCGCTTCGGCGTCGACGCGCTGGACGTCATCGGCGAGGTGCTGGCGGGCCGCGCCTACGCGATCGTCACCTATCCGGACGCGGCCTTCCTCGCGCCCTGCGCGCGCATCGAGGCGATCGCCGGCCCGGCGCTGCTGCGCATCGATTCGGTCGAGTCCAACCCATCGGTGACGATGCTGCGCGAGGCCTGCGCGGCACTGGCCGCGCTGCCGGCCATGCCTGAGGTGCTGGTGGCGCTCGGCGGCGGCTCGGTGATGGATACCGCCAAGGTGCTGGCGGCCGAGCACGGCCGGCTGGAGCCGGTGCTGGCCTGGATCGCCGACGGCAGGACGCGCCGCGCCGAGCGGGCCCTGCCGATCGTCGCGATCCCGACCACCTCGGGCACCGGCAGCGAAGTGACCTCCTGGGCGACCGTGTGGGACCCCGAGCACGACCGCAAGCTCTCGCTGGCGCGCGACGATCTCTACCCCGAGACGGTGCTGGTCGATCCGCGCCTGGTGGTCGGGCTGCCGCCCGCGCCGACGCTGGCCAGCGGGCTCGATGCGCTGTCGCACGCGCTGGAGAGCATCTGGAACCGCAATGCGAACCCGGTCACGCGCGGCCTGGCCGTGGATGCCGCGCGCGAGATCCTGCAGGCGCTACCGCGCGTGATGGCCGCGCCCGGCGATCTCGACGCGCGCTCGGCAATGGCGCTCGGCGCGCTGCGCGCGGGCCTGGCCTTCTCGAACACGCGCACCGCGCTGGCCCACAACATCTCGTATGCGATCACGCTGCATCACGGCGTGGCGCACGGCATGGCCTGCTCGTTCTGCCTGCCGGCGGTGATGCGCTCGGCGATCGGCGCCGATGCGGCCTGCGATCGCGCGCTGGCCGAGGTGTTCGGCGGCCTCGAGGCCGCCCCGCGCATGCTGGAGCAGTTCCTGGAATCGCTCGGCGTGCGCTGCGAACCCGCGGCCTACGGCATCGAGCAGGACGAATGGCAGGACATCGTCGCAAGCGCCTTCGAGGGCGCGCGCGGCCGCAATTTCATCGGCGCGCCCGCGCGCTTTCCCCAATTCGATTTCCCGGACTTGGCACTGAGCGTGCCCTCGCCGTGATCGTCAGGAGAACTTCATGACCTCGTCTCAACCCGTGCGGACCGATGCGCTGTCGCGTCTGGACAATATGCCGTGGACCTGGTTCCACACGCTGCTGGTCGCCGCGCTCGGCGTCGGCTGGGCGCTCGACTCGTTCGAGACCAACATCATCGGCAGCGTGTTCGGCGTGCTGAAGAGCCAGTGGCACCTGAGCTCGGCGCAAGGCTCGCTGGCCGTGACGATCTGGGTGTTCGGCATGCTGGTGGGCGCGATCGCGTTCGGCTACCTGGCCGACCGATTCGGCCGCAAGCGCCTGTTCCTCGCCACCCTGCTCTGGTACGCCTGCTTCAGCGTGCTGACGATCTTCTCCTGGAACTACGAGTCCTTCCTGTTCTTCCGCGCCATGACGGCGCTGGCGGTGGGCGGCGAGTATTCGGCGGTGACCGCGACGATGGGCGAGTTCATCCCGCGCCGCCATCGCGGCAAGACCGATTCGCTGATCCTGTCGGGCTTCCCGGTGGGCGCGCTGCTGTCGGCCGCGATCTCCTACTTCGTGCTGAACAACCTGCCGGCCGACGTGGCCTGGCGCGTCGGCTTCGGGCTCGGTACCACCATGGCGCTGCTGTTCTTCTGGATCCGCCGCGTGATTCCCGAATCGCCGCGCTGGCTGCTGCAGCAGGGCCGCCTCGCCGAGGCCGAGGCGATCGTCGCCGCGATCGCCGGCAGCGCCGAGCGCCCCGGCGTGAGCGAGGCCGACCGCGAACTGGCCCGCAAGCGCTATGAGCCGGCGCTGTTCACGCCCTCGCAGCCGGCTTTCTGGCGCAACGTGCGCGAGCTGTTCGGCGCCTACCGGCTGCGCTGCGGCCTGGCCAGCGCGCTGAACTTCTCGCAGGCCGCCGTGGTGTATGGCGTGCTCTCGCTGATGGCGCTGGTGATCCTGCCGTACATGAAGGTGCCGGCCGGCGACATGCCGCTCTACTACGTCTACGGCAACGCGGCCGCGCTGGTCGGCGGGCTGACCGCCTCGGTGCTGGTGGAGGCCTGGGGGCGGCGCACTTCGCTGCTGGTCAGCTACAGCTTCACGGTGGCGGCGATCGTGCTGATCTACATGATGCACACGCTGCCGGGCATGGTGGCCGGCTACTGCCTGATCCAGTTCGGCGTGACCTGGGCCTACATCTCGGGCTACGTGGTGTCCTCGGAAGTGCTGCCGACGCGAATCCGCGCCACCGGCCTCGGTGTCTCGGTGGCGGTGGGCCGGGTCGGCGCGATGGTGGCGCCGCTGATGCTGACCAACGTCTACGCGGCGACCGGCACGCCCTCGGCCGCGCTGATCGGGCTGCTGCTGCTGGCCTTGCCCGGCCCGTTGGCCGCGCTGCTCTGGTTCGTGAACGGCCGCGAAACGCGCAACGTCTCGCTCGAGGAAGGCAGCGCCGACAACGGCACGGCCCACCAGGCCGGCTGGACCCCGCGCGCGGCGACCGCGCAATGAGCATGCCGCAATGAAAAGGGCGGGGCGGCCGCTTCCGGCTCGCCCCGCCCGAGGCGGTTCGCGTCACGGCGCGACACGGTGAGCGTGTCGCGCCGTTTTCGTTTTTGCGCGACGCGCTCTATCGCGCCGCGTGCCTCCACCTCATGCGCTCAGGCTTTCGCGCAGGCGATGAAGGCGTTCTCGAGATCGGCGATCAGGTCGTCGCCGTGTTCGAGGCCGATCGAGATGCGGATCAGGCCTTCGCTGACGCCGGCCTTCTCGCGCGCCGCGGCCGACACGCCCGAATGGGTGGTCGAGGCGGGATGGCAGACCAGCGATTCCGAGCCGCCCAGGCTGACCGCCGACTTGAACAGGCGCAGCGCGTTGATGAAGCGGAAGGCCTGCGCGCGGCCGCCGTTCAGCACGAAGGCGAAGGTCGAGCCGGCGCCCGTGCAATGGCGCTTGTAGACCGCCTGGTAGGCATCGTCGAGGATGGTTTCCGGGTGGAACACCTCGACCTTCTGGTGCGGATTGTCCACCAGCCAGCGCGCCACGCGGCTGGCCGTCTGGGTGGCCTGGGTCATGCGCAGCACCACGGTTTCCATCGAGCGCAGCAGCATCCACGAGGAATGCGGATCGAGCTGCGAGCCGAACGCGCCGCGAATCGAGCGCACCTTGGTGATCATCGCCTTGCTGCCCGTCACGCCGCCGGCCACCAGGTCGCTGTGGCCGCCCACGTACTTGGTCAGCGAATAGACCGAGAGATCGACGCGATGCGCGGCCGGCTTCTGGAAGATCGGGCCGAGCAGGGTGTTGTCGCAGACCGAGATCGGGCGATAGCCGTGACGCTGCTCGAAGGCGTCGATCTCGGCCACCATGCCGTCGAGGTCGATGATCGAGTTGGTCGGGTTGGCCGGCGTCTCGATGTAGACCAGGCGCACCGGGCCTTTCTTGGCGGCGGTCTCGAGCGCGTCGCGGATCGACTGCGGGGACAGGCCGTTCTCGATCGCCTCGGTGCCGATGCCCCATTCGGGGAAGATCTTCGAGATCAGCGTTTCCGTGCCGCCATAGAGCGGCACCGATTGCACGATCTGGTCGCCCGGGCGCAGGAAGGCGAGGAACACGGTGGAGATCGCCGACATGCCGCTGGAGGTGACGGCCGCGGCTTCCGAGCCGTCGAGCAGGGCCAGGCGATCCTCGACGATCTCGAGGTTCGGGTGGTTGAAGCGGCTGTAGACGAGGCCGGCCGCCTCGCCTTCGGGCAGCGGCTTGCGGCCCGAGACGATGTCGAAGAATTCGGCGCCGTCCTCGGCGGACTTGAAGGCGAAGGTGGAGGTCAGGAACACCGGCGGCTTGACGGCACCCTCGGAGAGGAAGGGATCGTAGCCATACGACATCATCTGGGTCTCGGGATGCAGGGGGCGTCCGTTGAGATCCTTCTTGTGATAGTTCGAATAGGTCATGGTGAGAGCCCTCGTCTTTTGAATGAGAGAACGCCGTCGCCCGAACGCGTGCGTCACCGCGCAAACCGCGTCGGGCGACGGCGGAGTTGCGCTCAGTGTAGAGTTGCCCGGCCAGAATATTCGTTCCTTTTCGTTCCCGCAAATCCTATAATTTGGAACGATCTTTCCCGAAAGGCCAATCGATGAATAAAGGCAGTCGCAGCGTCGAGATTGATGCGACCGACATGAAAATACTTCAGATTGTTCAGGAGAACGGGCGACTCAGTAATGCCGAGATCGCGGAGCAGGTTTCGCTGTCGCCCTCGCCTTGCTGGAAGCGCCTGAAGCGGCTCGAGTCGAGCGGCATGATCCGCGGCTACCAGGCCATGCTGGACCGCCGCATGCTCGGCTTCGGCGTGGTGGCCTTCGTCAATATCTCGCTCGACAACCACACGCAGAAGGTCTGCCGCGCCTTCGAGGCCGGCGTGATGGCGATGCCCGAGGTGATCGCCTGCCACAACACCACCGGCGCGCACGACTACCTGCTGCAGATCCTCGCCGAGGATTTCGATACCTATTCCGAATTCGTGCTCGACCGCCTGCGCACGCTGCCCGGTGTGAAGGAAATGCTCAGCACCGTGTCGATGCGCGAGCTGAAATCCTCGGTGAAGCTGCCCTTGCGTTGACGATGGCGCCGAAGCGCATTGGTTCTCGTCGCGGCGCGCGCGGCTTCAATCGTGTTGCGCTGCGATCGAAGGCAGCTTGTCGTCGAGACGCACGATCCAGCCGCGCGGCGAGCGCTTCAATTCGATCCCGCTGAGCGGCGCGATATCGATACGCAGCATCGCTTCGGGCGAGATGCCGAGCGCATGCGCGAGCGCGGCGCGCAGCACGGCCGCGTGCGTGACGGCGACGAAACTGCCGCTCGCCGGCAGCGCATCGAGCCAGGCGCTGACGCGCCGCAGCACCTCGAGATGCGATTCGCCGCCGGGCGGCGCGGCGGCCGGATCGGTGATCCAGGCTTCGAGCTGTTCCGGCGCGTCGTTCGCTATCGCCATCAATTTTCTGCCGCGCCAGCGGCCCGCATCGAGGTCGGAGAGGGCGGGTTCGGGCTCGGCATCCAGGCCGAGCGCCTCGGCGGTCTGCCGCGCGCGCAGCGCCGGCGAACTGAGCGCGCGGGCTTCGCGCGGCCAGCGCCAATGCGCGGCGGCGCGTGCCGCTTCGGCCAGGCCGCGTGCGTCGAGCGGCGCGTCGTCGGGGAAGCTGCCGGCGCGCAGTTCGGCATTCGCGGCGTGAGAGATCAGTCGGACGGTGAGCGTCATCGTTTCATTGTGTTCGGCGAGGCGCTCCGGCATGGCGGCGCGCGATTTCCGTTCACCGCCCATCTTGCGTAGAATCCAGCCGTTGCGATGTGCGGAAGCCGGTGCGAAGCCGGCGCGGTCGCGCCACTGTAACCGGGGAGCCGGCCTTCCCGGAAGCCAGACCTGCACATGGAGCATCCTTTCATTCCGTTGACAGTCATTGTCGAGCGGGGCGCGTCATCCCCTGGAGAGTCGAATATGTCCGAAGCCACCCTCAAGCCGGTTGCCGTGCCGGCGCCCATCCCCGTCCGCGAGCTGATGCCGTGGATCGTGTTCGGCGGCCTGCTGATGCTGCTGGCGCTGTACTTCGTCGGCGCCGAGCAAGGCGCGACCTCGATCGTGCCGGGCATGTACGTGCATGAGTTCGTGCACGACGCGCGCCACCTGCTCGGCTTCCCCTGCCACTGACGGGGGCTCCATGGTCGGAAAACTGTTGGTACGCGGGATGCTGGCCGGCATCGCCGCGGGGATTCTCGTGTTCGGCTTCGCCCGTTTCGCCGGCGAGCCGCAGGTCGATCAGGCCATCGCCTTCGAGGAAAAGATCGATGCGGCCAAGGGCGAGGCGCCCGAGCCGGAACTCGTCAGCCGCCCGACGCAGGCCGGACTTGGCCTGGGCACCGGCGTGATCGTCTATGGCGCCGCGCTCGGCGGGCTGTTCGCGCTGAGCTTCGCCTTCGTGCACGGCCGCATCGGCAGCCGCCAGCCGCGCACGCTGTCGGCCTGCCTCGCGGCGGCCGCCTTCGTCTCGCTGGTGATCGTGCCGAACCTCAAGTACCCGGCGAACCCGCCCTCGGTGGGCGACCCGGACACCATCGGCTATCGCACCGGGCTGTTCTTCCTGATGATCGCGATCTCGATCGCGGTCGGCGTGTTCTCGCTGAACTTCCGGCGCTCGCTGGCCGCGCGCATGGGGCAGTGGAATGCCTCGATCGTGGCGGGGCTGCTCTATATCGCGATCCTCGTCGCCGTGCAGTTCGCGCTGCCCACCATCAACGAGGTGCCGGCCGCGTTCCCGGCCGTGGTGCTGTGGAAGTTCCGCGTCGCCGCGATCGGCATGCAGGCGATTCTGTGGGCCACCATCGGCCTGCTGTTCGGCGCGCTGGTCGAGCGCAGCGGGCTGGTTGCCGCGCCGCGTCGCGGCAACGCGCCGATCGCGCTGTAGGCGCCGCGCGCGATACCCCCCTCGCCGCCCCGGCGCGGCACCGGCGATGCAACGGCCACCTCGGTGGCCGTTCGCCTTTATACTGACCCCGCCCTGTTTTATCCGCGAGGTTCCCCTCCCGTGAAGATCCGCGTTGCCTTCGTCGCCGAGCTGGCCGTCAATTTCGTGCTGCCGTGGGTGGTGTACCGGCTCGCCCTGCCGAGCTGGGGAGAATCGGGCGCGCTGTATGCCTCGGCCGTGCCGCCGCTGCTGTGGGGTGTCGTCGAGTTCGCCAGGACGCGGCGCGTGGATGCGCTCTCCGCCATCGCGCTGCTCGGTATCGCGCTGTCGATCGCCTTGATGGCCGGCGGCGGCAGCCCGCGCCTGCTGCTGGTGCGCGAGTCCTTCGTGTCGGGCACGATCGGCGTGGTGTTCCTGGTGTCGCTGGTTTTCAAGCGGCCGATCACCTATTACCTGACGCGCGCCACCGTGGCGCGCGAAGGCGAGGGCGGCGTGGAACGCTTCGAGCGTTTGTGGGAGGACAGTGCCTCGGTGCGTTCGGCCCTGCGTCTCATCACGCTGATGTGGGGGCTCGGGCTGGTGATCGAGTGCAGCGTGCGTAGCTGGTGTGCCTGGAACTGGCCGATCGAGCGCACCTTGGTGGTTACGCCGATCCTCAGCTATGTGACCTTCGGCGGCTTGATGGTCTGGACCTTCTGGCTGCGCAAGCGGCTGCGCGGCCGGGTGCAGGTGGGCGAGGCTACGCTCTGAGCGTTGGGTCGTTCAGCCCAAGGCGCGCTTAGCTCGCGGCGACGTGCCGGTAGTAGAAGGTGGTGCCGCACGGCGCGCCATCCGGCATCAGCGCGAAGCCGGGCACGTCGCCCACGCGCTGCCAGCCCGCGCGGCGATAGAGCCGCTCCGCGGCGCCTCCCGTGACGGTATCGAGTACCAGCACGGTCTTTCCTTCCTCTGATGCGATCGCCTCGACGGCCTGCATCAACGCCTCGCCCACGCCTTGCCGGCGCGCGCGCCGATGCACCAGCATCTTCGCGATATCGGCGCGATGCGGCTGGTTTTCCGGTTGCGCGGTGATCATCTGCACCGTGCCGATCGTGATGCCGGCTGCGTCCTCGGCCACCAGCAGCACGCGCCGGCCGAGCGCGACCTCGTCGGCGACGCCTTGCCAGAAGCGCAGCGCGGTGTCGCGCGCAATCGGCAGCATGAAGCTGACCGAGGCGCCGCCTTCGACGCAGTCGATCAACACCTCGGCGAGTTCGGGAATCTTCGCGCGGGCCTCGTCGGCGTCGAGGCGGCGGATGCGGGGGGCTTGGATGGGCATGGTTCGGGAGGTCATGATGGCTCGGATCAGCGCGTGCTCAGTGCCACCAGGTAGCGGGCGGGCCGGCGCGTGGGGTTGTGGAATTGCATCGGGCTGTCGAGCCGCATCGCCACGCAGTCGCCGGCTTCGAGCCGCCAGGCGGTGGTGCCGGCGGTGATCTCCATCACGCCTTCGAGCAGCCAGATCTGCTGGTGGATGTCGGCGTCGCGCGCGCTGGTGTCGAAGTGGACGCGTGCGCCGGGTGGGAAATGCACCTCGACGAGCTGGATCGGCGAGCGCAGCGCCGGCGAGAGTTGGCGGCGTTGGTAGCCCGAGGCGGGGTCGGTCCATAGCGGTTGATCGGCGGCGCGGGCGATCGGCGAGGGGGCTTCGCTCTCGCCGCTTTCGCCGAATAGCGAGGAGAGGGGCACGGCCAGCGCGGTGGCGAGCTTGTCGAGCACGACGGCGGTCGGGCTGCTCTGGCCGCGTTCGATCAGGGAAATGTTCGAGCGGCTCACGCCGCTGTGCTCGGCCAGTGTTTCGAGCGACCAGCCGCGGGCATCGCGCAGGACGCGCAGGCGTTCGGCGATTCGGTCATGGACGGTCATCGTGCCGATTCCAGTTTGTTGGAAATGTTGTCCAGTAAATTAGAATAACGGGAATCGTCTGTCAATGCCCAGGTATCGAGAACCGTGCGGCAGGGCGCCAGGACATCTAAGACTGGCGCCCGGTTTTTGCGACCATGAAACGCCGGCGCTTTTCGATCGAACAGATTGTGACGGTACTGAAACAGGCGGAACCGGGGATGCCGCTGGCGGATCTGATTCGCCGGGTCGGTATTCCGGTGCAGACGTTTTATGGCTGGAAGAAGCCCTGCGCAGGCATGCAGTCGGATCGGATGCGCGAGCACGAGCGGTTGCAGGACGAGAAGGCTCGGCTGCAGAAGCGGGTGGCGCAGCCGAGCCTGGGCGTGGCGATCCTGCAGGATGCGGCTTCGAAAATGTGATCAGGGGGTTGGCCCAGCTGCGCCTGATGCGCGAGCAGATAGCGCTAGCAACGCCCGCGCACCTCCCGTCTCATATGCCGCGCCCGTGCGCTGTGGCGACTCAAGCGGAAAAATCAATCACCATGCGTCCCTGGATGTCGCCCTGATGCATCTTGGAGAAAATGCTATTTATATCCTCGAGCTTCGCGGTGCTGACCGTCGCCGCAACTTTCCCTTCTCCGGCAAAATTGAGCGCCTCCTGAAGGTCGAGGCGCGTTCCGACAATCGATCCGCGAACGGTCACACCGTTCAGCACGGTATCGAAAATTGATAACGGGAAATCGCCGGGTGGCAGACCATTCAACGATACGGTGCCACCCCGGCCCACCATCCCCATCGCCTGGGCAAACGCTGACCGGGAGACGGCAGTGACGAGCACGCCGCGTGCGCCTCCCACGGCTGAGCGCACAAACCGTACGGGGTCCTCATGCTTGGCATTGACGGCCAGCGCGGCACCGAGTCGCTTCGCCAGGTCGAGTTTCTCGTCGTCGATGTCGACGGCAATGACGTTGAGGCCCATTGCCTTGGCGTATTGAACCGCCAGATGTCCCAAGCCACCGATCCCCGAGATCACCACCCAATCGTCCGGCTTCGTGTCGGTGACCTTCAATCCTTTGTATACGGTCACACCGGCACATAGGATCGGAGCGACATCGACAAACGAGATGTTGTCGGGAAGATGCCCGACGAAGTTCGGATCGGCGACCACGTATTCAGCAAAACTCCCGTTGACCGAATATCCGGTGTTCTGTTGGGACTCGCACAACGTTTCCCAACCGCCGAGACAGTGTCTGCAGTGACCGCAGGTGGTATAGAGCCACGGCACGCCGACGCGGTCGCCCTCCAGGACATGCTTGACGCCCGCGCCAAGGCCGACGACATGGCCGACGCCTTCGTGCCCGGGAATGAACGGCGGCTTCGGCTTGACTGGCCAATCGCCTTCGGCGGCATGCAAATCAGTATGGCACACGCCGGTGGCCGCGATCTTCACCAGGATCTGGCCAGGCCCGGGCGTTGGTACGGGAACTTCCTCGATCGCGAGCGGCTTGCCGAACTCGCGGACCACTGCCGCCTTCATCGTCTTTGACATGAAACGCTCCTTGGCATGAGAGGGAGGTCATGCATCATCGAATCAATTGCACGACCGCATTGGGCTCCACGGCGGCTGTGCTGGACCGCCGCCGCGGGGCCAGACGGTTAAAAACGGGCATCGATATCGACGATATCGATGAGTTTGTGGTTGACGAACTCCTTGAGCCCGAGATCGAGCAGCTCCCGGCCATAGCCAGAGCGGCGAATTCCGCCGAAAGGCAGATCGGCCTCCACCTTGGTGGGGTGATTGACGAACACCATGCCCGTCGAGATCTGCCGCGCCACCCGCGCGCCGCGCTCGACATCCCGCGTAAAGATCGATCCGCCGAGGCCAAACGGCGAATCATTGGCGATCTGTATGGCATGCGCTTCATCCCTGGCCCGGAACAGCATCGATACCGGTCCGAAAAACTCCCAGTAGCGGGCCGGGTTGTCCTCGAGAATCTCGGTCAGGATGGTCGGCTGGACGAAAGCGCCCTGCGTCGGCACAGTCGCGCCCACCGTTTCCGCCTTTGCGCCATGCGCCACCGCCTCCTGTATCTTCATCGTGATATCGTCGACCGCCGCGCGCGAAGAGAGCGGTGCCAATGTCGTTTCGGGATGGAATGGGTCGCCGCACCTGAGTTCGGCCACGCCTTGTCGGTACCGGTCGAGAAAGGCGTCGTACACGGCGTCGAGCACAATCATCCGCTTCGACGACACGCAGACCTGCCCTCCGTTCCAATGCCGGCCGAACACGGCCCATTTGACCGTTTTTTCCAGATCGGCGTCGTCGAGCACGACGAACGCATCGGCACCGCCGAGTTCCATCGTCGACTTCTTGAGCGCCTTGCCCGCGACTGCGGCGACGGTCGCACCGGCTTCCTCGGAGCCCGTCAAGGCCACGCCATGCACGCGCGCGTCGCGGATGATCAACTCGACTTGACTGCGAGTCGCGTAGAGGTTGATGAAGGCGCCTTCCGGAAGGCCTGCCTCACGCATCAAACGCTCGAAGGCAGCCGCACACTGGGGAACGTTCGAGGCATGTTTGAGCAGCATGGTGTTCCCTGCGGAAAGCTGCGGCGCGATAATGCGGGCAATCTGGTAGTAAGGGAAATTCCACGGTTCGATCGCAAGCAGTACGCCGAGCGGCTCATAGACGATCTCCGCCTGCCCTTCCGCGGGGTCCGCCACGGAAAGCCTTCGCGGCTCAAGCAACGTGGCGGCATGCTCGGCGTAGTAGTCGAAAATGCGGGCCGACAAGTCGACTTCCGCTTTCGCCTCGGCATACAGCTTTCCCATTTCAAGGGTTAGCAGGCGAGCGTAGGCGTCGCGGTCTCGACGCAGCAGATCCGCTGCTTTCCGCAGGATCGCGGCGCGCACCGGGAACGGCGTATCGCGCCAGCCCAAAAATGCTTCATGCGCGCTGCCGATCGCGCGGACGACATCGGCATCGGTCGCGGAGGGAAACGTCTTCACTACTTCCCCGGTGTACGGGTTGATCGTCGCGTAAGCCATCTTGCTATCCTTACAAAAAATACCCATGTTCAGACAACGACTTCCTTGAGCGCCTGGACCATTTGCGTGAGCACGGCCAGCGCGTCGCCATAAACCATGCTGCAATTGCTTTGATAAAAGAGCAGGTTCTCGACGCCCGCATAACCTCTGCCTTGACCACGCTTGATGACGAACACTTGGTGCGCCTGATTGACGTTGAGAATCGGCATGCCATACACGGGTGAAGACTTTTCCGTTAAGGCGGCCGGGTTCACGACATCGTTTGCACCGATGACGAGCGCGACGTCGGTGGAGGCGAATGCATCGTTGATCTCCTCCATGTCGAAGATGATGTCGTACGGCACGCCAGCCTCTGCCAGCAGGACGTTCATATGGCCCGGCATGCGCCCGGCGACCGGGTGCATCGCGAACTTCACGTCGACATCGGCCGCCTGGAGCAGTTTGACGAACTCGTAGAGCTTCTGTTGCGCCTGGGCGACCGCAAGGCCATAACCGGGAACAATGATGACGCTCGAGGCATAACGCATGTTGATGGCCGCGTCGGTGGCATCGGTCGCCTTGATGTTTCCATGCATCGCGCCGGGCTCGCCTGCCGGAGCATCACCAAAGTTACTGAACAGCACGTTCGACAGAGAACGATTCATCGCTTTGGCCATTAGCACCGTCAACAGCGTGCCGGCAGATCCGACGACCATACCTGCGATCATCAATGCAGGACTTGCTAGTGTGTAGCCCTCGAGTCCCACCGCAAGCCCTGTGAAGGCGTTGTAGAGGGAGATAACTACCGGCATGTCGGCCCCGCCGATCGGAAAGGTCATAAGCATGCCGAATAAAATAGCGGATGCGAAAAACGCGATAGCCAGCACATGACCGGAAGCACTTGCGTGCGGCACAACCACCAGCGCGGCACCGAGCGCCAAGCTGGCGACAAAGACAGCCGCGTTGACGATGCGCTGTCCGGCGAATCGCCACGGCTTCTCGATCTTGCCATCGAGCTTGGCCCAGGCGACCGCCGACCCGGTCAGCGAAATCGAACCGATCAGAGCACCGATGAGCATGACACCGGACACCAGCATGTCCGGGATACCGCCCTGCACCAGCTCGGCAGCGGCTATCGCGGCGGCGGCCCCGCCTCCCATACCGTTATAGAGCGCGATCATCTGTGGCATGCCGGTCATCTGTACCTTTCGACCGGTCCACGTCGCCCAGCCGCCACCGACAACCAACGCGAGCAGTGCCAGCATCAAATTTTCGAAAACCCTGCCGGATGCCTCCGCCGGAAGTTCCGCGATCACCAGGAATGCGGCGGCGATCGCGAAGACCATCCCTATGCCGGCGACCTTGATCCCGGACAGCGCTGTCACCGGCGATGACATTCGTTTGAGCCCGAAGATAAACAATGTGGCCGCCACAATCCCACTCAACTGCTCGATATCGATGAACATGAATCAGCCCTTTTTCTTGTCCGTCGCGCGGAACATGGCCAGCATGCGGTCTGTCACCACGTAACCGCCGGCGGTATTCGCGGCGCCGAGCACGACCGCGATAAAACCGACGATCTGTCCCGTCACGCTGGTGGCCATCAATAACGTGTGCAACGCTCCCACCACCACGATTCCGTGGATGAAATTCGATCCCGACATCAGCGGTGTGTGAAGAATCGACGGCACCCGGCTGATTACCTCGTAACCCGTGAAGGCGGCGAGCATGAAAATGTAAAGCGCGGTCATCAGTGTCATGATCAGTCCCAGATCATTCGGCAACGTAAAGGCGAGCCTGACGACATTGCGCCAGAGAGCGCCAACGGCTAGCGAACCGTACCCTCGTGCGTCACGGCAGTTCCCGCGAGGATCTCATCGCTGAAATCGATATGCAGCTCGCCGTCCTTGACGAGCAACCCGACGAAATTCAAAAGATTCTTGGCGTAGAGCTCGCTGGCATGCTGACTCAGCATGGAAGGCACGTTGCAGGGCCCGATTATCGTGACCGGCCCGATTTCCACCGTTTTACCCGCCTCGGTACCTTCGCAGTTCCCGCCGCTTTCAGCACCGAGATCGACGATGACGGCGCCGGGTTTCATCCTCCTGATCTGCGCGGCCGAGACGAGCCTCGGTGCACGGCGTCCTGGCACCGACGCGGTTGTGATGATCATGTCGGCTTCGGAGATATGCTTGTCCAGTACCTCGGCGACGCGGTGCTTTTCGTCTTCGGATAGTTCCCGCGCATACCCGCCCTCGCCACGGGCGTCGATCCCGGTGTCGACAAATTTGGAACCAAGAGAGAGCGCCTGCTCCCGCGTTTCTGGACGTACGTCATAACCCTCCGTCATTGCTCCGAGCCGGTGAGCGGTGGCGAGCGCTTGGAGGCCGGCTACGCCCAGTCCCAGCACCAGCACTTTTGCTGCGCGCAATGAGCCGACCGCTGTTGTCAACATCGGCAGGATGCGTGGCAGATGGACCGCGCCGAGAAGTGGCGCGTAATAGCCTGCGAGAGCCGCTTGGCTGGACAGCGCATCCATCGCCTGCGCCCGGCTAATCCGCGGTATCCGCTCCATGGCGAAGCTCGTGATACGCCGAGCGCGCAGTGCCTCGATTAGGTCCGTATTATCCGGGGCCTGCAAAAATGAAATCAGAATCGCGCCCGGTTTAAGTGCATTGATGATCTCCACCGGGGGTGCCTGTACCGCGAGCAAGATATCTGCATCGGCCGCAATGCGAAAGCGATCTGAATAAAAATCGACTTGTTCGTAATCTTTATCTAGGAACTTCGCTTTCATGCTGGCGCCGGACTCCATATATATCCGCACGCCAAGTCGCTGCAGGCGAGAAGTGACGGCCGGCACAAGCGCTACACGACTTTCGCCGGCCTGAGTTTCTTTCAAGATTGATACGATCATGGTCATAATGCCACCAGAATTTTCATTAATTTATACCAAACGATAATTTCATTCCGCATTCAAAAAAACGTACGTGGTCAATGAGATTTGATGGGAGTCAAAAGATTCTTAGATGAATTCTTCACACGAAATCGAGGGTTTGCAGGAGCGCGGGTGGTGCGAGTCGCTTTGAGAATTCAGGGTTGATCCGCCGGGCCGGTATTTCGGAGCAGACCTTTTATCGCTGGAAGAGGCAGTACGCGGGCATGCAGTCGGATCAGGTGCGCGAGCTTGAGCAGTTGCAAGACGAGAATGCTCGACTGAAGAAGCTGGTTGCGGAGTTGAGCCTGGACAAGGCGGTCCTGCAGGACGTGGCTTCAAGAAAATGGCCCGGCCCGCGCTGAGGCATGACGGGGTGGCCTATGTAGTGAGCCACTACGGATTGACGATGAGGCGGGCCTGTCGGCTCATGAAGCAACCACGCAGTGTCCAGTACTACCGTAGCGTCAAGGATCTCCGTCCCGAACTTCGTTCGCGTATGCGCGAGATTGCGTACCCCCGGGTGCGATATGGCTATCGGCGCGTCCATGTGCTGTTGCGCCGCGAAGCCTGGCAGTTGGGCAGGAACCAGGCTTGCCGCTGTATTGCGAGGAACAACTGCCGTTGCGTTCGAGATTGCCGAAGCACCGCAAGATGGTCCTGCCCCGGGTGGCGAAGGTCGTGCCGGCCAAACCGAACGATGCCTGGAGCATGGATTTCGTGGCTGACCAACTGGCTGATGGTTCAAAATTCCATACCTTGACCGTGGTGGATGTATTCACCAAGGAGGCCCTGGCCATCGAGGTCGGACAGCGTCTAAAGGGCGAGCACGCGGTATCGGCACTCAATCGCATCGCGGCTCGACGCGGCGCCCCACGGCATGTGTTCGTGGACAACGGCAGTGAATTTTCCGGGCGGCTGCTCGACATGTGGGCGTATCACCATCAAGCCAAAATCGACTTCAGCCGACCGGGCAAACCGACGGACAATTGCCAACTCGTAAGTCTTGATCGCTTGTAAATCGCGGGAACTAACAACTCCCCCGCAGCACGGACCATCAGTCAACACCGCGGCATTGCCGAGACAACGCTTCGCCCATCCGATGGCGTCTCCCGGTGCTTCACGGCAAGGGTGCCGACACGAAAGCTGGTAGAGGCGGCGAGCCGGATCGTGATGAGCGCGCCTCGACACTAATGACGCGAGTTCGTTCCATATGTGAGAGATGTTGCACATTCCCGCCCACTTCAATGTACCAGGTGAATCAACTCCATTTCGACTTGACGTGAAACCCTCGCATCGAGAGGCGATTTACCAGCATCGATGAAAATTAGGAAAGCTCGTGCAAACCCGCGCAGTGCCCTGCCGTGAAATCGAGGCGTGCCGCTTGACCCTTGGCCTCGACAGGCTTCGCTGCTTCCGATCGGCGGTAGCGGCAGCGGTGTTCAGAACTTATGCCAATCCGACTGCGATGCGTGTGCTGGCGAACCAGCCGTCGTTAATGCAAGCCCCCTTACCTCGGCCGCGTACAACGGGAACATTGCCTCGCGCCATCCGCGCGCGTGGCGTGAGCGTGCTCGCTTCGGGACTTTTGTCGGGCATGCTGGCACGGATTGAGGAGATGCGAAACACCGAGATCATGTCCTTTAACCTCAAAGACTGAGAGGACATCGACTGTGCGGCTGCGGCCGCTTCTTCCACGAGCGCAGCGTTCTGCTGCGTCACCCCATCCATTTGCGTGACTGCCTGATTGATTTGCTCGATACCCTTGCGTCGTTCTTGCGAGGCGGCAGAGATCTCCTCCATGAGGTCGGTAGGCCTCGCAGCGTCGCGCGTCGAACGGTATTAGCCATCGACCGGACATCGCTGAGCGCCTGGACCGTTGGCAAGATGGCACCAGGGATTTCATCGGTTTTCTGATGCACCTTACCGATCTGCCATATCGCCATCGCTCCGATCGCACCGACGAGCCCCACCGAAATGGCGAAACCCATTGCGAGCCGGTCACCACCAATCTTCAGATTCACGAGAGGCGGCATTGCATTCTCCTCATAAAAGAGGGAGACATCCAAAAGACAAATGAAATTACGACGCCCACGCGGCTTGCTGAAGTCCGATAAGTGTTTGTCCTGATTCAAGTCGGGAACTACGACGCGCGGAATTTTTAGCGGGTTGCCTGGTTTATGGAATTCATAGGAGGCTCCGCAATTAATACTCTCACCAGATGCTGGCCGGCAACGCTTCATCGGGCAGTTGTTTCTGGACATAGGTCTTTCCCGACTTCACGCGCATGCGGACGATCGAATTCGGCAGCAATCGCACCAAACCATGCCGACGCGACAACACGTTGAAAAGACGTCTCGCGCAACGCCGAGGGACGTTTCATCGCCCGAGCAGCATCGCGCTACGCCAGTGCGCTTGACCTCGATGGACAGCTTCGCCAATGAGGTCATCGCGAGCGGCGCGGCCCGCCCGACGGCGGCAGCACCAGCACGTTCTGGCTGGTGCCGCCGTCAGTCGGTTTTCGTGAGCCGATGGATAAGTACGAATGCGAGTTAGTATTATCGGCCTGCCATTGATTTGATTTTAATCAAATCGAATTTGTCGCGAAATTTCGCAATTCGAGATGCATACGTAGCATGGGTGATTGAAAATTTTTGTGTCGAGAAGGACCCCGAAAGGAAAACCCCAGTAGAGTGGAGCCAACTTGTTGCTTAACCTGCATGTGACGCAAGAACGCTAAAAATGGTTGGGGTGGCGTGTATGCCTGCGCCGCTCGATACCGCAAAAAACGGCTAGTACGCGAAAAAGTCAGGAGAAAATCAATGTTCGGGGATCGGGGTAAGCTTGCCTGCGACGGGGAAGCCGGCAGTTCCTGCTCGTCCAATGGCGATGAGCGTGCGCGGGAGTCCAAGCGGCTGATGGCGCTGGAAGCGCTGCAAATACTTAATACATTGCCAGAAGAGGCTTACGACCGGATCGTGCGGCGCGTCAGCCAGTTCTTTTCAGTGCCCATCTGCGTGATCTCGTTCATGGATCACGACGCGCAATGGTTCAAGGCGAAAATCGGTGTGGAGATTCAATCGACGCCACGCGAATCGTCGTTCTCTCAGGCTGCGTTGGAAGCGGACGGGGTGTTCGTCGTGGAGGATACCCACGACTGCGCGCGTTTCGCGAACCACCCGGCGGTGTGCGGCGAGCCAGGTATACGCTTCTACGCGGGCATAGCGCTCGCCGTGGAACATGATCAAAAGATCGGCATCCTGTGTGTCGTGGACACGCAGCCACGTGTGTTCGACGGTGCGGCGCGCGCCGCCTTGGAGGATTTCGCGGCCATTGCCGTGGACGAGTTGCATCTGCGGCTGCGCACGCGCCGCCTCGAGGCCGAACTGCTTGCACGTCGGGAGGCCGAGGCGGCAGCACTACTGGCGCAAAAGGAGCGCGCCGATTTCCTCGCGATGGTCACGCACGAGTTGCGCACGCCGCTCAACGCGATCGTGGGCATCGCGTCGATGATGTGCCAGTGCGACGCGGAGCTGCCGGACCTTCCCGGTGCAACCGCGCTGCTGGAATCGGCCGAGCACCTGACGCGTCAGCTCAACGAAGTGCTTGACCTCGCGCGGATCGAGGCCAACGGCTTCACGTTTCGCCGCGAGCCTTTCGACCTGCGCCGGGAACTGCGTTGCGCGCTCGACGTCTTCAGGCCGCAGGCCGCGGCCAAGGGGGTGGCCCTGGCCTTGCACGTCGACGCTGCGACTCCCGCACTGGTGCTCGGCGATCGCACGCGCGTCGCGCAGGTGCTGCTGAACCTGTTGTCGAACGCGTTGAAGTTCACCGCTCGCGGCGGGATCACGGTGACGGCGATTGTGCGCCCTGGCTACGAGAAGGATGGCGAGATCGCGATTGACGTCATCGATACCGGCATCGGAATGGAAGCACATGCCGCACTCGAGTTGGGTTCTCAGTTCGTACAGGCTGGACCGGAGATCCGCACCGGCTACGGTGGTACTGGCCTCGGCCTCGCCGTCTGCAGGCGGCTGGTCCAGGGGATGGGCGGGAGCCTTGATGTCGAAAGCACGCTCGACGTAGGCACGCGTATTGGCTTCACGGTGCCGTGCGGTTTGCCGCCCTGCCACGAACTTGACGATGCGCGAGCGCTCGAACCTGCGGCGGCACTCCGCCGCGGCGACCATCTCGTGCTGGTGGCGGACGACGACGCGGTCAGCAGGAAAATCGTCGTCGCAATGCTGGCCCGCCTCGGCTACCGAGTGGAGGCGTGCGCGAGTGGTCGTGCAGCGCTGGTCGCACTGCGCGAACGGCCGTTCGACGTTGCGATCTTGGATATGCAGATGCCAGATCTCGACGGCATCTCGCTGGCCCGGGAGCTTCATATGCAGTCAGAGTTCGGTGCCACGGTGCCGTTGATTGCGCTGACGGGGCAATCGAGGCCCGACGATGCGCGCATCGAGCGTCTGTTCAACGCCTACCTTGTCAAACCCGCCAGCGCTTCGGCACTCGACAATGTGATCGCGACGATATTGGCGCGACGCGATTGCGTCGTGCCACGCACGCGGCCGGAGTCGCTCGCATGACGACGTCCATGAGCCCGGCCTGGCAGGCCGCCGCCGCGCGGCCTTACCGGCGCTGTATCGGCTGGATCGGCACCACGGCGCTTGCCATGGGCGGCAGCAATCAGAGCCTGTTCCTGATCGCGGCGCTGTTTGCCGGCCAGGGCGACATCCCGGGGCAGGGCAGCGCAGCCGTGCCGCTCCTCGCGCTCGGGCTGCTGCTGGGCTATGCGGCACTGCCGGGGTGGATCGAACTGGTGATGATGTCGCCGCATCGCGTCGGCGGCATCGCGGCGGCCTGTACCGAGGCGTTCAAGCCGTATGGGCGGATCCTGTCGCCGCTAGTCGCCACCTGCTACTGGTGGGGCTGGGTGCCCACCTGTGGGCTCACGGCGATCCTGTCCGCCACGGCGATCCATGAGTGGTATCTGCCCGGTGTACCGATCGGCGTGCTGGCGTGCGGCCTGCTCGCGGTGTTCACGGCGCTGAACCTACGCGGTATCGAGACGGTGACGCGCCTGGCGATCCCGATCGCCACCTGCTCGGCCGCGCTCGCGCTGGTCTCTGGGCTCGCGCCCGTGCTGAGCGGCGCGACAGACTGGCAGCGCGCCGTCGATTTCAAGCTGACGACGCCGTTTGCCGGCTGGTTCGGCGGCCTCACGTCGCTGATGGCGGGCCTGTATCTGGTGGGCTTCGCGGCACCGGCTTTCGAGGCGGCCGCCTGCCATGCAGGCGAGACGAAGCAGCCCGAGCGCAACGTGCCGCGCGCCATGAAGGCGAGCGCGGCGCTGGCGTCGATCTATTTCGTCGCGCTGCCGATCGTGTGGCTCGGCACGTTGGGTGCGCGCCCGCTAGGCGGGGATCTCGGGCAGGTTCTGGGGCCGACCTTCGCGCCGTTATTCGGCGCGTTGGCGAAACCGGCCGCGCTGTGGTTCATGATGTTCAACATGTTTCATGGCACGATTCAGCCGCTGGCCGGCGCGGCGCGCACCCTGTCGCAAATCGCGGACGACGGCTTCGCGCCGCGCTGGCTGTCGGTGCGCAATCGGCGCGACGTTCCCGTCTATGCCACGCTCGCGACGGCCGGCGTCGCGATTGTATTCCTGCTGATCGGCGATCCGATCTGGCTCGTCGCGGCGGCGAACTTCACCTATCTGATCGGCATTGCCGCGCCGAGCATCGCGGTCTGGCTGCTGAGGCGCAACGCGCCCGATGCCCCGCGGCCCTACCGGGCGCCGCGTCATATGATCGGCCTCGGCGTGGCGGCTGCCGTTGTCTGGCTCATGGCGACGGTGCTGGGATTCGAGCAGTTCGGCTTGCCCACCGTGGTGTTCGGCCTCGCGATGGCGTATTCCGGTGCTGTGGTGTACGCATGGCGCTGCTGGGAGGACCGACGCCGCGCCGGGCTGCCTGGCCTTGCATCCACGCTGCATCTGCAACTGACGGGGGCGATGCTGGCAGTGTTGGCGCTGGACGGGGCCGGTTACATCCTCGCCGTTTCGCGCCTGCCGTCCGACCAGATCGCACTTCGCACGGCGCTCGAGGATATTTTCGTGGTGGTCGCGCTGCTGACAATCACGGTGGGAATCGTGCTGCCTGGGATGATCGCGCATGCCGCGGAGGAGATAGGCGCGGCGGCACGGCAATTGGCGACCGGCACATTGCGGGATTTTTCGAGGGCGATGGGGGCATTGGGCCGCGGCGATCTCGATGCGGCTCACGCGAAGATCGATATTCGCCGGGTGCAGGTTAATGCCCGCAACGAGCTTGGCGAGATGGCCGTGAGCTTCGACGCCTTGCAGAAAGAGGTGGCGTCCGCGGCGCTCGGCCTCGACGATGCACGTGAAGGGCTGCGCAGTGCACGCGAGCGTCTGACGGTTGCGAATCGATCGTTGCAACAACGTGTTGCCGAACAGCTGCAACTTACCGGCGAACTGATCGCGACCAAGAACAGCGCTGAAATCGCCAATGCCGCCAAGAATCAGTTCATGGCCCGCATGAGCCATGAGTTGAGGACCCCGTTGAACGGCGTACTGGGGCCGGCCGACCTGCTGCTTGAACGCGCGCACGATGCCGGGGAGCGCGCGCTGCTGAAGGTGATACGGGAGTCAGGCGTCGCGCTCAGGAGCGTGATCGAGCAGATCCTCGATATCGCGCAGATCGAGGCCGGCGTGCTGACAATCAATCGCCGTCCCGTTGCGCCGCTGGCGCTGATCCGTCGGACGAGCGATCCGTTCCGAGGCGATGCGCACGGCAAGGGGCTCGCGTTTACCGTCCTGTGCGAGGGCGATGATCAACTGGTGTGGTCGGACCCGGAGCGGCTCGCGCAAATCGTTGCCAGCTTGTTGTCGAACGCGGTGAAGTTCACTGCGTGCGGTGCGGTCGAACTGCGCGCGACGCTCCGGCCGCCGGTGGGGGCGACGGTTGACCTGCACCTGAGCGTGCGTGATTCGGGGCGGGGCATCGCGGCCGGCGAGCACGAGGGGGTGTTCGCCTCGTTCGCGCAAGCCGATGAATCGCGAACGCGCGACAGCGACGGGGCAGGCGTGGGCCTGTTCCTCGTGCGTGAGCTAGTCCGGCGCCTGGACGGCGTGCTATCGCTCGACAGCGCGCCGGGCCGGGGGTCGCATTTCACTGTCACGCTGCCGCTCGCCATGTACGATGGGTTCGACGCGGGGCACGACGTGACCGGCTTCCCGTCAGGGGCCACGGCCCGCGGCGAGGCCGACCTTGCAGAAACGGCAGCGTCACCGGACGAGGTAGGGCCGGCGTGGTCGGAGCCGGTGACACCGCCCATGATCTTGCTGGCGGAGGACAATCCCACCAATCGCGCAGTAGCGCTCGCGATGCTGAGTCGGCTCGGGCTGCACGCGCAGGTCGCGAGCGATGGCGAGCAGGCGGTTCAGCTCTACGAACGCGGGTATTTCGATCTGGTGCTGATGGACTGCCACATGCCCGGCATGGACGGCCTGGCTGCTGCTGCTGCCATTCGCACGATGGAGCGCGCACGCGGCATGCCGCACGTTCCGATCGTCGCGATCACGGCCGACCTGACCTCGGCCAACTTGGTCCAGTGCCGCTCGGTCGGCATCGACGACGTGATCGCGAAGCCGATCACGTTTGCCGAATTCGCTGTCTCGATCCGGGAACACCTGCCGCTACCGACGCGGGATACCCAACCGCCTGTGAGTCCGCTGTGCGACGGCACGCCGTCCGCGCCGGCATCGCGCGACCCGGCGGCACCGATTGACTGTCTGGCCCAGGCAGTGATCGACGAGCCGAGCATCGCGGCCCTGTTCGAGCTGACCGACGACGACACGCCCGATCTCGCTCACGACATCATCGCCACCTATCTTGCCAATGCCGGCTCGCAGGTGGCTGCGCTCGTGGACGTGCTCCAGCGCGGCGAGTTACATGAAGCCGCCAAGATCGCGCATACGCTCAAATCCAGCAGCGCGTACGTTGGTGCGCTGGGCTTTGCCGCACTCATGACCGACATCGAACGACGGGCCGAGTCCGGTACGGTGGACGCCCGACAGCTTGCGCGGCAGATCGTCGGGGTGTATGTGCTGGTGCGAGGCAAGTTGACCGCATTGTTGGTCGAGGGCAACGTCGATGGCTGAGCGATTCGCGTCCGTCGCAGGCGTCACTCTGGTCGTCGATGATGACGTCGTTCAGCGCATGACGCTCCAGGCGATGCTTCGCAAGCTCGGCCGCCCCTGCCTGACGGCGGCCAGCTTGCGCGAGGCGCGCGCGCAGCTCGCCGACGCGCGCGTCACCTGCGTGCTGCTTGACTTGAGGCTCGACGGCGAGGCAGGCCTCGACCTGTTGAGCAGCTTCGGCGGCCCCTCCAGCGCCTGCTCGCTCATCCTCATGAGCGGATGCGATGCACGCACGCGCGCGGCTACGGTCAAGCTGGCCCAAGCCTGCGGGGTCCGGGTGGCTGGCTCGCTCGGCAAGCCGGTCCGGGAGGACGAACTGGTGGCAATGCTCCGGGCGTCGCCCACCGACGCGTGGTCGTCGTCGCCGAAAGCGGCGCCGTGCATTACTGCCGGCGATATCCGCCTAGCCCTCGCCGTGCACCACATCAAGCCCCAGTTCCAGCCGAAAATCTCGCTCACGACTGGCCTGCCGGTGGGCGTCGAGGCGCTGGCGCGTTGGCAATGCCCGCTGCTCGGCACGGTGGCCCCCGACGTCTTCGTGCCCGCCGCGGAAGCGGCGGGTGAAACGCTCGCGCTGACCGAACTGATGCTGGCCGAGTCGTTGGCCGCCTGCGCGCGCTGGCGCACGTGCCACCCACACCTGACGGTGGCTGTGAACGTGCCGCCACCCGTCATCGGCCAAGCGCTCGCGGCCACTGTCACGCGCCTGCTCAGGCAGCACGGCTTGCCGCCTTCGTCCCTGGTGCTGGAAATCACGGAAAACCGCCTGGTTAGCGATTCCCTTGAAACCGCAGGGCTGCTTACGCGTTTTCGCATCGAAGGCGTTCAGCTCTCGATCGACGATTTCGGTACGGGCTACTCGTCGTTGGTGTCGCTGCTACGGATTCCTTTCAACGAAATCAAGCTCGATCGACTGTTTGTCTCGAACGCGCTGAGCGATCCTGACGCCGACCGAATCCTACGGGCAGTGATTGCGATGAGCGAAGAAATGGGCCTGCGCTGCGTGGCCGAGGGCGTCGATTCGGTCGAGATTCGCGATCGCCTGTCGCGCTACGGCTGCGGCGTGGGGCAGGGCTGGCTGTGGTCAAAGGCGATGAGCGAAGACGAATTGCTTGTATGGCTCGATATGTTTTGTTCGCGCACGGCGCTGCCGGCACAGTCCGTGCCGTGCGGGCAAAAGAGCTGACCTGAGCAGGAGGAGAAGATGCCGCGAAGCAAAGCGAATCAATTGACGCGCAGTGAGTTTTCATTCGTGTCTACTCAAACGATCGCGCTGATCGATCAGGCCTGTGGTGCGGCGGGGTTCGCCACGTGGCCGGATCTCGTGACGGCGGCCCGCGGCGGGGCGCTGTTCAAACTGACGTTCGCGGAGCGGCGACCGGCGAATTTCGTCAAGGAGTTCGCCGCGCTAATCAAGTCATACGGCCTTGGGCTATGCGCCGATAATGCGCTGGAGGTTTACCTGGGCGTTCCGGCTGCCTTGAAGCCGGTGATCGATACCGGCAAGAGCGCGCCGGCCATGAGGCTGCATGATCTGGGCAGCCTGCAGCAGGCGCAGGACGGCGCCGTGGCCGTCTCGGGAGCATGCCGCTCAGCCGGCATCAAGTATGAGCGGCGCGGTGCATCGCTAGAACTCGAAGGTGTCAACGTACTCGTCCTCGACGATGACGAGGTGTCGCGCAAGGTGATCTCGGCGATGCTCAAACGCGCCGGCTCCCAGGTGTCGGCATGCGCCGAGGCCGAGGCCGCGTTCGCGCTGCTGAAGCGGGCGCCGCCCGACGTCGTTGTGCTTGACGTCGTGCTGGGTGGAGCGCTCGACGGATTCGAGTTCTGTCGAGTCATGCGCGCGAGCGAACAGTACGCGCAGTTGCCCGCGATCTTCGTGACAGGGCAGGCGGGGCTGCAGTCGCGCGCACGAGCTCGGGAAGTGCGTGCTTCGGCGTTTCTGGAAAAACCCCTGCAGGGAGACCGGCTGCGTGCCGCGGTGAGCGGGCTGGCTCGGCACCTGCAGCCGGCTGGCTGACGCGTGGCTACAGCCGCACGGCGCTTTCCGTGACGTGCGTTCGTGATCGATGTGTTCACCCGTCGTATCGCCGGCTAGCGCTTCAGTTCGTCTACGACCGTGGACCTTGTCTGGATGTACTTGAGCAGACACTGTACGCTCGCCAGCCGGGCACCGATGAGGCTTTGATGCACCACTCCGGTAGAGCCGCCCAAGAGGTCAGGAATTCGGGAGGTCGAACGTCTGGCCGAAGCGGGTATCGAGCCGCCCGTCGGCAGTCGTGGCGACAGCTACGATGACGCACTCGCTGAGACGATCAACGGCATGTCCAAGACGGAACTGATTCATCGGCGTGCCCATGGACAACGAGGGAATCCCTCGAACTGGCTACTCTGGAAAGGCCTAGTACTACCCTCGTTGACGGCTGGTACCACTCAACTATATTCCGCCGGCCGAGGCTTAGACAGACGACTACAGGCAACTCGCAAACACTGCTGACGCGCCAGTATGACGTAAGTCTCTTGAGGTCCATATCGTCACTTTCATGTCGCCCCCGATATTCAGCACGCACCATCGTTTCCAAATGTCAGTGGAAACGGAATGCTCGATCGAACGAACGCCGTCATTCAGCGTTAACGGAGCCCCCGGACGTTGCTGAAGAAAATTTTCATTCGCGCTCCCACTGACGCGAGGCCGGCGTCAGCGCCGGCGCGATGGCGCCGGAGAACGGGTTGGCAGCCGTATGCCGGCTCAAAACGTTGGCCACCTGGTTCGGCTTACCCGCCGAAGCAACGGGTATAAAAAAATGCTGGTGGCCGAATGCCGGCACACCAGCAAATACCTTTCGGTAGGCACGAGGCTCAAAAGCGGGACCCCGTCAGATCCATGTTAGGTAAACGAAAGAATAAATTGTGTCTAGATTGTTATATCAACCGACTGGAGGGCGCCGTATCGGGCTTTGGCGAGTGCACGCGCGCGCCTGATGTGACGTACAGGAGACTGATGCCTGCATCAGGCGTGGCTTCCCGGCGCCACCGTGCAGCGGTTTGCATTGCCGTGTGTCGCGTTTGCGACGACGTGCAGCTCGCATGTCAGGGAGCATGGTTTTCAGGCCGCGGCATCGGCTACCGTGAGGCAGGAAGGTGCCTGTAACGTCGACCATTCCCTCGAGTCAGCACCTTTTGCCCCTCGGAGACCGGTCCCGTAGCGTATTGGATGGACGGCTGTACTAGTCGTGCTTCTCCGATCGAACGAGGCCACGGCAAGTTCTCTTGCGCCGTCCGCTTCCATGTCTCGATGAAAAGTTCATACTTTCGGCACATTCTTACATTGCAGTACGCCAAGAATAAAGCTGAAAGAATCGACATGTGGGAGACGTGATGGACGACACCCAAGTTGGGCCCCCGCCGTTTGGCATATGGACGTGGTGTGCGTTGCTGTTGGCACTTGAGCCGATTGCCGAGGAGCTTGCGCACACGTATGTGCGGCGCCACCCGGATGCTCCAATGAGATGGTTCACGCTGCACCAACTCGAACTTGAAGCATTGGATCGGCTCGAAGGTTTGCCTAAACAGGATCCTGGGTTGCTCGCATTGTTGCGAAGTGACATCGTCACGATGGGCCTTCCTAAGGTCGACAAACCCGTCATCTTGAATAGCGACCATTTCGTCCCCGTCGTTGCCGCAGAGATATGGCGTGCCTATCGCCGTCTGAAAGATCTACGACACACCGGTGGGCTAGCGATCTCACGGTGAGCGGCCAATCATACGAAAAGCTCGGAAATGGCGGCTAATCTCAGGTCGCGAAATCGTAGTCGGCTTGATGTTTTGAGTTAGCCAGCCATAAATTTCCATGACTAATTAAAAATGCGAAAGCGGTGATCTCGTGGTCCTGCTGGACGCTTGCCAAGTGGGCGGCAATGGCTTCTCCCAGCCGGTGTCGCGTGCATTCGGCCAGGTGTGTTCGGCGTGAGCTTTGGTCATACGGATGCCGGCGGGATATCTCGATATCAGGATAAACACCAAATCTCTTCAGCAACTCTGGCGTATGCCGTAACTACATTTGCATTGTCGTCGCCTTGTATTTTCACGTGGAGATTGAAGAAATGACTTTCCTGATCAATCTGAAGATTGGAAGCCGGCTCGCGGCAGGATTCGGGCTGTCCCTTGCGTTCGTTTGCTTGCTTGGAGCAATGGCGCTGTGGCAGATCGGGCAGGTCTATCAAGAAGCGGAGAGGATATCTACCGTTGTTGTGCCGACCGTGCAAACGCTTGGCGACTTGCGTTCTCAAGCCAATGCTGTTCGGCGGGCGACGCTTCGCGGCCTCCTTGAAGCGGACCAGCATGGGCGAGATGTACAACGTCTGGCCCACGATACGGCTTTGCGGCAGTACGACTCGGTGTTCTCGCGTTACAAATCATTGGCGACGTCGACTGGTGGCGCACAAGTGGTGCGAGAGATCGAATCCGAATGGTCGGATTTTCAGAAGTTAAACCAACGACAGATCGATGCAATGGCTCGGGGACAGACGGACGTACCCGAAATCCGTGAATTGGCGACCAAGGCATCCGCTGAAAAATTCGCTAGTTTTGTCAAGGTGGTCGATTCCGCGGTACAGGCCAGCCGGGAGCAAAGTGACGCAGCGAGTGCTGCGGCATCGGCGAGCTATCGTGAGGCGGTGATCGAGACAGGGTTGCTTGTGGCGATAGCGTTTGCTGCCGGAACTGGGATAGCTATCCTGATTACCCGCTCGATCACTCGGCCCCTTGCGCGAGCGGTATTCGTCGCGCAGACCGTTGCGCAAGGCGATTTGACCTCGGAGATCAATATATCGGGCAAAGACGAGACGGCAATGCTCCTGGCGGCACTGAAAGAGATGAACGAGCGGCTGGCGCGCATGGTAGGAGACATTCAGCAGAGCGCAGATAGTATCGCTACGGCATCTTCTGAAATTGCAGCCGGCAACGTCGACCTCAGCCAACGGACCGAGGAACAGGCTGCGTCGCTGGAAGAAACGGCCGCGAGTATGGAGCAACTGACGTCGACCGTAAAGCAGAACGCCGATAACGCGGCTCAAGGTAGCACGGTGGCGCAAAATGCTTCGGAGGTGGCCGTGCGCGGCGGTCATGTCGTGAGCCGGGTCGTCGAGACGATGGACGAAATCAGCGCGAGGACAGATCGCATGTCCACGATCATCGCTGCCATTGAGGGCATTGCGTTCCAGACCAACATTCTCGCTCTTAATGCTGCGGTTGAAGCCGCGCGTGCCGGCGAGCAGGGGCGGGGATTCGCGGTCGTCGCCGGTGAGGTGCGCTCGCTTGCCCAGCGTAGCGCGACCGCCGCGAAAGAGATCAAAGACCTGATTACCGAATCGGCCGACGGAGTGCGAAAAGGCTCAGAACTGGTGGCGGAGGCCGGCGTCACCATGAAGGAAGTGGTGGGCGCTGTTGCTCGCGTCACTGACCTTATGGAAGAAATTTCGGCTGCCTCACAAGAGCAGCGCAAGGGAATCGAGCAAGTCAATCAGGCCGTCACTCAGATGGACGAAGTCACCCAGCAGAATGCCGCCCTGGTGGAGGAATCGGCTGCGGCGGCTCAGTCGATGTCATCTCAATCCAGCGGCCTGAAAGAGATGATCTCGGTATTTCGCATATCAAAATATAGGAACATCGCGGCGCCGGATAGCCATTGTGCGGCGATCCCAGTAACCGCTCCAGCACAGAGGATGAAGGATAGGCTGTCCGCATCGCGGGGACGAAAGTTGTCTCCTGCCGCAAGTGTCTCGCCGGCTGCTGCGTCGTCATCCGATTGGCAAACTTTCTGAACGCGACAAGTAAAGGTCTCTAGCGGGGTGCGGTTGCACGGCAGCGCACGCTAAACGTTGTCTCAACCGAGCATGGAGTCGTGTCGCTTGCCCTGCTGTCGAGCTCTCGCAGGCGGATCATGCAAGAGGCGTATGTGCATGTTTGCTGCTGGCCCTTTTCGCTGGCGTGGCACGCGCTTGCTCGGCGCAGCACGATTGCCGCGAAGCGCATCAAGGATCTCATTGCCGAATCAGTCGACGGAGTTAGGAAGGATGCGGGATCGGTAACAGAGGTTGGTGCCACCATGAAAAAAGTGGTGAGCGCCGTTCGTGCGCGTCACACCTGATGGAGGGATTTGGGGTGCCTCCCAAGAGTCGCGAACGAGAATCGAGCAAATGAATCGGGTCGTCGCTCAGATCGACGAAGTCACCTAACAGTGTGCCGCTCTGGTGGCTTAGGTTGCCTCGGCTCAGTCGACGGCTCTGCCGGTCTTTACTCAAGCGGGGCGCAATGTAGCGTTTTGTATATGAATGATATCCACGACTTGTTAATCAGCCTGCTGCAGGTGCGCGAGATATTGCTTGCTCCGATTCGCTCGATGCTTAACGAGTTCTCGTTAACGGAGCAGCAGTGGCGGATTGTTCTGGTTCTTGCTCAGGAAGATGTCGCCGGAATCAGGCCAGGACAAATTGCGAAGCAATGTTGCATTCTCGATCCGAGCCTTACCGGCATACTGAGGAGGTTGGAGCGTGATGGTGTTGTTATGCGGGAAATTTCGAATGTCGATTCTCGAGCGCAGCTGATTAAATTGACGGCATATGGGGAAAGGCTATTTTTGACGATAAAGTCCAGGATGGAGGCTCGATATCGTTTGATCGAGGAGGTGTATGGGTGTGAAAATTTGCAAAATATATCTTCTGCGCTTCGGGGATTGAGGGAGCAGGGAATTCGGGGGGCTCGAATCGTTTGATAACTTTCCCATGTATCAAGCCAGCGTCGGATGCGCACGCGGCCGCTCGCGATTCGCCTGGATAACTCTCTCGGCTTCGCGGGTGAGTTCGTCATGGCTGACGTTCAAGCGGATCATATGCGGGGGAGGCACCGGTTTCGGAGCGCCAGCCGCTTGCCGGTAGCCGGTGCCACGCACGATTTCGGCGACACGCGCTTACTTGATTGCCCGGGTTTTCGCGGTGATCCAGTCCATCCCGGCGAGCAAGACCGCGGACACCACGAATGTCATGTGCACGGCGATGCCCCATACGATGGTTTGAAGGCCGACCCTGTCGAGCGACAGAAATCCCCTCAGTACCTCGATGGCCGATATCGCGACGATCGATGCCATCAGCTTCAACTTGATATCGGTGAATCCCA
Organism: Burkholderia sp. SJZ089; assembly: GCF_007828315.1. Classification (NCBI taxonomy): domain Bacteria; kingdom Pseudomonadati; phylum Pseudomonadota; class Betaproteobacteria; order Burkholderiales; family Burkholderiaceae; genus Burkholderia; species Burkholderia sp. SJZ089. The sequence continues at coordinate 13,699 of NZ_VIUM01000007.1, read as the reverse complement.
CATGCCCTATCCACTCGGGCGTATCTTCGTGACCACCGAGCTTCAATCTGGACACGAAATTCTGGTAGCCGCCGAAGATAATCATGAGCAACAGGTTCGCCATCAAGGACAGATCGACGAGCGACAGCACGCCGAGAATGACGTCTTCCACTTCGCTATCCAGCACGGTCGTGGCGAGATGCCAGAACTCCTGGCAAAACTTGACCAATAGCATGACCATGCCGAAGGCCAAGCCCGCATAGATCGGCGCCAGTACCCAACGACTTGCAAACAGGCCATGTTCAAATAAGCGCTCGGCGAAATTGGAAGCGTGGCCTTTAGTTTTTTCCGTTGGTCGCATCATGTTCCTCCATGCCGAGTGCTCCGGCGTTTTCCGTTCCATCGGCCCATCGTGGCGCACGCGGCATCGCTCGCCCACCTTGCGGCCCCAAGTTCATGCACTGGCGAATACACTGGAAAATCGAAGCTGTTACGAGGGAAAAAGCGTTTCCAGTCTAACCGAGATGACTCCCGCTTCCCGGAAAAATCCACGTGAGGCCGGCATGGTTGTTGCGCGGGTTGCCCGCGTCGCGCGAGGCTTTTTCAGGTCTGCCGCCCCATCGCGCCAGCCGCTCAGACCGCTTCGCTCACGCGCGGCGAGGCGCGCGTCCTGAGCCATTGCTCGAGTGCTTCGTTCGACATCGGCCTGGCATAGTAGAAGCCCTGCAGTTCGTCGCAGCCGATGCGCTTGAGCGCGTTCGCCTCGTGCGCCTGCTCGACGCCCTCGGCCACCACGCGCAATCCCAGCTCGTGCCCGAGTTCGACGATGGCGCGGATCACGGCGAGATCGGCGAGCGCATCGAGCCTGCCGTTCACGAACGCGCGGTCGATCTTGAGCCGGTCGAGCGGGAAGCGATGCAGATAGCTGAGGCTCGAATAGCCGGTGCCGAAATCATCGAGCGAGAGCTTCACGCCCAGCGCGCGGATCTCGTTGACGGTGTCGAGATAGTGATCGACGCTCTCCATCAGCACGGTTTCGGTGATTTCGAGTTCGAGGCTGTCCGGCTTGACGTCGTGGGCCGTCAGACCGTCGCGCAGCTTGTCGACCAGTTGCGCGTCGTCGCGCAACTGCACCACCGAGAGGTTGATCGACACGCGGATCTCGGGCAGGCCCGCGGCGCGCCAGCGCGCGATCTGGCGGCACGCTTCGTCGATCACCCAGGCTCCGATCGGCACGATGAGGCGCGTTTCCTCCGCGATCGGGATGAATTGCGAGGGCGGCACCATGCCCAGATGCGGGTGCTTCCAGCGCAGCAGCGCCTCCACGCTCAGCAACTGGTCCGTCGCGGCCTGCACGCAGGGCTGGTATTCGAGCCACAGCTCGCGGCGCTCCACCGAGGTGCGCAGATGGGTTTCGAGTTCGAGGCGGTGGCGCACGCTTTCGGCCATCTCGGGCGAGAAGAACTTGACGAGATTGCGGCCGCCCGATTTCGCGCGGTACATCGCGGCATCGGCATTCTGCATCAGCGTCTCGATGTCCTCGCCGTGATCCGGATACAGCGCGATGCCGATGCTGCACGCCACCTGCAACGTCATGCCGCCGATCTGGTGCGGCTCCTGCATGAGCGGCAGCAGCCGTTCGTCGAGCAGGTGCGCCACGTCGGCCGCGCTGCCCGCGCCGCCGAGCAGGACCGTGAATTCGTCGCCGCCGAGCCGGCTCACGGTGTCGCCCGCACGCACCGACTGCAGCAAGCGTTGCGAGACCGAGCGCAGCAGCCCGTCGCCGGCGTGATGGCCGAACGTGTCGTTGATGTCCTTGAAGCGGTCGAGATCGATGAACAGCACTGCCACGCGGCTGTCGTTGTGCCGCGCCTGCTCGATCGCGGCACCGAGCCGCCTGGTGAACAGCGCGCGGTTGGGCAGCTCGGTGAGCACATCGTGTTCGGCGAGGAACCGGATGCGCGCCTCGCTCTTCTTGCGGTCGGTGATATCGATCAGCGTGCAGATGTAATGGGAAACCGCACCGTGCTTGTCACGCACGGCGCTGATCATGAGCCAGGCCGGATAGTCGCCGCCCGCGCGCCGGCGCACCACGGCCTCGCCGTTCCAGACGCTCGAGATGTCCACCAGCGCCGCGAGCCGGGACATCAGCGGCTGGTCGCTTCCGCTTGCCAGGACGAAGTTGGGCAGCGTGCCGCTGATCTTCTCGGCGCGATAGCCGGTGGCGCGATAGAACGAGGCGTTCGCGGTCAGCAGGCGGCGCTCGCTGTCGAGGATCAGGATTGCCTCCGACGAGGCCTCGAATACCTTCGCCCACAGTTCGAGGCGTTGCTCCATCAGCTTGATCTGGTTGATCGGCGTGAACGCGGTGAGTACCGCGTCGCGTCCCTGGAATTCGAGGCGGCGCGCCGAGAGCATGGCCCAGGTGGGTTCCTCGCTCGCCCTCCAGCGCACCTCGAACTGGTCGACGGCATCGCGGTCGGAGAGCTGCTGGAAGAAGCGCGCGCGCACCGCCGAATCGAGCCCCAAGGCCCACGGGTCCGAGGTGCAGCCGTTGAGCCAGTAGAGTGCCGGATGGTTGGCGTGCAGCACCTCGTGGCCGGGTACCGCGGTGACCATCATCGGTACCGGCGTGGCCTCCACCAGCGCGTGCTGTGCCTGCGCGGCGCGCGCGCTGGCGGCGAGTTCCTTCTGCACGTCGCGTTCGTGATCGAGCTGCGCGAGCATGTCGTTGAACCCGCTGACGAGCTGGCCGATTTCGTCCTGGCTGTGCCACGTGGCACGCTGGCCGTGGTCGCCCGTGCGGCGCACGGTGTCCATCACGCGCGCGAGCTGGCGCAGCGGCCGCGAGATCTGCTGGGCCACCAGGTAGACCATCGAGAGAATGCCGCAGAGCAGGAACAGCGCGGTGCCGAGGTGCAGCCACATGCGCGAGAACAGCGCGCTCACGCGTGAGTGCAGCAGTGTGTCGAGTTCGGCGCCGGTGGCGCGCCAGGCGTCGCCCGCGCGGGCCACCAGCGCCTGCTGGGCCGCGTCGGCGGCCGCGCGCGAGGCGGCGTCGGCGCCGCCCGCCGCCACCACCAGGCGCGCGGCGTCGCGATAGGCCTCGATCGCCGCGAGCAACTGCCCGGTCGGCGCGGAGAGCGTTCGCTGCACGCCGGCGTTGGCGGCGCCCGCCTCGGCGAAATCGGAGCGCAGTCCCTGCGCGACGGCGTCGAGCTGGCCTTCGAGCACGAGATAACGGGTGCTCAACTCGCGCCGGCTCCGGGTATCGTCGGTGCCTGCGCGCAGGCGCTGGCCGATGCCGTCCACTGCATCGAGCAGCGCGGGGTAGCGCAGCACGGACAGCGACATCGAGTAATAGCTGTCGAGATCGGGGTCGAGGATCAGGTTCGACTGGTTGCCTACCCGCGTGATCAGATCGCGGCAGGCCGTGAACGCGTCGCGCAGGACCCCGGCGCGATTCACCGGCGACGCATGGGCAAGCGCGTCGAGCGCGGCGCGCAGGCGCGCGTTCAGCTCGCCGCTTTGCAGCCCCGCGCCGTACTGCTGCTCGGCGGCGGACAGCGCGGCTTCGGTGCGCGCGATCTCGCGCACGCCGAGGTGCCCGTCGGCGCTGAGCGTGGCGACTTGCACCAGCGCCTCGCGCACACTGGTCAGGTAGGCGTTGCCGACGATCTCCTTTTGCGAGAAATCGATGGACATGTATTTCTCGTGGATCAGGATGCCGCTGATATAGACGACCGCGCTCAGGTCGAGCAGGTAGATCAGCAGCAGCTTGCGGCCGACCCGCAAGCGCCCGAGCAGTCGAAAGAACAGGTTGTGTTGCATCGCATGCGCCAGGATGACACCAAGGGTTGCCGCCGAGCTTCATACGGGAAGGCGGCGTGTCTGGAAGCGTCATCGCGGAGTCCGCGCGCGCTCGCTCCCTGGCTAACGGCAGCGTCGCGTGGGGGCTTTAGCGCGCGAGTGTGGAATCGCCCCGGCGGTGCGGGGATGCTTCGGCGTGGTGCACTTGCACCGCCGTGGCGCTGAGGGGGAAGCGCCGAAGTGCGACGCGGTTGTGTTGAATCGACCTTGGTGGCGTGGCCCCGACAGTCGCGGCCCATTCGTCTCGCGATGCCGGCATGCAAGTGAAACAGGTTTGCGCCGTCGCTAGCTCGTTGGGCAGGTCACCGCAATCTTGACCGTATCTTTACTCTCGACCATGAGCCCCAACATGCTGCCAATTTCCAAGGTGGAACGGTTTGCCATTGAATACGCATGGAGCTATGTATTGCCGAAACGACAGTTGAGCTCCCAGAGAGCCGTCTTGTTCGAGTCCCAACGAAGTAGGGTATTGATCGCTCGGTACGTCCCCCACCGCACATCCACATGCTCGCGTGAAAGGACAAGGTCCTTGCCGGTGCAATCCAAGCCGAAGCAATACTCGGGAATGACAAAAACGTCAGCCGGCCAGTGTTCGCGATCGGTGAAATGCGCAACAGGAATCGACGCCTGACTTTTCAGGCGTCGCACCGTGTTTCGCGACCCAAGGCCGACTTCTTCCCGGCACTCCCTGATTGCTGCCTGCAACGGCGTTTCGCCGACTTCTCCACCTCCAGCCACACCTTGCCAATGGCCGTCGTCTGAACGCTTGAGAGCAGCGAATGTAATTCCTTTGTTCCCGATACGATACGGGATGGCAAGAACCTGAAACGGTGCGCGCATCGACTCCTCCCTCAAGGCGCTAATTGTCGTCCGGGCGTTGCGACGACGGAATCCTTACGCTTTGATCCAGTTCGGCTCGCCGCCCGAGATGGGGTTGATGCCATCAGTTGCCCGGAGATTTTCGCGGAATGCCGGTTGCGCGATCGCCAAACGGATATGTCGGGCGTGCAACCAACTCGCCAACAAGCTCTGCTTTGAATATGCTGTCGCGTCATGAATTTTCCTATAGGAAGCCGAATTTCGGATTGGCACCCTTGAATCCCGAGATAATCGAATGGGTTCTCTCGGCCGTATCAATCCAGAGCGCCTCGGGTAAGGTGCAGAAGCGCGCCAGGGATAGTAGGGAGCTAATATGCCGAAGCATGATGGCGCAGTGCAGGACTTCTTTTTCGGCATCGTGCAATTGACGCTGACTTTCATAGCCACCAAGAAACGCGTTCCAAAGCGTTCCTGCCTCCGATCTCTTCTGAACGATAAGGTGCCATGCAGGCGTCGCAAGGTCCATTACGTAGGGGCCGAACCCACATTCATCGAAGTCGAAAAAAGTAACTTTCTCGTCGAGCATTCGTACATTGCCTGCCCATACATCGCCATGGCAGGGCCCGAACGGCAAGGTGGAACGAGTCAACGTGGATGGCAGATGGGTGCATTCCCGTTCAATCTGCTGTGCGATAGCCAGACCCGTTGCCCCGATTTTCTCCAAAGACCTGATGGAATCCCGAATGGTTGCAGAAGGATCCATTGGCCTTGAAAAGGGCAAAGGAACTCGACGAGCGGCCTCATGGAGAATGGCTAGCGCTTGCCCTAGCTGCTTCATGTCGCTTACATCCGACCTGGGTACCCACCCTTCCGCCGCCTCGAACATGCAAGCCAGACGCGTTTCATCTTCGTCGAGCACTTCCGAGAGAAGGGCGCCGTCTACGTTCGGGAGCGGTCTTGCCACCGCCACCCCGACCATGTCAGGAAGCTGGTGGAGGAGATGAAGTTCAAAATCAATCTCCTCTCGCGATCGGCCACTCCGCCGAAAGAGCCGCAAATAACGCGGCTGAGCGCCGCTCTTCTCGATGCGGTAGATCTTGTTGATACCATCTTGCACCAAGACAGCCCCGTCGATATGGTGGCCGAATAGATGGGAAAGGCGAGCTAGATCCATTTCGCACGCGACGTGGGTAGGCGGATCTCGGAAGGTTACTTTTTTTTCGTAAAACTCTCCATATCGTCAACGATTGCTTTTAGGGCGAGCCGACAGACCACTCCGGATCGAAAGCAAACAACCACCCGAGCCGCTTCCTGAGCCTTGGCCAGCAACACTCCGCAGGCCCGATGCATCGAACCCTCATGCATCGAAAAGCGCTTCGCTTTCCTTGAAGGCATCGATCAGGTGCTGCATCACCACGCGCAGCGTCGGCACGTTCCGGTCCTGCCTGCGTATGAGCAGCCACATATCTCGCGAAGGAGGCGTTGGCCCCAGCGCGCACGGGCTCAGTCCAGGTAGACATCGGCCCAGGTAGTGGGGGAGCAGGGCCACCCCCGCGCCGTCGCGCGCCGCAATGGCTTGCAGGATGTGATTCTCGGCACGCAGCGACACACGAGCGTGTGGGAATTGTTGCCTCAGCCAGCTCGTGCCCGGCATGTCGGCGCTTTCCTCGTTGAAACTCACGAACACGGGCGGTTCTCCGCGCTCGATTCGTTCGCACTGCGATGTCGCGCCATAGAAGCCGAATGCCATGCTGCCGAGTGGCTTGGCGATGAGGTCCGCGTCGACGAGGCTGCCCACGCGCACGGCGATATCCGCCTTGTGACGGTCGAGGCTGACCGAACGAAGGTTGGTCGCGAGATCGATGTCGATACCGGGATGGGACTCGGTGAGCTGGGTGAGGCGCGCAAGGAGGAAGCCCTGCGACAGCGCGGGCGGCGCATTGATGCGCACCAGGCCTCGAAGGCTGCCGTCGTCTTCGCCTGCCCCTGAATGCCGCATCGTCTGCGCCGCGGATTCCATTTCCGCTGCCACCTGCAAGGCGTCTTTTCCGGCCGGCGTCAGCACGTATCCCTCCGGCCTGCGCTCGACCAGTTTGCGACCCACGCTCTCCTCGAGCGACTGGACACGGCGGGCCACCGTCGCATGATTGACGCGCAGTGCGCGTGCCGTGGCGGACAGGCTTCCATAGCGTCCCAGCGCCAGGAAAATCCGCATGTCCTGCCAGTCGAATTCTGTGCGTTTTCTATCAGTCATTGCGCAAGGATAGCGACTCCTCTTTCCCGAAGTCCAGCGATAACCTGCTTGCCATACCACGAGATGCAAGGGCATCCGGGTTCAATCAACAGTCAGGAGAAAGATCATGAGTCAAAAGAAGGTAGCCATTGTCACCGGCGCTTCGCAGGGAATGGGCGAGGGCATCGTCAACGGTTTTCGCGCCCGTGGCTACGGCGTCGTCGCCACGTCGCGCTCGATTCAGCCCTCGGCCGATCCGGATGTCGTGACCGTCGCGGGCGACATCGGTGACCCGGAGACAGGCAAGCGCGTGGTCGCGGCAGCCCTGGACAAATTTGGCCGCATCGACACGCTGGTGAACAACGCCGGCATCTTTATCGGCAAGGCATTCACCGACTATACCGAGGAAGATTACCGGCTCAAGCTGAAGACCAACCTCGACGGTTTTTTCTTCACCACCCAGCAGGTCATTCCGGTGATGTTGAAGCAGGGCAGCGGACATGTCGTCCAGATCACGGCCTCGACGGCGGAATTCGCCAGCTCGCTTTCCCCCGCATTCATCGCGATGCTGACGAAGGGCGGGATGAATTCCGCCACCAAGAGCATGGCGATCGAATATGCCACGCGCGGCATCCGCGTGAACGCGGTGGCGCCGGGCGTCATCCGCACTCCCATGCACGATCCGAGCATGGTGGAGAAGCTGGCCGCCTTCCATCCCATGAACAAGCTGGGTGAGGTCGAGGATATCGTGCGAGCGGTGCTCTACCTCGAGGACGCCGCCTTCTCGACCGGCGAAATTCTTCACGTCGACGGCGGACTGATCGCCGGGCGTTGACCTGCACGGGAGGCGCGCAACGAGCGCCTCCCTTCTTTCCGGAGAACCGTATGCCGATCGTGAACATCCTGGTGACGCGCGAGGGTACCAGTCCTGGCGCGGAGCGCACGACCCGCGAGCAGAAAGCCGCCGTGTACAAAGGTATCGCCGACCTGCTGTTTACCGTCATGGGCAAGCCGCATGAAGATACGACCGTTGTTTTCCACGAACACGAGATCGATGATTTCGGACAGGGCGGGCTGCCGCTGTCCGACTACCGCGAGCAACGCGCTCGGGATCGTCAGGTGGACATTGCGGATTCAACCGGTCGACGCAACGGGGGTGAAGAAATCGTCGTGCCGGCGGTCTGTTCGCTCAAGTGACGACTTTTTCGCTTGACCGGCTATCTTGCTGAACAGAAGTTCGTCCAGCGTGCCACGGTAACGCCAGGATTCGACGTGAACAATTAGTCAATCCGGTGCCAGCGACCAGATTCCGGGCACACAGCGGCCGGTGCGCCGTTCGACCAGACTTGCTCCTCATCCAGGTGCAGCGCGGTCGCTGGGGCAACGTCGAAGACGACCTCGAGCGCTTGCCCAACCTGGGCGTCTTCGATGGGAAGCTCCCAAGTCAGGAATATCTGGATGCAATCCTGGTCCGGCGCGAAATCGACCGCGTTAAAGCCGCTACTGTGGCGCTGGATGACGCCATGAGGCTGGCCCGTGTCGAATATCACGGCTGTTCCCCGGGTCAGGGGGATGCGATGGCCCGTGGAGGGAAAATGCAAGTCCAGCCCCCGGTCCTCGCTCAGGAAGAGATTGCAGAAGGCCGCACCGCCATATTGCGCACCGTCATGGTGGTACCTCGCGCCACGACACGCCATGAGGGCTACGTCGCTGGAAGCAAGCACGGTGGGCAGCCCCATTGCGCATGTCCAGTCGGACATTGCCTGCACGCAGCGCTTGTAGTCCGGCCAGCGCGCTTGCGTTCGCGCCAAAGGCATTGCCTCGACATCCCCTGGTTCCAGTACGAGCCGCGACGATGTCTCTCTTTCCCAATCGGCAAGCACGCGTGCGGAGGGAACAGGCACGTCGACCGTGCCTGATAGAACGATGTCACTGACGCGTCGACTGCGGATGGCGTCGCCGCTCCAGAAATAGGAAGTCAGCATGTTTCGAATTCGATGCTGTCGAAGGGGGAGGTGCGCGATTGTAACGATTTAGTGGGGTGACGTTGGTGGAAATCGGGTAGCGAGGGGCTTTTGATTGCTGTTGGTGGAAGGGCAGAAACGGGTTGGGAGCAGCCTGCGGCATTCGCGGGCTTCCGGCCAGGAACGAACAGTCCCACAGTCGACGCCCGGTATAGATCTTTAACAATCGACCCGATTCTAGCTGGGAGCTCCGAACACTATGTCAAAACTGACAGATATTTTTTTGGACTGCCGATATCTCTATCTCAGAGGTATCGGCCAAGTCTCTTCATGGCCGTTGAATGTCGGCTTCAGGCTATGTCGAACGAGCGCTTCGGGTCGAACTGCGCCGGTCGCGCGTTGCTGAGTAGCGGCCGACCGTGTTCGGCCACAACCTGCCGTTCAAAGAGGAAGTATGCCTGCCCTTGGAACGGCCGCAAAGGCGATGAAAGCTGACCGACGACCTGGGGCGCGTTCCCGGGAGTAAACGTGGCAGAGGTTGCTGCCGAGCGTAGCGTTGATCTGCGTCACACGGACGAGGACAGCGTGCGAGCAGACTACTTTCGAATCAGTTGCCGCAAATTGATGGTCATCCATGAACACCGGACAAGGACGCATCGGAGCGTACAGCCTGGTCGCACCCGCTTTCCTTGTCACGCTCAGTCTGGCTGGTGCGTGGTGGGGTTTTCCAGCGAATGTCCGGCTCTTGCGTGCCACCGCTATCGTTACAGCCTGGGCAGGAACCGGCTTGCTGGTGGGCGGCCTGGCCTTGATGGTACGCGAGCCGCGCTGGGCTGCCTTAATGGGCGGGCTAGATCTGATGTACGAGTGGCATCATCGCAGCGGTGTCATCGGCTACACACTGCTTCTGTGTCACCCGTTGGTGTTGGGTATGGCCGCGCTGGAGGAGTCGCCCCACGCGGCATGGCTGGCCATTGCACCGTGGCATCTGAATTGGCCTGAGTGGTTGGGCTGGTTTGGGCTACTCTTTCTGATGGCCGGCCTCGCGACCACTTTCAGCAGGCGCATCGGCTATCGGCGCTGGAGAGTATGTCACTTCCTCGCTGCCATAGGCGTGATTGGCGGACTGTCCCATATCTTCGCTTTGCTGGATGAACCAGGAGCCTCACTCGGGTTCATGGCGCTCGCAGCAATGGCACTCATATGGCGGTTGCTGGCTACCGACAGTGCCCTGACTTCCCATCCCTTCCGGGTCACTCAGGTTGCATCGAATGCTGCCGGTGTCGTGGAGGCGTCGCTCGCTCCGTGTGGAGGCGCACTGGTGATTGCTCCTGGGCAGTTCGTGCTTGCGGCATTTGTCGATGGTCCTGCCTATCGGGGTTGCGGAGAATTCCATCCCTTTTCTGTCAGCAGGATCGGTCCGGGCGGTGCGCTCTCGGTCGCCATCAAAGCCCTGGGGCCATGCACCAGTCGCATCCAGTCTCTGAAGCCAGGCGCGCTGGTGCGATTGCAGGGGCCCTTTGGTCGGTTTTTGGCAGACAACGAAGACAGGCCGCAACTCTGGATTGCAGGCGGTATAGGTATCACTCCTTTTATGGCAGCGATCCGTAGCGGGGAAATGCCCAAGGCGACGACGACCCTGATCTACGTATTCCGTGACGAGAGCGATGGTGCATTCCTTGACGAGTTGAAGGACCGGGCTCGCCTCTCCCCGGGTTTCGAGCTCATAGCGCAAGCCTGCGGCGAGTCTCCGCCTGATGTGCTGGCCATGTTATCCCGGGTGACCGACCTCCCGAAAAGACAGGTGCAAATCTGTGGCCCAGTCGGGCTGGTTAATGCCGTCACCACGACGCTCCGTGAACTAGGTCAGCCTGTTCAATCCATCCACTACGAGAGCTTCGACTTCCGCTAATGCGCCGCCTTTTCATTATCTCCACGATGCTTTTCTGGCTGGCCATAGGCGGATTCTGGGCGGCTGACCTTTCGCTAACTGAATCGCCCGATACGCAGGCAGTCGCAGCACCCGAAAAGAGCTTTACGCTGACTGAGATTGCGCGCCATGCCACAGGCAAAGACTGCTGGATGGCTATTCGAGGTCAGGTTTATGACTTCACCGCATACGTGCCGCAACATCCCGCAGATTCTTCCGTCTTTGTACCTTGGTGCGGCAAGGAGGCCAGCGAGGCTTACGAGACCAAGGCTAAGGGTCGCCCACACTCACCCTACGCCGACCAGTTGATGACCAGGTACCGCATCGGCGTATTGGCTGCGCCGAACTGAGCTTGGCGGGACCATCGCAGAAAGAGTTCAATGAGGGTAATGCCTCATTTGCGATGCCCCTATTATCGGCCACGGGGCCGACGTGCTGCGCGGTTGTATAGCGCGCAGATATTGGGCTATGTCCGCCGCCGCGTCGCGAGCGCTACGCATTACACCGACAAGCGTCGCAGAGGCGGCGCCGCACCACTCGCCGTAACCGACAAACCATAAGCGTTCCTCGTCGCTGGCGCGCGTCCCATCTGTGCTCGGCAATCCGTCGGCGCCACAGATCTGTAGTGGGTCAATATGTTTGAGCGCGGGGCGGGACCCGGTGCACCAGATCACGACATCGACGCGGGAATGCGTGCCGTCGCTCCAGACGACGCCGTCTGTACCGAAACGGCTGAACGGACGCATTGCGTGCAGAACGCCTTGCGCACGCGCCTCCCGTATAGGGGCCACCATGACGATGTCGCCCAATCCTCCTACCGACGCCATCATCGTGTGCCCGTCGCGCAGAGCCCGCCATTTGGCTGTCGCGCGTTCGAACAAGACCCGGCCATCCACGTCGTCTGGAAGAAAAACGGGTTCCTGCAATGTCACCCACGTAGCGTTGCAGACGGTCGATACCTCTGCCAGGATTTGTGCGCCTGAGTTGCCGCCGCCCACCACCAGCACGTTTTGTCCGTGCAGATCGTCAGGATTGCGATATTGCGCCGAATGCATCTGGCGACCCCGAAAGTTTTCGCGTCCTGGGTAGTCCGGGACATAGGGCGCGCTCCAGGTGCCGGTCGCGCTCACGACTGCCCTTGCCAGCGATTCTTCGTGATCGGTGGTGACCAGCAGGCCATCCTGAGCGCGTGAAACCGATTTGACATGAACGGGGCGCCGGACAGGGAAGTGATAACGGTCCTCATATCGCGCCAGATAGTCGATGACCTCGTTGCGCGACGGGTACGTGTCGTGAGATACCCGTCTTGACATACGTCAAAAAGGTTGCGACTGCCCCTGCCATCATGGCAGGCCGTCAATGCGGAAACAGAACCGTATGGGCGCCCAGGCCCCGTACAAACCCATCGCGTCATCTGAACCTGAAGAAAGGTGGGACGACCCTTGGCACCGTCGCACCAGCACTGTATTGGCCCGCGCGACCTGCCGTATAACCCGATCCCACGTCCTTCCTTTGAGGAGCAAGCTCATGAGCAACGTTGAAGTTGTCCTGTGCAGCCCGGTACGTACCGCAATTGGCACCTACGGCGGGGCCCTTCGGGACGTGCCAGCGCCGACTCTTGGCGCTGCCGTTATCCGTGAAAGCCTCAAGCGCGCAGGATTGCCCGCCGACAAGGTCCATTCGCTCGTCATGGGCAATGTCATTCAGGCCGGTGTAAAGATGAATCCGGGGCGGCAGGCCGGCATCGCTGCGGGATTGCCGGTCGACGTTCCGGCGCTAACGGTCAACCGCGTGTGTGGGTCAGGCGCGCAAGCCATCGCCAGTGCGGCCACCGAAATCTGGGCAGGCATGATCGAATGCGCGATCGCAGGTGGCATGGAAAACATGGATCGCAGCCCCTATCTGCTGCCGCAAGGGCGCTGGGGTGCCCGGATGGGCGACGTAACGTTGTTCGACAGCATGCTGCTCGATGGCCTCAACGATGCCTTTAGCGGCCAGCATTCGGGCTGGCACACTGAAGACCTGGTGGCGAAGTGTGGCATCTCTCGCGAGGACCAGGATCGTTGGGCGCTGCGCTCTCAGCAACGCTTTGCACAGGCTCAGGACGCCGGCTTCTTCGATGCCGAAATCGTGCCGCTGGAAGTGCCGGGTCGCAAAGGGCCGACGGTGTTTGTCCGCGACGAGCACAATCGGCCAGACACCAGCGCCGAATCGCTGGCCCGACTCAAACCGGCCTTTCGCAAGGACGGGACGATTACCGCAGGCAACGCGCCCGGCCTGAACAGTGGTGCAGCTGCGTTGGTCGTCGCCGAGCGAAGCTGGGTCGAACGCAATGGCCTGACACCAATGGCCCGGCTGGTCAGTTATGGCGTGGGAGCCGTGGACCCCGGCTTCTTCGGCCTGGGCCCGATTCCCGCGGTGCGAAAGGCTATTGCACGCGCCGGCTGGTCAGTATCCGATGTCGATCGCGTGGAGATCAACGAGGCGTTCGCGGCGATCGCACTGGCGTGCCTGCGCGAGCTCGGCTTTGCGGAAGACGTTGTAAATGCAGAGGGTGGCGCGATTGCTCATGGTCATCCGATCGGTGCGAGCGGCGCGGTGCTGACCACGCGGCTGTTGCATCAGTTGCAGCGTGGCGGCGGGCGGCGCGGGATCGTGACGCTGTGCATTGGCGGAGGGCAGGGCATCGCGCTAGCGCTCGAACTTCTGTGAACGCCTCGTAGTGGTGACGCCCGAATGCCATGCTCCGTTGAATGGTGAGCCACCATCGACTTGCGAGCACCACGGCGCTTGACCTGGGCTGGATCGTTAGCAGGCCGTTGAAATACCTCGACCGATTCGTCACGATATAGCCACCCTGATCCCGAGACGCGAAGACCGCATGCGAGGCGCCGACAGCTACAA
>NZ_VIUM01000006.1:0-432869 GCF_007828315.1 Burkholderia sp. SJZ089 | reverse complement strand
CTCAATTCGCCCGACAGCCGGCGACGCACCTGGTCGCGGTACTGCGCGACGCGTTCGTCGACGATCGTCTGGTCGTACTGGTCGTACTGATACATGCCTGGCTCCATAGGCGGTCGCCCAAAAGATGGGCGATCCCGCCTGGTTTCGGACTCAACCAAAGTGATGTGCCATACCGGCGCTCAGCTCGCCCCGCCCATGTAGGGTTTGAATCCGTAACGTTCGAAGATGGTCAGCGCCTGCGGCGACCGAATGAAATCGAGCCAGCGCCGGGCTGCTTGCCGATGCGGCGCATGCGCGGCCATGCCCGCCGCGTAGACGGCGGTGGTGTTGTCGGCCGCGGGTATGTCGACGTGGCTGATCGGATGGCCAACCTGCTCCTGGAACACCGCTTCGGACTGCCAGGTCACGCCGGCCCGCACCTTGCCCTGCATGATCCAAAGCGGCGTCTGACGATGATGGATATGCGTCAGCAACGTCGTGCCGTCGGTCACCTTGGCGTCGTACACCTCATGCACCAGGGCATCGCCACCGACCTTCGCGAGCGAGGCCTTCACCTGTCGCGCAATTCCCTCGAATGCCGGATTCGGCATGGCAAGCATCAGTTTGCTCCGGCCGAGGTCGGCGAGCCCGTCGATATGGTCGGGATTGCCCCTGGGCACCATGATCGTCAGCGTATTGGTGACGTAAGGTACGGCGGGCGCCACCAGGCTTCCTGCGTCGATTTGCTTTTGAACGGCTTTCAGGCCGGCCAGGTAGACGTCAGGTTTCACCGTCCAGGTCATATTGCCCACCGTCACGGTACCACCCGCCTCCATCTGCCGAACCAGCAGCCCCGGAGGCAGCGTCTCCCAGTACACATGCCCGCGATACTGCGGATAGGTGCGCTCGAATGCCTGTACCAAGGGTGCCATCGCGAAGAAATAATTGCCGCCTACGTAGAGCGACAACTGCGCAGCGAGCGGGTCGCCATGGAAGTCGGCGAGATTGTCCGCGTCCGGCTCGGTGAAGGAAAGGCCCCGGCGTGCCATGTCGATATCGTCGTTCGCCCCGTGTTGCCACGGCGGCGACACGCTGAACGACGCGGCGACGGGACTTGCCGGCTCGTCTTCGGCCGATGCATGTGCCGGTATCACCGCCAGCGTACCGAGAGCGCCTGCCAGACAGGCGGCCAGAATCTTGCCAATACGTATCATCATGCTTGGGTTCCGTGGGATCGAGTATCAGAGCGGCATGAGGGCATAACCCTCGGTTTCCAGGGTGGTGACGGTCGTCAGCCCGGACAGGGCGAGCGTCACGTCCGTGGCGATCCAGCCGTAGTCATAGTGATGTTCGGCCACCGCCTGTCCACAAACCGCGACCGTCACGCCGGCTCGCTTGAGCAATGCGATCAGCGGCAGATTTGGGTTCGCTGTGCCATAGGCGCTGCGGTAATGCGCGTCGTCGAGCATGCTCGGCGTGGCCGCTCCATAAGCGACGGCAACGAACTTCAGGTGCGAGGGCGGCACCCCCGCAGCTTCATAGAGGTTCACCGTGCGCGCCACATGGTCGAGTGCCGGATTCACTTGGTCGGGCGACTTGGTGCCCTGAGTAAGCGCAAACACGATGCGATACGACTGCTTCGGGTCTGGCTTGAACGCCGCATCGGGCAAATAATGAATCGGCCCGTAGCCCGAAATCGTGGGCGTCGTCCAAAAACCCGGCACCTGATCCGGTTGCTGCGCGAGCGCGGCCGAGGCGAGGCTGGCGGACAAAACCGCCACGGCGGCTACATGGATGATTTTCATATCGATTTTTTCAGGGAAAAGACGGGAATAACCACCCCCTCACGAGACAAAGGCGCGCTCGACCACAAAATGACCGGGCGAGGACTGGCTGCCCTCCTCGAGCCCACGGTCTTCCAGAAGCATCCGGGTGTCCTTGAGCATCTGTGCGCTACCGCACAACATGAGACGATCATCGCCGGATGAAAAAGGTGCGAAGCCCAGATCGCTGAAAATACGGCCCGATGCGATCAGCTCAGTGATGCGTCCGCGATGCTCAAATGCTTCGCGCGTGACGCTCGGGTAATAGACCAGCTTTTCGCGAACCAACTCGCCTAGGCATTCGTCATTCGGCAGTGCTTGCGTGATGGTGTCGCGATAGGCGAGTTCGCGAGCCTGACGGCAGGTATGCGTGAGCACGATCCGATCGAAGCGCTCGTACACGGAGGGATCGCGAATCACACTCAGGAATGGCGCGAGCCCGGTGCCGGTCGACAACATCCAAAGGTTTCTGCCGGGCAGCAGATTATCGACAATCAGAGTTCCGCTCGGGCGCTTGCCGATCAAGACCGGATCGCCCTCGCGCAGGTGCTGCAGCCGCGAGGTCAATGGGCCGTCTGGCACCTTGATGCTGAAGAACTCGAGATCGTCCTGGTAGTTCGCGCTAGCGATGCTGTAGGCGCGCATCAACGGCCTCCCTTCCACCTCGAGTCCGACCATCGTGAACTGGCCGTTTTCGAACCTGAATGACGGACTGCGCGTGCAGGTGAAGCTGAAGAGAGTCTCGGTCCAATGCCGGATGGAAAGGACCGTTTGCGTTTCATGTTGGCTCATGTCGATTGCAAGGAGGTACCGGGTGCCTTGCAGTGTACGGAGAGCCGAACGCTTGGAAAAATACCGGCTTGGCATCGCTGCCATGACTTGAACACATGGCCTGACGACCGGAACGAGTCGGATAAGAAAAAGGCATCGCTCGAATGCCAGCAAGATATTTTTCCTGATGCGCGAGGGCCGATACGCTGCGTGTATCCCTTCGTCCGCGGCCGCCACCCGGCATCGCGCGATCGGACCCATTCCATTCCCTTCATCTGACCAACACAGCGATGACTCCATCAACCTTCCCCAACTCGCGATACCAGCCGCAGGCACCGGACGCCAGCGCGAGCCGCACCGCCGTCCGGGCCAGTGCCCTGTCGATGATCGCGGTGCGCGTGATCCAGGGCTTCATCTATTGGGGCGGCGGTTCCCGACGCTTCATCTACGCACCAAGCAAGCTCAATCCCAACGCGACGCACTGGATGGCAAACAAGTTCCAGACGGCGCTGCCCGGCGCGCTGCTCGGCATGGACCACGTGATCAGCTACATGCTCCATCACTTCGTGGTCCTGTATGCCGGCGTGATCGTGTTCAGCGCGGCCGAACTGATCGTCGGGCTGATGTTGATGGCCGGGCTCTACACGCGCGCGGCAGCGCTGGCTTCGATGGGATTCTCGGTGATGCTGATGCTGATGTTCGGCTGGCAGGGCGCCACCTGCATCGATGAATGGACCATGGCCGCCTGCAATCTCGCCATGGGCGCGACGCTGTTCCTCGGCGGCGGCGGGGCATACACGCTGGACAACGTGTTGTTGCGCAAACGGCCGTCACGCGCGCAAAGCGCGCTGTTCCGCTGGGCCTCGGGTGCCCTGCCCTTGCCGCTCGGTGAACACGGCATGCGCAAGCTCGCGCTAGCCGTCCTGGCGGTGGTGGTGGTGTTCGACGTGAGTACCTACAGCTACTATCGTGGCTCCGTGGTGACGCCTTTTCACAGCGGCCCGGTCAGCCCGACCGCGCATCATGTCACACTGAGCCAGGTCTCGCTGACGCCGGGCGGATTGCGATTCCACGCCACGCTCGATGCCGGCACGCCGGAGGCGCCGGTGCATATCGTGCAAGCCGTGGTGCTCGACGCGAACGGCCAGCCGCTGCTTCGATGGGATGCGGATCAACTCTCGCACGTGCCCAAATCGGCCTTCACCAACGATTACGCCTACAACCAGTTCGGCCCCGGCCCGTTCGGACTGCGTGCCCCGATGGGCGCCGCGGCATTCGTCACACTGGCACTTCCAGACGGACATGCCGCCGATCTCGCGAAGGCAGCCAGGCTGCGCCTGATCGATGTCGACGGGCGCAAATTCGAGAGCGCGATCGGCTGACGCAATGCATCCGGCAACCATCGATACGGAAACGAGATAGGCACCGGCCAGGGGAGGTTCACCTGCCGCCGGTGCACATTCGGGTCCGCGCCTCGAGCACCGACGTGGAATAAACGCACCTCGCCCAACGTCAGGCAAGTCACCCTGATCGAAATCCGGACGAACGAGATGACTTCTTCCCAGAGGTGGCTGCGCGAATTCGGACAGTCGGCTAAGTGGAGCGCCCGTGGCCTGAGCCAGCGATAATGCTGGAAAGGGACCGAGGAAATGACGAAGAGAACCCGACGGACGCACTCAGCGGCGTTCAAAGCGAAATTGGCGCTGGCTGCGGTCAAGGGCGAGCGCACGCTGGCCGAACTGGCACAGCAATACGATGTGCATCCGAACCAGATTACGGAATGGAAGCGGCAGTTGCAGGAGCGTGCGGCCGACGTGTTTGGCACGGCGGGCGCGGCACCGAGCGAGCCGCCAGTGGACCTGAGGACGCTGCACGCGAAGATCGGCCAGTTGACGCTGGAGAACGATTTTTAGAAAGCGCGCTCACCAAGGCGGGATTGCTGAGCGCAAAGAAATGATCGACCGTAAGCATGCTTTGCCGATTGCGCAGCAGGCACGTCTGGTCGGCGTGGCGAGATCGAGCGTGTATTACCGGCCGCAGCCGGCGAGCGAAGCGGATCAACTGCTGATGCGACGGATCGACGAATTGCACATGGAGTTTCCGTTCGCCGGCGCGCGGATGCTGGCCCGCCTGCTGCGCCGAGAGAGTCATGAAGTCGGCCGCCGCCGCGTGCGCACGCTGATGAAACGCATGGGCGTCGAGGCGTTGTACTGCAAGCCGAACACGAGCCGCCGCAACACCAAGCACAAAATCTGGCCGTACCTGCTGCGCGGCATGAAGATCGACCGCGCCAATCAGGTGTTCGCGCTCGACACGACCTACATTCCGATGGCACGAGGCTTTGTGTACCTGACGGCGGTGGTGGACTGGGCAAGCCGTAAAGTGCTTGCTCACCGGGTAGCGATCACCCTGGAAGCCTCGCACGCCGTGGAGGCGCTGGAAGAAGCGTTCGCTCGCTACGGACTGCCGGACATCGTGAACACCGATCAGGGTAGCCAGTTCACGGCAAGCGCGTTCACCGAGGCCGTGCTGGGCCGAGACATCCGGCTGTCGATGGACGGCAAGGGCTGCTGGCGCGACAACGTGTTCGTCGAGCGGGTCTGGCGCAGCATCAAGTACGAAGAGGTCTACCTGAAAGCCTATGAGTCGGTCAGCCATGCCCGGCGCTCCATCGGCGAGTACATCGAGCTGTACAACCGGAAACGGCCTCATTCGAGCCTGGCGGATCGGACGCCGGATGAGGCATACTTCGCGACGCTGCCTGCCATCAAATCGGCAGCATGATCGCCTCGGACGTTCCACTTAAAAATCTCAGAAAACTGTCCGAACGAGTGAGGCCACCTCTGTTCGCGGGCAATCTCGATGAACGGACGTCCGATCAACATAGTTCGCACATCGGCGACGTTGCTGCAGGCCTGAATCGCTCCAGGTCCATGTTGGTCGCCAACACCTACACAGTGCCTACATGGAGTCCAAATGTTGTGAATCAGATTATCGAGGATCGGGCTAACCCGTTGATTTGACTGGCCCGCCCTACACGATTCGAACGTGTGACCTACGGCTTAGAAGGCCGTTGCTCTATCCGTCTGAGCTAAGGGCGGTCGTGAGACAGGCAGCGCCGATGCACTGCCCGAAGAGAGATGCGGACGATCCACGGCGAACCATCCGATCGGGCCGTTCCCACCAAAGCACGAAACCCGCTCCGCGAGAAAAACCCGAGCCGGCAATTATACCCGATCGCTCCCGGGCAGCCAGCGTAAAACGGGGCGGCAGGGCCCGGCCGTCGAAATCGGCCGCGCCGCGGCCGCCCCGCTGCACCTCAACTCAAACCGGCTGCGGATGGAACGCGAACCAGCCGATGCAGAACAATCCAGCCAGCACGCAATACACGCCGAACGCGGCCAGCCGCCCGCGCCCCTCGAAATAACGCATCAGGAAACGCACGCTCAGGTAGGCGGCGATCGCCGTCAGCACGCCACCCAACGCGGCATCGGCCAACTGATCCGGTGCATGGAACAGCTTCGGCAACTCGAGCACGCCGGCGGCCAGGATGATCGGCGTACCCAGCAGGAACGAAAACTCGGCCGCCTTCTCGGTGGTGAGCCCCGCCGCGTTGCCGGCGATCATGGTCAGCCCGCTGCGCGAGAAACCCGGGATCAGCGCGCCCACTTGCGCGAGGCCGACCAGGAAGGCCCGGCCGAAACCGAGTTTCTCGGGCGCGCGATGCACGCGCGAGCGCTGCAGGCGATCGCCCCACCACAGCAGGATGCCGTTGACGATCAGCGCGCCGGCCACGATCCGCAGGTCATGGAACACATGCTCGATCTTCTTCTCGAGCAGCAGCCCCACCAGCCCGGCCGGGATGGTGCCGATGATCAGCGCCCACATCATGTGCGCGTCGTCGTTGGGGCGCCCCGCGAAGGAAGCGAAGAAACCCCGCACCAGCGCGCACCAGCGTGCGCGGAAATACCAGAGCAGCGCGAGCGCGGTACCGAGGTGCAGCGCGACCAGGAACGGCAGCAACTGCGGCGCGTGCTTGTCGATATGCATGCCGATCAGGGCCGGCACGAGCAGCGTGTGGCCCAGACTGCTGACGGGGAAGAGTTCGGTCACGCCCTGCAGGACGCTCAGAAATACCAGAAACCAGAGGCTCACGCGTCAGTCCTTTTGTCGATGGATGGAGGGGAAAAGCCGGCAGGATCGCCGGCAGCGCCCCGATTATGCACAGCAGCATAAGGAGCGCCAAGCCGAATGGCGCCTCGATGCCGCGATCATCGACACTGGAACCGCGTTGTCAGCAAATTGAAATGATCATGAAAAACAAGCGGCCCGCGGTCCGAGGACGGCGAGCCGGCAGACAGCGACGGAACAGGCTCCGTCGCGCGACGAAATCAGCGACCGAGCTGGTAGAAGAACAGCACCGTGCTGCCCGTGAACATGCCGAACAATGCGATGCCCATTGCCATTGCCAGATCCATGCTGCCGACTCCCGATAGCCAAGTCCGGTGTAACGAAACGTAACCGGTTGACGTCATTATCCTGACGGTCCGTCAGATTGCTACCCGCAATTTCCCGACACGGGTTTCCCCCGAGCAAGTTTTGCCGATCACCTCGTCCGCCTGGTACCGAAGCCTGCCGATCGGCGCGCCCCGCAGCGCACAAGCGCGCATCGATCCGTTATGCTGTCCGCCCGATTTGCCTTGTCGATGCCGACCGAAGGAACCCCATGCCCATCTTCCAGCAGCAGGACATCATCGAACTCGTGGACGGCGCGGCGCGCCTGCGCATCGCCCCCCAGGCAGGCGGGCGCCTGCTGTCCTGGCACATCGGCGACGAGCCGATCATCTTCTGGCCCGAGCAGGCCGACTGGAGCGCGCCGGCCAAGGTGCGCGGCGGCAATCCGTTGCTGTTCCCGTTTCTCGGCCGCCATCGCGTGGGCGACACGATCGGCCGCTGGCGCGACGCGGCCGGCGTGGTACGCGAGCTGCCGATGCACGGTTTCGCCCGCGACCTGCCGTTCGCCGCGCGCGTGGATGCCGACGGCCGCGGCGTGGACATGACGCTGGAGAGCAGCGAAGCCACGCGCGAGGCCTACCCGTTCGCGTTCCGCTTCGACGCGCGCTACCAGTTCGTCGACGCGCACACGCTCGACGTCGAGCTGACCACGCGCAATCTCGGCGACACGCCGCTGCCCTATTACGCGGGTCATCATTTCTACTTCGCGCTGCCGCACGACGAACGCGCTCGGACCCGCATCGAACTGCCGCCGACGCGGCAATGCCACCAGCAGCCCGATGGCTCGATCAGCGCGCCGATCGCGGGCGAGCCGCACTACACGCTCGACGAGGCGCGCATCCTCGATCGCTTCCATTGCCTCGAGGGCGTGCCCTCGCGCCCGGTGCAGGTCGACATGGCCGGCCGCCGCCGGCGCATCGAGATCGACCTGAACCGCCCCGGCTCGATCCCCTGGTACGCCGTGACCACCTGGACCGAGAAGCCCGAGTCGGACTTCTACTGCGTCGAGCCCTGGCTCGGCCTGCCCGACGCGATCCACAACGGCCTGGGGCTGCGCATGCTGGCGCCCGGCGCGACCGAGACGGCCGCGCTGCGCATGCGCGTCTCGCCGTTCGGCTGAGACGATCCGCGACGATCCACACGGCATGGAGCGCGGCCCGGCGGGCAGCGCTCCAGCCTGAACCACGGCCTTCCAATCCGTCACTCATCTCCCCGCCACTGGCGCCATCGAGCTCCACGCGGCACCATGCCGCGCAAGCCCAGCCGCGCAATCTCGACCTCGAATCGGCGGCCCGCGCCGCGAACCCGGTAAAATCCGGGGTTTTCGTGTTTCGCCGTCGTGCCCGTCGCGACGGTGTCCTGTGAGGTTTCATGCTGGTCAAGACCACCCGAAGGTTCGTCGTCGCTTCCCTCGTCGCCGTGCTGGCCGCCTGCGGCTCCGCGCCGGTCGGCCCCGGTTTCTATCGCGTCGAGCGTGGCGACACGCTGTCGAAGATCGCGCGCGCGAACCGTCAGCCGATATCGAACCTGGTGCGCTGGAACTCGATCACGAACCCCGATGCGATCGAGGTCGGCCAGGTGCTGCGCGTGGCGCCCCCGGGTGGCGCGCCGATCCGCTCGGCCGGCGCCGGCTCGTCGAGCGCAGGCAGCTCGGCCCCGCCGCCGTCGAGCGGCGCGGCCAGCGCCGCGCCGCGCCCGAACGCCTCGATCTCGCTGATCTGGCCGGCGGCCGGCAACGTGGTCCGCTCGTTCGACGGCGGCAGCTCCAAGGGGATCGATATCGCGAATGCGGCCGGCACGCCGGTGGTGGCCGCGGCGGCCGGCACCGTGGTGTATGCCGGCAACGGGCTGCGCGGCTACGGCAACCTGCTGATCATCAAGCACGACGCGGACTTCCTGACCGCCTATGCCCACAATCGCACGCTGCTCGTGAAGGAAGGCCAGGCCGTCACGCAAGGCCAGAAGATCGCGGAAATGGGCGATACCGACAACGACCGCGTGGCGCTGCATTTCGAGCTGCGCTACGGCGGCCGCTCGATCGACCCGTCACGCTACCTGCCGGCGCGCTGAGGCGAGAATGCGGCCGACTCGCCGGCGCGTGCACGCGCGCCGGCCGCGACCCGAACGGCCGTAAGCGAAAAGGAGATTGCTCAGCGCTTGCGATAGCGACCGCTGACGCGGCCGGACAGCGGATCGACGCGCATCGCGAACAACACGACGGCGCCGATGCCCAGCAGGCTGAACCCCGTGGCAATCCAAAGCCAGACCATGTTTCACTTCAAATCGTTGAACTTGCGATAGTACGCGCGATTCGGCGCGGCCGCCGCGCAACCCATGATCGCGGCCCCGACTATCGCGTAGGCCCATGACGATACGGTGTAATCTCGTCGGAAACCATCACGCGCGATGTCGCGAGGAGCGCCGATGCTGCCCGATGCCGACGATTACCCCTCCCTGCTCGAGCGCTTCGCCTGGCGCATTCCCGCGCGCTACAACATCGGCGTCGACGTCTGCGATCGCTGGGCCGACGGCAGCGCCCGCCTGGCGCTGATCGACGAACGCGAGGACGGCTCCGTCACGCACTATACGTTCGACGACTTGAAGGCGGCCTCCAATCGCCTCGCCAACAGCTTCGCGCGCGCCGGCATCGGGCGCGGCGAGCGGATCGGCATCTTCATCCCGCAGAGCCCGCAAACCGCCATCGCCCACCTGGCCGCCTACAAGGCCGGCGCGATCGCGGTGCCGCTGTTCGCGCTGTTCGGCGCCGACGCGCTCGAATTCCGCCTGGCCGACAGCGGGGCCAGCGCGCTGGTCACCGACCGCGCCGGCGCCGCCAAGATCGCGCCGTTGCGCGCGGCGCTGCCGGCGCTGCACACGGTCTACTGCATCGACAGCGGCATCGACGACACGCCCGAAGGCACGCTGCCCTTCGAGGCGGCGCTGGCCGCCGAATCCGAGCACTACACGCCGGTCGACACGCTCGCCGAGGACGCGGCCGTGATCATCTACACCTCGGGCACCACCGGCAAGCCGAAGGGCGCGCTGCACGCGCAGCGCGTGCTGCTCGGCCACCTGCCCGGCGTGGAGATGTCGCAAAACGGCTTTCCACGCGGCGCGCGCGTGTTCTGGACGCCAGCCGACTGGGCCTGGATCGGCGGCCTGCTCGACGTGCTGCTGCCGGCCTGGCATCACGGCGTGACGGTGCTCGCGCGCCGCTTCGAGAAGTTCGACGGCGAGGCCGCCTTCGCGCTGATGGCGCGCCACGGCGTGACGCACGCCTTCCTGCCGCCGACCGCGCTGAAGCTGATGCGAAGCGCGCAGCGGCCACCGCAAGCGCAGGCGCTGCGGCTCGTCTCGGTCGCCAGCGGCGGCGAGTCGCTCGGCGCCGGCCTGCTCGACTGGGGCCGCGAGGTGTTCGGCGTGACCATCAACGAGTTCTACGGCCAGACCGAGTGCAACATGGTGCTGTCCTCGTGCAGCCGGCTGTTCGCGCCTCGCGCCGGCGCGATCGGCAAGGCCGCGCCGGGCCATCGCGTCGAGATCGTCGACGCGGCGGGGCAGCCGGTGCCGGCCGGCGTGGAAGGCAATATCGGCATCCGCGCGCCCGATCCGGTGATGTTCCTCGGCTACTGGCGCAACCCCGGCGCGACTCGCGACAAGTTCGCCGGCGACTACCTGCTCAGCGGCGACCGCGGCGTCGCCGACCCTGACGGCTTCATCCGCTTCGTCGGCCGCGACGACGACGTGATCACCAGCGCCGGCTACCGGATCGGTCCCGGGCCGATCGAGGACTGCCTGCTCAAGCATCCGGCGGTGCGCATGGCGGCCGTGGTCGGCGTGCCCGATGCGACGCGCACCGAGATCGTCAAGGCCTTCGTGGTGCTGCAGCCCGGCGCCGAGGCCGGCGCGACGCTGGTCGGCGAGTTGCAGCAGCATGTGCGCACCCGCCTGGCGGCGCACGAATACCCGCGCGCGATCGCCTTCGTCGACAGCCTGCCGATGACGGCGACCGGGAAAATCATCCGGCGCGCGCTGCGCGAGTCGTGAGCCGGACGGGCGAGACGGCGGATCGGCTAGAATCGCGGCTGATCCCGTGGCCCGCGATCCCCGCGATCCGGCACCGATGGCGTCCCGACGGCGGCGAAACGTTCCCAGGCTCCCGGGTTCGTATCTTCGAGCACCGCGAGGCGCGCCACCGCCACGGCCATTGCCCCCAGCCTCCATCACCATGAGTTCACCGAATCCTCCCGCGGCCGGCGCAGCGCCGAGCGCGCTCTATACCCAACTGCTCGGCGAGACCGCCAAGATCGACTGGTGCGACCTCGAGCGCTTCTTCGCGCAGGGCAAGCTGTTGTCGGTCGCGCGCGACCTCGACCTGGTCAGCGTGGCCGAGGCGATCGCCGCCGACCAGGCCGAGCAGGTCACGAGCTGGCTCGCCGCCGGCCACGTCGCGCGCATGCCGAGCGAGACCGCCCAGGACTACGCGAGCCGCAATCCCGAGCTGTGGGCGGTGGTGGTATCGCCCTGGGTCTGCGTGCAGGAACGCGCCTGAGCCGCGCGATGCCCGCCTCCCCTCCTTCCCCCTCGCCCACTGCTGCCTCGTACGCCGGCGCCGTGCCTGAGCGGCCGCCGATCAGCCATCGCGGCGTGCTCGGCCTGGCGGTGCCGATCGTGCTCGCCAACCTGACCCAGCCGATCCTCGGCGCGGTCGACACGGCCGTGGCCGGCCATCTCGACGGCCCGCAGGTGCTGGGCGGCGTCGCGCTGGGCAGCGTGTTCTTCGGCTTCGTCTACTGGGGTTTCGGCTTCCTGAGGATGGGCACCACCGGGCTGGTGGCGCAGGCCTTCGGCGCGGGCGACCTGGCCGGCGTGCGGCTCAACCTGCTGCGCGCGCTGGCGCTCGCGGCCGCGCTCGGCCTGGCCGTGCTCGCGCTGCAGGGTCCGCTGAGCTCGATCGGGCTCGGCCTGCTGGGCGGCAGCGAAGCGGTCCGGGCCAATGCGCGGGCCTATGTGGCGGCCCGCATCTGGGCCGCGCCGTTCGCGCTCGCCAACTACGCGATCCTCGGCTACCTGCTCGGCCTGCAGCGCGTGCGGCTGGGCCTGCTGCTGCAGGCCCTCATCAACCTGGTGAACATCGCCGCGGTGATGCTCTATGTCTATCGACTCGACGGCGGTGTCGCCGGGATCGGCGCGGCCACCGCCACCGCCGACCTGGCCGGCTTCGTGTTCGGCGCCGCGCTGCTGGCCTGGCGCCGCACGCGCGGGCTGGGCCTGCCCAGCCGCGCCGAGTTCTTCGAGCGCGCGGCCCTGAAGCGGCTGGTGGCACTCAACCGCGATATCTTCGTGCGCACGCTGTGCCTGCTGTCGGCCTTCGGCTGGTTTGCCCATCTCGGCGCGCGGCTGGGCGACGCGACGCTGGCCGCGAACGCGCTGCTGCTCAATTTCCAAACCTTCATGGCCTATGCGCTGGACGGCTTCGCGCACGCGGCCGAGGCGCTGGTGGGCGCGGCGGCCGGCGCTCGCGACCGCGCCAGCTTCCGGGCAGCGGTGCGCGTGACGCTGCAATGGGCGGTCGGCTGCGCGCTGGCCTTCTCGCTGGCCTATGCGCTGGGCGGCGGCTGGATCGTCGCGCAACTGACCGACCAGCCGGCCGTGCGCGAGATCGCCGGCCACTTCCTGCCCTGGGCGGCCGTGATGCCGTTGATCTCGGTGTGGGGCTTCCTGCTGGACGGCGTGTTCATCGGCGCCACCGAAACGCGCACGCTGATGGTGGCGATGGCGATCTCGTTCGCGGTGTTCGTCTCCGCCACCTTCGCGCTGGCCGGCCCGCTCGGCAACCACGGCCTGTGGCTGGCGCTGTCGATTTTCATGATCGCGCGCGGCGTGACGCTTTCACTGCGGATGCCGGCGCTGGCGCGTCGTATCGGCAGCTAGACGCGCTGGAGCCGAAGCCTGGAGCTTCGGCTCACCGGTCGACGCGTCGGCACTTTGGCCAGGTCGGCCGGCTTACTGCGATGCCGGTGCGGCCGGCGCTTCCAGCATCGAGGGCGGCGTCATGTCGGTCGGCACGCCGTGATAGTCGGCCGGATCCTGCGGCGGCGGCTTGTGATGATTCGCGCCGGAAGGATTGGGATCGCCCACGCAGCCGGCGAGCATCGCCGCGACCAGCGCGGCCAGAATGAAACGGGACATCCGTCACCTCGAAAAAGTCGGAACGGCACGATGCAGCCGCATCGCGCGATCGACGGAGTCTAGCGGAAAGCAGCGGCAGGCGTCGGACCCCGCCCGCCCGCGCCGACGGATTGACTATCATGAAGACATGGCGCTGAGCATTGCCAGGAGGGCTGCCATGAACATCGAATCGATCGCCGGCTTCGTCGGCCTGGTTATCGGCCTGATCATCCTGATCGGGCTGTCCATCTTCGAATCGCGCGAATACCGCCGCGAGCATCATGGCGAGGGCCGGATCCATCACTGGCTCGCCGCGCATCACCTGCTCGACTGGCGGCACCGCCACTGATCTCAATCGCGCCCGCCGCCCGGCAATCGGCGCACCACAAAAAAACGGCACGACGAGACGATCGTCGTGCCGTTGCTTGCGGCTTGCCGCCGCTCGCGCGGACCGGCTGGCGAACGCTCAGGCCAGGAAGTGGCGGGCGTAGCGCGCGTTGATGTCCGACAGGCGGAACAGCGTCAGGAAATCGGCGCAGTTGAAGTCGGGATCCCAGGCCGGCGCGCCGCAGATCTTCGCGCCCAGGCGCAGATAACCCTTGATCAGCGGCGGCGGCGCGACCTTGGTGCCGGTCTGCAGTTCGTCCACCGGCAGCGGCGTGTGCGCAAAGGCGTGGTACTCGGGCGCCGTCAGCGAACCGCCGAGCGACTGATAGAGGTTGGCCGCGTAGTGGCCGCCGTCGGCCATCGACACGCTCGCGCAGCCGAGCATGGTTTCGTAGCCGTTCTGCATCATGTAGGTGCCCAGGCCGCCCCAGAGCGCCATGATCACGGCGCCGCTGCGGTAGTCGCGATGCACGCAGGAGCGGCCCACCTCGACCATCTTCGAGCGCAGATGCGCCAGGCGCGACAGGTCGAATTCGCCTTCGGCGTAGAGGCGACCGATGCGAGCCGCCTGGTGCGGCGGCAGCACGCGATAGGTGCCCACCACCTTCAGCGTGTCCAGATCGCGCACCAGCAGGTGGTCGCAGTAGGCATCGAAGGGATCCACGTCGAGACCGGCCGGGCCGCTGACCGCGGCGCCCATCTCGTCGGCGAATACGCTGTAGCGCAGGCGCTGCGCCTCGCGCAGTTCGTCCTCGGTACGCGCCCAGACCGCGCGCAGGCGGAATTCGGAGGTGACCGTTTCGGCCGCGCGCGGCAAACGGCGACGCGACTGGTCAAGCGGGAGCGAAGCAAATGGGAGCGTAGGCGTCGGCAGATCTCGCATCAGGCTTTCCTGGTCGTAAGGAATGGAACGACATGGTCGCCAATGTAGTAACCGGCCGTGACGCTTGCGTGGCGAATCGGTGTCAGTTTGGTGACATGTCGTCCAAATGACTTTAGCAGAAAGTCGGAAGAAAGATACTTTGGCTCTCTCAGACCAGCTCGGGCGATAGTGCGGCACGCAGGCTGGCCTGGCCGCCCTCGCGTGAACGGCTCTGCAGCCAGATCAGGCCGCCCTTTTTCAGCGACCAGCTGTCGTCGCTGCCGGCCAGCAGGCGCGCGGCGACCGCGCCGAGCGTCGGCTGGTGGCCGACCACCACCACCGTGGGCGCGATGCCCTCGGGCCAGCCGGCGGCGGCCAGCACCTCGGCCACGCCGCCGCCCGGCGCCAGCTCGCGCACGGTACGGTACTGGTCGGTCAGCGCCTCGACCGTCTGCACGGTGCGCACGGCCGGGCTGGCCAGGATCACCGCGCTGCTCTCGAGCCGCAGCTTGAGCCATTTCGCGACCGCCTGCGCGTCGCGGCGCCCGCGCGCGGTGAGCTGGCGTGCCAGGTCGCTGGCGGCGTAGTCCTCGGCTTCGGCATGACGCCACAGAATCAGGTGCATCGCGATGCCTCCTCGCGGGGTTGCCAAAGGCCCATGCTAGCGCGGCTTCGATGACATCTGTACAAGGGATTGACCCGAGTGCGCCGATGATGCAAAATCTCTGGCTCGTCGGAGCGTAGCGCAGCCTGGTAGCGCATCTGATTTGGGATCAGAGGGTCGTAGGTTCGAATCCTATCGCTCCGACCAAAGGAATCAAGGGGTTACATGCCGAAAGCGTGTAACCCCTTTTTCTTTTCCGACTTCGTGCAGCCGCTGTGTAGGCATTTCCGTTCAACTCAAATGCCACCCGCCACAACATCATCCCGCTGTAGCGTCGCGCGCGGTTTGACACCGTTCGGCGCCGAATTTGGCACCGCGCCGACTGAGCGCTTCGCGGGCTATTTGGCCCGCCCGGCTGCCGCCTCAATCTCCTCCGTATCCCAATGACCCCGTCGCATCGCCTCGGCCAGCATCCCAAGCGTCAGTGGCACCCGCTCGGGGCCGCGTGCACGCTTTGAGAACAGCCCGACGAAGAATCCAGCGACGTCAAGGCTCTCCGGCCCAAAATATCGGTTGTAGGGGAACTCCTTGACCGAGATATCAAACCGCTCCACCCACTTATCGATAAATTCGACAGCATCCAGGCCAGTCATGCGCAGGTCCGCGTCGAGCGTCGTTTCGGGCCGAAGCGTCAGCTTCCCGCCTAAAAGCGGTCGCCCCAGCTCCTCGCGGGCGAAGTCTTCGAGTTGCTGCCAGTTGGGATCCACCATGTCAAAGCACCCGATCTTCCGGTTTCACAATGTGGTTATAGGTGGATACGGAACGCTCCATGATCAAAAACACGTCCCGAGCCAATAGGACAGTCCCGACGACCGGTACCGCTCGGCCGACGAATGCGCCGGCACTCCTCGTCATTGCAATGCGGACTCCAAGGGCTCCGCCCTTTGTCAACGTTGGCAAACGCCGCGCGAGCCGGAATGGGAGCAGTTTCCGCGCAGCGAGGGATGCGACTGACGTTCCTTCTACCGCGCCACCGACTTTCCCCGAGACGGGGACGTCGTTCTGGCCGAGCAAGATAGCCGCAGCCGACGCGAGATCGTCCAGCCCGAGTTGTTTGCGGGTTTCGTTCAACGCGATCCAGACGAATACTTCCGGGGGTGAAAGATTCTGTCGATGGTCGTATGTGTATCGGTTTTCGCTCATTGACCTTCTCTGAAACAGCGGGACGTTGCTCTCTCAACGTGTGCCAAAACTCCCGCGAAGCCGATACTTTAACGCATCACCCAGAACAAACCGCCGCTGCAACCCGCATCCCAATTCGTGATCTTCTGCAGTGACCTATCCTTTGCCGGCACGCGCCCACAAAGCGAATCGGCGAAAGCCTGGTCCTCCATGTCGACGAACGTCACCTCGACGAGCTCGTCGCGCAATACGGCCACAACGGACTCACGCCGGCTCGTGGCGAGTCCAACCGTGCGCGTTTTGAACTCGTCGCATGCCACGCCGGCAAGATAGGCGACCGAGTACGGTCGCAGCATATCGGCGGTGACCTTGGAAGCAGGCCCCAACCGGCCGCTACCACGCACTCTCCTCGATCCGGTTTCATCCGAATCAATACTCGCCTTTCAAAATAGATGCGGATCGACTTCCGACATCCATCAGTTTGAAAGAAAAAATCTTTCCAAATCCCCTCTGAAGCCCGCCGTTCCAAGCGTGAATATTATGTTTTTCATCGTGAATTGATACGTTATATCATCTCGATCCCGAACATTAAGAACTCGCTGCCGGTGCGCGCCGTGCCGCACGCCAGTGCCCGCCATCCATGACCACACCGACTCCGATCTCGCGTGCCGTGCTGCTCGCTTTCCTTGCATTCGCCTCTCTCGATGCCAACGCGCAGAACCCGACCGGCGCTGTCGACAATGGCACGCTCGCGGACGCGACAAACACGGCGCCGGCCACCGAGCAGAAACTCTCCGTCGTCAGCGTGACGGCGAAGCGGCTCGACGATGCACGCAATGGCCTGCTACCGGAAACCGGCAGCAGCGTCTATCGCATCACGAGCGAGGACATCGATGCGATGCCGCAAGGCGCGGACACCCCGCTCAACCGCGTGCTGTTGCAGGCACCGGGTGTGGCCAACGATTCGTACGGACAACTGCACGTTCGCGGCG
This sequence comes from Burkholderia sp. SJZ089, assembly GCF_007828315.1. NCBI lineage: Bacteria > Pseudomonadati > Pseudomonadota > Betaproteobacteria > Burkholderiales > Burkholderiaceae > Burkholderia > Burkholderia sp. SJZ089. Next base: position 415,583 of record NZ_VIUM01000006.1, on the reverse strand, counting down.
ATCATGCGGACCTGCAGTACCGTATCAATGGCATCCTGATCCCTGAGCCGATCAGTGGCTTCGGCCAGGCGCTCGACACACGCATCATCGACCACGTGAACCTGCTGACGGGCGCGCTGCCGGCTGAATACGGCTACCGCACCGCCGGCATCGTCGACATCCATACGAAATCGGGTGACGAGCTCGGCAATGGCGGATCGATCGACGTGTCCGGCGGAAGCCACCAAACGCTGAAGACCAGCGCCGACGTGTACGGCACGAAGGGCGCTCTGAGCTATTACTTCACGGGCTCGCTGGGCGTGAACAATCTCGGCATCGAATCGCCCACCTCGTCATCCAGCCCGCTTCACGACCACACGCGCCAGGGCGATGCGTTCGGTTACTTGTCCTACGTGCTCACCCCACAAACGCGCTTGAGTCTGATGTTCGGCACCACCTCGAATCAGTTCGAGATTCCGAACACGCCTGGACTGACGCCCAATTTCTCGCTGGCAGGCAACTCGGGCTTCAATTCGGCCAACCTGAACGAAACGCAGTCCGAACTGAACAACTTCGCCGTGGTGGCCCTGCAAGGCACCAACGGCGCGGCGCTCGACTACCAGGTCGCATTCTTCACGCGCTACACACGCACCCAGTTCAACCCCGACCCGATCGGCGACTTGCTCTACAACGGGGTGGCCTCCCAGGATTTTCACAGCGACGTGGCCAACGGCATTCAGGCCGACACCACCTACCGCCTGAGCGATCACCATACGCTGCGCGCGGGCCTGTTCCTGCAGCAGGAGCACGCGCAATTCCGCGACAATGTCTCGGTGTTCCCCGCCGACGACGACGGCAATCAAACCTCCGACGTACCCTTCTCCGTTGCCAACGCGAGCAGCAAGACCGGCTACCTGTATAGCGCGTACCTGCAGGACGAGTGGAAGATCAATTCGCGCCTGACGATCAACTATGGCGTGCGATACGACGGCATGGACCAGTACGTCACCGCCAACCAGTTGAGCCCGCGCATCGGCCTGGTGTTCAAGGTCGCCGATGGCACCACGCTGCACGCCGGGTATTCTCGCTACTTCACGCCGCCCTCGTTCGAACTCGTGTCGAGCTCGACGATCGGCCGCTACGCAGGCACCACCAATGCCAGCGCCGTCACACAAAACGACCCGGTGCAGCCGGAGCGCGACGATTATTTCGATCTTGGCGTGATCCAGCAGGTGGGTTCGGACCTCACGCTCGGTATCGACGGCTACTACAAGAAGGCCCACAACCTGCTGGACGAAGGACAGTTCGGCAGCGCGCTGATCTACACGCCGTTCAACTACGAGTACGGCCGCGTGTACGGACTCGAGCTCACGGCAAACTACAGGCATCGCAACCTGTCCGCCTATCTGAACGTGGCCTTGAGCCGCGCAATGGGCAAGAACGTCACGTCGGCGCAGTTCAATTTCGATCCCGACGAACTGGCTTACATCTCGAACCATTGGGTCAACCTCGATCACGACCAGCGTGTGACGATCTCGTTCGGCAGCGCCTATACATGGCACCAGACGACCTTTTCGTTCGACGGCATTGTCGGCAGCGGCCTGCGCGAGGGCTTCGCGAACACCGGCAAGCTGCCGTGGTACGAGCAAGTGGATCTGTCGGTGTTGCAGCGCATGAACCTGCCGTGGATCGGCAAGGTGGATGGGCGTGTCGTGCTGGTCAATGCGTTCGGCGATTCGTATGCGTTGCGCGACGGGTCGGGCATCGGGGTCTTCGCGCCGCAGTACGGCCCGTACCGAGCCGTCTACGCAGGCTTCACCAAGTACTTCTGACGCGGCAAGCCGGCCGTTTCGATGCGGCGGCACTCCTTGCGATGGTCCCGGGACGCAAGCTTCCCGGATCCGATCCCATGCGAGCGGCGCTCGGCGTGATCGAGCGGGCTCGCTGACTCCAGCGCAGCCACTCGGCTGACCTGTCCTCAGGGGAGCGGTGCTGCTCCCGCCACGTCACGGGCCGTTGCGGCCCGCCTCCCCCCGCGGATCAGTTCGACCCTGTCGACGCTCGGCATGGCCAGGTCCGATTCGTTCGACCGACCGATTTAAGCGCTATGCTGTCACGCCGCCAGGAGCGCCGCCCCGCCCCGGCGCTTGATCCATGTACCCCCAGGACCCTCCATGCCGGACACTGCTCCCCGCCCCGCTCGCCTCACCCCGCTGCTGGCCCTGCTCCCCTTCCTGCGCCCCTACGCGGGACGCTGGGCGCTGGCCTTCCTGGCCCTGGTGACCTCGGCCGGCGCGACGCTGGGGCTGCCGGTGGCGTTCCGCTACCTGATCGACCGCGGCTTCGCGAGCGGCGAGCGCGTGCATATCGACCGCTACTTCATCGCGCTGTTCGTGGTCTCGCTGATCCTCGCCGCCGCCACGGCCCTGCGCTTCTACTGGGTCTCCTGGCTCGGCGAGCGCGTCACGGCCGACCTGCGCCGCGCCGTGTACGACCACGTGATGCGCATGAGTCCGCAGTTCTTCGAGACCACCCAGACCGGCGAGGTGCTGTCGCGCCTCACCACCGACACCACCCTGATCCAGGCGGTCGTGGGCAGCAGCCTCTCGCTCGGCCTGCGCAACCTGCTGCTGGCGCTCGGCGGGGTGGCGATGCTGGTCACCACCAGCCCGGTGCTGTCGGCCTACATCATCGCCACCCTGGTCGTGGTGGTGGTGCCGATCGTCACCTTCGGGCGGCGCGTGCGCAAGCTCTCGCGCGCCAGCCAGGACAAGGTGGCCAATGCCAGCGCGCTGGCCGGCGAGGTGCTCAACGCGATGCCGACGGTGCAGTCCTACACGCAGGAGGTCCACGAGGCGCAACGCTTCGGCGCGGCGGTGGAGAGCGCCTTCGATACCGCGCTCACGCGGATCCGGGCACGCGCCTCGCTGACCGCCGTGGTGATCGTGTTCGTGTTCGTCGCCATCGTGTTCGTGCTGTGGCTCGGCGCGCAGGCGGTGCTGGCCGGGCGCATGACGGCCGGCCAGCTCTCGCAGTTCATCCTCTATGCCGTGTTCACGGCCGGCGCGGTGGGCGCCATCGCCGAGGTATGGGGCGACCTGCAGCGCGCCGCCGGCGCCACCGAGCGGCTGCTGCAGTTGCTGGCGGCGCGCTCGCCGGTCGAGCAGGCCGCCGAGACGACGGCGCTGCCCGCGCGCGGCGCCGGCATCCGCTTCGACGCGATCGGCTTCTCCTATCCCTCGCGGCCGGGCATGGCCACGCTGGCCGACTTCACGCTCGAGGTGCGTCCCGGCGAGCATGTCGCGCTGGTCGGGCCGTCGGGCGCGGGCAAGACCACCCTGTTCCAGTTGCTGCTGCGCTTCTACGATCCGCAGTCGGGCCGCATCCTGATCAACGGCGTGCCGACCAGCCAGGTGCCGCTGGTCGACTTGCGCCGGGCGATCGGCATCGTGCTGCAGGAATCGGTGATCTTCTCCGGCAGCGTGCTCGACAACATCCGCTACGGCCGGCCCGACGCGAGCCTGGCCGAGGTGCAGCGCGCCGCCGGCATGGCTGCCGCCGCCGGCTTCATCGAGCAGTTGCCGGAAGGCTATGACACCTTCCTCGGCGAGCGCGGCGTGCGCCTGTCCGGCGGGCAGCGCCAGCGCATCGCGATCGCGCGCGCGATCCTCAAGGATCCGCCGATCCTGCTGCTGGACGAAGCCACCAGCGCGCTCGACGCGGCCAGCGAGCGCCTGGTCCAGACCGCGCTGGACAACGCCGCGCAGAACCGCACCACCCTGGTGATCGCGCATCGGCTCGCCACGGTCCAGCAGGCCGACCGGATCGTGGTGCTCGACCACGGCCGCATCGTCGCCCAGGGCCGGCATGCCGAGCTGCTCCAGCACTCGCCGCTCTACGCGCAACTGGCGGCGCTGCAGTTCGGCGCGACGCCGCTGGACGGGAACCGCGAGCCACCGCCAGCCGAAACGGCGCCCGCATGAATCCACGGCGCCAACTCGCCCGGCGATTCAGGGCGTCTGGATCCCCCGCGCATTGACGCGGATCCGGTACAGCGAACTCGAGGCCGCGATGAACATCTCGTCGCGGTTCACGCCGCCGAAGGTCAGGTTGGCGACCTTCTCCGGCACCGGGATCAAGGCCAGCTTCGTGCCATCCGGATGAAACACCTGGATGCCGATCGCGCTGCTGGTGAACACCCAGCCCCGGCTGTCCAGGCGGAAGCCGTCGGCGAGCCCCTCGCCCTCGGCGATGGTGGCGAAGATGCGCGGCCTGACCAGCGAGCGCCCGTTCACCACCTCGAACACGCGGATGTTGTGGAAGCCCTTGTCCTCATAGGGAACCATCGAGGTGTCCGACACGTAGAGCAGCGACTCGTCCGGCGAAAAGGCCAGCCCGTTCGGGCAGATCAGCAGGTCGGTCATCACGTCGAGGGTGCCGTCGCGCGGATCGAAGCGGAACACGTAGCGGCCCGGCAGCTCCTGCTCGGCCTGATGGCCCTCGTAATCGGACAGGATGCCGTAGGGCGGATCGCTGAACCAGATGGTGCCGTCGCGCTTGACCACCACGTCGTTGGGCGAATTGAGGCGGCGGCCGTGATAGTTGTCCACCACGATCTCGTCCTGCGTCTCGCTCAGGTCTCGCCCGAAGCGCGTGCGCACCAGCGCGCGCTGGCCATGCGAGCAATGCAGCAGGCTGCCGTCGGCCTCGCGGAAGTGGCCGTTGGTGTATTCGACCTGGTCGCGCCACACGCTCGCGCCCGCCTCGGGATGCCAGCGCATCATGCGGTTGTTGGGGATGTCGCTCCACAGCACCGAGCCGTCCTCGTGCATCCACACCGCGCCCTCGGACCAGATGCAGCCGCTGGCCAGTTGCTCCAGCGTCGCGCCCGGCGCGAGCAGGTCGCGCGCACGTTCGTCGTAGATCTCAATGACTTCCTGTTTCATCGGCTTTCCTAGAGAGATTTGCGTTTTTCGGTCAGGGCCACCACCGCTACGATGATGACGCCGGTCAGCACGGTGCGCAGCCCGGCGCTGGCGCCGGCCGAATTCAGCAGCGCGACCAGCAGGAACATGAACAGCGCCGCGCCCCAGACGCCGCCCAGCGAGGCGCGTCCGCCCGACACCGAGGTGCCGCCGATCACCACCACCGCCACCGTCAGCAGCAGGTACTCGTTGCCCTGGTCCAGCGAATTGCCGCCCGAGAAGGTCGCGATCAGGCAGCCGGTCAGCCCGGCCAGCGCGCCGCACATCACGTAGGTCAGCCAGACGTGGAAATCGGTCCTGACGCCGGCCAGCCGCGCGGCATTGGTGTTCTGGCCGAGCGCGGCGAGCGCGCGGCCATACAGCGTGCGCGTGAGCAGCAGCCAGACCAGCAGCGTGAGCGCGATCGCGAAGATCGAGAACAGCGGCAGCCAGCCGACACGCACCACCATCATCTGCGCCAGCAGCGCGGGCGGCGGCGTGCGCACGCCGCGCCCATAGGCGATCGCGCAGGACAGTACGATCAGCGCGCTCGACAGCGTGGCGATGATGGGTGGAATCCGCAGGAAGCGGATCAGCACGAAGTTGAAGCCGCCCACCACCGCCCCCGACAGCAGCGCCACCGCGATGCCCGGCAGGATCATGCCGTTGGCGCCGTTCATCACGCTCATCGACAGCGCCCCCGACAGCGCGATCACCGAGGGAATCGACAGGTCGATGTTGCCGGGGCCGCTGGTGATCACCAGCATCTGCCCCAGCGAGACCAGCACGGTGAAGGTCGAGAAGCTCAGCGCGGTGCTCAGCAGCGGGCCCAGGCTCGGGCCGCCCTTGCCGGCGTTGAACAGGGCGGTGGCGACCAGCACCAGCGCGGTGGCGATCCAGGCGCTGAGCCAGTGCCGGCCGCCCGGCGCGCGCGGCATCTTGCGTTGCACGGTATTCATGCCGGCCTCCCCGGGCGCGCGACCACGGTGCGCAGGCTCAGGGCGACGATCAGGATCACGCCCTGCATCGCCACCTGCCAGTCCGACGACACCTCGTAGAAGTTCAGGAACGAGGTGGCCAGGGTCATGCTGAGCGCGCCGAACACGCTACCCAGCGCGAACACCTTGCCGCCGACGAATTCGCCGCCGCCCAGGATCACGCCGGCGATCGAGATCAGCGTGAAGCCGGAAGCCTGGTTGGCGTCCGCCGAGGTGGTCTGGCCCAGCATCAGCAGGCCGGCGACGATGCCGAACAGGCCCGCCAGCGCATACACGCCCATCCGGATCGCCAGCGCCGAATGACCGCTGCGCTGGATCACGCGCGGATTGCCGCCGAGGCCGCGCACGATGGTGCCGAACACGCTGACGTTGAAGATGAAATAGCCAATCAGCGCGCCGACGATGGCCACCAGCACCGGCAGCGGAATCAGCGGCGAATGCCAGGACAGCAGGTCGACCAGGGCCTGGGGCGCCTCGCCGCCGGGGCTGGGCACCAGCAGCAGCGCGCAGCCGAGCCAGACGAAGGACATGCCGAGCGTCACCACGATCGCCGACAGCCGGCGCAGCTCGATCAGCGCGCCGCACAGCGCGTAGGCGGCGATCGCCAGCAGGTAGAGCAGGATCGCGAGCCAGGGCGAGGACGGCAGCACGATCGCGCCGATCGCCGCGTTCATCGACACGAAAGGGCCGATCGACAGGTCCAGGTCGCCGATCGAGATGAACATCATCTGCGCGAGCGTGGCGAAGATCAGCGGGATCGCCGAGCCGAGCAGCAGGGTCAGCCCCATGTAGGACAGCGACATAGGCTGGTTCCTGACGATCAGCGCCAGCAGCACCACGAAGGTCAGGGCCGACAGCAGCCGCGACGCGGGAAAGTGAATGCGTTTCATGCGGCCGCCTTGAAGGAAAGACGCAGCACCTCGGCCTCGCTCAGCTCGTCGGCCGAGATCTCGCCGACGATTTCGCCCTCGTTCATCACGTAGATGCGGTCGCAGTGGTACAGCTCCTCGAACTCGGTGGTGTACCAAAGGAAGGTGCGCCCCTCGTCGGCCTGCGCGCGGACGATGCCGTACACCTCGTGCTTGGTGCCGATGTCGACGCCGCGCATCGGGTCGTCCATCAGGATCACCGAGGCGTCGGTGCCGAGCGCGCGCGCGAACAGGATCTTCTGCTGGTTGCCGCCCGACAGCGAGTCGATCGGCAGGCTCGTGTCGGGCGTCTTCACTTTCAGCGTGTTCACCCACCGCACCACGCGCCGCTCCTCCTCCCGAAACGAGATCAGGCCGCCGCGCACGCAGTCGCCGAGCCAGGACAGGCTCATGTTGCGCGCGATCGACCACAGCCCGAACACGCCGTCGCCCTGCCGGTCGCCGGCCACGAAGGCCGTGCGCGCCTGCCGCCGGTTGCCCTGCCGGTCGGCGCGGCCTTCGCGCAGCGCGTGGATCAGCTTGAGCAGGCGCGTCTGGCCGTGCCCGGCCAGGCCGGCGAGGCCCACCACCTCGCCCTCGAAGGCCTCCAGCGCGGCGCCGCGTTCGCCGAGCCGCGCCTTGATGCGCGGCACGCCCGAGGCGGCCGCCGCGCGGCTCGCGCGGGCGCCGCGCTCGACATGCCCGAGCTCGTGCCCCATCGCCGCGACCAGCCGCTCCACGCTGGTGTCGGCGGTCGCGCTCTCGTAGACGAGCCTGCCCTCGCGCATCACCACCACGCGATCGCTGCGCTCCATCACCTCGTGCATCTTGTGCGAGATCAGGATGCAGATGCCGCCGCCCCGCACGAAGCTGCGCAGGTAGTCGAGCAGTTGCGTGGCCGAGTATTCGTCGAGCGAGGAGGTCGGCTCGTCGAGGATCACCAGCCTGAGCGGGTAGTCGCCCGGCGTGAAGGCCATCGCGATCTCCACCATCTGGCGCTTGGTGATCGGCAGCGACTCGATCAACTGGCCGGGCGCGAGGCCATGGCGCGGGAAGATCCGGTCGAGCGTCTCGATCAACTGCCGGCCGGCGGCCACGCGCCAGCGCAGGCCCTTGCTGCGCGCCGCGCGCAGGCGCATGTTCTCGGCCAGGCTCAGGTTGGGGCACAGCGACAGCTCCTGGAACACGCAGCGGATGCCGTGCCGCATCGCCTCGTGGGTGTTCCATTGCGGGCCGATCTGCTGGCCGTCCACGTACAGCGTGCCCGCGTCGTTGCGGAACACGCCGGCCAGGATGTTCATCAGGGTCGACTTGCCGGCGCCGTTGTGCCCCATCACCCCGACGCACTCGCCGGGATGGAACGACAGCGTGGCGGCGTCGAGCGCACGCACCACGCCGAAGGTCTTGCCCAATGCCTCGGTGCGGATGAATGCCGTTTGCGCAAGGGAAACCATGCGTTCTCCATTCGCTGGACCGGCGCCGCGCGCGGCGCGCGCAGGCCGATCCTCGGTCGCGGACCGATCAGTTGGCGGCGTGCTGCCTGACGTAGTCGAGCACTTCCTGGCGCGTGAAGGTCTGGTCGTAGACGCCGCCCTTGGGCGTGGCCGCCAGCGATTTCTCCAGGTCACCCTGCGAGACCACCGCGATCGGCAGGCTCACTTCCTTGGGCAGCTTGTTGCCGGCCAGCAGTTGCTGCGCGTACCAGAACGCGAAGGTCGCCACGCCCGGCACGATCGAGGCCGACTGCGTCTCGTAGCCGTTCTTGTCGTGCTCGCTCTTCCAGAGCGCCAGCTCGTCGTAGCGATTGCCCATGTAGATCACCGGCAGCTTGCGCCCCGCGTCGAGGAAGGCGCGCGCGGTGCCGGCGCCGTCGCCGCCCTGGGTGGTGACGGCCACCACCTCGGGCAGGGTCGGCAGCAGCCCGGCCACCGCCTTCTGCGCGACGGTCTGCGTGTAGTCGCCGTTGACCGAACCCACCACCTTGAATTCGGGGTATTGCTTGAGGCCGTCCGTGACGCCTTCGTGGATCTGGTTGTCCACCACGAAGCCGGCCAGCCCGCGCACCTCGAGCAGGTTGCCCTTGAGCTTGCGGTTGTGGAAGTAGTCGAGCTCCATGCGGCCCATGCGCTTGAAGTCGATGCTGATGCGATAGGCGCAGGGCTCGGTGACGGTGCCGTCGAACGACACCACCACGATGCCGGCGCTGCAGGCCTGCCTCACCGCGCCGTTGACGGCGCTCGGCGAGGCCGCGTCGATCACGATCGCCTGGTAGCCCTGGAGGATCAGGTTGCGGATCTGCTGGGATTGCTCGGTGGCCTGGTTCTGCACCGTGGTGAAGCTCGGCGCGGCCGCCACCTGCTTGTCGGCCACCGCCTGCTTGCTGACCTTGTCCCAATCCTGCAGCATCTGCTGGCGCCACGAATTGCTCGCGAACGAGTTCGAGAAGGCGATCTTCATGTTGCCGGTCGGCTTGCCCTGGGCCAGCGCGGCACCGCCGAACAGCATTGCGCCCGCGCCGAACAGGCAGGCGGCCCATCGAGTCCTGTTGATTCCCATCGTCCGTCTCCGATATGTCGGGAAACGTGCGCGGGCCCGATTCGATGCCCGCTCGTTTCCGCTTTGCTTGCGTTTCAGAACATGTTCAGCATCGCTCGTCATCGCCGCCCGACGAAGTCGGATCGACATGACGATCATGGACAGGAAGGTCGTTTGCCGCTGTCTCCACCATTTGCCCTTCCTGTCACGGCCATTCACCGTGGGGGCATCGCATCCGGCAAACTCGCGATCGAAACCGCATGCACGCGGTTTCGGTTGGACATCGATCGAGCATGAATCGGTTACCGGTATCCGATTTGATGAGCCGAATGTAGCATGGGGTCAATGGGCGGACAAGACGGGATTTGCATGGCAACTGGAGAATCTTTCCGAAAGGTCGGAAGCCGGCAGGCGCAAGCTTTCGGACTGCTAGGGACGGCACGCGAGACACGGCTGTTGTCCGACCTTGCTCGCGTCGCGGCGCTTCGCTCGCGGAGCACGCCGCGATGATCGCGGACGCCGATCGACGCGGCGAGACGGAACGGTCCGGCCCGGTGTCAGGCGCGGGCGAAAGCGGCCGGCGATGGCGCGCGGCCACCGCCTGGGGCCCCGGCCTGCTGGCCGCGATCGCCGATACCGACGCGGGCAACATCGTCGTCGCCGCGCAATGCGGCATGCAATGGGGCTACCGGCTGCTGCCCGTGGTGCTGCTGTCGATCCCGGTGCTCCATGTCGTGCAGGAACTCGCGGCGCGGCTCGGCATCACGACCGGCCATGGCCCTTGCGGGCTGATCGGCAAACACTTCGGGCGCGGCTGCGCGATCCTGGCGGCGACCATGCTGGCGCTGGTCACCGCCGCCACGCTGATCACCGAGCTGACGGCCGTGGCCGGCATCGGCGAGATCCATGGCGTGGCGCGAGGGATCAGCGTGGCCATGGCCGCTGCCCTGATGACGCTGCTGGTGCTGTCGCGATCCTGGCGGCGCGTGGAGCGCATCGCCCTGGCAATCGGCTCGCTCGAGCTGGCGTTCTTCTACCTGGCCTGGCGCAGCCATCCCGCGCTGGGCACGCTGGCCCGGCAGGCGATCGACTGGCATCCGGCCGGGCCCGGATTCGGCTGGGCGGCGGTGGCGCTGCTCGGCGCGATCTTCAGCCCGTCGATGGTCTTCTATCAACAATCGGCGATGACGGGACGGTTCCGGCGCTGGGATGCCCTGCGCCAGCAGCGCCGGGAAACCCTCGCCGGCGCGGTGCTGACGCAATTGCTGACCGGCGCGGTGCTGGTAGCCAGCGCGGCCGTCGCGCAAGGCACGGGTGGCAGCCGCCCGCTCGATTCGATCGCCGACATCAGCGCGATGCTGGCCTCGGCGCTGGGGCCGGTCGTCGGGCAGGCGGTGTTCGGCGCGGGCGTGCTGGGTGCCGCGATGGTGGCCGCGATCGTCGCCTCGCTGGCGATGCTGTCCGGTACCCGGGAATGTTTTGGACTCCACGGCAAACCGCGCAGCCCGGCACCGGTCGCGCTGTACCTGGCGTGCCTCGCGGCCTGCGCCTGGTTCGTATGGCGTGCTCCCGATCTCGTCTCGCTGACGATGGACATCCAGGTCGCGACGGCCCTGACGCTGCCCCTGATCTTCGCCGTCCTCGCCCGGCTGGCGGTGACCGCCCTGCCGCCGGCGCTGCGCCTGTCGTGGCCGAGACGGCTCGTGATCCTGACGATCCCCGCCCTGGCCTGCCTGCTGGCCGTGATGGCCTGCCTGGCGCCCTGAGGCCGCGCATCGGCACGGCCCGCGTGCCGCGAACACGATGCGGGTCGATCAGCGACGCCCCGGCGCGTGCTCCGCCAGCTCGGCCTCCACGAAATCGACGAAGGCCCGCACCTTGGCATTGAGTGCCGCGCGCTCGGCCACGCAGGCATAGATCTCCATCGGCTCGGATTCGGCCCAGGCCCGGCTGCGCGAGCGCGCCTCGAACAAGGGCAGCAGCTTGCCCGCGTCGATCAGCGGCTGCGCGACGAAGCTGGCGAGCCGCGCGATACCGCCGCCGCTGACGGCGATCTGCGCGAGCATGTCGATGTCGTCGCAGATGAAGGCCGGGTTCACGGCCGCCTCGAAACGCCGCCCGTCGCGCACGAAGCCCCATGGCAGGAAACGCCCGTCGGTCGGGTAGCGCAGCACCAGGCAGGCGTGTTCCTCGAGATCCTCGGGCGCGGCCGGCACGCCGGCGCGCGCCAGGTAGGCGGGCGAGGCGCAGAACACGAAGGGACGCGAGGCGATGCGCCGGGCCACCAGTCGCTCGTCGAGCTGCGCGGCGATTCGCAGGCTGAGATCGACGCCTTCGAGCCGGTGATCGATACGGCGGTCGGTGCTGATCAGCTCGACCGCGATGCGCGGATAGGCGGCCTGGAAGGCCGGCATCAGCGGCGCCAGCAGGTGGCGCCCGAAGGCGGCCGTGGTCGCCACGCAAAGCGGGCCGCGCGGCGCCAGCGCCTCGGTGGCCGCCGCCTGCGCCAGGTCGAGATCGCGCGGGATATGGCGGACCTTCTCGTAGTAATGCGTGCCGCTTTCGGTCAGCGCCATGCTGCGCGTGGTGCGCGAGAGCAGGCGCACGCCGAGGTGGGCCTCGAGGCGCGCCAGGTTCTGGCTCACGGCCGCCGCGCTCATGCCGAGCGCGCGCGCCGCCGCCGCGATGCTGCCGTTCTCCACCACGCGGATGTAGCAATGGATCAGGCCGAGGAGATTGATCGCCATGCGCTTGTCGTCCCGGGAATCGATTCGTAATTTTCCCTTACGGATGAATCCGCGACAAGCCGGCTAGTGACGCTGCCGTGCGCTTGCTACCCTGGCGCTTCCCTGAAACCCGACACGACGAGACCGCTTCGATGATTCCCGGCACGACTCCCGATATCGCACGCAAGACCTATCGTTTCCGCTTCCCCCGCCGTTCCACGCCCTACGTGTTCGCGCTCTACATGGCGACCATCATGGCCTTCCTGATGTGCCTGGTGATCACTTTCGCCGAATTCGGCCTGGACGCGCATTACATGGAAAACGTGAAGAATGCCTATCGGGTGGCGATGCCCTCGGCCTTCGTCTGCGTGCTGATCGTGAGGCCGCTGGTGGCGCGGCTGGTGGCCTGGACCGTGCATCCGCATTGAAGCGGTACCCCTCGCCCGATATCCCGTCCCATCGGCCGCTGCTGGCATAATTCGCCTGCAACCGCGCAATATCGATGGGACGTGACGAGACATGAACAGACAGGAAATGGGCGATCGAATCGCCGCTCGCCTCAGGCAGCATCTCGAGGCCTCGCGCCGGCAATGGCTGGCATCCATGCCGCTCAATCATTTCCACGTCGACGAGATACTGCCCGACGAAGTGGCGATGCGGATCCGCGAGGCGTTCCCGGCCTCCTCGTCGATGATGCTGCGCAAGAGCCTGCGCGAGTTGAAATACGTCACGTCGCAGATGAACGAGCATGCCCCGTTGCTGGAGGAAATCACCTTCGCGTTCCAGCAGCCGGCAGTGGTCGAGGTGATCACCGAGATCACCGGCCTGCGCTCGCTGCAACCGGACGAGCATCTCTATGCCGGCGGCATCTCGATGATGGGGCACGGCCACTTCCTCAATCCGCACCTGGACAATTCGCACGACAAGGACCGGCAGCGCTACCGCGTGCTCAATCTGCTCTATTACGTTTCACCGGACTGGACCCTCGAAAAGGGCGGCAATCTCGAACTCTGGCCGAACGGCACCAAGGCCGAGCCTGTGACCGTAGTCAGTCGCTTCAACCGGCTGGCCGTGATGGTGACGAACCAGTATTCATGGCACTCGGTCTCGAAGAATCTCAGCGACGAGGCACGCTGCTGTGTCTCGAACTACTACTTCTCCGATCATCCGGTCGGCGACGACGACTACTTCCACCCGACCTCGTTCCGCGGCCGCCCCGACGAGCCGCTGCGCGACGTGGTGCTGCAAGCCGATGCGGCCCTGCGCGGAATGGTGCGCGCGGTGGTGCCCAAGGGCGTGGCCAGGACCAAGCACGTCTACAAGAAAGACTGACGCTCCCGGGCGATGGCCGCGGTGGTTTTCATACCATCGCGGCCATCGCGAACGCGGCGCGCCGCAACGCCGCGATATCCGGGCTCAGGCCGCCTTGCCGCGATAGAGCCCGATGATCGAGGAGAAGTCCAGCCCACCCGAGCCCACGGCGCTATGCGCCTGGTACAACTGCTGCGCGAGCGAGCCGAGGAAGGCCGGCTGCCGCACCGACTTCGCGGCATCGGTGGCGAGCCCCAGGTCCTTCAGCATCAGGTCGGTGCCGAAACCGCCGGTATAAGCGCGCGAGGCCGGCGCCGTCTCCACCACGCCCGGGAACGGGTTGTAGGTATCCGAGCTCCAGCAGCGTCCGGTCGAACGGTCGACGATGCCGGCCAGCACCTTCGGATCGATGCCGAGCGCCTCGCCCAGCGCCATCGCCTCCGATACGCCCGCCATGCTGATGCCGAGGATCAGGTTGTTGCAGATCTTCGCCACCTGCCCCATCGACACGCCGCCGCAATCGATGATGTTGCGGCCCATCGCCGCCAGCAGCGGCTTCAAGGCCTCGAACTGCGCCCCTTGCGCGCCGACCATGAAGGTCAGCGTGCCGGCCGCCGCGCCGCCCGTGCCGCCCGATACCGGCGCGTCGACGAAGCGGTTGCCGCGCGCCTCGGCCGCCTGCGCCATGGCCTTGACGGTGGCCGGGTCGATCGTGCTGCAGTCGACGATCGTCACGCCCGGCGCGATGCCGGCCAGCACCCCGTCCTCGGCGCCGATCACGTGCCGCACGTGGGCCGCCGCCGGCAGCATGGTGATCACGCATTCGACGTCGCCGACCGCTTCGCGGGGCGAGCCCGCGGCGCGCGCGCCCGCATCGACCAGCGCCTGGACCGCCGCCGCGTCGAGGTCGAACACGCGCAACGCGTGCCCGGACTTCAGCAGGTTGCGCGCCATCGGCGCGCCCATGTTGCCGAGCCCGATGAATCCGATCTTCATGATGTGCCTTCCTCGTGCCCGGCTCAGCGCAGGCTGATGGTGGTGTTGACGCCGTCGTTGACGGTGGCGTCGTCGAACCAGCGCGCGGTGACGGTCTTGGTCTGCGTATAGAACTGCACCACCTGCTTGCCGTAGGGGCCGAGGTCGCCGAGCTTGGAGCCGCGCGAGCCGGTGAAGCTGAAGTACGGCACCGGCACCGGGATCGGGATGTTGATGCCGACCTGGCCGATGTCGATCTCGCTCTGGAACTTGCGCGCCGCCGCCCCGCTCTGCGTGAACAGGCCCACGCCGTTGCCGAACGGATTGGCGTTGACCAGCGCGATCGCCTCGTCGAGCGTGTCGACCGCGATCACCGCCAGCACCGGCCCGAAGATCTCCTCGGTATAGATGCGCATGTCGGTCTTCACGTCGGCGAACAGCGTCGGCCCGATGAAGTTGCCGGCCTCGTAGCCGGGCACCTTCACGTCGCGGCCGTCGAGCAGCAGGCTCGCGCCCTCGCTCACGCCGGATTCGATCAGCTCCAGAATGCGCGCCTTGGCCGCCTTCGAGACCACCGGCCCGACATCGGTGCCGGCTTCGTGCCCGGCGTTCACCTTCAGCGTGCGCGCCTTGGCGGCCAGGTCGTGCACCCAGTCGCGCGCCGCGCCCACCAGCACCACCACCGAGGTGGCCATGCAGCGCTGGCCGGCCGCGCCGAAGCCGGCGCCCACCAGCGCGTTGAGGGTCTGCTCGCGATTCGCGTCGGGCAGCACCACCGCGTGGTTCTTGGCACCCATCATCGACTGCGCGCGCTTGCCGTGCTCGCTGGCGAGCCGGTAGACGTGCGTGCCCACGCCGGTCGAGCCGACGAAGGACACCGCCTTCACGTGCCGGTGGGTGCAGAGCGCATCGACCGCCTGCTTGCCGCCGTGCACCACGTTGAGCACGCCCTTGGGCACGCCGGCCTCGATCGCCAGCCGGACCAGCTCCATGGTCGACAGCGGATCCTGCTCGGAGGGCTTCAGCACGAAGGTGTTGCCGCAGACGATCGCCATCGGGAACATCCACAGCGGGATCATCGCCGGGAAGTTGAACGGCGTGATGCCGGCGCATACGCCGATCGGCTGGCGCAGCGTGTAGGTGTCGACGCTGCCGGCCACGTTCTCGGCGAACTCGCCCAGTTGCAGCGTGCCGATCGAGCAGGCGTGCTCGACCACTTCGAGACCGCGGAAGATGTCGCCCTCGGCATCGGGCAGGGTCTTGCCCTGCTCGGCCGTCAGCACCTTCGCGATGCGCGGCATGTGCTCGCGCACCAGCGCCTGGAAACGCAGCATCACGCGCACGCGGGCGCCCAGCGGCGTGTTCTTCCAGCTCGCGAAGGCCGCCTGCGCGGCCTCGATCGCCGCGTCGATCTCCTCGGCCGTGGCGAAGGGCACGCGCGCCAGCACCTGCTGGGTGGCCGGGTTGACGATATCGCGCCATTGCGTGCTGCGCGATTCGACGAACTCGCCGTCGATCAGCAGGGGCACGGTCTGCACGGCTGCTACGGGTTCCTGAATGACTGCGTTCATGCTCGACTCTCTCGGGTTGTCGGCGCGTCGGTTCGCGCCGGATGAGGGTTGTGCCGGGCCGGTCCGCGCCGGCCGCGGCACGCTTATTCCTTGCCGTCGCGCAAGCAGGCGGCGCAGGCCAGCGCGACCGCGCCCAGCGCGATCATGTAGGCCACCACGTAGCGCGGGTCGCCCGCGCCCATCGCCAGCAGCGCGGTGGCGATCATCGGCGCGATGCCGCCGCCGAGCACGCCGGCGGCCTGCACCGACACCGAAATACCGCTGTAGCGCACCTGCGGCGGGAACTGCGCGGCGAAGAACTGCGATTCGGGCGCGTAGAGGATCGGGAACACCACGCCGACGCCGAGCACCATCGCCCACCAGACCGTCACCGCGTGGCGCGTTTCCAGCATCAGGAAGAACGGCGCCGAGAACAGGCACATCAGCACCAGGCCGATCATGAACAGGCGCTTCTGCCCGACGAAATCGCTGACATAACCGGCCAGCGGCATGGTGACGATCGACAGCGCCGCGCCGGCCGTGATCGCGTGCAGGATCTGCGGCTTGGGAATCGCCAGCTGGTTGGCGGCATAGGACAGCGCGAAGGCCACCACCAGGTAGAACCAGGTGTTCTCGGCGGTGCGCGCGCCGATGATCGCCAGCAGCGCGCGCGGATGGCGCGCGATCACCGTCACCACCGGCGACTTCACGCGCGCGTCGTCCTGCTTGAGCCGCTCGAAATCGGGCGACTCGGGCACCCGCGCGCGGATGTACCAGCCCACCACCAGCAGCACGAAGCTGGCCAGGAAGGGCACGCGCCAGCCCCAGGACAGCAGCGCCGGCTCGGGCAGGGTCGCGACCACCGCCATCGCGCTGGACGAGAGGATCAGGCCGAAGCCCACGCCGGTCTGCGGCAGGCTGCCGAACAGGCCCTTCTTGCCCGGCGGCGCGTGCTCGACCGCCATCAGCGCCGCCCCGCCCCATTCGCCGCCCACCGCCATGCCCTGGATGAAGCGCATCGCCACCAGCAGCCCCGCCGCCCAGTAGCCGATGCTCTGGAACGAGGGGATCAGGCCGATCGCCATGCTGGGGATGCCCATCATCAGCAGGGTGGCCATCAGCATCGACTTGCGGCCGATGCGGTCGCCGAAATGCCCGAACACGATGCCGCCCATCGGCCGGCCGATGAAGCCCACGCCATAGGTGGCGAAGGCGGCCATGGTGCCGAGCAGCGGGTCCAGCGTCGGGAAGAAGATCTTGTTGAACACCAGCGCGGCGGCGGTGCCGTAGAGGAAGAAGTCGTACCACTCGATGGTGGTACCCGCCATGCTGGCCCAGCCAGCCACGACGTAGTCCTTCGCGCTCCGGCGCGTGGCCGGTGGCGCCGCGACGGCGCTCGAATGCAGGTCCATGGTGTCTCCGGTCTTGTTGTCCAATCAGGGGAATCCCTATTGGGCGTCGCGCTTGGCGGCGACGTCCGGCCGAGTATAGTTCTTTGATTTTCCACACGAAATAACGCTAAAAGCCCATCCGTTATGCAAAAATCCACAACCGAAATGCGTCGGATCAATTGGGACGACCTGCGCTATTTCCTGGCGGTGGCGCGGCTGCAGACGGCCAGCGCGGCGGCCAGGCGGCTCGGCGTCGATCACACCACGGTGGCGCGCCGCGTGCGCGAGCTGGAAGCGTCGCTGGAGGCGGTGCTGTTCGAGAAATCGCGGGCGGGGGGCTTCGTGCTGACCTCGGAAGGCCAGCGCCTGCTGGCCTATGCCGACGAGATCGAGACTGCCGTGCAGTCGGCCAGCGAGCAGTTCAAGGGCGGCGCGAACCTGCTCTCGGGGCATGTGCGGATCGGCTCGACCGAGGGTTTCGGCTCCTTCTTCCTGGCGCCGCAACTGGCCCACTTCGCGCGCGCGCATCCGGAGATCTCGATCGACCTGCTGCCGGTGCCGCACTTCGTCAGCCTGTCCAAGCGCGAGGCCGACCTCGCGATCCTGCTGGAGCGGCCCGAGCGCGGCCAGTATGTGCACACCAAGCTGTGCGACTACCGGCTCCAGCTCTACGGCACGCGCGACTACCTGCGGCACCACCCGGTCTCGCCGCGGCTGGCCGAGCTGCGCGAGCACGCCTTCCTCAACTACGTCACCGACCTGGTGTTCAGCCCCGAGCTGCTCTACCTGGAGCGGACCATCCCGGGCGCCGGGGCCAACCTGTCGACCACCAGCATCGTCGCGCAATACCATGCGGCCCTGCAGGGCACCGCGCTGGCGATCCTGCCCTGCTTCATGGCCGCGCCCGACGAACGGCTGGTGCCGGTGTTCCCGGGCGAGGTGGCGATCACGCGCCACTTCTGGCTGTGCTGCCGCGAGGACATCCGCAACCTGCGGCGCATCTCGGCGCTGTGGGACTTCCTGCGCGAGTCGGCCGTGCTGAATCGCGAGTTCCTGCTCGGGGAGGCGCCGGCGATGCGCTTCACGACGCTGTGAGCGGCGTTCAGCGGGTTGCGTGTGCCATCGGCCGGCTCGGCTGATGCAAGGCTGGCGCCATCGCATCGGTCGAGGCCACCGACGTCGCCGAAGCCATTGACTTCACCTCGACGGCCGCCGCCATCGCCTCGCGCGTCATCGACAGGCCCGCCACCAGTTCCGCCATGCGCTCGGCCGCCGACACCACGCCGTGGATCTTGCCGACGCCCTGCCCGGCATAGAGCGACAGCTTCTCGGCCATGCGCGGCCTGTCGATCGCGCGGGCGCCACCGCCCATGAAGCGCAGCAGGTTCCAGCGGTCGCGATTCGGGATCACGCGATGCGGCGTGCCGTATTTCCATCCGTAGGAATAGCCGGTGCGGTACTCGGTATCGTCGACGCCGGCCTCGACGATCTTCCTCCGGTACAGCGGATGCGCGTTCGATTCGTGGGTCGCCACGAAGGCCGTGCCGACCAGCACGCCGGCGGCGCCGAGATCCATCGCGGTGCGCACGTCCTCGCGCGTGACGATGCCGCCGGCGGCCAGCACCGGCCGGCCGCCGGCGATCTCGACGATGGCCGGCAGCAGCGACAGCAGGCCGACCGTGCCGCGGTTGAGATGGCCGCCGCTCTCGCTGCCCTGCGCCACCAGGATGTCGGCGCCGTGCCGGATCGCCAGGCGCGCCAGCGCGACGGTGCCGACCTGCACCATCACCAGCATGCCGGCCGCCTTGGCGCGCTCGATCATGGCGGGATAGTCCTCGGCGTAGAACAGCGAGAGCAGGCGCGGCCGCTCCTCGAGCAGCACGCGGAACTGCGCCTCGAACACCTCGGGGCCGCCGAACGAGGGCACCAGGTTGACGCCGAACGGCGCGTCGGTCAGCGCGCGCGTCTCGCGGATCCACTGGCGCAGCAGGCGAGGCGGCAGGCGCAGGCCGCCCAGCGTGCCCATCCCGCCCGCCTTGGCCACCGCGGCCACCAGCGCGGGCCCGGAGATCGCCGCCATGCCGGCCAGGAACACCGGGTGGGACACGCCGCAGAGATCGGCCAGGCGCGGGCCGGGAAGATTGGCTTCGAACGGAATCATGATCAGAGCTCCACGTGTTTGCCGAGCATGCGACGCAAGGCGTCGTTGCGCAGTACGAAGTGATTCTTGAGGGCGCCGAACACATGCAGGGCCAGGCCGGCGAAAAAGGCGGTGACCCCGATCCTCAGCAGCCAGTCGAGCACCGCGTGAACGCCCGCGCTGGCGGCGAACGGCAGCGGCAGGGCCCAGCCGCCCGGCAGGACGCTCGCCTCGCCCGCCGCCGCGCGCGTCAGCCAGAGCGCGAGCGGCAGCAGCGCCATCGCCAGCGCGAGCGCCACCGCCACGCCGCGGCTGGCGATCAGCTCGACCGGATTCGGCGTGCCCACCGGCAGCGGATGCCAGGCACCGAGGCGCTGCCGCAGACGATAGATCGACACCAGGAACAGCAGCAGGCCGAGCAGGTTCTGCCAGCGCGCGAGTTCGCCCTGCAGCGACGCGTCGATGGCTTGCCAGCGCGCCAGGCCGAGCAGCACGATCGCCAGCAGCAGCGCGGCGACCAGCCAGTGCAGGACCAGGGTGATGGGTGAAAAGGCGAGGCCGTTGTCGCGAATCTGCATGCGCGTCTCCTGAGGGGATGGAGATGCCGGCGCACGGCCGGCGCGCTCGGATGCGAGGCTCGGTGCCGCGGCGGGGGATCTCGTCTCCATGCTCGTCTGCGTTCGATGCGGAAAGGAATCTCACGGTCCGACGCAGACGCGGGCGCCGTGGCACGACACGCCGATGGCGTCGGTATCCAGACGATAGGTCGATCGCGCTGCCGCTACAAACGATCGTTTCTGATAGCGGCAATCGAATCTGGAGATAGCGCCCGGCCAGTCGCCACCCCAATCGTCATGGGGTTTTTCCACTTTTCAAATAAAAATAATTATCATTTGCATCTACGAACGGAAACGCCCCCCGGCGAGGAGAGCGCCATGCAGACCACCATCGTCGAAGCCGAACCGTCCCGCCCCGACCACGACGCGCTGGCGCGCTGGCGCCGCTCGATCACCTGGGGCAACCGCGCCTTCGACGAGCGCGACTATCCGAGCGCGATAGCCCATTACGACGCGGCGGTCTCGACGGCCGAATCGATGTACGGCCGCCTCGACGATGCCGAGGCCGGCACGGCCGCCTGGGTGGTGGCCCATCACAACCTCGCGGATACCTACGAGCGGATGGGACGCGATTGCGACCAATGCCGCCATCTGTGCGCCGCGCATGCGCGCCTGTGCGACACCATGAACCGCGGCGGCCTGCCGATCCGCTGGCAAGCCGCCGCCCAGCGGCATTGCCGCCGCACCTATGCCGAGCTCACCCATTTCGCGGCGCGCCATCCCGACGACGAGGCCGCCCGCGAAGCCTGCCAGCTCGGCGCGGCCGGCGCCACCCAGGGGCTGCCGCGCCAATGACCTTCCCGCGGCGCGCCGTGCGCGGCCGCGCCGCCGTCCCGCATCCATCCAACGGAGCCTTCGATGCCCTACGCCCTGCCCCCGCTGCCCTATGCCTATGACGCGCTCGAGCCGCATATCGACGCGCAGACCATGGAGATCCACTACACCCGGCATCACCAGACCTACGTGAACAACGTCAACGCCGCGCTGGAAGGCGCGGGCCTGCCCTTCCCGCCGGTCGAGGAACTGGTCGCCGGCATCGAATCGCTGCCCGAGGCGGTGCGCGGCGCGGTGCGCAACAACGGCGGCGGCCATGCCAACCACAGCCTGTTCTGGAGCGTGATGACGCCCGGCGGCGGCGGCCAGCCGCAAGGCCGGCTCGGCACCGCGATCGACGCCGACCTGGGCAGTTTCGACTCGTTCAAGGACGCCTTCACCAAGGCCGCGCTGACGCGCTTCGGCAGCGGCTGGGCCTGGCTCAGCGTGAACCCGCAGAAGAAGCTGGTGGTGGAGAGCAGCGGCAACCAGGACAGCCCGCTGATGCACGGCAATACGCCGATCCTCGGCCTCGACGTCTGGGAGCACGCCTACTACCTGAAGTACCAGAACCGCCGGCCGGAATACATCGCGGCCTTCTACCAGGTGATCAACTGGCCCGAGGTCGCGCGCCGCCACGAAGCGGCGCTGGCCGCGCTGGGCTGATCACGCGCCGCCGGCACCTGGCGCGTCGCGCCGGTCCCTGCCCGCGCTCCGGTCCGTGACCGGGACGCGGCGCTTGCCATGCCTGGCTGGATGTTGTATGTAATCCAAATCATCCAGACAGCATCGCGCCCATGAGAAAGTCCAGACAGGAGGCGGCCGAAACCCGCCAGCGCATCGTCGAGGCCGCCTCGCGGCGGTTTCGCGAGAACGGCATCGAGAACACCGCGCTGGCCGACCTGATGGCCGAGGCCGGCCTCACCCACGGCGGCTTCTACAAGCACTTCGCCTCGAAGGACCAGGTGGTGGTGGAGTCGCTGCAACTGGCCACCGAGAACGCCCGCAACACCATGTCGGCCACCCTGGAAGGCGCGCCCGGCAAGCGCGGCGTAAATGCCACCATCGACAACTACCTGTCCAGGACGCACCTGGGCAATGCCTGCGACGACTGCGCCTTCGTCTCGCTGGCCAGCGAGCTCGCGCGCGGCAGCGAGGAAGTGCGCGAGGCGACCTCGGCCGGGGTGGTCGCGCTGATCGAGCTGTTCGCGCGCCACCTCACCGACCTGACGCCGGCCGCGGCCCGCAAGCGGGCCTCCGTGATCGTCTCGACCATGATCGGCGCGCTGACGGTCGCGCGCCTCGTCAACGACGAGGCGCTCGCGGCATCGGTGCTGCGCGAGGCGCGCAAGGCGCTCCAGCAGTAGGCAGGCCGCCGGCCGTTCAGCCGGCCGGCTTCGCGGCCGAGGCCGGCGTGTTGGTCGACACCGGCGAACGCATCGCGGCGGGCGGCAACGAGGCCGCGGCAGCCGCCGATTCGGCAACCGGCGCCGCCGCCGTGCTCGCCGCCCCGGTCGCCCATCCCCCGCCCAAAGCACGGAACACCGACACGGCCGCCCGCGCCGAATCGGCACGCGTGGCGTCGAGATCGTCGCGTGCGCTGAGCAGTTGCCGGTCGGCGTCGAGCACGTCGGTCAGCGTGATCGCGCCGGCCTTGTAGGCCCGCTCCGACAGATCCCGCGCCCGCGTGAGCGACTTCACCTCGGCATCGAGCTCGGCCTGCCGCAACTGCGTCTGGCTCAGCGCCACGAAGGCGTTCTCGACATCCTCGGCGGCCTTCAGCACGGTCTGCCGATAACTGGCCAGCGCCTCGGCGTTCGCGCCGCGCGCCGAGGCCACCTCGGCGTCCACCTTGCCGAAATCGAACAGCCGCCAGCGCAGCCCGGCCGTCACGCCCGGCTGGAAAGCGCGCGCCGTGAACAACTGCCCCGCGCTGATGCTGTCGAAGCCGAGCAGGCCCGAGATCGACAGCTTCGGGTAGTAGTCCGACAGCGCCGCGCCGATGCGCTCGTTGGAGGCCGCCAGGCGTCGCTCGGCCGCGATCACGTCGGGGCGGCGGCGCAGCACGTCGGTGGGCGTGGCGCTCGCGTCCACCGAGGGAATCCCCGGGATCTCGCCGGGTAGCGCCAACTGGCTCGCATAGGTGCCCGGCTGCGCGCCCATCAGGATGTCGAGCCGGTTCAACTGCGCGACCAGGTTGGTCTGCAAGGTCGGCACCAGCGCACGGGCCTGCCGCAGCAAGGCATCGGCCTGCGCGATCTCGCGCTCGTCGGCGGCCCCCGCGCGGCGGCGCGCCTTCACCAGTTCGAGCAGGTGCGCATCGGTCTGCACCTGGTCGTTGGCGACCGCGAGCCGGGCCTGGTAGCCACGCACCTGCAGGTAGGCATCGGCCGCGTCGGCGGCCACCGTCACGCGCGTGCCGAGCCGATCCGCCTCGGCCGCCTGCGCCTCGTTGGCCGCCGCGGCCGCGTTGCGGCGCAGCCCGCCCGCGAGATCGATCTCCCAGCTCGCCGCCGCGCCCAGCGTGTATTCGCGCTGGTTGCGGTCGTAGCCCGGGAAGGCCTTGGCCAGCGAGCCGGTCGGGCTCAGCTCGCTCTGGTGCTGCTCGCTGGCCGAGCCGTCCAGGTCAAAGGTCGGCAGCAGCTCGGCGCCGGCCGCCGAGGCGGCGGCGCGAGCCTGCCGAACCCGCGCGAAGGCGGCAGCCAGGTCGAGGTTCTGCGCCAGCGCGCGATCGACGATCGACACCAGCATCGGATCCTGGAACCCGGTCCACCAGGTATCGAGCGAGGGCGCCGGCGCGGCGGCCGCGCCCTGCGCTTGAGACGAAGCGGGCACGTGCTGGAACGGCGCCAGCCCGGAAGCGGGCGGCTTGTAGTCGGGGCCGACCGCGCAGCCGGCCAGCGCGAACACGAAGGCGCAGGCCGCGGCGAGTGCCGGGAAACTGGCCGGAAGACGCGCGACGCCGACGCTCGCGCGTGCGCCCGCCTCGGCGGAGGATGTCATCGACTTCATCATGCTTGCTCCTCGCGACCTTGCCAGGCCGCTTGCTTCTTCAGGCCGAAGCGGCGGATGAACACATAGAACGCCGGGGTGAACAGCAGGCCGAAGCCCGTCACGCCCAGCATGCCGAACAGCACGGCGGTGCCCAGCGACTGCCGCATCTCGGCGCCCGCGCCGGTGGCCACCGCCAGCGGCGCGACGCCAAGGATGAAGGCGAACGAGGTCATCAGGATCGGGCGCAGGCGCGTGCGGGCCGCGTGCACGGCGGCCTCGGCCGCGTCGGAACCTTCCTCCTCCTTCTGCCGCGCGAACTCGACGATCAGGATCGCGTTCTTGGCGGCCAGCCCGACCAGCACCACGAAGCCGATCTGCGCCAGGATGTCGATCGGCATGCCGCGCAGCGACAGCCCCGTGACCGAGGCCAGGATGCACATCGGCACGATCAGCACGATCGCCAGCGGCAGCTTCCAGCTCTCGTACTGGGCGACCAGCACCAGGAACACGAACAGCGCGGCGGCACCGAACACCACCAGGGTGGGCGTGCCCTTTTGCTGCTGCTGGTAGGCCAGGTCGGTCCACTCGAAGGAGATGCCCTGCGGCAGCACCTCGTGGGCGAGCTCCTCCATGCGATGCAGCGCGGTGCCGGTGGCCACGCCCGGCGCGGCGGCACCCTGCACCTCGGCGGCCGGATAGAGGTCGTAGCGAGGCACGCGATACGGGATCGTGCGGTCCTCGAAGGTGGCCACCGAGCCGATCGGCACCATCTCGCCGGCCTGGTTGCGGGTCTTCAGGCGCGAGATATCCTCGCCGCTGCGGCGGAAGCCCTCGTCGGCCTGCACGATCACCTCGTAGGTCCGTCCCAGGTAGTTGAAGTCGTTCACGTACTGCGAACCCAGGTAGACCTGCAGCGTCGAGAACACGTCGGTGGGCGTGACGCCCAGCTTCTGCGCCTTGACGCGGTCGATGTCGGCGAACACCGAGGGCGAACCGGCGTTGTAGAGCGTGAACACGCCGGCGAAATGCGGATCCTTGTTGGCCGCCGCCACCAGCGACTTGGCCGCCTTCACCAGCGCGTCAGGCCCCAGGCCCGCACGATCCTCCAGCATCAGCTTGAAGCCGCCCGCGCTGCCCAGGCCCTGCACCGGCGGCGGCGGGATGGTCAGCACATAGGCGTCCTTGATCACCGACAGACGGCGGCGCAGGTCGGCCAGCACGGTCTCGGCGGTCACCCCCGGCAGCGAGTGGTTGTAGAGCGAGGGCAGGCCCGTAAACACCGTGCCCGAATTCGAGGCGACCGTCAGCGTGGTCGCGTCGAGCCCGACGAAGGGCGCGGCGTGTTCGATGCCGCGCGTGGACAGCGCGATGTCGGTGACCTGGCGCACCACCTTCTCGGTGCGCTCCAGCGAGGCGCCCGGCGGCAACTGGATCACGGTGATCAGGTAGCCCTGGTCCTGCTCGGGGATGAAGCCGGTGGGCGTGCGCGAGAACTCGATGCCCGCCACCGCGATCAGCGCGACGTAGACCGCCAGCACCACGGCCAGGCCGCGCACCAGGCGGCGCGTGACATTGCCGTAGCCGAACGAGAGCCGCTCGAAGCCGCGGTTGAAGCGCGCGAAACCGGCGTCGAGCAAGCACGCAACGCGTCCCCCCTTGCCGGCCTCGTGGCCGTGATGCGACTTGAACAGCACCGCGCACAGCGCCGGGCTCAGCGTCAGCGAGACGAAGCAGGAGATCACCGTCGAGGCCGCGATGGTCACCGCGAACTGCCGGAAGAACAGGCCCGAGATGCCGCTCAGGAAGGCCGAGGGCACGAACACCGCGCACAGCGTCAGCGCGATCGACAGCAGCGCACCGCCCACCTCGTCCATGGTGCGGTGCGCCGCCTCGACGGCCGACATGCCGGCGCGCATGTTGCGCTCGACGTTCTCCACCACCACGATCGCGTCGTCGACCACGATCCCCACCGCCAGCACCAGCCCGAACAGCGAGAGGTTGTTCAGCGAGATGCCGAAGGTCGCCAGCACGATGAAGGAGCCCAGCAGCGAGACCGGGATCGCCACCACCGGGATGATGGTGGCGCGCCAGTTCTGCAGGAACA
Organism: Burkholderia sp. SJZ089; assembly: GCF_007828315.1. NCBI lineage: Bacteria > Pseudomonadati > Pseudomonadota > Betaproteobacteria > Burkholderiales > Burkholderiaceae > Burkholderia > Burkholderia sp. SJZ089. Next base: position 389,578 of record NZ_VIUM01000006.1, on the reverse strand, counting down.
CGAACACCACGCCCACCACCAGCAGGATCGCCACGAAGATGGTGGTGATCACCTCGTCCACCGACTTGCCGATGAAGATGGTCGGGTCGTAGATGATCTGGTAGTCGACGCCGGCCGGGAACTCCTTCTTGAGCCCTTCCATGGCCGCCAGTACCTCGTGCTCGACGGCCAGCGAGTTTGCGCCGGGCTCGGCGTAGATCAGCATCGCGGTGGCGTCGTCGCGGTCCTTGAACGAGGTCGCGCCGTAGTCGGCCGCGCCCACCTCGACGCGCCCGATATCGCGCAGGTGCGTGACCCGCCCCTGCGCGTCCGACTTCAGCACGATGTCGCCGAACTGCTCGGGCGTGGCCAGCCGGCCCAGCGCCTCGACGTTGATCTGGTAGGCGGCGCCGCGCGCCACCGGCGGCTGGTTCAGGATCCCGGCCGAGACCTGCACGTTCTGCGCGCGCAGCGCGGCCAATATCTCGCTGGCGGTCAGGTCGTGCGCGGCGGCGCGATCGGGGTCGATCCAGATGCGCATCGCGTATTCGCGCGCGCCCTGGATCTGCACGTCGCCCACGCCCTGCAGGCGCGCCAGCGTGTCCTTCACGTGCAGGGTCGCGTAGTTCGACAGGTAGAGCGTGTCGTGCGAGTGGTTCGGCGAATACAGATGCACCGCCAGCAGGATGCTCGGCGTCGACTTGCGCACCTGCACGCCGAGCCGCTGCACGTCCTCGGGCAGGCGCGGCAGCGCGTCCTGCACGCGGTTCTGGGTGAGCATCTGCGCGACGTTCAGGTCGGTGCCGATGCGGAACGTGACGGTCACCGTGAGCTGGCCGTTGCCGGTCGACTGGCTGCTCATGTAGAGCATGTTCTCGACGCCGTTGATCTGCTGCTCGAGCGGGGTGGCCACGGTGCGCGCGATGGTGTCGGCCGAGGCGCCGGGATAGGAGGTCGTGACCTGCACGGTGGGCGGCACGATCTCCGGATACTGCGCGACCGGCAGCACGAACATCGCACCCAGGCCGATCAGCGTCAGGAAGGCGCTGACCACCGTGGCGAAGCGTGGGCGGTCGATGAAGAAATGAGCGATACGCATGGAATCGGCGCTCCCTTATTGCGGCTGCGCCGCGTAGCGGATCGTGCCGTCGCGGGTCTTCACCTTCGAGCCGGGCGCCGCGAACGGCAGGCCGTCGATGATCACGCGGTCGCTGTCGGCCAGGCCCGAGCGGATCACGCGCAGGCCGCCGCGCACGTCGCCGGTCTCCACCTGCTTGGGCACCACGGTGCCGTCGGCGGCCACCGTCAGCACCAGGTGCTCGGACTGGTTCGGCAGCACCGAGGCGTCGGGCACCAGCAGGGTGGGCGCCGGATGCGTGACGGCCACCCGCACGCGGGAGAACTCGCCGGGCGTGAAATGGCCGTCGGCATTGGGCACCGTGGCGCGCGCGTGGATCGTGCCGCTGGAGCGGTCGAGCACGTTGTCGACGAAGTCGAGCGTGCCCTGCCGGTCGTAGGTGGTCGAGCCGCCCGAAGCCAGCTCGACGCGGTCGGCCGGCAGGCCCGAGACCTTGCCGCGATAGCGCTGGAAGGCCTCGTAGTCGGACTCGCTCATGTCGAAGTCGAGGTAGATCGGGTCGAGCGAGACGATGGTGGTCAACAGCGTGGTCGGGCTGCTCGCGTAGCGGCTGCCGGCGATCAAGTTGCCCACCGAGACCTGGTGCCGCCCGATTCGGCCGGTGAAGGGCGCGACGATGCGGCAATGGTCGAGATCGAAGCGCGCGTCGCGCACCTGCGCGTCGGCGTCGTCGAGCGCGGCCTGCGCGGCGTGCAGCTCGGAGGTGCGCTGCTCGGTGTTCTGGCGCGTGCCCGCTTCGCTGTGCTCCAGGTCCTGCGCGCGCGTCAACTCCTGCCTGGCCAGTACCAGCCGCGCGGCGGCGCTCTGCTGCTGCGCCTTGGCCTGGCTGTAGCGGATTTCGTAGGGAACCGAATCGATGGTGAACAGCAGGTCGCCCTTGTGGACCACGTCGCCGTCGCGGAAGTGGATGCCGGTCAGGGTGCCGCCCACCTGGGCGCGCAGCTCGACCTGGTCGACCGCCGAGAATTGGCCGAGAAAGCCGAGCCGCGTATCGAGATCGCGCACCAGCGGCCGGCTCACCGTCACCTCGTGCGGCGGCATCGGCGCTGCGGCGGCGGTGCCGGCACCGCCCGTCTGCGCGTGATGGAACCACAGCCCACCACCGATCACCACGATCCCGGCGGCGATCGCCAGGGCCCTGGCGCGCCCCTTCGGCCCGCCGTTGCGGCCGCCACGCAGGTTCGGGCCGTCTTCGTCCAGTCTTGTCTTCGTATCCACTGCTTCACCCTGGAAAGCGTTGCGCCCGGTCGGCCCCGCAAGCGGGACGAACCGGGCGATGTCGGCGCCTCTTACCCTCACCCGGCTGCCGGCCTGAATGGATGTCTATCGACATCCAAGGCTCGTTAGATTACCGATATCATCTAAATGATCAAGCCTGTCAGAATGACGGCTGGCCGCGAGGCGCCCGGCGGTCGGGCGCAATCGCTTGCGGGATGGGGCTTTCGGGGATTGTTGGCGCCTGTCGGCTACTGAATTCAGGCGTATGGCACAGAGCGAATCGCGGAGAAACGTCGGATTTCGTAAGGAAAATCGAAGCTTGGTGCCGTGGCGGACCGATGCAGCGGCCCGCTTGACTTCAAGTCGACTTGAGGCGCCATAGTGCATCGCGTCGCGCCATCCGGCGCTCCGCGAGGACAGCGTCATGCCCACTTCTTCCCCTCCCAGCCAGTCCGAACTCTGGAACGGCAGCTCGGGCCTTGCCTGGGTCGATACCCAGCCGATCCTCGACGCGATGTTCCAGCCGCTCGAACAGCGGCTCACCGAAGCGGCCGCCGCCGATGCGGCGGCGCACCCGCACCGCGTGCTCGACGTCGGCTGCGGCACGGGCGCCACCACGCTGGCGCTGGCCGCGATGGCCGAAGCCGGCGCCGGCGCCGGCGCCGAAGGCGACCGGGGCGGCGCCTTCGGCGACTGCCTCGGCATCGACATCTCCGCGCCGATGCTGGCCCTGGCCCGCGCGCGCGCCGACCAGCGCGGCCTGCACGCCGCCCGCTTCGTGCGGGCCGACGCGCAAACCCACGATTTCGCGCCGGCCGGCTTCGAGCTGGTCCAGTCGCGCTTCGGCGTGATGTTCTTCGACGATCCGCGCGCGGCCTTCGCGAACCTGCGCCGCGCGGCGGCACCCGGCGCGCGGCTGCGCTTCATCGCCTGGCGCCCGGCCGACGAGAATCCCTTCATGACCACCGCCGAACGCGCGGCCGCGCCGCTGCTGCCGGCACTGCCCGCGCGCGATCCGGCCCGTCCGGGGCAGTTCGCGTTCGGCGACCCCGAGCGGATGATCGGCATCCTGCACGGCGCGGGCTGGGAACGCATCGAGATCGCGCCGCTCGACGCCGCCTGCGCCCTGCCCGAACGCGACCTGCCCACCTATGCGCTGCGGCTCGGGCCGGTCGGCCAGCAGTTGCGCGAGGCCGATGCGCGAACCCGCGCGCAGGTGATCGAGACGGTGTGCGCGGCCTTCGCGCCCTTCCTCGACGGCGACATGCTGCACTACCAGGCGGCATGCTGGTGGGTCGAGGCGCGCGCCCCGCGCTGAACCCGGCGCGTCGGCGCGGGCAAAGAAAACGGCCGCCCGAAGGCGGCCGTTCGACTCGACACCCGCGCTCACCTATCGTCGGATCACGCCCAGCAACAGCGTGACGATGAAGATGATCACGAAGATGAAGAACAGGATCTTCGCGATCTCGGCGGCCCCGGCCGCAATGCCGCCGAAGCCGAACACCGCCGCGATGATGGCGATGATGAAAAAGATCACTGCGTAACGAAGCATGTCTACCTCCGGATTGGACTGCGAATAAGCCATGTCGCGCACGGCCGGGCCGTGGCGATCTCGTTCGATGATGCCGGCGCGCCTGTGCTGCGCGCCGCGCCGCTCAGATCGGCACGCGCCGGCGCAGCTCGGCCGGCAGGATCTTCATGCCCTGCCGGTACTTGGTCACGGTGCGCCGCGCCAGCACCACGCCGCGCCCGGCCAGGCGCTGCGCCAGCGCCACGTCGGAGAGCGGCTCGCCGGCCGGCTCGGTCGAGATCATTTCGCGGATCAGCACCTTGGCCGCCGCCGCCGAGCAGGCGCCACGCCCCGCCGCCTCGAGCTTGCGCGGGAAGAAGTGCTTGAACTCGAACACGCCGTGCGGGGTGGCCATGTACTTGTTGCCGGTGGCGCGCGAGATGGTCGATTCGTGCAGGTCGAGCTCCTCGGCGATATCGCGCAGCACCAGCGGCTTGAGCGCGATCGCGCCGTAGCGGAAGAAATCGCGCTGCCGCGCGACGATGCACTCGCCCACGCGCTGGATCGTGTCGAAGCGCTTCTGCGCGTTGCGGATCAGCCAGCGCGCTTCCTGCAACTGCTGCCCCAGCGGCGACTGGGTCGACTCGCTGGACTTGGCGAACAGCTCGGCATAGAGCTTGTGGATCCGCGCACGCGGCATCACCGCGGGGTTGACCGTCACCACCCAGCGGCCGCTCACCTGGCGCACGATCACGTCCGGCACCACGTAGTCGCCGCTCGCGCCGCCGAAATGGTTGCCGGGGCGCGGATCGAGCTTGCGCACCAGCGCGCAGGCCGCGCGCAGCGTGCGCGTATCGCAGCCCAGGCGTCGCTGGATCTCGGCGGTCTCGCGGCGCGCGAGCCGCTCCAGGTGATGCTCGGCGATCGCCTTGGCGCATTCGACGTCGGGGCGCCCGGCCGGCATCGCGGCGAGCTGCAGCGTCAGGCATTCCGACAGCGAACGCGCGGCCAGCCCCGGCTTGTCGAGCGACTGCACGCAGCGCAGCGCGATCGCCAGGTCCTGCTCGTTGAAGCAGTTCTCCGAGTCGGCGATGGTCTCGGCCAGTTCGGCCAGCGACTGGCGCAGGTAACCGTCGTCGTCGAGCGCGTCGATGATGGTGCGGGCCGCCGCGCGGTCGCGCGGATTGAGCGGGTACAGGCAAAGCGCCGCGTGCAGGTGCTCGTGCAAGGAAGGCTCCACCACCAGCCGTTCCGAAGGCTCGAGATCGAAGGCCTCGCCCGAGCGGCGCAGCGAGCTGCCGCGCATCGAGGGCTCGGCGGTGTATGAGGGCTCGCCGTCGGGCGGCCCCGCCTCGGCCGCGATCAGGGTCGGCGGCTCGGTGGTTTCCGCCGACTCGGCCGCCTGGGTGGCCTCGTCGAACGGCGTGCGCGTGTCCTCGTCGCCCGAAATCTGGACGTCCTCGAGAAAGGGGTTGGTGTCCAGCGCTTGACGCAGTTCCTGCTGGAATTCGAGCGACGACAGTTGCAAGAGCCGCAGCGACTGTTGAAGTCGCGGCGTCAGTGTCAGGTGTTGTCGCATCTGTAGCGCGAGCGTTGCGGGCATCCGGATGCTCCTCGTCGTTGATTGGGACTGTCCCGACTTTTGCAACATCCGTACCAGGCTGGCGAAGCCTTGTGCCACGGGGCTCGCGCACGCGCGAGGGCGGCGCTCCCCACGCGGCCGGAGCATTTTTTACAAGCAGCTTCGCAAGATTTGGTCCGGGAGAATCGGTCCCGGGCACATGCTCCGCGGCCTTTTCGCGTGCCCCGCACCGAAGGCTTCCTCTAGTCACGCTAAAGAACCCACGAGCCCCTGCCCTCGGGCGATGCAGCGCCATGCGATGGGTCCGGCCGCCCCCCGAAGCGCATCCGCCACGCGCCTTCCAGATACCGCCGGGTACGCATCCTGCTCATTGTCATCGCCCGCCGGCGCATCGTGCGGGACCGGCGAGGGGGGCGCCAATCAGGCCGCATTCGCCGTGCAAGCCGTAACCACTGGTCGCGCAAGCTCGTGCCGGACCGTGCACGCAGCGCAGCTCATATGAACGACAGAATCAGAGAGGAAAGTATGAAAGGACTACGTACCCTGGCCGTGATGGTGTCCGCGGTGGCCATGCTCAGCGCATGCGGCGGCGATGACGGCAACGACGTCGGCACCATCATCGGCGTCTCGAAGCCGCAGGCGCGCTTCATCAACGCGGTGCCGCTCGGCCCCAATCTCGACTACTACCTGAACGGCCAGGTCAACACCGCCAACATCGCCTACAAGGGCGTGACGCGCTACGCCGACCTCGGCACCGGCAACCAGACCGCTTCGTACGACGCCAACGGCACCACCGTCACGCTGGGTTCGCAGGGCTTCTCGACCGCCAACGGCCATCACTACACCACCATCGCGCTGCCGAGCACCTCGGCGCCGATCTCGGTGATCGACGACCCCTACGCCAAGGGCCTGCTGTCGGACAAGGCGCGCGTGCGCGGCTTCAATGCCTCGCCGAACGCGCAGAACGTCGACATCTACGTGGTGCCGGCGGGCAAGACCGACATCAGCGCGATTGCCCCGACCATGCCGGGCCTGGCCTACCAGGGCGCGGTGCCGGCCAGCGGGCAGGATTCGATCTACATCGAGGGCGCCAGCGTCCAGGTGATCGTCACCTCCACCGGCTCGAAGACGCCGATCCTGACCACCGCGCCGGTCACGCTCTCGGACAACGCCGACTGGCTGGTGCTGACGATTCCGGCGGGCGGCATCAAGGACGTGGTGCCGAACGACATCCACGTGCTGGTGGCGCAGGGCAACGATGCCGATACCTCGGCGCAGGAACTGGGTCCGCAAGGGCAATAAGCCTCGCCGCCGCGCGTCGCGCCACGCGACGCGCGCGATATACGACGACGCCCCGCTTCGAGCGGGGCGTCGTGCCATTGGGGGTCGTGCCGCTAGAGTGAGGAGTGAGCCGCGCAGGCCTCAGCTCGAGGACGGGCCCGCGGGTTCGAGCCGGATCACGCGCTCGGTGCGCGCGCCGTAGGTGCGGCCCGCGTCGACGATGCCGGCCTGGCTGACCTGCCAGCCCAGCCGTGTCTCGACGGCCGGCTGCGAGCCGCCGCGACGGCTGGCGAAACCGGCCAGGCCGTCGTCGGGCGTGCTCACGCTATCGTCGAGCGAGGCGTTCGAATGGATCACGTTATCGCGCCAGTGCGGCGCGTCGCGATGGGCGTCGAAGCTCTTGCCGTCGACGTCGACGCAACTGTCGGAGGCGCCCATGTTGGCGTTGTCGAGCGTCGCGATGCGGCTTGCCGCGCGACGCACCGGATCGCCGTGCTCGAGCAGCGCATAACGCGCGCGGTCGATCGGCGGCAGCCCGGTCGGCATCTTCGCGGCGATCCGCTCGGGCGTGAGCCTGCGATCGGCCGCCGCCGGCTTGCCGGCTGCTTCGGTTTCCGAATGATTCTGTTCCATCGTCTCCTCCAGGTCGAAACACCGGGCGGGCGCCGGGCACGAAGCCCGGCGCTCGCCAATCGAACCGCCCGACGCGCGAGGACGCGGCCGGACTAGAACTGGTAATTGATCGACAGGTCGAACGTGGCGTTTGCCGAGCTCTGCGTGATGGGACTGTGGCGCGCGCTGCCGACCAGCTGCTGGATCGCGCCGTCCGCGGTCATGAACCAGTGCTTGCGGAAGTACCAGACCATCGTGATGCCGCCGCCGTAGGACCTCAGGCCTGCCTTGGCAGAATACTCCGGAATACCCGAGCGCGCCGAGGCCGCGGGGTTCACGCCGAACCAGCTGTTCATGTAGCGCGAATCGGCGAAGGTCACGTTCGGCCCGGCGAACCAGAAGAAGTGCTCGGAGCTGCCCGGCAGCGGCATGTAGGCGGCGAAGTCGGCCACCCAGCCGTTCGCGCCGCCGATGCTGCGCTGCACATCGCCGCGCAGCACCAGCGGGAAGCGCTTGGAGAGCACGTAGTCGGCCGACAGCTTGATCTTGGCCGCCGGATTGATGTTGTCGAGGCCGTGCAGGTGGCCGAGATCGTCGGCCGAACGCCGCCCCAGGTCGTAGCCGACCGACAGCGTGGCGCGCCAGTTCTGGCCGCGCAGGAAGTTCACGCCGAGCCCCTCGCCGGTCGACAGGAAGAACAGGTCGCGGTAGCGGATGTCGATGCTCGGGCCCGCCATCGCGCGGTACTGGTCCGAGCCATCGTAGCGCGGCCGGAAGGTGGAGGCGACACCGATACTGGTCTGCCAGGTGTCCTTCGGATTCGGATTGAACAGCTTCTCGAGCGGCACGCCGGCCGAGTACTGCCATTCGCTCAGGGGGCCCGGCGTCTGCGCGCGGGCCGTGACGCTGGCCGCGCAGCACAGCGCCAGCAGGGTGAGCCGTGAGGGCACGATCGCGCGGCGCGGCATCGGGCGGGCGCGGCGCGGGGGGACGGAAACGGCACGGCATCGAATCATCAGCTCATCCTCTTGGTGTTGTCAGTTCTACTGGAAGAGTCCCGACGCAAGCCCGCGCACGCCGTGCACCGCCGCATGAAGAACGCGGCGCGGCGCGCGCAAGCCGGCGGTCGCACCGCGGCTGCGCATGTTGCCCTCGCTCATGTTACCCGCGCCGCATGCATCCTGCCTCGCGAAGCCGGGCCACCCGCTCGGGTGGCTCGCGCGAGGGCGGATCGCCCGCCGGCGGATGCTGCGGCGTCGGCGGATCGGGCGGCCCGTCGTCGCCCTCGTCGGGCTGCGGATCGGGATCGTCGATCTGGGGATACGGCGGCTCGGGTCGATGCAGCGAGATGCCGGTTGGCCAGCCGGCGAAGCCCGATGCACCGGACATGGCGAACCCGGGCGGCGAAGCTGACACAGGCTCCACGGTCGGTCCTCCTAATGCGAGTCAGCGGCAAATACTGCAATTCGTATGCCAGGCGAGCCGGCGGTGATCCGGCCCGGCCGCCGCCGCGCCGGAACCGGGCCCGGCCGCCGTTGATCGCGCACCCTGGGCATTCCTTACATCCGGCACTGAAAATTTTTCAGACGCCCGGCGCGCGCCACGGACCGCCGTGCCGCCCGCAACGGGCGGCACGGCTCGGCACGCGGCTTGCTGAATCGAAAGCATGATCACTCGGAGGGCAAGCGATGCGATCCTTTAACCGATCCCCATTCCCGAGCTCGGCGGAAATCGAGCACCGGCCGCCGCAGCGGATGCACGACCATGGGCAAGTCCAGGCCGCCGGCAAGGACCAGCCCCCGCCGCGCCAGCAGCCCGCGCGTCCCGCCGAGGAGCGGCGCATCGACCGCGCGCTCGAGGACACCTTCCCGGCCAGCGACCCGCCGGCCACCGGCGGCGTGACCCGCATCGATCCGGCCACGCCCGCCCCCCAGCCGCCTCACCGCGGCGAACCGGGCTCGCCCTGAACGGGCGAGCGCTCATTGCAGCAGTTCCTTGCACCAGGAGGTCGAAGATGAACCTGCATCCCGAGACCCAGGGCGCCACCCGCGCCCCCGAGCGCATCATCGGCCGGCCCGCCGATTCCAGCGGCCCCGGCCCCGAGGTGATGGCCGCCTCGACGCTGGACGGCAATCGCGTCTATGCCACCGACGGCGTCCAGGTCGGCCATATCAAGGACATCATGCTGGATGTGCGCGGCGGCCGCATCGCCTACGCGGTGCTGTCCAGCGGCGGCCTGCTCGGCATCGGCGACAAGCTGCTGGCCGTGCCCTGGCACGAGCTGACGCTCGACACCGATCGCAAGTGCTTCGTGCTGCCGGTCACCTCGCAGCAGGTACGCGAGGCGCCAGGCTTCGATCGCCATCACTGGCCGAGCTTCGCCGATGCCGAATGGGTGCGCACCCGCGAGCCGGCCGGCGCCGCGGCCACCGGCTGGGATCCCGCCGATCTCGGCCGCTTCGACGTCGATACCGGCCTGGACGAACCTCCGCACGAAAGCTCGCCGAACCGGCCCGAATCGCGATCCGAACCACGCGACGACCGCCATTGATCTGCTACGGTCGTCACGTTTCCAGGAGCGTCCAGCCAGGACGCTCTCTTTTTTTGGTGCCTAGTTTTTCGTGTCGGGATGGCGCTCGGCGACCGCGGTATCAATGCGCCAGGCCGCCTCGCGCACGCGCCGCGTGGCTGGCGACGGCCTCGCCCGCCACGGCGGCCGGCGCGACTTCCTCGGGCGGCGGCAGCACGGCCGCGAGCCCGAGCGCATCGATCCACAGCTCGCGCGACCAGCCCAGCGTGTGCAGGGCCAGCGGGTCGACCTGCGCCTCGAGCGCCTCGACGGCGTCCTTCAACACCTGCGCGACCGGCCCGGCGGCGCGTTCGGCCGCGATCGCCAGCAGCTTGCGATGCAACTGGTCGCGCGTCTCGACCAGCAGCACGCACTCGGTCGCGACCCGCTCGGCCGCCGCGCGATCCCCGCCCTGCACCGCGTAGGCGATCACCTCGAGCAGGGACTTGCCGAGCGCGGCGGCGGCGGTGCGCACGCGCGAGCTGGCCTCGACGTCGAGGCCGAGCGCGTCGAAGACATCGGCCAGCACCTGGGCGCGGCGATGCGCGGCCTCGCGATGCAGCCGCCATTCGGCGGCCAGTTCCTCGTGCGTGGTGGCGGCCAGCGCGGCGTCGTAGACGGCCATCGCGCGCAGCGTGGTTTCATGCGCCTGGTCCAGCAGTTGATGCAATCCCTCGCGATCGACACGCGTCGTCATCCCGTTTCCTCCTTTCCAGTCCATCGAGCGCCGCCGGCCCCGGCCGGCGGCACGAACGGCGCGCGCCCTCAGCGCCCCACCTCGCGCGCCAGCGTGCGCGCCGCCGCCAGATGCTTGCGCAGCATCGGCAGGCTGTCCTGCGCGAAGCCGCGCAACTCGGTCGAATGCCCGCCGCGCGCCTCGGCCGAGAACAGCCGGATCGCCTGGCGGTGCGCGGCCGGCCCCGCGATCGCCACGTAGGCGACATCGAAATCGTGGCCGCGCTTGTTGCGCAGCGCGTCGATGTCGGGATCGACGATCATCGCCGCCTGCGCGGGCACGCCGACCTTCGCGGCGATCGTGCGCAGTGCCTCGTTGGCGCGGCCGTGGTCGTCCAGCATCATCTTGGCGAACTCGCGCACCGCGGGCGAAGCCGATTGCTCGATCGCCAACTGGCTGGCCTGCACCTCGCGCTTGCCGGCGATCGCGGCCTTGTCGACGAATTCCGGATCGATGCCTTGCGGGCGCTTGGCGATCTCGCTGTCGCCGACCGGCGAGGCCGGCTTGACGATCTCCGCGCCGACGCGCGGATCGGCGGCGGGCGGCTCGTGCGGCGCCGGGTTCGGGTTGGTCTGCGCCGACGCCTCGCAGGCTGCACCCAGCGCGATGGCGAGCGCCACCATTCGCCGGCCCTGACGGCCGGCTGCCCTGGTTCGTTTCATCCTCGCTCTCCTCGATGGGATCGGATCGGCCCTGCCAGCCGCCTCGGGGCGGCGCGCAGCCCGCTCCGGCCTGGAGCGGAACCGGCCGCTACCGGCGGCTTGCTTCGACCGGCTTACTTCGGGTGGATGGTCAGTTGGTCCTGCACCGAGCGCACGCCGTCCACGCTCTTCACCGCGGCCACCGCGAGCGGGCGCTGCGATTCGTCGGGCACGCTGCCGGTGAGCGTCACGTGGCCCTGGCGCGTGCTGACGTGCACGTCGTCCGAGGACAGCCCGCTGGCCTGCACCAGCGCGGCCTTGGCCTTGGTGGTGACGGCCATGTCGCGCATCTTCGCGCCGGCCGAGTGAGTGGCCGAGGCGACCGTGTCGCCCGTGTCCGCGCCGGCGTCGAACGGCATGCTCGCGCAGAACGCGGTGGCGGCCGTCAGCGCGACGGCCAGCAAGCCGCGCGGTCCGCGCGAACGCGCGAGACGACGCGGAGTCGACGAGATCCTGTCTGCGTTGCGGTGCTTCATGCCTGGGCTCCTTGCATCGAGCCGGCCCGGTGCCGGCGACAAGGCAGGAATCGCAAGCGCCATGCCCGGGCCGCGCGCCTTGTCGCGCAAGGCGCGCGCGGCGACGCGGCACTTTTCGTCAAGCCGTTTGAAAGATTTACGAACTCGTCGGGCCGATCGGCAAGCCCGGCTCGAGAGATCGATGCGGCGCCCCCGATATCAATCGCAGTGCGAAGCAAAAAGGCGACAGGCGGGGTGAACGGTGAAAGGCGCGCCGACAAAGGCGCGCCGCGCTCAGTCGCGCGAAGGCGAGGTCAGCGATCGCTCCGGCGCCTGGGTGGCGCGCAGGATCTCGCGCGCCAGGACCTGGATGTCGACCGGCTTGCACAGATAGCCGTTGAAGCCGGCCGCCAGCACGCGGCGCTCGTCGGCCTGCCCGGCATGCGCGGTCACCGCCAGCATCGGCGCGTTGATGGCGGTGCGCGCGCCGCCGCGCAGCGCATCGAGCAGCCAGAAGCCGTCGCCGTCGGGCATGGCCAGGTCGGACAGCACCACGGTCGGCCGCGCGCCGTCGATCTTGGCCAGCGCGTCGCGCCCCGAGGAAGCCACCACCACCGCCGCGCCGAGCGTGGCCAGCGCCGCCGCCAGGCTGGTGCGCGAGGTCTCGTCGTCATCGACCAGCATCACGCGCTGGCCGTCCAGGTTGATGCGCTCGCGCGACAGCGCGTCGTCGTCGCGCCGGCCGCTCCAGGCGATCGCGCCCGAGGGCTGCCAGCCGGCCGGCAGCGCGACCTCGAAGGTGGTGCCGAGGTCGCGCCCGGCGCTGGCGACGCGCACCGCGCCGCCGTGCAGCTCGGCGATGTGGCGCACGATCGACAGCCCGAGCCCGAGCCCGCGCTTGGGCGAGGCCGGCGAGCCCTCGGCGCGGCGGAACGCCTCGAACACATGCGGCAGGAAATCCGCGACCACGCCCTGCCCGGTGTCGGCCACCGTCAGCAGCACGCGCGCCTCGTCGCGGGTCAAGCCGATCGTCACGCGGCCGCCGCGCGGCGTGAACTTGAAGGCGTTGGACAGCAGGTTGGAGAGCATCTGCTTGAGACGCTCGGCGTCGCCCGAGACCACGCAGGCCTCCAACGCGCAGTGGGTCTCCAGCGTGATGCCGTCGTGGCCGGCGGTGGTGCCGAACGAGCCGGCCACGTCGCCGACCACGCGCACCAGGTCGACCGGCATCGGATCGAGCCGCAGCTTGCCGGTGGCCAGCGAGGAGGCGTCGAGGATATCGGCCACCATGCGCGACAGCGATCGGGCGCTGCGGTCGATCGCGTCGATCGCCTGCCGCTGCAGCGCGCCGTCGATCGGATTGCGCATCACCTCGACCCAGCCGTAGATCACGTTCAACGGCGTGCGCAGCTCGTGCGAGACGATCGCCAGCAGTTCGTCCTTGAGGCGGTTCGAGGTGTCGGCCTGGCGCCGCGCATCGCGCGCGCCGCGCAGCCGGTGATGGTTGCGCCGCTCGCGGCGGCGCTGGGCGCGCGTATCGCGCAGCGTCAGCGACAAGGCCACGCAGCGCTGCTGTTCGTCGAACACGGGCGAGGCGGCCAGCGTCACGCGAAACCGCTTGCCGTCCCCCCCCAGGCAAAGCACGTCGAGGCCGCCGATCGCCTCGCGCACCTCGCTCACCTCGGTGGCGATCGGGTGCCGGCGCAGCCAGCGCGGCGCGACCAGCATGTCGATATCGTGGCCGAGCGCGTCGGCCTCGGGATAACCGAACATGCGTTGCGCGGCCGGGTTCCAGCTGGTGATGCGGCGATCCGCGCCGACTCCGATGATCGCATCGGGCGAGGCGTCCACCAGACGGCGCAGCATGCCGTTGGCCAGCGCCCGCTCGTGCTCGGCGCTGACGTCGCGCAGCACCGCCACCGCGCCGCCGCGCGCGCCGTCCGGATCGCGCAGCGGCGAGACCACCACCGCGACAGGCACGCGCGCGGCCTGCCCGGCCGGCTGCAGCCAGTGCAGCTCGCTGGTGCCCGCGCCGTCCTCCGCGCCGGCCAGCACGCGCTCGAGCGCCGCCACGCGGGAACTGACGCCATGGCTGTCGTAGCCGTGGAAGATCTCGTGAAAGGGCTTGCCGTGCGCGCTCGCGCTCTGGTGCCCGGTCAGCGCGGCCGCCACCGGGTTGAGATAGGTGAGCCGGCCGAGCGGGTCGATCACCATCACGCCCTGCGTCAGCGAGGCCAGGGTGATCTCGTAGTGCTGGCGCGCGGCGGCCTCGCGCCGGCGCAGCGTCTCGTTGGTCAGGCGCGCATGGTGGAACGCCGCCACCACCGCGCAGACCACGCCCGCCACCAGCAGGAACAGGCCGACCTGCATCGCCTGCATGGCCGGCGAGAGCGCATAGGCGAGCGGATCGCCGAGGAACAGCAGCCAGATCAGCAGCGCGCTGAGCAGGGTGGCGACCAGCCCAGCGCCGAACGACGCGGTCCAGGCCACCCCCGCGATGAACGGGTAGTAGAGCAGGAGCGGCATGTTCGCGCCGCCGTAATGGACCAGCAACGACTGCAGCACGGTCGGCATCGCCACCAGCGCGGCGATGATCACGCCGTTACGCATCCAGCCTGATTCGAGTTGGGTCATCCGATCGACTCCCGCCCTGGCCGGCTGCCTGCCGACCGGGCGCTGCACGCCGGCCGCCGCAGCGGCCCGCCCTCCCCTGACATGGCATCGTCGGGCGCGGGTACGAGGCCCGCGCCGCGCCTCACGATGCCGTCTTGTCCGTCTTGTCCGCGAGTTGGTCGGCCGATCTGTCGGCCGCCTTGTCGCTCTTGTCGACCTTGTCGGCTTTCTCGCCGCCCTCGATCTGCGCGAGGCGGTTGTAGATCGTCTTGAGGCTGATGTCGAGCACCTCGGCCGCGTGCGTCTTGACCCCACCGCATTGCGCCAGGGTGCCGAGGATCACGCGCCGGTCGACCTCCTCCAGCGTGGTGCCGAACGGCACCGACACCGTGTCGTCGGCCGCCACCGCCTCGCCCGAGACTTCCGCCATGATCGGCGGCGGCAGCGTGTCGATCAGCTCGCCGTCGTTGAAGATGCTGGCGCGCTGCACGAAGTTGCGCAGCTCGCGCACGTTGCCCGGCCATTCGTAGCCGGCCAGCGCCGCGAGCGCGGCCGGCGCGAAGCGCATGTCGCGCCCGCTCTCCTCGTTGAGACGGGTGAGGAAGGCGGCGGCCAGCATCGGGATGTCGTCGCCGCGCTCGCGCAGCGGCGGCAGCGTGATCGGGAACACGTTGATGCGGTGGTAGAGATCGGGGCGCAGCTTGCCGTTGGCCATGGCCGCCTCGGGATCGAGGTTGGTGGCCGCCACGATGCGCACGTCCACGTCGATCTCGCGCGCCGAGCCGAGCCGCGTCAGGCGCCCGGTCTCGAGCACGCGCAGCAGCTTGACCTGCGATTCGACCGGCATCTCGGTGATTTCGTCGAGGAACAGCGTGCCGCCGTCGGCGCGCTCGAAGAAACCCTTGTGCTGGCGGTCCGCGCCCGTGAAGCTGCCGCGGTCGTGGCCGAACATCTCGCTCTCCACCAGGTTCGCGGCGATCGCCCCGCAGTTGATGGCCAGGAACGGGCCCTTGCGGCGCAGGCTCAGGTCGTGGATGGTCTGCGCGGCCAGCTCCTTGCCGGTGCCCGACTCGCCCATCAGCAGCACCGAGGCCTCGGTGCCGGCCACCCGGCTGATCGCGTCGTACATGGTCTGCATCGGCGGCGAGCTGCCCAGCATGCGGCCGAAGCGGCCCAGCCGCTTGAGCTCGCTGCGCAGCGAGGCGATCTCCTCGTGCAGCACGCTGGTGCGCGGCACGCGCGCGAAGATGCTGTTCAGGCGCTGCATGTTGAGCGGCTTGACCAGGTAGTCGGTCGCGCCGCGCCGCAGGGCGTCGATCGCGGTCTCCAGACTCGCGTGGCCGGTGGTCAGCACCATCTCGCAGTGCACGCCCTTGGGCAATTCGTCGAACAGGTCCATGCCGTTGCCGTCGGGCAGCACCAGGTCGCAGAGCACCAGATCGGGCGTGTGGGCAGCGATCAGCGTGCGCGCCTGGGCCAGGGTCGCGGCGGTATCGCAGCTCAGTTGCTGCGTGTGCGCCAGCGCGGCCAGCATGTCACGGGTGTCGGCGTCGTCTTCGACGACAAGAATGTAGGGCATTGATGCTCCGTCGCAAGGCACGTGCCCGGAGGCGGGGCCCCTGCATGGCAACGTGCGGATCGGCCGATCGCGGCGCGGCCGCGGTCGAGACCGTGAGGCGATCGCACGCGGCAACATTGCGTGGATCGCGGGTAGGAATCGGCAATGCTGACCGACGAGGCTCGCGCCCGGTAAGGATGCCCTGAACCGCGGCAGCCGGAGCGGCGTTACGAGTAGTCGCACCGGCCAAGCATTCGGGGAGTATAGAGGAGTCGCCTGCGCCGCCCGGCATTATCGGTTTTTTCTATCCGTACCCCGTAGGCAAATTGGAATTTTCAATTCATGCAGCGGCGGTGGATTCGGCTACGCTTGCGCTTATAAAAATTACACGCTGCGCGGCGACCGTGTAGAGAGTACGAAGGCACGCTGTTTCACCCGAGATCCATCATTCATGTCGAAAACATCCAGCGACGGCCGGCGGCTGGTCGGTTCCTCGCCGCGCATCCAGGCACTGCTCTCGAAGATCGAGAAAGTGGCCGCGACCCGCGCCAGCGTCCTGATCGTCGGCGAGAGCGGGGCCGGCAAGGACATCACCGCGCGGCTCGTGCACGATTCCAGCACGCGCGCGGGCGGCCCGTTCGTGGCCGTCAATTGCGGCGCGATTCCCGCCGACATCGCCGAATCCCAGCTGTTCGGCCATGAGAAAGGCAGCTTCACCGGCGCGGCCGCCCAGCACACCGGCTTCTTCGAAGCCGCGCGCGGCGGCACCATCTTCCTCGACGAGATCGCCGAGATGCCGCGCGAGATGCAGGTCAAGCTGCTGCGCGCGCTCGAGTCGAACACCATCATGCGGGTCGGCGGCACCGAGACCATCGCGCTCGACGTGCGGATCGTCGCCGCCACCCACCACAATCCGGTCGACGCGATCCGCGACGGGCGGCTGCGCGAGGACCTGTTCTACCGGCTCGCCGCCTTCGCGCTGCACGTGCCGGCGCTGCGCCACCGCG
Source organism: Burkholderia sp. SJZ089 (assembly GCF_007828315.1). Classification (NCBI taxonomy): domain Bacteria; kingdom Pseudomonadati; phylum Pseudomonadota; class Betaproteobacteria; order Burkholderiales; family Burkholderiaceae; genus Burkholderia; species Burkholderia sp. SJZ089. The sequence continues at coordinate 372,619 of NZ_VIUM01000006.1, read as the reverse complement.
ACGGCGACGTCGAGGAGATCGCGCGCGACCTGGTGGCCGCGCTCAACGCCCAGCACGGCAGCGACAAGCAGCTTTCGGCGCAGGCGCTGAAGACGCTGCGCGCCTATCCCTGGCCCGGCAACGTGCGCGAGCTGCGCAACACCATCGAGCGCGCCTTCATCCTGGCCGACCACGACATCGACCTCGACCTGCCGCGCCAGTTGCCGCCGCGCGCCGACGTGCGCGACAACGTGATGTCGCTGCCGCTGGGCGCGACGCTCGCGCATGCGCAGCAGCGCTTCATCGTCGCCTCGCTGCGCCACTTCGAGGGCGACAAGCCGCGCACCGCGAAGGCGCTCGGCATCAGCCTGAAGACGCTCTACAACCGGCTCGCGCTGATGCGCGACCACGGCCTGCAGAACGAGCTCGACGACAGCGCGCGGCGCTGAGGGCGGGCGCCGGGTGCTGCCGCGCCACCCTCGCCGCGCGTGCGTCGTCACGGCGAAGGCGATTCAGTGGCGATGGCCATCGGGCCCGGCGCCTGTCGTTGCCCCAGGTCCGGCCGGCCCCGCAGGACCGATCGCACCGGAAGGATGCGCGGCCGGGTCGGGCGAACCAGGATGCGCGGCCGGATGCGAGAGCGCGTCGGCGCGCGGCAGCGGCCTCGGCAGTTCGTCGCGCGAGGCATCGCGCGGCACCCGTACCTGGTTGTCGACGTCGCGCACCCACACGCAACTGGCGGCCAGGTCCTCGATCTCGTGCTTCATCCAGCGCTCGGGCACGCTGCCCTCGAGCCGCACGCAAGCCTCCCGCACCGCCACGCTGACCTCGCTGACGTCGAGGTCGAAGGCATAGGCCAAGCGCTCGCAGACATCCTCGCGAATCCGCTCGTCGGAGCGCGTGTAGCCCTTCGGCCCACGAATGCGCGGCGCGGCGCGCTGGCCGCCGCGCGCGGGTGGCGCGAAGCGCGGGTCGTAGCGCGCATGGGACGGCGCGCCGTGGCCGCCGCCCGATTCGTCGAGCCGGTCGCCGTCGGGCCGGTCGCGGTAGTCGTCGCCCCGGCCCGCGTTGCCCGGCCCGCGCGCGTCGGTGCCCGGGCGCCGCGATTCGCCGTGTACCCGCGAGGGCTCGCCGCGACGCCCCGGCTCGTCCCCCGCCCCCGCTCTTGCGTCCGGGCGGAGAGGTTGCCGGTATGCCTCTTGGTAGGCCTCTCGATACGCCTCGTCGGAGCCGTCGCGCTCGCGCGGCCGGGGAATCTCGCGATCGCGGCCGGCCGCTTCGCGCGGCCCGGCGCGCCAGCGTCGCTCGTCGAACCGATCGCCGGGCAACTGGTCGCGGGCGTCGTGAAAATCGATATCGCGTTCGTCGTCGGGCAGCAGCAGGTCGTCGTAGTGCGGCAGGTCGCGTTCGTCGCTGCCCCAGTACGCGCGTTCGTTGCGCTCCTGCCAGTTCGCAGGCTCGCGGGCGTGTCGCGAGCGATTCGGATGGCGTCCTTGCATCGCTTCCTCCTCGATCGGTAAGGGCCGGCCGGATCCCGGCGCGGCCGGATTCGTCGTTTACTTCAATCGTATTGAAAGATTTCCCGGATCAACGGCGACGGGATCCCGCCCCGCCGGCCGGCAGGGTCGGGTCGGGCGCCCGGGCGTCCTCGTCCTCGTCGTCGCCCACCAGGCGAGCGGTGCGATCGGGCTCGATGTCCTCGTTGTCGACCAGGCCTGCATCGCCATCGGCCGAGGCCCGCTCGCCGGTGCCGGCGCGATCGGTGCCGGCCGCGCCGGCCGCCTCGCCGCGCTCGAGCGCATGCGCGTCGAGTTCGCTGTCGATGTCGAACGGGCGACGCTTCGCGCCGCGCGTGTCGCTGCCGCTGTCGGACGAATCGCTGGGGCCGAGCGTGTCGGCGACGGGCCGGCCGTCATCCGGGTCGAGCGGCTCGTTATCGGGGTTCAGGGTGCTGTTCATTCGGCCTCCTGGTTGAACCGCCGCCCGGCGAGCGGCCGGCGGGAGGGTTGGCGTTCAGGGTTCGCGCGGATCGCGCTCAGGGGTGCGTGTTCAGCCTCCCGAGGCGCCGGAAGCGCCCATGGCACCGGAGGCACCGGACGAATCGCCGGCACCCGAGGCGCCAGTCGCGTCGGAAGCGGCACCCGGCGACATCGGCGCCGGCGTCACGCCGGTCGCGGCACCCGGTTGCGCGCCGCTGTCGCTCGCCGAACTCGATGCCGAGGGCGCAGTGCCCGCGCCGCCGCTGTCGCTCTGCTTCGAACAGCCGGCCGCGGCAAGCAGCGCCGCGCACAGCGTGCCCATCGCGAGCGCGCGCCACACTGGTCGTGTCGGATCGTGTTGCATAGGACCTCCGGTGTTGGATGGAACCTGAAGCGCAGCAAGCCGCGTGCCGCCCGTGCTCGCCCCAGTGGCACGGGGCTTGCTGAATCGGGGAAACACGGGAAACGCCGCCGCATCCCCGGCCATTCGTGCCGACGCGGCTCCGGCGCGGCGCATCGGGCGCGACGCCGCCGTTCAAGCATGGAGGAACGCTCTGTGACCCAAGTCGACCTGCTTCGTTACCTGGTGACGAGCCAGTTGGTCGCGCGCATTCAGACCGGGCGCTGGATGCCGCCCGATCGCGTCGTTACCGCGACGCATGGCTGGCTGGGCGGCCATCGCGTCGAATGCGACTGGCTCGATCGGATTCGAATCGCGATGGCCGCGCGCGGCCTGGCCGGCGAGATCTACGAGGTCGCGACCTCGGGCCAGCACCCGGGCCTCGTCGACGGCCTGCTGGTCGACGAGCACTCGCCGCAGATGGCGGCGCTGCGCGCGCGCTGCGAGCACTATCTGCAGCGGCTGCTGCGCAGCCACTGAGCCGCGCGCTCGTGCCTGCCCCGCTCGTGCTGCCCCGCCCCTCCCTGCCCCATAACCGCCGGCTCGGGGTGGGCGCGCAGCGGCTCGTTTGGCGCTCGACCAGCGTGTCGGCCGGCGCGAGGCGGGCACGCGTGCCGCGCATTGCAGCGGCGCCGCCTCACGCGCGCCTCAGGCCGCGCGCCAGGCGCTCGGCGACAGCGTCTCGATCTGCCGCCAGGCCGAGCGGAACGCCTGCACGCTCGCGAAGCCGCATTGCTCGGCGATCCGCTCGACCGGCGCGTCGCTGTCGCGCAGCAGTTGCCTGGCCCGCGCGATCCGCAACTGCTGATGATAGGCCTTCAGCGTGATGCCGCAGGCATCGCGAAAGCGCCGTGCGAGATGTCGATAGCTGAGCGCGAAACGCCCGGCCAGCTCGGTATAGGACAGCGTGCAGGCCGGCTCGGCCACCAGGAAATCCTGCACCGCGTGGATCAGCTCGTGATCGTGGTCGCGATAGCGCAGTTGCGCGTCGAGCGCGGCGTCGCCGCTCATGCGCCGGAACGGCACCACGTTCTCGCGCGCCACCTCGATCGCGGCGGCCGCGCCGAACTGCCTCGCGATCAGGTGCAGCGCGAGATCGATGCCGGCCGCCACGCCCGCCGAGGTCAGCAGCGCCCCCTCGTCGACCAGCAACCGGTTCGCCAGCACGCGCGCCTCGGGATGGCGCTGCTGCAGGCGCGTCAGGTGCGCGTGATGGGTGGTGCAGGCCTGGCCGTCCAGCAGCCCGGCCGCGCCGAGCAGGAAGGCGCCGGTGCAGACGCCGGCCAGCACGATGCGCTCGCGCTGCGGCGCCACCACGCGCCGCAGCCAGCTCACCAGTTGCGCGTACTCGGCCGACGGCGGCGCGCGGAAGTCGTGCTTCGAGCCGATCACGATCACCCAGTCGCCGGCCGGCACGCGCTCGGGCAAGGGCGCGAGATTCGCGATCCGCAGGCCCTGGTGGCTGTCCAGCGTCGCGTCCGCGCCGATGCAGCAGGTCTCGACCGCCGCGATGCGCAGCGGCGCCAACGAGGCGATCAATTGCAGCGGGCCGCCGAGGTCGAGCATGTGCACGCGCGGCGGCAGCACGAACCAGGCACGCCGGGGCGCCCGGGCGGAACGGGGAACGGTGGCGAGGGCGGCGCACATGCGGGCTCCAGGAACGGGATCGGCGGGATACCTCGCATGATGGCAGGAAATTTGTCGATCCTGTCAGGCAAGCGAATTGTCCCGTCCCGATGCGCTGGCTACCATGGCACGAAATCTTCCTCTTGGATTTCCACCGCGGAGTTAGCCATGTCCCATCGAATCGCATTGCTGATGTTTCCCGGCGTCCAGGCGCTCGACCTGGTCGGCCCCTACGACGTGTTCGCCGCCCTGCCCGACACGACGGTCCACCTGGTCTCCAGCGACGGCGCGCCGGTGCAGGCCGCGCATGGCCTGACGCTGAGTCCCGATACGCGCTTCGAGGATTGCCCGCCGGTGGACGTGCTGTGTGTGCCGGGCGGCCGCGGCATCGGCGAGTTGCTGCTCGACGATGCGACCCTGTCCTTCCTGCGCCGGGCCGCCGGCACCGCGCGCTACCTGAGCTCGGTCTGCACCGGCTCGCTGGTGCTCGGCGCGGCAGGCCTGCTGCAAGGCCGGCGCGCCACCACGCACTGGGCCTTCCTGCCGTTGCTCGAAGCCTTCGGGGCCACCCCGGTGCGCGAGCGCGTGGTTCGCGACGGCAGCCTCGTGACCGGCGGCGGCATCACCGCCGGCATCGATTTCGCGCTGACCATCGCGCGCGAGCTGCATGGCGACGCCGTCGCGCAGGCCACCCAGTTGTCGATCGAATACGCGCCCGCGCCGCCGTTCGACGCCGGCAGCCCCGAGACGGCGCCGGCCGAGGTGGTCGCAGCCGTGCGCGAGCGCTACGCGCCGATCTACGCGACCCGCGAGGCCCTGGTGAAGCGCGCCGCCGAGCGGCTCGGCACCGGGCATTGAGATTGCGGCGCGCGCCCTGCCCCCGAAGGTGCGCGCGCGTTATCGCGCGACTGCATGAGGCCGAATAAAACATTAATCCACCGGCGGGATTTCACATGAAAGCAATTGGTAAAGATTCGGGGATTTTTTAATAAGCCAATCCACTTTCCGCGATTACCCGAATAGTTCATTCGAGCCACCCGCCGCGCAACGAATCCGTCAATCGCGCGCATGCCTTTTCCGATGCCGGGAACCGGTACCTTCCCCCATCCCCCGCTCAAAGCCGCCCTGCCTGCCGATGGCGACACCCATCGCGCCGCATCGCAACAAAATCCCCGTTACAAAACTCCACACGAAATTTTTCGAATTTCGATTGACGCAAATATTTTTCATTCTTACGCTGCTTGCCGACCCACGCGAGTCGATAAACCATAAAAACAATGAATCTGGCGCAATTCAAGCCCATAAAGCCGCGATTGCATCACCATCCTGATTGATTTAAATAAATCGAAAGGAAAAGGAAGCAAGAATGAAAGAGAGAAACCAGGGTCTGGGGCGCGGATCGCAGCGTGCGATCCGGCAAATCGGAGGGATCGTCCTGTCGATGTCGGCGCTCGCGCTGAGCGCGTGCGGCGGCGACGGCACCAGCAGCAGCATCGCCTCGGTCGACGCCTCGGCGAACCATCCCTTCACCGACAACACCGCGTACTCCACCAGCGCCGGCGCGAACCTGCAGGCCTCGCAGGTCAACGAATCGGCGGCCGTCATGCATCGCCAGTGGACGGGCGGCGGCAAGACCGTCAGCTACACCTCCACCACCGGCCACCTCACCGCGATCGATCCGAGCGGCAAGGCCGAGGCGAGCATGTCCTACGTCGCCTACACGGCGCCGAGCCAGGACGGCAAGCCGCGCCCGGTCACCTTCTTCTACAACGGCGGCCCCGGCTCCTCCTCGGTCTGGCTGCGGCTCGGCTCGTTCGCGCCGACCCGCGTGGCCACGCCCGATCCGCTGATGACGAACTGGCCGAACTTCCCGCTGGTGAGCAACGACGAGAGCCTGATCGGCACCACCGACATGGTGTTCATCGACCCGCCCGGCACCGGTTTCTCGGAAGCGATCGCACCGAACACCAACCAGACCTTCTGGGGCGCGGACCCGGACGTGCGCGTGATGCGCGACTTCATCCGCCGCTACATCGCGGTGAACAATCGCGCGAGTTCGCCGCTCTACCTGTACGGCGAGTCCTACGGCACGCCGCGCACCGACATGCTCGCGCTGTCGGTCGAATCGGCCGGCGTGAACCTGACCGGCATCGTGCTGCAGTCCTCGATCCTCAACTACTTCGCGGATCCCGGCGAAACCTACGCGATCACCAACGGCAACGCGGCCAACAACGCGCTGGAGCTGAAGTACACGACCGACGGCATGATCGGCTACTTCCTCGGTTATGCCCAGGTGGCGGCCTACTTCAACCAGGTCTCGCCGGCGCCGACCAGCAACGGCCAGTTCGCGCTGCAGATCCAGAACTTCGTGACCGCGCAGTATTCGCAGCTGGCCACCTACGCGCCGACCTTCTTCTTCGCCGGCAGCCCGCTGGTGCCGAACCCGACCTTCCCCGACAACAACACCTTGTCGCAATGGTCGACGCAGACCAACATGTCGGTCGCCTCGCTGAACGCCTACTTCGGCAACGACTACTACGGCACCAACCTGGTACCGGGCTCGACCATCGGCCGTTACGACGGCCGCGTGATCCTGCCGAGCAGCGACCCGCGCCTGCAGCAGGATTCGGATCCCTCCGACATCCTGATCACCCAGCCCTTCACCAATGCGCTGGCCACGCAGTTGCCCAACGAGCTCGGCTTCGAGGCGCCCAACGCGACCTACGCCACCCTCAACAACGACATCATCGGCGCCTGGGACTTCAGCCACGCGGGCCAGGCGGTGCCGGACACGATCCCGGACCTGCTCGCGGCGCTGCAGCTGAACCCGCAGCTGAAGGTGCTGTCGGCCAACGGCTATCACGACCTGGCCACGCCGTTCTTCCTGACCGAGAACCAGCTCGCGCGGCTGCAGACGGTGCCGGGCCTGAACCCGAACCTGCAGATGACCTTCTACCAGGGCGGCCACATGATCTATCTCGACAATGTCGCGCGGCCGCAGCTCAGGTCGGACCTGGTCTCGTTCTTCGCCAACCAGCCGATCTCGAACGCGCTGTCGCTGGCGCAGTTGCCGGCGCCCTGGCCCGACGAAAGCCCGGCCGGCACGCCGACGCTGAAGACCGCGGTCGCGGCCCGCTGAACCGACAGGCGCGGCGCCGCCCGCCGGGCGGCCCGCGTTCGCCACGCCAACCTCATCGATGAGACAAGCCATGATCCAATCCCATCCGATCGCGCGCCTGCTCGCGCTCGCCCTGCTGCTCGCGCTGCCGGTGCTGCCGGCCACCCAGGCCATGGCGGCCACGCAACAGGCCGTCTCCACTCCGGTGCCGCTCAGGGGCGGCGTGGACGGCCCGTTCCTGCCGCGGCGCCCGCTCGCCGCGCCTGCGGCGGCCACCACCGGCAACGACCTGGCCCAGCAGGCCCAGTCGCGGCTGGCCTCGAGCCTGGCCACCAACAGCGCGCTGGCCAACGGCCAGTCGATCACCAAGGCCCAGGCCCAGGCCGACGGCCTGCCCTTCATCGCGCGCAACTTCGACCAGATCGATACCGCGCACAGCGGCCGCGTGAGCATGCAGCAGGTCAGGCAGTACCTGCAGCAACAGCAGTAAGCGGCAAGAGCGGCAACACGCGGCGGCACGGCACGCCCTCGCCCACCCGCCCCGCCCGAGCCACGGGCGGGGCGGCGACGGTCAGGCTGCGCCGCCGCCGCGTTTTCGTTATGATCGGTCACATACCGGACGATCAGGCCAGGGCCTGTTCAAGCCACCGGGCATCGCGGGCCGGCCGCCTCGGCAGCCGGCTTCCTCGTTGACCAGTACAACAACATCACCGATCCTCCGCCTATGAAAACACGCCGTCTCGGGGCCGCCGGCCTCGCCTGCGCCCTGCTGGGCGCCATGAGCCTGGCCGCCTCGGCCACCACCCTCGCCGCCGAGCCCAAGGCGCTCGACGCCGCGCTCGACTGCTCGTCGAACGGCCATCGCTTCATCGCGCCGCTGGCCGAGGCCGGCGACATCCAGACCAAGCCGATGCATGTCGAGTCGAACTCGATGAATGCCTTCCATACCGAGCACCCGCTCAGCGCCTACGGCTTCTCGGTCTACGTGGTGCTCGGCTACCAGCAGGACGATCCGCTGTTCCAGCACGGCGACGGCAAGCCGATCGACGAATGGGGCTACGGCGTGGTGGTGCGCGGCTCGAAGAGCGCCGTCGAGGCCAAGGTGCGCGCCGCCGGCAGCCAGGCCACCGTGAAGGCCGCCTTCCCGTTCCTTACCGCGATCGTCTGCACCCCGTAGGGATCGGCCGAAAACGACAACGGCCGCACCTGGGTGCGGCCGTCGAGGCACGGGCGGCCCTGGAACGGGCCGGCCGAGGCGAGGCTCGTCAGGCTTCGGTATAGACCACGCGATACGGAATCCCGACCTTCTCCCATTCCGCTGCTTCCTGGCTCAGGCTGTAGTCGGTGAGCGGATTCTGCTCGACCCAGCTGCTCGGCAGCCGGACCTCGTAGCCGCCCTTCCTGACGTGCGATACCGAGATCTCGGGCAGGCCCGCATCGGTTCGCCGACGGCACAGCAGCGCGGCCAGGCGCAGGCAGAACAGCAGCGGCCACTCGACGTCGCGCGACTGCGAGAGCTTGCCGAGCTTGCCCGCGTGACCGAGCACCAGTGCCGCCAGGCGAGCCTGGTCGGTACGCGAGAAACCCGGCATGTCGGCATTGCTGGCGATATAGGCCGAATGCTTGTGATAGGCGCTGTGCGAGATCGACAGGCCGATCTCGTGCAGCGCGGCCGCCCAGCCGACGAAGGTGCGATCTTCCTCGCGGGACGCTTCTTCGGTGTGTTCAAGCTGGTCGTAGAAGCTGGTGGCCAGCGAGGCGATACGGTCGGCCTGCGGGCGATCGACGCCGTAGCGGCGCATGAAGCCTTCCACCGTCACGGCGCGCATGTCCTCGTGCTGGGCCCGGCCGAGCAGGTCGTAGAGCACGCCCAGGCGCAGCGCGCCGTCGGTGGTGTCGACGTAGTCGATGCCGAGCTCCTCGAACACCGCCAGCATGATCGACAGGCCGCCCGCCAGCACCGGGATGCGGTCCGGCTTGAGCGCGACCAGCTTCAGGCGGTTGACGTTCTCGGCCTTGATCAGGGCGCGCTTGAGGCGCTCCAGCCCGCCGCGCGAGATGCCGTGCGAGATGCCGGCGTCGTTGAAGCCATTGCCCTCGACCAGCTCGGCCAGCGCGCGGGCCGTGCCCGAGGAACCGATCGCCTGGTCCCAGCCGGCCTTCTTGTACTCGCCCGAGATGATCTGGATTTCGCGCTTGGCGGCCAGTTCGGCCTGGCGCATGGTGTATTCGTCGACGTTGCCGGCCGGGAAGAACTGGCGGCTATGGCTCACGCAGCCGATATAGAGGCTTTCCATCACGATCGGCGTGTAGTGCTGGCCGATGATGAACTCGGTCGAGCCGCCGCCGATGTCGACCACCAGACGCTTGCCGGCGCTGGCCGGCACCGAATGCGCGGCGCCCGCGTAGATCAGGCGCGCTTCCTCGCGGCCCGCGATCACCTCGATCGGGAAACCGAGCGCGGCTTCCGCCTCGACCAGGAATTCGCCGGCGTTCTTCGCCACGCGCAGCGTGTTGGTGGCGACCGCACGCACGTGATCGGGGTGGAAGTCGCGCAGCCGTTCGCCGAAGCGCTTGAGCGCCTCCCAGCCGCGCTCCTGCGAGGCGCGATCGAGCATCTTGTCGCGCGACAGGCCGGCCGCGAGACGGACCGGCTCGCGCAGCGCGTCGACCGGGTAGATCTGGCTGCCCGCGGGAGTTTCCTCGACGCGGCCGACGATCAGCCGGAAGCTGTTCGAGCCGAGATCGACGGCGGCGAGCAATTGCGGGGATGTAACCATCGGGTAGAAGCTCCGTTCTCAGGCCGGCAAGTCGCCGCCGTGCCGGCCCAGTGCATGACAAACGCGACATTCTAAAGGCTGGCGCGCTTGCGGTGTCGGATCATCGCGCCCTGCCGCGCTCCACCGCAGTATCCGCGATTTGTATCGATTGAAACAGGTGGTGAGTTTCCGCTTGGGCGGACGTATTATTTGTAGACAAAACTGTGATTGTCATCAAGTCGTCATCAAATCATGGAATGTCAAGCCGTATCATTCCAGAACAAGATCAAATACGTCATCAAGATGTCATCGCACCGTGAGAATTTCCGAACTTCCGTTTCTGCCCGCCGCGCCCGATCTGCCATCCTCGCTGCCGATGTCCATCCGCTACCCGCTGCTCAACCGTGAACTAGGCATCCTCGGCTTCAACGAGCGCGTGCTGGCGCAGGCCGCCGATCCGCAGGTACCGCTGCTCGAGCGGCTGCGCTTCATCTGCATCACCAGCAGCAACCTCGACGAATTCTTCGAAGTCCGGATGGCCGGGCTGCAGGAGCAGATGCGCGACAACCCGGGCGCGCTGTCGCCCGACGGCATGTCGCTGCAGCATGTCTACGACCTGGTGGTGGACCGCGCGCAACGCCTGGTGCACAAGCAATATGCGATGCTGCACGAGACCATCTTCCCGGCGCTCGAGACCGAAGGCATCTATTTCCACGGCACCGATACCTGGAGCGAGGCGCAGCTCGAATGGGCGCGCGCCTACTTCCTCGACGAACTGCTGCCGGTGCTCACGCCGATCGGGCTCGATCCGGCCCATCCGTTCCCGCGCGTGCTCAACAAGAGCCTGAACTTCGTGGTCGAGCTGGAAGGCCGCGACGCCTTCGGCCGCCAGGCCCTGCTCGGCATCGTGCAGGCGCCGCGCGCGCTGCCGCGCCTGGTGCGCATGCCGCAGGAGCTGTCGGGCTTCCGTCACGGCTTCGTGCTGCTCAGCTCGCTGATGCAGCGCTTCGTGGGCGAGCTGTTCCCGAAGCTGGTGGTCAGGAGCTGCAACCAGTTCCGCATCACGCGCAACAGCGAGCTGTTCGTCGACGAGGACGAGATCACCAACCTGCGCGTGGCGCTGCAGGGCGAACTGCCGGCGCGCCACCTCGGCAACGCGGTGCGGCTCGAAGTGTCGGCCGACACGCCGGCCCATATCGTGCGCCGCCTGCTCGACGAGAGCGAGCTCAACGAGCGCGATTGCTATCGGGCCGACGGCCCCGTCAACCTGGTGCGGTTGATGCAGCTGCCCGACCTGGTCGACCTGCCCGAGCTGAAGTTCGTGCCGCACACGCCGTCCACGCCGGCGGCCATCGCCAACGACACCTCGATGTTCGACGCGATCGATCGCGGCGACATCCTGCTGCACCACCCCTACGAGAGCTTCCAGCCGGTGCTGGAGTTGCTGCGCGAGGCGGCCAGGGATCCCAACGTGGTCGCGATCAAGCAGACCATCTACCGCACCGGCACCGATTCACCGCTGATGGACGCGCTGATGGAAGCCGCGCGCAACGGCAAGGAAGTGACGGTGGTGGTCGAGCTGCTGGCGCGTTTCGACGAGGAAACCAACATCAACTGGGCCTCGCGCCTGGAGGCGGTGGGCGCGCACGTGGTGTACGGCGTGGTGGGCCACAAGTGCCACGCCAAGATGGTGCTGATCGTGCGCCGCGAGAAGCGTGGCGGCAAGACCGTGCTGCGCCGCTACGTGCACCTGGGCACCGGCAACTACCATCCGCGCACGGCGCGCCTCTATACCGACTTCGGGCTGATGACGGCCGATGAGAGGATCTGCGAGGACGTCCACCACGTGTTCCAGCAGCTCACCGGCATCGGCGGCGAGCTCAAGCTGCACGAGCTGTGGCAATCGCCGTTCACGCTGCATCCGAAGCTGATCGAGGGGATCCGCAACGAGATCGCCAATGCGCGCGCCGGCAAGCGCGCGCGCATCGTCGCCAAGATGAACGCGCTGCTCGAACCCTCGGTGATCGCCGAACTCTACGAGGCCTCGCAGGCCGGCGTGAAGGTCGACCTGATCGTGCGCGGCGTGTGCGCGCTGCAGCCGGGCGTGCCCGGCCTCTCGGAGAACATCACGGTGCGCTCGATCATCGGGCGCTTCCTGGAGCATCACCGGATCTACTACTTCCATGCCGGCGGCGCCGAGCAGGTCTACCTGTCGAGCGCGGACTGGATGGATCGCAACCTGTTCCGCCGCGTCGAGGTGGCCTTCCCGATCCACGATCGCAAGCTCAAGCGCCGCGTGATCGCCGAGGGCCTGTCGGTATTCCTCGGCGACAATCAATCGGCCTGGGTGATGCAGAGCGACGGCCACTACAAGCGCCGCCGCTCGGGCAAGACCCGGCGCAGCGCGCAGCTCGGCCTGCTGGAGAAGTTCGGCGGCTGAGGCCGCGCCGATCCCGGGCCGCTTCAACCGCCGCGCAATGCAAAACGCCACTCGCTAGCGAGTGGCGTTTTGCTTGCCGCGCCGCGAACAGGGCACGGGAACCGGATGGACGGCGGCTGCCGCCGGCCCGCCTCAGGCCGCGCGCGGCCGGCGCACCACCGTGCGCTGCGCCGGGAAGCGCGCCGTGAAGGTGCTGCCCCGCCCTTCCTCGCTCTGGATCAGCAACTGGCCGTCGTGGCGCTGCAGCACGTGCTTGACGATCGCCAGGCCCAGGCCGGTGCCGCCGGTATCGCGCGAGCGGCTGCGGTCGACGCGATAGAAACGCTCGGTGAGCCGCGGCAGGTCCTCGGCCGGGATCCCGAAGCCGCTGTCCTTCACCGAGAACACCGCCTGCGAGCCGTCGCGGCGCCAGCAGACGCGGATCTTGCCGCCCTCGGGCGTGTAGCGCACCGCATTGGTCACCAGGTTGCCGAGCGCGCTGAAGATCTCGGTCTCGGCGCCCGTCACGCTGAGCGTGTCGTCGATCTCGAAGGAGATCTCGTGATGGCCGGCCGACAGCGTCTGCGCGACGTCCTCCAGGTGGCCGAGCACGTCGCCCATGTCGACCGGCTTGTCGGTCGGCGGCTTGCCCTCGCCCTCGAGCTTGGCCAGCACCAGCAGGTCGGTGACGATCTTGCGCATGCGCCCGGCCTGCTGCTCCATCATGTCGAGGTAGCGGGCGCGCTCCTCGTCCGACAGCGGCAGTTCGCGCAGCGTCTCGAGGAAGCCCGAGAGCACCGTGAGCGGCGTCTTCAGCTCGTGCGAGACGTTGGCGACGAAGTCGCGGCGCATCGCGTCGGTGCGCTCGACCTCGGTGATGTCCTGGGTGAGCAGCAGCTTACGGTTGTCGCCGTAGGGGAACACCTGCACCGCGATCACGTGCTGGCGTCCCTCGCCCATGCCGCGCATCACCAGCATCTCGTCGTAGTGCTGGGCATTCAGATAGCGCACGAAGTCGGGATGGCGGACCAGGTGAGTGATGTGCTGGCGCAGGTCGCGCTTGGCGTCGAGCCCGAAATGCAGCTCGGCGATCGCATTGCACCATTCGATCTGGTCGTGGTCGTCGAGCATCGCCACGCCGTTGGGCGAGGCCTGGATCGCCTGGATGAAGCGCGAATGCTGCTGCTCGACCTGGCGCACCTGGGCGTGCCATTGCTTGGCGAGCTTGTGCAGGCGGTAGTAGATCTCGCCCCAGATGCCCGGCGCGCTCGGCACTTCGCCGTACACGGGCGCATCGAGCAGGCGCCAGAGCTGCTGGGTGTGGAAGGTGCTGAAGAATGCCTGCGCGACCAGCAGCGCGACGGCCACGGCCAGGCCGGCGCGCACGCCGATCGTCACGCCGGCCAGCGTCGCGACCAGCGCGAGCAGGACGAGCGACACCAGAAAGCGCGCCCAGATGATGTTCATGGTTGGCGCTCGACAGGAAACGGGATGGAGGCGAAACGCGGCGCCGGCTTCATGCGCCGCGTCGCGTCACGCGTGCTTGGCGAGGCGGTAGCCGCTGCCGCGCACGGTTTCGATCATAGCATCGCAGCCGGCCGGCTTGAGGGCCGCGCGCAGGCGCTTGATATGGACGTCGACGGTGCGTTCCTCGACGAACACGTGGTCGCCCCACACCTGGTCGAGCAGCTGGGTGCGGCTGTGCACGCGTTCCGGATGCGTCATGAAGAAGTGCAGCAGGCGGAACTCGGTCGGGCCGAGGTCGAGCTTGATCTCGTTGCCCTCGGCGGCGGCCGCCACCCGGTGCGTGGCCGGGTCCAGGCGCAGGCCGTTGATCGAGACCACGTCCTCGGTCAGCTGCGGCGCGCGGCGGCGCAGCACCGCCTTGATGCGCGCCATCAGCTCCTTGGGCGAGAACGGCTTGGTGACGTAGTCGTCGGCACCGATCTCCAGGCCGAGCACCTTGTCCTGCTCGTCGCCGCGCGCGGTCAGCATGATGATCGGGATGTGCTTGGTACGCTCGTTGTTGCGCAGTTCGCGCGCGAAGGCGATCCCCGACTTGCCCGGCAGCATCCAGTCGAGCAGGACCAGATCAGGCAGCACGTCGCTGATCAGGTTCTGGGCCTGCTCCGCGTTGTACGCGCGAATCGCACAATGTCCCGCGTGCTGAAGGTTCACCGAAATCAATTCGGAGATCGCGGGCTCATCTTCGATGACGAGAATGTTGCTGGGCATCGGCACCTCGGTGCGTCCTCTGACGTGGGTTAACTATTGGCTTCGCGATCGAGCAGGTCGCGCGGCTGGTGCCGCACGTCGGTGCCCTTCACGATGTAGATGATGAATTCCGCGATGTTCTTGGCGTGATCGCCGACCCGCTCGATCGCCTTGGCGATGAACAGGAAGTCGAGGCCGACCGAGATGGTGCGCGGGTCTTCCTGCATGTAGGAGACCAGCTTGCGCACGAAGGCGCGGAATTCCAGATCGATTTCCTTGTCGTCCTTGACGATCTGCGCGGCGGCCACCGTGTCCAGGCGCGCGAACGCGTCGAGCGCGCGGCGCAGGATGGTCACGGCCATCTCGCCCGAGACCTTGATCTCGGCGATGTTCACGCCGCGGGCGATCGGCTCGTCGGCCAGGCGCCGCACGCGCTTGGCGATCTTCTCGGCCTCGTCGCCGGCGCGCTCGAGGTTGGTGATGGTCTTGGAGATCGACATCAGGAGGCGCAGGTCGCGCGCGGCCGGCTGGCGGCGCGCGATGATGTTGCCGCACTCCTCGTCGATCTCGACTTCCATCAGGTTCAGGCGATCCTCGTTGGCGATCACGCGCTCGGCCGCTTCGCGGTCGAACTCGTTGAGCGCGTGGATCGCCTCGGTGATCTGGGCCTCGACGAGGCCGCCCATTTCCAGGACCTTGGACGACACCGCGTTCAGATCGGCGTCAAACTGGCTGGACAGATGCTTGTCGGTCATTATTGTCGCTCCCTCGTCAACCGAAACGGCCGGTGATGTAGTCTTCCGTTTCCTTGCGGGCCGGCTTGATGAAGATCTTCTCGGTGTCGCCGAACTCGATCAGCTCGCCGAGGTACATGTAGGCCGTGTAGTCCGAGCAACGCGCCGCCTGCTGCATGTTGTGCGTGACGATCACCACCGTGTAGTCGCTCTTGAGCTCGGCGATCAGCTCCTCGATGCGGCCGGTGGAGATCGGGTCGAGCGCCGAGCACGGCTCGTCGAGCAGCAGCACTTCCGGGCGGATCGCGATGCCGCGCGCGATGCACAGACGCTGCTGCTGGCCGCCCGACAGGCCGTAGCCGCTCTGGCTGAGCTTGTCCTTCACCTCGTTCCAGAGCGCGGCCTTGGTCAGCGCCCACTCGACGCGGTCGTCCATTTCCGAGCGCGTGAGCTTCTCGAACATCTTCACGCCGAACGCGATGTTGTCATAGATCGACATCGGGAACGGGGTCGGCTTCTGGAACACCATGCCGATGCGCGCGCGCAGCAGCGAGATGTCCTGCTTCGACTCCAGCAGGTTCTCGCCGTCCATCATGATCGCGCCTTCGGCACGCTGCTCGGGATAGAGCGCGTACATCTTGTTGAAGGTGCGCAGCAGCGTCGACTTCCCGCAGCCCGACGGGCCGATGAAGGCGGTCACCTTGCCTTCGGGAATGCGCAGGTTGATGTTCTTCAGCGCGTGGAACTTGTTGTAGAAGAAGTTCAGGTTGTCGACTTCGATCTTCGCGTCGAGCGGGGCGAGCGGGCGCTGGCCGTTTGCCGCGTTGCCGCCGGCGGGCGCGTTGCCGTGTTCGATCGGATTGAGGTGGCTCTCTGCCATGTTCATCGGATTGCTCCGCCGTTACTTTTTCGAGAAGATCGAGCGCGCCAGGATGTTCAGTCCCAGCACTCCCAGCGTGATCAGGAAGACGCCCGCCCAGGCGAGCGATTGCCACTGCGCGAACGGGCTCATCGCGAACTTGTAGATCGTGACGGGCAGATTGGCGATCGGCTTGGACATGTCGACCGAGAAGAACTGGTTCGACAGTGCCGTGAACAGCAGCGGCGCCGTTTCGCCGGCGATCCGCGCCACCGCCAGCAGCACGCCCGTGATGATGCCGCCGATCGAGGCGCGCAGCGTGATCTTCATGATCATGCGCCACTTCGGCGTGCCGAGCGCGAACGAGGCCTCGCGCAGCGCGTTGGGTACCAGGTTCAGCATGTTCTCGGTGGTGCGGATCACGATCGGCACCTGCAGCAGCGCCAGCGAGATCACCCCGGCCCAGCCCGAGAAGCGGCCCGAGGGCGCCACCACCACCGCGTAGACGAACAGGCCGACCACGATCGAGGGAGCCGACAGCAGGATGTCGTTGATGAAGCGCATCAGGCTCGCGAGCCAGTTCTTCTGGCCGTATTCGGCCAGGTAGACGCCAGCCAGCACGCCGATCGGGGTGCCCACCAGGGTGCCGAGCGCGACCAGCATCAGGCTGCCGACGATCGCGTTGGCCAGGCCACCGCCTTCGCTGTCCGGCGCCGGCGTCGACTGCGTGAACAGTTCGATCGACAGGCCGCCGATGCCCAGGTGCAGCGTGGTGTAGAGGATCCAGACCAGCCAGATCAGGCCGAAGGCCATCGCGGCCAGCGAGAGGGTCAGCGCGACGGCATTGGTGCGCTTGCGGCGTGCCTGCAGGCGCGAGCGCATCGCTTCGAGCGCGGCGCCGGACTGGCCGCCCGGCATGTTCAGGACGCGTTCGCTCATTTCTTGCCTTCTCCCTTCTGGAGGCGCAGCAGCATCAGTTTCGAGATCGTCAGCACGATGAAGGTGATCACGAACAGGATCAGGCCGAGTTCCATCAGCGCCGAGGTATGCAGGCCCGGCGCGGCTTCCGCGAATTCGTTGGCGAGCGCCGAGGTGATGCTGTTGCCCGGCGAGAACAGCGATATGTTGTCGAGCAGGTTGGTGTTGCCGATCACGAAGGTGACGGCCATGGTCTCGCCGAGCGCGCGGCCCAGGCCGAGCATCACGCCGCCGATCACGCCGCTCTTGGTGTAGGGCAGCACGATCTTCCACATCACTTCCCAGGTCGTGCAGCCGATGCCGTAGGCCGATTCCTTCAGCAGCACCGGGGTGACCTCGAACACGTCGCGCATCACCGAGGCGATGTACGGGATGATCATGATCGCCAGGATCACGCCAGCGCAGAGCAGGCCGATGCCGATCGGCGGGCCCTGGAACAGCGCGCCGATGAAGGGCACCGGGCCGAGGATCTGGCCGAGCGGCTTCTGGAACCAGGCCGCGAAGATCGGCGCGAACACCAGCAGGCCCCACATGCCGTAGACGATCGAGGGGATCGCGGCGAGCAATTCGATGGCGATGCCGAGCGGGCGTCGCAACCACACGGGCGACAGCTCGGTCAGGAACAGGGCAATGCCGAAGCTGACCGGCACGGCGATGATCAGCGCGATCAGCGAGGTGGCGATGGTGCCGTAGATGGGCACCAGCGCGCCGTAGACGTCGGCGTTGGGGTCCCATTCGGACCGCCAGAGGAAACCGAGGCCAAACTTCTCGATGGTCGGCAGCGAGGCGATGATCAGCGAGACGATGATGCCGCCGAGCACCAGCAGGGTCACCACCGCGGCGATGCGCGTGAGGCCGCCGAAGATGACGTCGCCGAGCCGGCCGGGCGCGCGCATCTGGCCGGCGGGGCGTGACGTGAGAGGAATGTCGGACATGGGCGCCTGAAGGTTCGATGGCGGGGGCCACGGGCCGCCCGCCGGTACCGCACGCGTCGCCCGGCACATGCCGGACGACGCGACCACGACTTGCTTGCTGCTACCCCAGGCTTATTCCGCGACCGGCTTGCCCGAGGCGTCCGTCACCTTGGTCTTCCACTGCTTGCGGATCTCGGCCGTGACCGACGCCGGCAGCGAGATGTAGTCCAGGTCCGTCGCGGCCTTGCCGCCGTTCTTGAAGGCCCAGTCGAAGAACTTGAGCGTTTCGGCGCCCTGCTCCGGCTTGTCCTGCTTGGTGTGCAGCAGCACGAAGGTCGCGCCGACGATCGGCCACGCGTCCTTGCCCTGCTCGTTCGTCAGGATCTGGTAGAACGACTTCGACCAGTTCGCGCCGGCAGCGGCTGCCGCGAAGGTCTTCGCGTCCGGCGTGACCACGGCGCCCGAGGCGTTCTTCAGGTCGACGTAGATCATCGAGTTCTTCTTCGCGTAGGCCGATTCGACATAGCCGATCGCGCCCGGCAGGCGCTGCACGAAGGCGGCGACGCCGTCGTTGCCCTTGCCGCCCGTGCCGGTCGGCCAGTTGACCGTGGTACCTTCGCCGACCTTGGTCTTCCACTCGTCGTTGACCTTCGAGAGGTAGTTCGTCCAGATGAACGAGGTGCCCGAACCGTCAGCGCGGCGGACCACGGCGATGTCCAGGTCCGGCAGCTTGACCTTCGGGTTCAGCGCGGCGATCGCCGGGTCGTTCCACTTCTTGATCTTGCCCAGGTAGATGTCGCCGAGCACTTCGCCCGACAGCGTGATTTCGCCGGCCTTGATGCCCGGGACGTTCACCACGGGAACGATGCCGCCGACCACCGTCGGGAACTGGAACAGGCCCTTCTGGGCGAGTTCGTCGTCCTTCAGCGGCGCGTCCGAGCCCGCGAAGTCAACCGTCTTGGCGTCGATCTGCTTCAGGCCGCCGGACGAGCCGATGCCCTGGTAGTTGATCTTCGCGCCGCCGGTTTGCTGGTATTCGGCAGCCCACTTCGAGTAGATCGGGGCTGCGAAGGTGCTGCCCGCGCCGGTGACGTCGACTGCGTGAGCGGCGACAGCGAAAAGCGCGCCGGCCAGACCAGCAAACGCGGTTTGCATCAATTTCATGAGACCTCCAGTGTGTGAGCGGATGACTACGGCACCGCGAAGATTAGGGGGTGTCCATGACAGTAATGTGACAATTGATGAACCTGGCGTGACAGCAACATGACAGACCGAAAGCTGGCGCCCGGGCTTCGCCGACCGCCTGCCGCCGGCGCCGCGGGCCCGGCCGGCAAGGCTTGCGCCGGGTTGCCGGGCGGCGCGCGGACATCGCCGCGCGGTCCGCCCCCTCTGCTCGCGCATCGTAAACGTGCACGTCAGCGCCGATTGTTCACCCGGTCGGCGGACCGGCGACGGCGCTCAAGCAGCTTAGATGAAATGTCATGAAACGGAAGGATTTCGGGCGCGCAAACGATTTCGTCTGTGGAATCCGGGGTGGATAGTTGAGTGGATCAGTCGGGAATGGCGCCGGCGCGCGCCCGGGTCGATGATCTCGGCGCATGTGCGCCTGCGACAACATGGCGCCCTCCTGCGCGGGCTCGCCAATAAAAAACGGCGGCCAACCTGGCCGCCGTCGTGGTTTCCGCTGGCGCGGACTCAGGCCGTCGCGAGCCGCACCGCGCCGGCGATCGCCTCGGCATGGCGCTGGGCATCGGCCGCCTCACGCGCCTCGACCATCACGCGCAGCACCGGCTCGGTGCCCGAGGCGCGGATCAGCACGCGCCCGCTCTCGCCGAGCTCGCGCTCGGCCGCGGCGATCGCCGCCTGGATCGAGCTCTCGCCCTTCCAGTCGGCACCGGCCTTCATGCGCACATTGATCAACGTCTGCGGGAACAGCGCCACGCCCTCGAGCAGTTCGGCCAGGGTCTTGCCGCTGCGCTTGAGCGCCGCCAGCACCAGCAACGCCGAGACGATGCCGTCGCCGGTCGAGTGGCGGTCGAGCGAGAGGATATGGCCCGAGCCCTCGGCGCCGAGCTGCCAGCCGCGCTCGCGCAACTGCTCGAGCACGTAGCGGTCGCCCACCGCGGCGCGCACGAAGGGCACGCCGAGCTTGCCCAGCGCAACCTCGACCGCGAGATTCGTCATCAGCGTGCCGACCGCGCCCGGCACCTTGCCGTCGGTCTCGATGCGATCCTTCGCCAGCACGTAGAGCAGCTCGTCGCCGTTGTAGAGACGGCCGGCCGCGTCGACCACCAGCAGGCGGTCGGCGTCGCCGTCCAGCGCGATGCCGAGATCGGCGCCGTTTTCCTTGACGGCCGCGATCAGCGCCTCGGGCGCGGTCGCGCCGACCTTGTCGTTGATGTTGAAGCCGTTCGGCTTGACGCCGATCGGCACGACGTCGGCGCCCAGTTCGTGGAACACGTGCGGCGCGATCTGGTAGGCGGCGCCGTTGGCGCAATCGACCACCAGCTTCATGCCGCGCAGGTCGAACGAGGCCGGGAAGGTGCTCTTGCAGAACTCGATGTAGCGGCCGTTGGCGTCGTCGAGCCGGCGCGCCTTGCCGAGCCCGTCGGAGGCTTCGCAGGCGAGCGGCTTGTCGAGCCAGGCCTCGATCTCGGCCTCGGTCTCGTCCGGCAGCTTGTTGCCGTCGGCCGAGAAGAACTTGATGCCGTTGTCGTGATAGGGATTGTGCGAGGCGCTGATCACCACGCCCGCGGCCAGGCGCAGCGCGCGCGTCAGGTAGGCGACGCCCGGCGTGGGCATCGGCCCGGCCAGCATCACGTCCACGCCGGCGGCCGAGAAGCCCGCCTCGAGCGCGGCCTCGAGCATGTAGCCCGAGACGCGCGTGTCCTTGCCGATCAGCACGGTCGGGCGGCCACTCGCCCCGCGCGCCTTCGAATGCGCGAGCACCTTGCCGGCCGCGTAACCGAGCCGCAGCACGAAGTCGGGCGTGATCGGCGACTCGCCGACCAGGCCGCGGATCCCGTCCGTACCGAAATAACGACGTCCCATGAATGCATTCCTCCTCGTATGTTCTCTCTCAGGCGAGGCGTGCCGCGTCGCGCACGGCGCCCCAGATCTTCAATGCGTCGACGGTGGCCGCCACGTCGTGCACGCGGATGATGGCCGCGCCGCGCTCGGCCGCGCAGACCGCGGCGGCCACGCTGGCCGCCACGCGCTCGGCCGGCGGCTTGCCGATCAGCGCGCCGAGCATGGACTTGCGCGACATGCCGGCCAGGATCGGATATGGGCGTCCGTCGGGGCGCGGCGGCGCCGTGTCGGGCAGGCGCGCCAGCAAGGCGTAATTATGTTCGATGGTGGCCTTGCCGAAACCGAAGCCCGGATCGACGCTGATCCGCTCGGCGGCGATGCCGGCCGCGAGGAAGTCCGCGGCGCGCCCGGCCAGGAACGCCCGCACCTCGGCCACCACGTCGAGATAGTCGGGCTCGCCGAGCTGCATGGTTCGCGGCTCGCCCAGCATGTGCATCACGCACAGCCCGCAGCCGCTGTCCTTCACCGCTTCGAGCGCGCCGGGCTGGCGAAAGCCCCAGATGTCGTTGATCAGGTCCGCGCCGGCCGCGAGCGTGGCGCGCATCACCTCGGGCTTGTAGGTGTCGATCGAGAGCGGCACGCGCATCGCCTGCAGCGCCTCGACCACCGGCACCACGCGCGCCAGTTCCTCGTCGAGCGGCACCGGCGGTGCGCCGGGGCGGGTCGATTCCCCGCCGATATCGATCAGGTCGGCGCCCTCGGCCAGCATCTGCTCGGCCTGGCGCAGCGCGGCGTCGCGCGCGATGTAGCGCCCGCCGTCGGAAAACGAATCGGGGGTCACGTTCAGGATGCCCATCACCAGCGGGCGCTCGAAACTCAGCGTGAAGCGGCCGCATTGCAGCGACGGTGGAAGGGTTGGTTGGAAAACGCTCAAATCAAATGATCCGGAAGCAGAAACAAAACGGGCCGGTGTGATTCACACCAGCCCGTCGATTGGAATCCCGTGGCGGGATTACGCCGGCGCGGTCGCGTTGCCCGGCTTGACTTCGGCGCCGGCGCCGCCCGAAGGATCGCTCGCCGGCGGCACGTTGCCGCTGCTCTTCGGCGAGCGCGGCGGGCGGCCCGCCATGATGTCGTTGATCTGGTCGGCGTCGATGGTCTCCCACTCCATCAGCGCGGCCGTCATGGCCTCGACCTTGTCGCGGTTCTCGTCGAGCAGGCGTCGCGCCAGGCTGTACTGGTCGTCGATCACGCGGCGGATTTCCGCATCGACCTTCTGCTGCGTCGCTTCCGAGATGGCACGCGTGAAGCCCTTGCCGAACGGGCCGCCGTCGTTGTCGTCGTCGGCGTAGACCATCGGCCCGAGCGCATCGGTCATGCCGAAGCGCGTCACCATCGCGCGGGCCGTCTGGGTCGCCTTGTTGAAGTCGTCCGAGGCGCCGGTGCTGATCAGGTTCATGAACAGCTCTTCGGCAACGCGGCCGCCGAACAGGATCGCGAGACGGTCGAGCAGGTAGTCCTTCGAGTAGGTCTCGTTGTCGTGCTCCGGCAACTGCCAGGTCACGCCCAGCGCGCGACCGCGCGGGATGATGGTGACCTTGTGGACCGGATCGGCCTTCGGCAGCAGCTTGGCGACCACCGCGTGGCCGGCTTCGTGGTACGCCGTGGCACGCTTGGCCTCCTCGCGGATCACGGCCGACTTGCGCTCCGGACCCATGAAGATCTTGTCCTTGGCGTCCTCGAAGTCCTGCATCTCGACGATGCGCTTGCCGCGACGCGCGGCGAACAGCGCCGCCTCGTTGACCAGGTTGGCCAGGTCGGCACCCGAGAAGCCCGGCGTGCCGCGCGCCAGCACGGCCGCGTCGACGTCGTTGGAGATCGGTACCTTGCGCAGGTGCACGCGCATGATCTGCTCGCGGCCGCGGATGTCGGGCAGGCCGACATAGACCTGGCGGTCGAAACGGCCCGGGCGCAGCAGCGCCTTGTCGAGCACGTCGGAACGGTTGGTGGCGGCGATCACGATCACGCCCGAATTGGCCTCGAAGCCGTCCATCTCGACCAGCATCTGGTTCAGCGTCTGCTCGCGCTCGTCGTTGCCGCCGCCCATGCCGGCGCCGCGATGGCGACCGACCGCGTCGATTTCATCGATGAACACGATGCAGGGTGCGTGCTTCTTGGCCTGCTCGAACATGTCGCGCACGCGGGCCGCGCCCACGCCGACGAACATTTCGACGAAGTCCGAACCCGAGATGCTGAAGAACGGCACCTTGGCCTCGCCGGCGATGGCGCGCGCCAGCAGCGTCTTGCCGGTACCCGGGGGGCCGACCAGCAGCACACCGCGCGGGATGCGCCCGCCCAGCTTCTGGAATTTCTGGGGATCACGCAGGAAATCGACCAGCTCGGACACTTCTTCCTTGGCTTCGTCGCAGCCCGCGACGTCGGAGAAGTTCACGGCGTTGTTGTTCTCGTCGATCAGCCGCGCGCGCGACTTGCCGAACGAGAAGGCGCCGCCTTTGCCGCCGCCCTGCATCTGTCTCATCATGTAGAACCAGAACACGATGATCAGCAGCGTCGGCCCCAGGTAGTACAGCGCGGAGACGAGCGCGTTGGGCTCGTCGTCGGCCTTGCCGCTCACCTGGACGCCGAACTTCATCAGGTCGCCGACCATCCAGATGTCGCCAGGCGACACGATCTGGTATTTCTGGCCTTCGGCAGGAGTGACGGTGAGGTTGCGCCCCTGCACGATCACGTTCTTGATCTTGCCGGCCTTGGCGTCGTCCATGAACTGCGAATACGACACACCTTCCTGGACGCGGGGCTTGTCGAACTGCTTGAACACTGTAAACAGCACCAGTGCGATCACGAGCCACACTGCCGCTTTCGAGAACATATTGTTGTTCAAAGCACCACTCCTTCACTCATAGAAGAGCGCCCGCAGTTTTCCTGCGGCACTCCCGTGGCATTCTAATCCAGTCCGAAGCCCGTCGCCATAAGGTTCGCCAAACGCTTCGATAGGCAAACCCCATGACCGGCAAGGCTCCCGGCCGGGCTGCGGCGGCTGCGCATCCGTCAGCGCGGATGCTTCAGATGCCGACCCAAAATAAATGTCTCCGACGATTTATCGCGCGAAGCCTTCGGCTTGCGCGGCGCGACCGTGCGGAACTGATGCTTGAACTTTTCGACAATCTGGCTGTAGCCGCTGCCGTGAAAGCACTTCACTAAAAGGGCGCCATCCGGTTTGAGATGGTTCTGGGAGAATTCGAGCGCGAGGTCGCAGACATGTTCGATCCGCGCCGCATCCGCCAGGGCCACGCCGGACAGGTTGGGGGCCATGTCGGAAATTACAAGGTCCACCGCGCGGCCTTCCAGCACGTCCTCGAGCTGGCGCAGCACCTCGTCCTCGCGGAAGTCGCCCTGGATGAAGTGCACGTCGGCGATCGGCTCCATCGGCAGCATGTCGAGCGCGATGATGATGCCGTCGATCCCGCCTTCGCGCTGGCTGTCGCGCTGCTTGCCCTGGGCCAGCTTGTTGCGCGCGTACTGGCTCCAGCTGCCCGGAGCGGCGCCCAGGTCGACGATCACCTGCCCGGGACGGATCAGCTTGTCCTGGTCGTCGATTTCCTTGAGCTTGTAGGCCGCGCGCGCGCGGTAACCCTCCCGTTGCGCCAGCTTCACGTAGGGGTCGTTGATATGGTCGTGCAGCCACGACTGATTGAAACGGTTCTTTGCCATGCAGGGGAAAAATGTCTGCCAAATGCCACAGTGCCGCCGCGAAACCAGGCTTGCGGCGGCCCGCCGGGCCCCTCGAACGCGCAATGGTTTCGTCGGCACCGGCTTTTGGCGGATAATACGCGTCTATTTCGCGCGGCGGACGCCTCGAAGGCGTACCGCCGCGATTTTACGTGGTTTTCGCGCGCGCCCGCGGGCGCGCCGTTCTATTCGATTCCAGAGTTCCGATGCCTGCCCTTTCGCTTTCCCCCGTCGAGCGCTCCGCGCTGCGTTCACAAGCCCATGCGCTGAAGCCGGTCGTGCTGATCGGCGCCGAAGGCCTGACCGACGCCGTGCTGGCCGAGATCAAGGTCCACCTGGCCGCGCACCAGTTGATCAAGATCCGCGTATTCGGCGACGAGCGCGATGCCCGCATCGCGATCTACGAAGACATCTGCGACCGCCTGAATGCCGCGCCGATCCAGCACATCGGCAAGCTGCTGGTGATCTGGCGCCCGGAGCAAGCCGAGGTGGCGCCGGTTCGCGGCCGCCGCGGCCTGCCCAGCGCGCGCGAGGCCGCCAAGCTCGGCGCCGCCGAGCCCGCGACTAAAGGCCGCGCCCCGCGTACCGTGAAGGTGGTCAAGCACTCGCCCGACGCCAGCCCGGTGCGCAAGCCGCGGGCCACCAAGGTGGTGGTGCGCGGCAACGAGCGCGTGACCGCGGGCGGTACCGTGAAGCGTGCCAAGAAGCGTCAGCAGAGCGCGAAGCGCCCGTTCCAGAACGACAAGTGATCGCTGATGATGCCGGCCGGCGCGGGCATCTTTCCCGCCGGCCCGGCCACATGCCGCTCCAATCAAGGGCGGCGTCAGGAACGGCTCAAGCGCCGCCGCGGCCCTCGCCCGCCACCGGCAGGCTCCACACCAGCCACAGTCCCAGCACGCTTTCGACCAGGTAGAACAGGCTCGACATGCCGTGCAGCATCCCGAAGCGGCTCGCATATTCAGAATGGCCGACATCGGTGCCGGCCGCCTGGGCCGCCAAGCGCATCGCGTCCATGAAGGGTTCGATCGCGAAATAGCCGACCAGCACGCACAGCAGCATCGCGGCGACCAGCAGGCGCGAACGCCGGTAGGCAACATCGCCCGCGCGCACGCGCGCGTTCGCGATCAGCAGCATCAGCACGGCGCAGACCACGCCGATCAGTCCCTCGATCCGGAACAGGCGCGCGGCCACGCCGCCCGCGCTGGCGCGATCGAGCGCGACGAACAGTATCGGCGCGACCGCATAACCGATGGTCAGCAGGCTGCCGACCCAGATCGTGGTGAGAAGACGGAACAACCGGGGCGCATGGCGCATCGGATCGCTCCCGGGCTCAGACGTAGCTGACCGAGATGATCTCGTACTCGCGCACGCCGCTGGGGGCCTGCACGGCGGCCACGTCACCCTCGGACTTGCCGATCAGGGCACGCGCGATCGGCGAGCTGACCGAGATCAGGCCGTGGTCGATATCGGCTTCGTCGTCGCCGACGATCTGGTACTTCACCGTGGCGCTCGACCCGAGATCCTCGAGTTCGACGGTAGCGCCGAACACCACGCGGCCTTCCGCGTCGATCACGGACGGGTCGATCACCTGGGCGGCCGACAGCTTCGACTCGATCTCGGCAATCCGGCCCTCGATGAAACCCTGCTTTTCCTTGGCGGCGTCGTATTCGGCGTTTTCGGACAGATCGCCCTGCGCACGCGCTTCGGCGATCGCATTGATCACGGCCGGACGCTCGACCGATTTCAGGCGCTGCAACTCACTGCGGAGTTGTTCGGCGCCACGTTTGGTCAACGGAATGGTGCTCATAAAAACGGCTCAATAAACAAAAACGGGCATAAAAAAAATCACCGCGATTAAGCGCATTTCCGGGAACGCCGGAAACACCGCTTAATCGCGGCATGTGGTGCCTGGGAAAACCCGACGGCTTAGTTTAGGCGAGCATGAAGACCTTGTAAATCATAGACTTCGAGGTCTTTCAGGTAGCGCAGGCCTTCCACCGCCGCGCGCGCGCCCGACATGGTGGTGTAGTAGGTGACCTTCTGCGCCTGCGCGCTCATGCGGATCGAACGCGAGTCGGCGATCGCCGCGCGCGTCTCGTCGACGGTGGTGAACACCAGCGCGATCTCGCCGTTCTTGATCATGTCGACGATGTGCGGACGGCCGTCCTTCACCTTGTTGACCACCTTCACCGGCACGCCGGCCGCCTCGATCGCGGCGGCCGTGCCGCGCGTGGCGACGATCGGGTAGCCGAGGTCGTGCAGCATGCGCGCGACTTCGACCGCCTTGGGCTTGTCGGCATCCATCACCGTCAGCAGCACCGTGCCCGACTCGGGCAGGCGCGAGCCGGCCGCGAGCTGCGACTTGAACAGCGCTTCGCCGAAGGTGCGGCCCACGCCCATCACTTCGCCGGTCGAACGCATTTCCGGTCCGAGCACCGGATCCACGGTCGGGAACTTGACGAACGGGAACACCGCTTCCTTGACGCTGAAATAAGGCGGCTCGACTTCCTTGGTCACGCCCTGCGCGGCCAGCTTCTGGCCGACCATCGCGCGCGCGGCGATCTTCGCCAGCGGCAGGCTGGTGGCCTTCGACACGTAGGGAACGGTGCGCGAGGCGCGCGGGTTCACTTCCAGCACGTAGATGACGTCCTGCTTCGAGCCGTCCGCCTGCGGCACCTGCTGGATCGCGAACTGCACGTTCATCAGGCCGACCACGTTCAATGCGCGGGCCATCGCGGCGGTCTGGCGCTTCAGCTCGAGCACGGTTTCCTTGGCCAGCGAGTACGGCGGCAGCGAGCAGGCCGAGTCGCCCGAGTGCACGCCCGCCTGTTCGATGTGCTCCATCACGCCGCCGATGAACACGGCCTCGCCGTCGCAGATGCAGTCCACGTCGCATTCGATCGCGTCGTTGAGGAAGCGGTCGAGCAGCACCGGCGAATCGTTCGAGACCTTCACGGCCTCGCGCATGTAGCGCTCGAGGTCGCGCGGCTCATGGACGATCTCCATGGCGCGGCCGCCCAGCACGTAGGACGGGCGCACCACCAGCGGGTAGCCGATCTCGGCGGCCAGCGCCAGCGCCTCGTCCTCGGCGCGCGCGGTGCGGTTCGGCGGCTGGCGCAGGCCCAGCTCCTGCAGCAGCTTCTGGAAGCGCTCGCGGTCCTCGGCGGCATCGATCATGTCCGGCGAGGTGCCGATGATCGGCACGCCCGCAGCTTCCAGGTCGAGCGCCAGCTTCAGCGGCGTCTGGCCGCCGTACTGGACGATCACGCCGACCGGCTTTTCCTTGTCGACCACTTCCAGCACGTCCTCGAGCGTGAGCGGCTCGAAGTAGAGACGATCGGAGGTGTCGTAGTCGGTCGAGACCGTTTCCGGGTTGCAGTTGACCATGATGGTCTCGTAGCCGTCCTCGCGCATCGCCAGCGCCGCGTGCACGCAGCAGTAGTCGAACTCGATGCCCTGGCCGATCCGGTTCGGGCCGCCGCCCAGCACCATGATCTTCTTGTTGTCGGTCGGCTGCGCCTCGCACTCTTCCTCGTAGGTCGAGTACATGTAGGCGGTCTTGGTGGCGAACTCGGCCGCGCAGGTATCGACCCGCTTGTAGACCGGGCGCACGTTCAGCTCCAGGCGGCGCGCGCGCACCTCGGCGGGGCTCGCGGCCAGCAACTTCGCCAGGCGGCGATCCGAGAAGCCGCTCTGCTTCAGGAAGTAGAGCTCGTCCTTCGTGAGGCTCGCCAGCGTGCGACCGCCGAGCGCCTTCTCCTTCAGGATGATCTGCTCGATCTGGGCCAGGAACCACGGGTCGATCGCGGTTTCCTCGAAGATCTGCTGGGCCGACATGCCGACCCGGAACGCATCGCCGACATACCAGATCCGGTCCGGACCCGGCTCGCCGATCTCGCGCACGATCTCGTCGCGATCGACCGACTTCTCGTCGAGGCCGTCGACGCCGACTTCCAGGCCGCGCAGCGCCTTCTGGAACGATTCCTGGAAGGTCCGGCCGATCGCCATCACCTCGCCCACCGACTTCATCTGGGTGGTCAGGCGCGAATCGGCCTCGCGGAACTTCTCGAAGGCGAAACGCGGGATCTTGGTCACCACGTAATCGATGGTCGGCTCGAACGAGGCCGGCGTCTGGCCGCCCGTGATCTCGTTCTTCAGCTCGTCGAGCGTGTAGCCGATGGCGAGCTTGGCCGCCACCTTGGCGATCGGGAAGCCCGTGGCCTTCGAGGCCAGCGCCGAGGAACGCGACACGCGCGGGTTCATCTCGATCACCACCATGCGGCCGTCGTTCGGGTTGATCGCGAACTGCACGTTCGAACCGCCGGTGTCGACGCCGATCTCGCGCAGCACCGCCAGCGAGGCATTGCGCAGGATCTGGTATTCCTTGTCGGTGAGCGTCTGGGCCGGCGCGACGGTGATCGAATCACCGGTGTGCACGCCCATCGGGTCGAGGTTCTCGATCGAGCAGACGATGATGCAGTTGTCCGCGCGGTCGCGAACCACCTCCATCTCGTATTCCTTCCAGCCCAGCAGCGATTCCTCGATCAGCAGCTCGCGCGTCGGGGAGAGGTCGAGGCCGCGCTTGCAGATTTCCTCGAATTCCTCGCGGTTGTAGGCGATGCCGCCGCCCGAGCCGCCCAGCGTGAAGGACGGGCGGATCACCGTCGGGTAGCCGCTGCCGCCGGTGATCGCGGCGATCTCGCCGTGCACCTTGAGCGCCTCTTCCATCGAATGCGCGATGCCCGATTTGGCCGAACCCAGGCCGATCTTGGTCATCGCGTCCTTGAACTTCTGGCGGTCTTCCGCCTTGTCGATCGCCTCGGGCGAGGCGCCGATCAGCTCGACCTGGTACTTCTCCAGCACGCCGTGGTGGTGCAGGTCGAGCGCGCAGTTCAGCGCGGTCTGGCCGCCCATGGTCGGCAGGATCGCGTCCGGGCGCTCCTTGGCGATGATGCGCTCCACCACTTCCCAGGTGATCGGCTCGATGTAGGTGACGTCGGCCGTGTTCGGGTCGGTCATGATCGTCGCCGGATTGCTGTTGACGAGGATGACCTTGTAGCCTTCCTCACGCAAGGCCTTGCATGCCTGCGCGCCCGAGTAGTCGAACTCGCACGCCTGGCCGATGATGATCGGGCCGGCGCCGATGATGAGGATGCTCTTGATGTCTGTGCGTTTTGGCATGGCTCGAGTATTCAAAAAGTAATCGTTAATGCGCTTGAGCGGCGGCTGCGTTCATCGGATCGTCGCGAAGGCGAGCTTGAGGCCGAAGCCGATGAACAGACTGCCCACGCCGCTGGCCGCGCCCGCCGCGAGCTTGCGGCGGCGGCGAAACTGTTCGGCAAGACGTGCGCCCGCGAAGATCAGCGTGCTCAGGTACAGGAAGCTCGTGAACTGCGAGATCGCGCCCAGCACGACGAAGGACACCACCGGATAGCGGTAGCTCGGATCGACGAACTGGATGAAGAACGAGATGAAGAACAGGATCGCCTTCGGATTCAGCAGGCTGACGACCAGCGCCTTGCGGAACGGCCGCTCGCCGTCCACGGTGCGCGCGGGGGCCGTCGGCGCGGGGGCCGCGGTGCCGGCGCGCGAGGCACGCAGCGCCCGCCAGCCGCCGCGCAGCATGCCGAAGCCGATGTAGAACAGGTAGGCGGCGCCGCCATATTTGACGACCGAGAACAGCAGCGGGTTGGCCTTGAGCAGCGAAGCGACGCCGGCCGCCGACAGCAGCATCAGCACCGCGTCGCCGACGAACACGCCGCAGGCCGCGCGATAACCGGCCTTGACCCCGCGCTGCGCCGCCAGCGACAGCACGTACATCGAATTCGGGCCGGGCAGCAGGATGATGAACACCACGCCGACGACGTAGGTCCAGAAATCCGTGATCCCGAGTGCATGTCCGAACATGATGTGCCGTCTCCGCTCGCTCAGGCGCTGCGCGCCTTCGCGGTTTCCATCAGCGAGGTGAAGCGATCGAACAGGTAGCCGATGTCGTGCGGGCCCGGCGAGGCTTCCGGGTGGCCCTGGAAGCAGAAGGCCGGCTTGTCGGTCAGCTCGAAGCCCTGCAGCGTGCCGTCGAACAGCGAGACGTGGGTGGCGCGCGCATTGGCCGGCAGCGAGTCGGCGTCGACCGCGAAACCGTGGTTCTGCGAGGTGATCACCACGCGGCCGTCGGTCAGGTCCTTCACCGGGTGGTTCGCGCCGTGGTGGCCGGTCTTCATCTTCAGCGTCTTGGCGCCGACCGCCAGGCCCATGATCTGGTGGCCCAGGCAGATGCCGAAGGTCGGCACGCCGCGCTCGATGAACTCCTTGGCGGCGGCGATCGCGTAGTCGCAAGGCTCCGGATCGCCGGGGCCGTTCGACAGGAACACGCCGTCCGGATTCAGCGCCAGCGCCTCGGCCGCGCTCGCCTGGGCGGGCAGCACCGTGACGTCGCAGCCGCGCTCGGCCAGCATGCGCAGGATGTTGTACTTGACGCCGAAATCGTAGGCGACGACCTTGAAGCGCGGCGCGCTCTGCTCGCCGTAGCCGCTGCCGAGGCGCCACTCGCTCTGCTTCCAGGCGAACGGCTTGTCGGTCGAGACCACCTTCGCGAGATCCATGCCGGCCAGACCCGGGAACGAGCGTGCCAGCGCGACCGCCTTGGCCTCGTCGTCGGAACCGGCCAGGATGCAGCCGTTCTGCGCGCCCTTGTCGCGCAGCACGCGGGTCAGCTTGCGGGTGTCGATGCCGGCGATCGCGACCACGCCTTCGTCGCGCAGGTAGTCGCCGAGCGTACGGTCCATGCGGAAGTTGGACGCCAGCACCGGCAGGTCGCGGATGATCAGGCCGGCGGCGTGCACCTTGGTGGCTTCGACGTCTTCGCGGTTGACACCGACATTACCGATGTGGGGATACGTGAGCGTTACGATCTGCCGCGCGTAGCTCGGGTCGGTCAGGATTTCCTGATAGCCGGTGATCGCGGTATTGAACACGACTTCGCCGATCGTATGGCCGGCCGCGCCAATCGAATAACCGCGAAACACCGTGCCGTCGGCGAGTGCGAGCAAGGCGGGAGAAAAAGACGGCAACACGGGAGGCTCCTTGGGGGACACCCTTGCTGCCGACCTGTCGACCTGCCGCGGCCGGTTCGCCTCACGGGAGGCGTTCGCCGGCGCTCGCTCGGCTCACCCGGACGACGCGCCGGAGCTGCGCCGGATCGATGGATCGGCAGGCTGCATTCGGCGGCGTCGCGTGCCGGGAGGCAGGCGGCGGAAGACGGGGATTTGGAGGTAGGCGCTAGGGTGCGGGGTTGAATTGCACAAACCTTCAAATTATAGCGTGAAACGGGACCTATCTCAAATCGGATCTACCCAGCCTTGTGTGACAAGGGTTTGACCGCCTGGCCCGGCGACATCGGCCGATTCCTCGACACCAGCCGGCGTCGAACGATTCGAGAGGGTCAGAACCACCGCACCTGCCGCCCCGCCCCGCTCTGCTCCAGCGACCTCAGGACGAGGGATGCTGCCCGGCCCCGATCCGCGCACGCCCCGGCAACACGTACCAGATCGCGCTGGCCAGTTGCAGCGCGACCAGCACGCCCCAGGCAGTCAGGTGCGCGGCGGCGGGATAGTGGCCGCCCAGCGTCGGCCATTGCGACAGCACCGCGCCGACCCCGACCTGGAAGCCGAAGATCAGCAGGAAGATCACCAGGGTCAGCGTGGTGTTGGCGCGACCGATCAGTTGCGAGGGGAAATGCTCGGCGAGGATCGCGTAGCTGAGGATGCCGATCCCGCCGAATGCGCCGTAGGCGGCCCACAACACCACGGCCGGCAGCGGCGCGCGCAGCATGATCGCCAACTGGGTGAGCACGAAGCAGCCCATGCCGATCCCGCAGAAGGCATAGACCGACAGGCCGCAGCGTTCCAGCAGGCGCGCCGCCGCGCCGGTGCCGACGCTGCCCGCCATCATCGCCAGGCCGATCACCGACACCAGCGCGGCCGCCTCGCGCGGCGCCAGGCCCATCACGTCGCGCATCCAGGCGCCGACCCACAGCGACTGCATGGCGTAGAACACACCCTGCGTGAGCACCGAGAACGAGGCGATCTTCCAGAACGCCGGGCTCTTCAGGATGTGCCAGGTGCCCTTGAACTGGCTGCCGATGCTGGCCTGGCGATGGGTGCGCGCGGCGTCCGGCGCGCCGAGCCAGATCAGCGCGGCCACCGCCACGGTCAACAGCACCAGCCCCGCGCAGACCGCGCGCCAGCCCACGAAGCCGAGCGTCCAGGCCAGCGGCGAGCCGACCGCCACGCCGCCGAAGCCGCCCACCGCCATCACGAAGCCGTTCACCATCGGCAGCCGCGCGATCGGGAAATGCTCGGCGATCGCCTTGAAGGCCGCGCCCAGGCAGACCGACACGCCGATCCCGATCAGCAGGCGCCCCGCCATCAGCGCGCCGATCCCGTGGCCGAGCCCGAACAGGCCGATGCCGGCCGCCGCGAACAGCAGCATCGCGGCCGTCACGCGGCGCGGGCCGTAATGGTCGAGCAGCACGCCGGCCGGGATCTGCGCGCCGGCGAAGCCGAGGAAATAGAGACTGGTCAGCAGCCCGAGATCGGCGGCCGACAGGCCGAGCTCGTGGGTGATCAGCGGCGCGAAGCCGAGATTGACGCCCCGGAACACGTAGGAAACGAAATACCCGATCGAAAACAGCGCGAACACGCGCAGCTGGACGGAAGACATGCGGCTTACCTCGAATGCGCCGCGCGCGATGGCGCGCGGCCGACCCAAAACGAAAACGCCGTCACCTCGGTGACGGCGTGCGGGCGGATCATAAGCGACGCGCAGCGGATCGGGCGCAATGCCCCCGCGCGCGCGGAGACCGAATCACGTTACTTCTTCTTGCTCTTGTTTGAGGCGGTCTTGGCGGCCGGCTTGGCGCCCTTCGCGGCGGCCGGCTTGGCGGCGGCCTTGGCCGGCGCGGCGCGCCCACCGCGCTTGCTGGCCTTGCCGCCGGTATGCAGGCTGGCGCGTTCGACGCGCGCGCCGCCCGTCGAGGTGGCGATCCGCTGCGGACCCGGCTCGGCCGGCACCACGCGGCCCACCGGCACGTGCAGCACCAGGGTCTGGCCCGGGCTGACCTGGTCGCGGCGCGTGCGGTTCCAGGCCTTCAACTGCCCGATCGACACGCCATAGCGGCTGGCCACCGCGGCCATCGACTGCGAGCGGCGCACCCGGATCAGCATCTTGCGCGTATCCGGCACGTCCGGCTCCATCGCCAGCACGGCATTCTCGGCAACGTCGGCACTGACGTCCTCGTCGTCGTCGCTGCCGCGCGGCACCACGATGGTCGAGCCCGGCTTCAGACGCATGCCGGCGGGGATCTTGTTGACGGCCATCAGCGTATCAGCGTCGACCCCGATCTTCTCGGCGATCGCCGCCGGGCGGGTGCGCTGGGTGACGGTATAGGTGGTCCAGCTCGACAGCTGGCCGTCGTAGGACTTCAGGCCCTTCTCGAACTGCGAGGCATTGTCGAACGGCAGCAGGATCTGCGGCTGGGTCGCGCCGAGGATCACCGGCTTCGAGAACGAGGGGTTGAGCGCCTTGAACTCCTCGAGCGACAGGCCCGCGAGCTGCGCGGCCATCTTCACGTCGATGTCGTGCGAGGTGGTGACCGTGACGAAATACGGGTGGTTCGGGATGTCGGGCAGGCTCAGGCCGTACTGCTGCGGATTGGCGATGATGTTCTTGACCGCCTGCAGCTTGGGCACGTAGTTGCGCGTCTCGTTCGGCATGCGCAGGCTCTGGTAGTCGGTCGGCAGGCCGGCCGCCTGGTTGCGCGCGATCGCGCGCTGCACGTTGCCTTCGCCCCAGTTGTAGGCCGCCAGCGCCAGGTACCAGTCGCCGAACATGTCATGCAGGCGCGACAGGTAGTCGAGCGCGGCGCTGGTCGAGGCCAGCACGTCGCGGCGCTCGTCCTGCCACATGTTCTGCTTGAGGTTGTAGGTACGGCCGGTACCGGGAATGAACTGCCACATGCCGGCCGCCTTGGCCACCGACAGCGCCTGCGGGTTGTAGGCCGACTCGATGAAGGGCAGCAGCGCCAGCTCGGTCGGCATGTTGCGTGCCTCGAGCTCCTCGACGATGTGATAGAGGTACTTCTGCGAGCGCTCGGTCATGCGCTGCACGTAGTCGGGACGCTCCGTGTACCAGGTCGTCTGCATGTCGACCAGGTCGCTCTGCAGATCGGGCATCTGGAAGCCGCGGCGGATGCGCGCCCACAGGTCGGTGTCCTTGGTGGTCAGGTCGCCGACCGACTGCTTGTCGACGTCGACGGTTTCCTTGGAGGTGGCGGACTTGCGGAGAAAATCGGAGGCGGCTTGCGGGTCGGAAGCGGCGGCGGTGGGGGCGGTCGGCCCCGGGCTGGCACAGGCTGCCAGCAACAGGACCAATAGCGCACTGATCAGGAATCGCATGTAAATCTCGGCTTCCAACGGCTGGAAATTGCAGGCGATAGTAAGGTAGGCGCGCGCATCGCGTCAATAAAAACGCCTAAAAATGCAGATAAATCCTATATTTGGGGCGCATTCTCCAGATTCCGCTTGAGCATCTGCCTGCCGCCTTCAGGGATTTACCGTACGTCGCCTCGGCGGGCCGTGGAACCCGCTCGGTCGCGCGCTCCCGCCCGAGGCCGCGCGAGTCCCGATGATGCGCGCCTTATGCGCCAGGGAAGGTGAAGAATTGTTGCGGCAGGCGGCGGGATCGCGCACCCCGCGCCGGTCGGGGATCGGCGCGAGCGCGGCGGAGCCATGTGGAACGAAGCAGGACCGGCAGCAACGGCTGCCGGCGGGATCAGCGGAAGCGGTTCTTCCACTCCCGCATCAGCGTGAAGGCGGCCAGCCGGTCGGCCGGGGCCTCGTGCAGCTCGGCCTCGAGGGTGGCAGCGATCGCGGCGCTGTCGGCGCGCAGGAAGGGGTTGACGGCGCGCTCGTGCGCAATGGTGGTCGGCAGGGTCGGCTCGCCGCGCGCGCGGCGAGCCGAGGCATCGTCGCGCCAGGCCGCCAGCGCGGCATTGTCGGGCTCGCAGGCGAGCGCGAAGCGGATGTTGGAGAGCGTGTACTCGTGCGCGCAATGCACCTGGGTCTCGCCGGGCAACGCGGCCAGCGCGTCGAGCGAGGCCAGCATCTGGGCCGGGGTGCCTTCGAACAGGCGGCCGCAGCCGCAGGAGAACAGCGTGTCGCCGCAGAACAGGTGCGGCGCAGGATGGCCTGCACCGGCCGCCTGGAAATAGGCGATATGGCCGCGCGTGTGGCCTGGCACGTCGAACACGTCGAACTCGAGCGCGGGCTTGCCGATACGCACGCGCGAGCCGCCCGCGAGCGGCTCGCTGACCTGGGCGATGTCCTCGCCCGCCGGCCCGTAGACGGGCACCGGGCCGGCGTCGGCGGCATGCGCGAGCAACTCGGCCACACCGCCGACGTGGTCGGCATGGTGGTGGGTGAGTAGAATAGCGGCTAGCCGCCAGCCCCGTGCCTCGAGATATCGCCGCACCGGGGCGGCGTCGCCCGGATCGACGGCGACCGCGTCGCTGCCATCCGACACGAGCCAGATATAGTTGTCCTCAAATGCCGGCACCGGCACGTATTCCAGCTCGTTCATGGGCGCGCACTCATCGATATGTCAGACCGTCCGATTATAGACTGGCCCGCCTGGAGCGCCTCGCCGCCCGGCCGCTACGTGCTCGAGTGGGAACAGGCCCAGCTCGACCGCGTGGTGTCCGACGTGTTCGGCTTCCACGCCTTGCAACTGGGCCTGCCGCAACTCGATTCGCTGCGCGAGAACCGCATGCCCGGCCGCGGCCTCGTGCTGGACCCGGCCAGCGGCGCCAGCGCGCCGTTCCGCTATCCCTGGGCGGGCGACCCGCCGGGCCCGCATCACGCGCCGGCCGGGCGCAGCACCGTCTGGTGCGACCTGCTCGAGCTGCCGTTCGAATCGCAGAGCGTCGACCTGATCGTGATGCCGCACACGCTGGAATTCACCGCCGACCCGCACGGCCTGCTGCGCGAGGTCGAGCGGGTGCTGATGCCGGAAGGCCGGCTGGTGATCACGGGCTTCAACTCCCTGAGCCTGTGGGGCGCCCGGCAGTCGGTCGGGCGCATCGCCAACCGGCCCTTCGTGCCGACCGCGCGCGACCCGATCGCCTTCATCCGCCTCAAGGACTGGATGAAGCTGCTCGGCTTCGACATCGAGCGCGGCCGCTTCGGCTGCTACCGCCCGCCGCTGGCCACCGACAAGTGGATGGCGCGCTACGCCTTCATGGAGGCCGCCGGCGACCGCTGGTGGCCGATCTTCGGCGCGGTCTACATGGTCACCGCGGTCAAGCGCGTGCGCGAAATGCGGCTGGTCGGCCCGATCCGGGTCCGCAAGCCCGTGCTTGCGCCCGGCCTCGCGCCCGCCGCCACCCCCACCACCCATCAAGAGCATTCATGACGTTGCAATCGATCGATATCTATACCGACGGCGCCTGCAAGGGCAATCCCGGCCCCGGCGGCTGGGGCGCCCTGCTGCGCTTTGGCGACCAGGAAAAGGAACTGTTCGGCGGCGAGCCCGGCACCACCAACAACCGCATGGAGCTGCTGGCCGTGATCAAGGCGCTCGAGGCGCTCAAGCGCCGCTGCCACGTGGTCGTGCACACCGATTCGCAATACGTGCAGAAAGGCATCAGCGAGTGGATCCACGGCTGGAAGAAAAAAGGCTGGGTGACCGCGGCGAAGACGCCGGTCAAGAATGCCGATCTCTGGAAGCGGCTCGACGAGCTGGTGGTCGGCCACGAGATCGAATGGCGCTGGGTCAAGGGCCATGCCGGCCACGCCGAGAACGAGCGCGCCGACGCGCTCGCCAACCGCGGCGTCGAATCGCTGTCGCAGCAGGCCTGAGCGGCCCGCGCCCCTTGCCCAGCCTCTTGCCCTCACACGCCGGCCCCCGCGCCGGCCATCCTGAAGAACACCCATGCGCCAGATCATCCTCGATACCGAAACCACCGGCCTGAACGCCCGCACCGGCGACCGCATCATCGAAATCGGCTGCGTGGAAATGCTCAACCGCCGGCTGACCGGCAACAACCTGCATTTCTACGTGAATCCGGAACGCGACAGCGATCCGGGCGCGCTGGCCGTGCACGGCCTGACCACCGAATTCCTCAGCGACAAGCCGAAGTTCGCCGAGGTCGCCCATGCGATCTGCGATTTCGTGCGCGGCGCCGAGCTGATCATCCACAACGCGCCCTTCGACATCGGCTTCATCGACGCCGAGTTCGAGCGCGTCGGCCTGCCGCCGCTGAACCAGCACTGCGACGGCGTGATCGACACGCTGGTGCAGGCCAAGCAGATGTTCCCCGGCAAGCGCAACTCGCTCGACGCGCTGTGCGACCGGTTCGGCATCAGCAACGCGCACCGCACGCTGCACGGCGCGCTGCTCGACTCGGAGCTGCTCGCCGAGGTCTACCTGGCGATGACGCGCGGCCAGGAAAGCCTGGTGATCGACATGCTCGGCGACGGCGACGACGAGGGTGGCGCGAGCGGCACGGCGCGCGTCTCGCTGGCCACGCTGGCGCTGCCGGTGCTGGCCGCCAGCGAGGACGAGCTGGCCGCGCACCTGGCGCAGCTCGACGATCTCGACAAGTCGGTCAAGGGCGCCTGCGTCTGGCGCAAGGAAGACGCGCCGGCCGCCTGACGGCGGCTGCGCATCGCGAAGTGGCCGCCGCCCGGGCGGCCCTCAGCCGGATTCGCCGGCCCGGCGATATCGGGCAGCCGGCCGCTGCCGTCGCTCAGCCGCGCGGCTGCAGCGCGATCACCGCCATCCCGGCCAGCGCCAGCGCGGCGCCGGCCACGTCCCAGCGCGTCAGCGGCACGCCGTCCACCACCCGCAGCCAGGCCAGCGCCACCGCGATATAGACCCCGCCGTAAGCGGCATAGATGCGCCCCGCCGCCGCCGGATGCAGGGTCAGCAACCAGGCGAACAGCGCCAGCGAGAGCGCCGCGGGCAGGTACAGCCAGGCGCTGCGCCCGCCCTTGAGCACCAGCCAGGGCAGATAGCAGCCGGCGATCTCGGCCAGCGCGGTGAGGACGAACAATCCACCGATCCTGAACAATTCGGGCATGACCTTGGATGCGGCCGAGGCGCGACCGCGAAATGAATGAACGGGAAGAAAAAACGGGGTCATCGTACCCGGGAACGGGTAATGCCACGCGCGAGCGCGCCAGCGCCGCGCATTCCCGCCGAGCCCCGCGGCACGGGGATCGCACCGCCAATTTGCACGATCTCCTGCCATTGTGCTAACATGGCGCCTCTTTCATTTATCTATTTCGTTCATTTAGCTTTTCGCAACGAGCGTCCGCGGTCCTCCGCCCTCGCCCCGTCGCACGAAATATCGATCACAGGCAGCGTGTCCGTTCCGGGCATCCTCGCTTCGTTTCAACGCCCTCAACAGGGTTCGTTACCGGTCGCAGGCGCCACGCCGCGCACCGGTCGCCGTCGGTCCCCCTTGTCAGGCCAGCCCGGCGGCAATCTCATGAGCGCATCGACGCGGCGGCCACAGGCGCGCCGCACGCGGCCCCTTTCCGAGCTCCGGCGTCCCGTGCGCCCGACGTTTCCGTGCCGCCACGCCGCTGCGCTCCCCGGCAAACCGTGGCGATGTCCGCGCCTTCCCGCGCCGCCGTCGTCCGCTGTCAAAGGAGCCTTTATCTTGACCGCCTCACACGTCAGCCCTTCCGCTGTCTCTTCCGCTAGCGCGTCGTCCGTCGACGCCCCCGTCACGGTCAACGACATCACCGTGGTCGACCAGTCCCTGCTCAAGCGCGCGGTGCGCGCGATGGCCATCGGCAATGCGATGGAATGGTTCGATTTCGGCGTCTACAGCTACATCGCCGTGACGCTAGGCCAGGTGTTCTTCCCCTCGAGCAATCCTTCCGCGCAGTTGCTGGCCACCTTCGGCACCTTCGCGGCCGCCTTCCTGGTGCGCCCGCTGGGCGGCATGGTGTTCGGCCCGCTGGGCGACCGCATCGGCCGCCAGCGCGTGCTCGCCATGACCATGATCCTGATGGCGCTCGGCACCTTCTCGATCGGCCTGATTCCCGGCTACGACTCGATCGGCATCATGGCGCCGGTGCTGCTGCTGGTCGCGCGCCTGGTGCAAGGCTTCTCGACCGGCGGCGAATACGGCGGCGCGGCCACCTTCATCGCCGAGTTCTCGACCGACAAGCGCCGCGGCTTCATGGGCAGCTTCCTCGAGTTCGGCACCCTGATCGGCTACGTGATGGGCGCCGGCGTGGTGGCCCTGCTCAGCGCCCTGCTCTCGCACGAAGCGCTGCTGTCCTGGGGCTGGCGCGTGCCCTTCCTGGTGGCCGGCCCGCTCGGCCTGATCGGGCTGTACATCCGCATGAAGCTGGAAGAGACGCCGGCCTTCAAGCGCCAGGCCGAGCTGCGCGAGGTGCAGGACAAGGCGATGCCGAAGGTCAATTTCCGTGAGACGCTCGGCCGCCACTGGCGCGCCATGCTGCTCTGCGTGGGCCTGGTGCTGATCTTCAACGTCACCGACTACATGGCGCTGTCCTACCTGCCGAGCTACCTGTCCTCGACGCTGCACTTCGACGAGTCGCACGGCCTGATGCTGGTGCTGCTGGTGATGGTGCTGATGATGCCGATGACGCTGGCCGCCGGCCGCCTGTCCGACCTGGTGGGCCGCAAGCCGGTGATGCTGGCCGGCTGTATCGGCCTGCTGGCGCTGTCGATACCGGCGCTGATGCTGATCCGCACCGGCGAGATGCTGCCCGTGTTCGGCGGCCTGCTGATCCTCGGCGTGCTGCTGTCCTGCTTCTGCGGGGTGATGCCCTCGGCGCTGCCGGCGCTGTTCCCGACCGAGATCCGCTACGGCGCGCTGGCGATCGGCTTCAATATCTCGGTCTCGCTGTTCGGCGGCACCACGCCGCTGGTCACCGCCTGGCTGGTGGACCGCACCGGCAACCTGATGATGCCGGCCTATTACCTGATGGGGGCGGCCGTGATCGGCGCGATCTCGGTGCTCTCGCTGCGCGAGACGGCGCGCCAGCCGCTCAAGGGCTCCCCGCCGGCGGTCGCCTCGCGCCGCGAAGCCCATGCGCTGGTGCGCGAGCTGCGCGAACGCGCCGACGAGGATGCCGACAAGGGCTACCCGGAAGTCTCGGCGGCCCGCGCCTGAGGCTGCGGCGGGGGCTCGGCTCCCGCCACCGGCAATCCCGAGACACCGCGTCGACCTCGCCGGTCGGCGCGGTTTTTTATTGGCTGCCGGCCCGCCGCTTCAGCCTTTTCCTTTACGCCCAAAAACGAACACCCCCGCCGAGGCGGGGGTGTCTGTCGTCCTGCGTCCCGAGCGGCGCGGCGGCGAGCCGCCGCCGCATCAATGCACGGCGCAGTGGCAGTTGCGGCAGGCCAGGCAGTCGATCAGCGAACGCGAGCGCTCGACCGCCGCGCGCACGCCGCGGCCCGCCACCACGAAGCCGACCTGCCCGAGATTGAAGTCGAGCGTCACCATCAGTTGCATCAGCGAGACCATCGGCAGCACGACGGACGGGTGATACAGGCGATTTTCGATCAGGGTTCTCATGGCGGGCTCCGGCGGACGATGGTTGGGCGACGGAGTGAATTCTACGGAGCGGCCGCCGGCGGATAAACCTGCCGGCGCCGAAGTCACTTGTTTGCCCGGCAGAACAATCGCCGTGCCTGCCGCGGGTGGCCGCGGCCCTGCCCGATCAGTCCAGCGGCGTGCCGGCGAACTCGGGCAGTGCCTCGGCACGCGCCGACAGCGCGGCGATGCTCGGGTAACGCCCGGCGTCGACGGCGGCCAGGGCCGGGTGGTCGGGCCGCACGTATTGCGTGAAGCGCCAGACCACCGCCAGCGTCACGTCGGCCTGGGTGATGCGCTCGCCGAGCAGCCAGCCGGTGGTGCCGAGCACGCGCGCCTCGAGCGCGGCGTAGGCGCCGTCGAGCTGCTGCAGGACCCGGTCGAGCCAGGGCTGGTGCAGCTTCTCGTCGGGCCGCAGGCCGCATTCGTAGACCACCTGCACGGTCTTCTCGGCCGCCGCCAGGGCGAGGCCGATCAGTTCCAGGGAGCGCAGCCGCGCGGCGGCATCCACCGGCAGCAGGCGCCGCTGCGGCTCGACCAGGTGGTCGAGGTAGTCGCAGATCAGCGAGGAGTCGAGCACCATGGTGCCGTCGTCGGTCAACAGCGTGGGCGCCTTGACCACCGGGTTCACGGCCCTGAATTCGTCGAAATGACGAAACACCGACAGCGGCTGGTGCTCGAACGACAGCCCGAGCAGCTTGGCCGACACGGCGGCGCGACGAACGTAGGGCGAATCCAGCATTCCGATCAGCTTCATCTGAGTCTCACTCGGTTGACGGCGGGACCGACGACTGTAACAGCGTCGCGCGGCCCGGCGCCAGTGCCGGAAGCGCCGGGAAGAGCGGGAAGGCCTCGCCCCGTCGATTCAGCAGGCGGCCAGCCAACCGGCCAGCGAGGGCCACAGGCCGCGATTGTCGTCGCGGAAATAACCCGCCTGGCCGATCGGGGCGTGCCCCGGATGCGGGGCGATCCAGCGCGACTCGACCTCGGCATGGATGAATTGCCGGTGCAGCGCACTGACGGCCGCCGGGGGCGCCAGGGGATCGTCCTCGATCGCATAGGCCAGGAGCGGGCCGCGATAGGCCTCGAAACCGGCGCGCGATGCCGGCCCCGCCGCATCCAGGTCGCCGCCCGCCTGCCGGCAGCCGCGCGCCCAATCGCGCGCGATGCCTGCCGGCACATCGGCCTCGGCGCCGAGCAGCAGCCGGCCCGGCACGCGCGACAGCAGCCGCCCGGCCAACGGCACCGTCACGTAACCGGCCAGCGCCAGCCGGATCCCGGCCAGGCCGCGCGCGTCGCCGCGATAGGCGGTGCCGGCCGCGATCGTGACGATGCCCGACAACTGGCCCAGGTTAGGCGCAAGACCGAGCAGCCGTCCTCCCGTGGCATGGCCGACGGCGAACTGGCGCGCCTCGGGCAGGCGCGCGGCGAGGCAATCGAGCGCGGCCGGCAGGTCGGCCTCGCCCCACTGCCGCAGCCGCACGCGATCGGCGTCGCCCACCGCCGTGCGCGAGCCGCCGATGCCGCGGTTGTCGTAGCTCAGCACGCTGAAGCCGGCTTCGGCCAGGAAGCGCGCGAACGCGTCGTAACGCGCGCGCGGCGTGCCCAGCGCGCTGTTGATCAGCACCGCGCGCCGGTTCGATACGGGGGGAATATGGAGCGAGCCCGTCAACGGTCGTCCGTCGCGCGCCGCGAACTGGAGAGTCTCGACCGTGATCGCCATCGTCTGCCTCGTCGTGGGAGCGGCTATTGTGCAAGCGAACGCGCAGGCCGCCAACTGCGTCGTCGCGCCGTTCCGGCGGGCCGCGCCGCGGCATCGCGCGGCACGGGCGGGCCGGTGTCTGTCCGGTCCGTCGAACGGTCTGCCATTATGGTGCCGGATCGAAACGGCGCGACGATGAAGAGACGACGCCGGCACCGACCGGCTTGGCGGCGGCGCATCGGGTTTCGCATGCGCGCGTGCCGGCCGTCATGTGCCGCAAGACGTGATCCAGCTCGCCGACGGCGGCCCGGATTTCAGCGCTCGGCGGCCGCCACGCGGTAGAGGCGCCAGAAGGTCTGCGCATAGGCTTGCGCAAGCCGCGGCACGTCGTGGAATACATTCAACTCGTGCACGCCGGGGCGCATGTCGGCACGCGGCAGCAGCGCGGCCGCGTCCGCGCCGCTGGCCGCCCTGGCCAAACCCGCGCGCCGGGCCGCGACCTCGGTCGCGACGGCATCGTCGACCACCAGGAACGGCGCGCGGATCAGGCCGGCGCGACGCGCGAACACCACCTCGACGCCGGTTTCGGCCAGCAGGGCCGCGCCGCTGTAGCGCAGTGCCGGCGCCGAACGGTCGAGCACCACGCGCACCGCGATCCCGCGCCGGCGCGCATCGCACAGGGCGGCCGCCAGCTTCGGCGACAGCGAGGCGTAACCGGCCACCAGCACGCGCCGCCGCGCGCCGCGCACCAGTTCGGCGGCCAGGTCGGCCGAGACGGCATCATCGGAAAAATAGGCGCTGGCGCTCGCGCCGACGAAGGGCGCGGGCAGCGCGAAAACGGCGGGCGCGACAAAGGCGGACGCCGCGCTGAAAGCGGCGGCAAGGCGGGCGTGTGGTCTCATCGGGCGCGTATTGTAGTCACGCCGATGCGGCTCGCAAGCGGTTTCTGCGCGGCG
Source organism: Burkholderia sp. SJZ089 (assembly GCF_007828315.1). Taxonomy (NCBI): domain Bacteria; kingdom Pseudomonadati; phylum Pseudomonadota; class Betaproteobacteria; order Burkholderiales; family Burkholderiaceae; genus Burkholderia; species Burkholderia sp. SJZ089. The sequence goes on along the minus strand of NZ_VIUM01000006.1, from coordinate 328,566 downwards.
TGGCGCGGCGGCGACGAACGCGCGTTCGCCGGGCCGTGCCAGCCGCGTCCGGCGGCGGCTTCGGGTGCCGTGGATCGCCCGGCTTCCGGCCGGTATCGAGACCTTTCCGCTTGCACGGCGACGGCATGCCGCCGCTGCCTTCGCCGCCTCGTTCAAGCTGCCTCGATCATCCGCTTCGGCCGGATCCCTCGCGAAGCCCTCCACTTGCACGGCGACCTCTGCATGCCACCGCGCCCTTCAACCCGCCTCGATCCTCTCCAGCCAGCCGCGCACGCCGTCCAGCGAGCGGAAATCGGCCAGGCTGCGCGCCGGTATCGACGGATAGGCCGCACCCGCCATCTCGGCCAGCGCGCGGCCCGGCCCGAGTTCGAGGAAGGCGCTCGCGCCGGCCTCGACACAGGCGGCCAGGCAGGCGGCCCACTCGAGCGGCTCGGCGATCTGGCGGGCGAGCTTGTCGAGCCCGGTTTCGGTATCGAGCACGGCGGCGCCGTCGATACCGCTGAACAGGCGCGTGCCGGGCGCGCCGCGCGCGATCGACACGGCGCCGAGCGCATCGCGGAACACCGGCACGGCCGCCGCGAGCCGCGGCGTGTGCGAGGCAATCCGCACCGGCACCGGCACCACCCGCGCGGCGCCCCGTGCCAGCGCCGCCTCGGCCAGCGCCGCCAGCGCCTGGCGGCTGCCGGCCAGCACGCAGGCCTCGCCGGGATTGACGATGGCCAGCGCCGCCTCGCGGCCCGCACACAGCGCCTCGAGGGCGGCACGGCCCAGGCCGCGCACGAACAGCATGCCTTCGTCGCCGGCGCTGGCCGCGTCCATGGCCTCGGCGCGCGCGGCGATCAGGTCGAGCGCCTCGATCGCGCCGATCCGCCCCGCCACGTGCCAGGCGGCCAGCTCGCCGACGCTGTAGCCGGCCACGCAGCGCCGCCTCGGCAGCAGCGGCGCGAGCCGCGCGTGGGCCGCCAGCGCCTGCAGCGTGCAGAGCACTTGGGCGGCGCGATTGGCGCGCAGCGCGTCCTCGTCGGCGCGGCGCAGCCAGTCGCGCGGATCGGCGCCGAACCAGCGCGAGGCGTGGGCGAACCAGGGCTCGACCGTCGCATCCTCGCCGATCCAGTCGAACATGTCGGGGCCTTGCTGGCCTTGCCCGGAACAGAGCAGCGCGATCGTCATGGCGCTTCGAAGCCGTCGACGAACAGGCTCATCGCGAGCAGGTCGGCCGCGCCGCCCGGGCTGAGCCGCCGCGCCACGAAGGCGCGATGCACGGCCTCGGCGCGGGAGAGCCAATCGCTCGCTGCCACGCCACCGCGCGCCAGGAATTCGCGCGCGCCGCGCCGTGCGAAGGCCAGCCCCTCGGCGCCGCCGCGATGCAGCAGGTTGGTGTCGTCGAGCTCGGCGATCAGCGCGAAGCAGGCCTGCACGCGCGCGGCCGCCTCGTCGCCGGGCCGCAACTCGCGCGCCTCGCGCAGCGCGGGCAAGCCGATCCGGTAGACGCTAGGGAATCCGTCGGCCGCCTCCCGGCGCGCGCCGCCCACGCCGTGACGACGGATCGCGATCTCGCCATGGCTGTCGGATGGACGGGGCCCAAGCAGGATCTCGGCGCCCCATTGCCGCGCCACCCAGTCGCCCAGCGTCGGCCCGGCGGCCGGCCCGGGCGAGCTTGCATGACGCAGGCCCGCGGCCGCGCACAGCAGGCCCAGCCCGAAGATCGCCCCGCGATGCGTGTTCACGCCGCCGGTGGCGGCCAGCATCGCGTGCTCGGCGCGCAGGCCGATGCGGCGCAGCGCGGCCATCTCGCGACGCTCCGCGCCGGCGCGCGCGAGTTCGGCGAGGTACGGGCCGATCGCGGCGGCGCTGCGCGCGAAGGTGCCGGCGTTCATGTCCAGATGGCTGCCATTGTCGACGCGGCTGACCAGCCCCGGCTTCGGCCAGGTGTCCACCTCGAGCCGCAGGCAGCGCTCGGCGAAGGCGCCGATCATCGCCTCGGGCCCCTCGGCCGGCCGATCCGGCTGGCGGGGCGCGGGCAGGCGCAAGCGCGGGCGGCCCATCACGCGGCCCCCGCCAGGAAATCTCGCGGCGCCAGCAGCCGCACGTCGTTCGCGGTCTTCACCATCACCTCGTCCTGCCCCGCCTGCAGTTCGCGCCAGTTCGCGCCGGCGCCGTCGACGCGGATCACCTCGCCGTCGATGCGCATCGGCGCAACGGCCTCGCAGGCAGCCACGTCATCCAGCATGGCCGCGAGCGTCGCCAAGTCATCGCCGGCGGCATCGAAGCCGGGCGGCAGTTCGAACAGCAGATCGAGATCGGAATTCGCGGAAAGATAGGGCAAGCCCGTCAACCCTTGCCAGGCCAGGCTGCCGAAGGCGCGGCAGACGATCCGGTGACGGCGCGCGATCGCCTCCAGCGCATCGAGCGTGGCGCGCCAGGCAGGCGGCGCGACTTCGCGCAACGAATCCAGCGCGGGCGGCCGCTCGATCGAGACGATGGCCTCGGCCGCCAGGCTCACGCCGATCCGCCGCTTGCCGAGCGAGGGCGGCAGCGGCAGGCCGAGCGGCACGCCGGGACGGGCCGCGTCGCAGGGCCCCGGGCGCCGCACCATCAGCGGCCAGCCGCGCACGGCCCAGTCGCGCAGCACGGATCGCGCGGCCACGTCAGCCGCGTCGGCTACATCGGCAGCTTCGACAACCCCGGCCGCCAGCGCCGGCTCGGCGGCGAGCAGTGCCCGCCAGGCCTCGGGCGCGACGCGCACCAGGCCATGGCGGACCAGCGCGGCCTCAGCCGGCCGAGCGGACGAGTGCATGGACACGCTCCGCGATCCGCGCGGCGGCCGGGCGACCGCCGCGTTCGGCGCCGAGCCGGTCGCGACCATCGGCCCGGTCGGCCGGTGCATCGAGCCAGGCCGCCAGTTGGGCCCCGAGCGGCTGCGCCGGATCGAGCACGGCGTCGACGGCGCCCGTCTGCGCGAGATTGTCGAGACCGGGCGCGAACACCGCCGTCGATTTCGCCATCTCCTGCAGCACGTCGAACGGCAGCTTGGTGACGCGCGAGATCGAGGGCAGGTCCATCACCGCCGGCTCGGCGCCGGGCAGCGCGAGCAGCACGCGGGTGGCCAGCGCGGTGGCGATGAAGGCGCCCGCCGCCGTGCCGCCGTACAGCAGGCCGATGGTCGGATGGCCGCGCAGGCTCGCCAGCATCAGGCTCTTGGCCAGGTGCGCCAGGCATTCGTTGAGCCCGAGCAACTCGTCGCGCTTGCTCATGCGCTGGCTGGCGCTGTCGACCAGCACCAGGATCGGCGTGTCGCCGCCGCGCCGCACGATGTCGAGCACGCGCGAGGACAGCCACAGCGCCTCGTCGACGCCCACGAAGGCCCCGCCCGATACGCCGATCACCTCGACCACGCGCCCCGCCAGGCTGGCGCGGCCGGCCAGCAGGCCGTCGTCGCGGATCGCGATCTCGTGTTCGAAGGCGGCCAGGATCTCATCGAGCTTCATCGTGCTTCTCCCTTGACGGCTTGCAGGCGCTCGGCCAGCGCGGCGAAGGATTCGCCCGGCATGGCGGGGATCGCCTCGGCTTCGGCCTCGCTCGCGCCGAGCCGCTGCCAGACCTCGCGCGCGTCGGCGCAGTCGCCGTAGGCGGCAAGGCGCGCCTCGAGCCGCGTCTGCTCGGCGTCGAGCACCTCGAGGTCGAAGGCATGACGGGCCGCGAGCAGGTCGAGCGCGGCCGCGCGGAAGGCCGGCAGCGTGTCCTCGACGAAGCGCTCGGCGCCGCCGATCAGCCGGCGATGCTTGCCGCCCATGGTGCGCCAGACCAGCGCCCGATCCTTCGAATCGAATTCCTCGACGCCGCGATTGGTCTCGATCACCTCGGGGCCGGACACGCTGATGCGTCCCGGCTCGGACACCGCCAGCGCCGAGCAGCAGGCGGCCAGCAGGCCGCCGCCGCCATAACAGCCGGCGCGCCCGCCGATCAGCCCGATCACCGGCGTGCCGGCCGCGCGCGCATCGACCAGCGCGCGCATGATCTCGGCGATCGCCAGCTCGCCGGCGTTGGCCTCCTGCAGGCGCACGCCGCCGGTATCGAAGGCGATCAGCACCGGCGTGCCCGCCTCGCGCGCGGCGCGCAGCAGCCCGGTCAGCTTGGCGCCATGGATCTCGCCGAAGGCACCGCCCATGAAGCGGCCCTCCTGCGCGGCGACCAGCACCTCGCGCCCCTCCAGCCGCGCGCGGCCGACGATCATGCCGTCGTCGAACTGGCGCGGCAGCTCGAACAGCGGCAGGTGCGGGCTCATCTCGCGCTCGGCGGGGCCGACGAATTCCACGAAGGAGCCGGCATCCACCAGTCCGTCGATGCGCTGCCGCGCCGAGGCCTCGTACCAGCTCGCGCCGGCCGCCACGGGATCGAAACCGTTCATCGCTGGCCTCCCTCGATGGCGTGCACCGCCTGGGCCAGGCGCAGCGCGACCGTGTCGGGCCGCGCGCCGCCGTCGTTGATCGACAGGCGCAGGCCGCCCGGCGAGCGGCGCTCGACGAAGTCGGCGATCACCGCCTGCCAGACCTCGCCGAAGCCGACCGCCGCGGTCTGGATCTCGACCTCGCAATCGGTGCCGCCGAGCACGCGCTCGACCAGCACCTCCAGATTGCCGGAGGCGACCACGCCGACCAGCGCCGAGGCCGCCTCCCCCGCCGCGCGTTGCCGCGCGGTATGACGATAATTGAGCCGTTCCATTCGATTTCTCCCGCCGGCGCTTCCCCGAAGGCCGGCCGAAACGCGCGGCATGCCACGCGGCTCGCGGCGGCGGCACCCGAAGGCACCTTCGCCGCGCACTTGACTCACCAGTTCCGAAACCGCGAGGGCGGCGCGTACAGGCCGCCCGACCAGTGCACCAGGTCCTTCACCGAGCGCGCCGCCAGCAGGCGCCGGTCGGCATCGAGCGGATCGATGCCGAGATCCTCGGGGCGCCGGATCACGCCGCGCTCGCGTAGCCGCTCCACCAGCTTGCGATCGCGCCCGCGGCCGATCTCGGTATAACCGGCCACGCCGCGGATCGCATGCTCGCGCTCGTCCGCGTCGCGGCACAGCAGCAGGTTCGCGATGCCCTCCTCGGTCACCACGTGGGTGACGTCGTCGCCATAGACCATGATCGGCGCGAGATCGAGCTTGAGCCGGTCGGCCAGGCGCAGCGCGTCGAGCTGCTCGACGAACATCGGCGCGTTCTTCTCGCCGAAGGTCTCGCCGATCTGCACCACCAGCTTGCGGCCGCGCCGCAGCGCCGCCGGCGTGGCCGGATCGGCCTGCTCGCCGGCCTTCAGCCAGGGCTCGCTCGGGTGGCGCCGGCCGCGCGCGTCGCTGCCCATGTTGGGCGCGCCGCCGAAGCCGGCGATGCGGCTCTCGGTGACGGTCGAGGAATGGCCGGCCAGGTCGATCTGCAGCGTCGAGCCGATGAACATGTCGCAGGCATAGAGGCCGGCGGTCTGGCAGAACGCTCGGTTCGAGCGCAGCGAGCCGTCGGCGCCGGTGAAGTAGATGTCCGAGCGCGCGCGGATGTAGTCGTCCATGCCGACCTCGGAGCCGAAGCAGTGGATCTGCTCGACCCAGCCCGATTCGATCGCGGGGATCAGCGTGGGATGCGGATTGAGCGCCCAGTGCGTGCAGACCTGCCCCTTCAGGCCCAGGCGCTCGCCGTAGGTGGGCAGCAAGAGCTCGATGGCCGCGGTGTTGAAGCCGATGCCGTGGTTCAGGCGCTTCACGCCATAGGGCTGGTAGATGCCCTTGATGGCCAGCATCGCGGTGAGGATCTGGGTCTCGGTGATCGCCGCCGGGTCGCGCGTGAACAGCGGCTCGACGAAGAACGGCCGGCCCGCCTCGACCACGAAGTGCACGCGGTCGCCGGGGATGTCGACGCGCGGCACGCGATCGACGATGCGGTCGACCTGGGCGATCACGATGCCGTCCTTGAAGGCGGTGGCCTCCACCACGGTGGGCGTGTCCTCGGTGTTCGGGCCGGTGTAGAGATTGCCGTCGGCGTCGGCGCTGACCGCCGCGATCAGCGCGACCTGCGGCGTGAGGTCGATGAAGTAGCGCGCGAACAGCTCGAGATAGGTATGCACCGCGCCCAGCTCGATGCGCCCGCCGAACAGCAGCCTGGCGATGCGCTGCGACTGCGGGCCCGAGTAGGCGTAGTCGAGGCGCCGCGCGATGCCGCGCTCGAACACGTCGAGATGCTCGGGCAGCACGATGCCCGATTGCACCATGTGCAGGTCGTGGATCCTGCCGCTGTCGACTTCCGCGAGCGCGGCGGCCAGCAGGTCGGCCTGCTTCTGGTTGTCCCCTTCCAGGCAGACCCGGTCGCCCGGGCGCAGTACCGCCTCGAGCAGCGCGGTGGCATCCTCGGCCGCCACCCGCTTGCCGCGCGCGAGATGCGCGCCTGCCGCGAGGCGCGCGTCGCGTGCCTGTTGCGCCTGATTCCATGCCGTCATTGCGTCTCTCCTGCGATGCGTATCCGGTCGTGGCGACGATTGTAAGCCGCGCCCCGCGCGCGATTGATGAAGTTGCCGAATGCCACTCAGAGGCCGCGCCGATCGATCTCGCGCCGGGCCCGCCCGTCTTGCCGTAGACTGCTGCCACGGCCCGCCGCGCGCCCCTCGTTCCAGGCTGGCGAGCGCCGCTGCCGGCGCGTGCTCGCCGCGCTCGCGCCGGCAAGCCGTCCTTGCCCTGCCCCACTGGATTCCGCCATGCGTCCCTTACCGCCCGAGCTGCTGCGCAGCTTCGTCGCCGTCGCCCAGACCGGCAGCTTCACCGCCGCCTCGGAGCGCGTCAACCTCTCGCAATCGACCGTCAGCCAGCACATCCGGCGGCTGGAGGAACTGCTCGACCGGCCGCTGTTCGAGCGCGACACGCGCAACGTGCGGCTGTCCGCCAACGGCGAGGCGCTGCACCGCTACGCGAGCCGCATCCTGGAGCTGATGGACGAGGCCGTGATGTCGGTCTGCGGGCCGCCGCTGTCGGGCAAGGTGCGGCTCGGCATGTCGGAGGATTTCGCCTCCACCCACCTGGCCGCGGCGCTGGCGAACTTCATCCAGCGCAATCCCGAGGTCGAGCTGGAGATCGCCACCGGCCTGTCGGGCGACCTGTTCGACGCGCTCGACGAGGGGCGCCACGACCTGGTGTTCGCCAAGCGCGTCGCCGGCAGCCGGCGCGGACGCGTGATCCGCACCGAGCCGCTCTACTGGTGCACCGGCCCCGGCTCGCCGATCACCGGGCGCGAGGCGGTGCTGCCGCTGGCCCTGCATCCCGAGCCCAGCGTGTCGCGCCGGCGCGTGCTGGAGACGCTCGACGCGATCGGCCGGCCCTACCGGATCGCCGTGTCGAGCAGCAGCATCGCGGCGCTGCGCGCGGCCGCGGCGGCCGGGCTGGGCGTGTCGGCCTTCGCCGGCTACGTGATCCCGCAGGGCCTGGCCAAGCTCGACGCCGACCTGCCCGCGCTCGGCGATCTCGAATACGTGATCGACCGGCCGGCTTCCGCCTCGCGCTCGACGCTGGCGCTGGAGGCGACGCTCGCGGCCGCCGCCGCCGAATTCTGAAGCCGGCACGGCGGCAGCCTTCACCATCGCGCGTCAGGCATTCGTCAGGCCGCCATCGGCGATTCGTTAGCGATGCTTGACAAGCGGCAGCGCCCTGCCGGGCCGCCGCAAGCCAACTGACGAGCACGTCATCGTCCGGTCACGGTCCGGGCAGCCTCACGCGGCCAGAATGCGCCGCAACGGCCGTCGCGCACTCCGCGCGCCGGTGCGCACAACGCGCCGCGATGCCGATGAAGGAGCCCCATCATGCGATCCCTGTTCTGCCTGCCGCTGCTGCTGGCCGCCGTCGCGCCCCTGGCGCAGGCCCAGTCGTCCACCGCCGCCACGCCGCCCGAGAAGACCCACGCGCAAGTGGTCGCCGAACTGGTGCAAGCCTGGCGCGAGGGCACTATCCCGACCACCGACGGCGACTACCCGCCCAGCGACAGCACCATCGAGCGCAACCGCGCGCGCTTCGAGTCGAAGACGCCGAGCTGGGCCCAGCAGCCGCAAGCGCAAACGCAGCAATAAGCAGCGGCATCCGCGCGACCCGGGCGGCCCGCCGCCGCCCGGCCGCGACGATTGGCGAAACCGGCGAAACGCCCTAGGATGGGCGTGTTTCGCGCGCGGCACCGTGCCGTGCGCGCCTAGCCGACCGCCGCCATGTCCCCTTTCGCCACGCCCCGATCGGCAGCCGAGCCCGTCGACCACCTGCCCTACGAGAACACGCCGCGCCCAGTCGCCGCGATGGCCGCCCGCTATCCGAACGGCCTGCACATCGCCACGCACCGGCATCGCCGCGCGCAACTGCTCTACGCCATCGAGGGCGTGATGCAGGTGACCTCCGAAACGGGTGCCTGGGTGGTGCCGCCCACGCGCGGCGTCTGGCTCGAGGCCGGCCTCGACCACGCGGTGCAGATGAGCGGCGACGTGCAGATGCGCACCGTGTTCGTCGAGCCCTCGGCGGCGCTGGCGCTGCGCGCGCGCACCGGCGTGGTGGACGTGCCGCCGCTGCTGCGCGAGCTGATCGTGGCGGCGATCGACGTGCCGCTCGATTACGCGCCCGGCTCGCGCGACGAGCACCTGATGCAGTTGCTGCTGGCCGAGCTGAACTCGGTGCCGCAATTGCCGCTGCACCTGCCCTGGCCCCGCGATGCCCGGCTGCGCGCGGTCTGCGACGCGTTGCTGGCCTCGCCGCACGACGATCGCACCATCACCGAATGGGCCCGGCAATTCGGCATGTCGGAGAAGACCCTGTACCGCGGCTTCAGCCGCGAGACCGGCATGACCTTCGGGCGCTGGCGCCAGCAGGCGCGCCTGCTGCTGGCCTTGAAGCGCCTCGCGCACGGCGAGAAGATCCTCGGCGTCGCGCTCGACCACGGCTATCGCAGCCAGAGCGCCTTCACCGCGATGTTCAAGCGGCATTTCGGCGTGGCGCCCTCGGCCTTCTACAACTGAGAAGCCGACGCGGCGAGCCGAGCGCTCAGGGCAGGAAGCTGCGGCGCCGCGCTTCGATCAGCTCGACCAGCAGGCGATCGCGCTCGGCGCCGAACTCGGCGATCGAGCGCTCGCCCTGGATCTCGCGCAGTTCCTCGACCAGCTTGCGATCGACCGTCTCGTTGAAGGACGGCGTGCCGAGATCGTCCCACCAGCTCGTGATAGGCCCCGACAGATGGTCGAGGAAATGCGCCATGCCGCCCTCGCCGCCGCCGAGGTGGTAGGTCAGCCCCTGCCCCATCAGTCCCCAGCGCAAGCCCGGCCCCCACGACACGGCCTTGTCGGCGTCGGCCACGCTGACCACGCCCTCGCCCACCAGGTGATAGACCTCGCGGAACAGCGCGGCCGCCAGCCGGTTCGCGACATGGCCGGCCATTTCCTTGTTGAGCACGATGGTGACCTTGCCGAGCGCGTCGTAGAAGCGTTTCGCGCGCGCGAGGGTCTCGGCCGAGGTGGCCTCGCCGCCGACCAGCTCGACCAGCGGAATCAGGTGCGGCGGATTGAAGGGATGCGCGATCAGGCAGCGTTCGGGATGGCGCTCGCAGGCGCTCTGGATCGCCGACATGGTGAGCCCCGACGAGCTGGAGGCGATCAGCGCCTCGGCCGGCAGCCGCGCATCCATGCGGCGATACAGCTCGCGCTTCACGTCGAGCCGTTCCGGGCCGTTCTCCTGCACGAAATCGACGCCGTCGAGCGCGGCCTCGAGATCGGCCTCGAAGCGCAGCCGCGCCGCGCATTCGCCGAGGCGCGTCTCGCCCATGAAGCGCCGCAGCGCGGCGTTCAACTGCGCGGCCGCCTCGGGTGCCGGGTCGCTCACCACCAGTTCGAAACCCTGGTCGAGATAGAAAGCGGTCCAGCTCGCGCCGATCACGCCCGCGCCGACCACGGCAATGCGTTGGATGTCCATGGGATGCGTGTCTCCGATGTAGTTGAGTCGTCCGGGAAGCCCGTCGACGATTGTCGCATCGATCGGCCCTTGCGCGTCGCGAAGCGCAGGCGAGGCACGCCGTTCGCCGCGAATCCCTGCGCGCGCGACCGATAATGAAAAACGCCACGCGGCTTGCGGCCAGCGTGGCGTTCTTCTTATGAAGCCCGACCTCAGTCGGCCAGGCGCGACTCGAACTTCGCCTTGGTCTCGCTGAGCGCCTGCGGCAGGCGCGCCTTCAGCTTGTCGAACAGCTCGTCATGCAGCGCGAGCTCCTCGCGCCAGGCCTCGCGATCCACCGAGGCGACCTGCTCGTACTGCGCCGGCGTGAAGGCCAGGCCCTGCCAGTGCAGGTCGTGATAACGCGGCGTGATGCCCAGCGCATGCTCGACGCCCTCGCCGCGCCCGTCGAGACGATCGAGCATCCACTTCAGCACGCGCATGTTCTCGCCGAAGCCGGGCCAGGCGAAGCGGCCGTCGGCATCCTTGCGGAACCAGTTCACGCAGTAGATCTTCGGCAGGCTCGCGCCCGAGGCCTCGAGCTGCTTGCCGAGCGTGAGCCAGTGCGAGAAGTAGTCGCTCATGTTGTAGCCGCAGAACGGCAGCATCGCGAACGGGTCGCGGCGCACGATGCCCTGCTTGCCGGCTGCCGCGGCGGTGGTTTCCGAGCCCATGGTGGCGGCCATGTAGACGCCCTCGGTCCAGTCGCGCGCCTCGGTCACCAGCGGCACCGTGGTCGAGCGGCGCCCGCCGAACACGAAGGCGTCGATCGCCACGCCGGCGGGATTGTCCCAATCGGCGTCGATCGACGGGCATTGCGAGGCCGGCGCCGTGAAGCGCGCGTTCGGATGTGCGGCCTTGCGGCCGGTCTCCTTGCCGATCTCCGGCGTCCAGTCCTGGCCCTGCCAGTCGAGCAGGTGGGCGGGCGGCGTGTCGGTCAGGCCTTCCCACCAGACGTCGCCGTCGTCGGTCAGCGCGACATTGGTGAAGATTACGTTCTCGCGCAGCGTGGCCAGCGCATTGGGATTGGTCTTCTCGCCGGTGCCGGGCGCCACGCCGAAGTAGCCCGCCTCGGGATTGATCGCGTAGAGCCGGCCGTCGGCACCGGGCTTGAGCCAGGCGATGTCGTCGCCGATGGTGGTGACCTTCCAGCCCTCGAAGCCAGCCGGCGGGATCAGCATCGCGAAGTTGGTCTTGCCGCAGGCCGAGGGGAAGGCCGCCGCGATATGGCGCTTGGTGCCGTCGGGCGCGCTCACGCCGAGGATCAGCATGTGCTCGGCGAGCCAGCCCTCGTCGCGGCCCATGGTCGAGGCGATCCGCAGTGCGAAGCATTTCTTGCCGAGCAGCGCGTTGCCGCCGTAGCCCGAACCGAAGCTCCAGATCTCGCGCGTCTCGGGGAAGTGGACGATGTACTTGGTGTCGTTGCAGGGCCAGCGCACGTCGGCCTGGCCGGCCGCCAGCGGATGCCCGACGCTGTGCACGCAGGGCACGAAATGGCCGTCCTCGCCGAGCACCTCGTACACGTCGCGCCCCATGCGCGTCATGATCCGCATGTTGACCGCCACGTAGGGGCTGTCGGACAGCTCCACGCCGATATGCGCGATCGGCGAGCCGAGCGGGCCCATCGAGAACGGCACCACGTAGAGCGTGCGACCGCGCATCGCGCCGCGGAACAGCCCGTCGAGCGTGACGCGCATCTCGGCCGGCGCGATCCAGTGATTGGTCGGACCCGCGTCCTCGCGCGCTTCGCTGCAGATGAAGGTGCGATCCTCGACGCGCGCGACGTCGGACGGATCGGACAGCGCGAGGAACGAGTTCGGACGCTTTAGCGGATCGAGCCGGATCATGGTGCCCTGCGCGACCATCTGTTCGCACAGCCGGTCGTATTCCTCCTGCGAGCCGTCGCACCAGACGACGCGTTCGGGTTCGGTCAGCGCGGCGATGCGCGCCACCCAGTCGACGAGGCCGCGGTGCCGGACGTACTCGGGTACGTCGAGCGATACGGAATGCGTAGCCTCGAGCGCATGGCTTCGGGTCATGGAAATCTCCAGGTAGTTGAACAGGAATTCGGTGAGTGGCGCGCGTCCCGGCATGAAGCTTCAGCGTGGACGCGGCGGCGCATGGATGCGGGCGAACGAGGCAAGATGCGGTTCGCGACGAACCGCAGCCGTTGCGCGAGCGCGCGGCACGGGCGTTGCGGGCGGGTTCCGGCGCAATGCGGCGGCGCGGCGGCGGAAATAGCCGCGGCCGGCACCAGAACCTTCTGGCGTATCGAGAGGCGAATCGATCTTGGTCATCGGCATCGCGAGCTTGCCGATGCCGACCTCGTTATAAGAAAGAAGGCCAGCATACCATCGCGCTCCCGCAGTTTGGGACGGCTGGAGGGCGCGATTCGGGATGATCCCGATAGGGATCGCCCTGAAGCGGGGCGCGACCCCGGCGGTTCTCCCGGCGCCGCCCTCCACGCGGGGCCTTTTCCTCGCGGACACGACGGCGCGCGCGAAACATGGCGAGAGGCTCGCGCCCCGGCCATCGATGCGCGTACAGGCTCGATTGACGATGGCCTCTTGAATTCGCGCACGGCGTTCCTACCTGTGGAGCCATGAGGCGAGCGCGACCCGCGCCGCCGGTTGACAACGCATCGCACGCCGCGTGTTTCAAACAGGGCCGCGCGTGCCGATCCTCGAGAGGACTCGAACCATGACCACTTATCGTTTCGGTGCCGGCCTGTTCGGCGAATTCGACCGGCTGCAGCGGCAGATGTCGGGCCTGCTGGCCGCGCCCTCGTTCGCGGCGGCCGCGCGCAGCGGGCGCTTCGACAGCTTCCCGCCGATCAACATCGGCGCCTCCGACGAGGCGATCGAGATCGTGGTGGCGGCACCGGGCATGCAGGCCGGCGACTTCGACCTCAGCATCGACAAAGGACTCCTGACGATCACGGGCGAGCGCCGCGAGGCGCAGGCCGGCCCGGCTGCACCGCAGGCCGAAGGCGAGGCGCCGCGTGCCGCCGCTCGCGTGCTGGCCCGCGAGCGCTTCGGCGGACGCTTCCGGCGCGCCGTCGAACTGCCCTCGAATGCCGATGCCAACGACATCCAGGCGCGCTACGAGGATGGTTGCCTGCGCATCCGTATCGCGAAGCGCGCGGCGTCGCAGCCGCGTTCGATCCAAGTCCAGTAAACAGCCTCGAGGAATATCGCCATGAACACCACGTCCGAACTGATCGATCGCCCCGCCGTCGCCGACACTGCCGCACCGGAATCCACGCAAGCCAGCGAGGCGCCGCGCCGCGGCCCGGCCGTCACGCCGGCCGTCGACATCGTCGAGGACAGCGAGGGCATCACGCTGTGGGCCGACCTGCCCGGCGTCTCGAAGGCCGGGCTCGACCTGCGCGTGCACGACAACCGCCTGACCATCGACGCGCAGGTGTCGCTGCCGCAGACCGAAGGCCTGCGCCTGCAGCATGCCGAATGGCGCGCGCCGCGCTACCTGCGCAGCTTCGTGGTCAGCCCGCACTTCGATACCGCGCGCATCGAGGCGAACCTGCGCGACGGCCTGCTGACGCTGCGGATCCCGCGCCGCGCCGAGGCGCTGCCGCGCAAGATCGAGGTGGCCACGGGCACGGCCTGAGCCTGGTCCGCCATCGGCGCGCCGTCGCCATCAAGGCGCGGCGCCCGATGCCGGGGCCGCGCCCGCGCCGGGCCGGCCCCTCTCGATCCCCCTCCCGCCAGCTCCCGGCGGGATTTTTTTCATGGTGCCCGGCGGCCCCAACTGCAGGCCGACATCAGGGGAAACTATAATAGCGGCCGGTCACGCAACCGGCAGGGGCCTCGCAGCGCGACGGCCGCGCGGCGGCGGGCCCGCCCCTAACTCGACGCCATGCACAATCGACCCAGCCTGATTTCCCTGACTTGCGCGCTTGCCGCCGGCACCCTGCTGGCGGCCTGCTCGTCCGCGCCCAAGCCGCTGTACACGCAGGAGCAGTTCGACGCATCGAGCAGCCCGTACACGCATACCTTCCACGAGAGTTCGACGGCCACCTGCGAGGCGGCGCGCCGCGCGCTGCTCAGCCAGGGCTACATCACCAACCTGGCGCGGCCCGATACGGTGGACGGCAGCAAGAATTTCCAGCCGAACAACGATACCCACGTGGTGATCGAGTTCCACGTGGTCTGCGTCGACGCCGATGCGGACTCGAGCTCGAGCATCGCCTACGTGAACGCGGTGCAGGACCGCTACACGCTGAAGAAGACCAATACCTCGGCCAGCGTCGGCCTCTCGGTGCTGGGCTCGGTGTCGCTGCCGATCGGCTCGAGCGACGATTCGATGGTGAAGATCGCCAGCGAGACGATTCCCGCCGGTGTGTTCTACGACCGCTTCTTCAAGCTGGTCGATCACTTCCTGAAGGTCGACCCGGCACGGCACGGCAAGGCCGCCGCCAAGGCCGCCGAGAAGGAGCCGGTGGCGCCGCTGCCGGAACCGGCCCCGAGCACCGGCACGCCCGGCGACGACGGCTCGGTGAAGCTGAAGACGCCGGCGGTGCCGACCCCGCCCTCGGCACCGATCTCGGGCCTCGCGCCGGTGCCGGTGGCGGCCACCGGCGCGGCCGCGCTGGCGACCGTCGCGCCGGGTGCCGCCCAGGCCCATGCCGTGACGGCTCCTGGCGCGACGATGCCGGCAGCCCCGGCGGCAAGCCAGGCGCAGGCCGGTTCGCCGAGCCCGGCGCCGGCGCCCGCATCGAGCGCTGCCGCGCCGGCCGTCGTGCCGCACCAGGCCGCCGCCGCGGGAGCGAATCTTGCCCCGGTGCCCGCCACTGCCGCGGCCAACGGCAACCAGGCCGTGGTGCCCTCGACCGGCACCTCCGCCGTGGAAAACGGCGGCGCCGCCCAGGCCGCCGCGGCCTTCACGCCGGGCATCAATGCCTCGGCCGCCGCCCAGGTGGCACCGGCCGCGCCGGGGCTGGTGAACGTGACGCCGGGCGCGGCACCGGCCACGCCGAATCCGGCACCTGCCGCGCCGGCCAGCGCGTCGGCACCGGCCGCCACGCCGAACGCCGCGGCCCCGTCAGCGCCGGCTCCCTCGCCGGCCGTGCCCGCCTCGATGCCGAGCGCAGTGCAGGCAGCGGCCCCTGCCGCTTCGGCACCGGCCGCCTCGACGCCCGCTGCCTCGACGCCCGCTGCCTCGACGCCCACCACATCGGCACCCGCTGCCGCCTCGGCTGCCACGCCGAATCCCTGAGCCTGCGCTTGCGCCCATCCTCGTCGCTCATCGCGAGCGACGAGGAATATCCCCCGCCGAGATTCGAAATCCATCAGCGATGCGATGTGTCGTTGACACCACCGCTCGCCAATGCCGCCGAGCAGCAGCACATCGAGCTGTTCATCGGCGACAGCCAGGAACCGGCGGCCTATCACAAGCTCACCACGCGCGACGGCCCGCGCGAAACCACGCTCAATTCCGGCAACGGCAAGATCCGCTTCGAGGTGACGGTCAACGGCAAGACATCCGATGGCCAGCCGTTCACGGTCAATTTCGGCATCCTCGTTTCGGAAGACGGCCACGACAGCGATTGCAACGACGGGATCGCGGTCCTGCAATGGCCGATCGGCTGATTGAAAAAGGAAACAGGAATGCAAAACGGCCGCCCCGAATACGGGCGGCCGTTTTTTCGATGCATCACGCCTCGCTCCGGCATTCGTCCGGAGCGGGACACACGCGATTCGCTCAATCCCATTCAGGCGCCAGGCCAGCCGGGCTCACTTCGCGGCCGTTGCGCTCGAGGCCGGCGATGCGCGCCATCTCCGCGTCGCTCAGCTTCAGGTCGCGAGCCAGCAGGTTGCTGGCCAGGTTGGCGCGCTTGGTCGACGAGGGGATCACCGCGTGACCGAGTTGCAGGGCCCAGGCCAGCGCCACCTGCGCCGGCGTCGCGCCATGCGCGGCCGCGATCTCGCCGAGCACCGGGTCGCCCAGCACCTTGCCGTAGGCCAGCGTCATGTACGAGGTCACGGCGATGCCCTGCGATGCGAGGAAGGCCACCAGCTTGCGATTCTGCAGATAGGGGCTCAGCTCGATCTGGTTGGTCGCGATCGCCTCGGCGCCGAGCACGTCGATCGCCTCCTGCGTCAGCGCGATATTGAAGTTCGAGATGCCGATCTCGCGCGTCAGTCCGCGCGCCTTGGCTTCGGCCAGCGCCTCGAGCGTGGCCGCCAGCGGCACGCCGTTGCCGGGCGCGGGCCAGTGGATCAGCGTCAGGTCCACCTGGTCGGTGCGCAGCTTGGCGAGGCTCGCCTCGAGGCTCGGCGCCAGCTTGTCGGCCGCGTAGTGGTCGACCCAGATCTTGGTGGTGAGGTACAGCTCCTGGCGCGCCACGCCCGATTCGGCGATCGCGCGGCCGACGTCGGCCTCGTTGTCGTAGATCTGCGCGGTGTCGATCGCGCGGTAGCCGAGCTCGAGCGCGTCGCGCACCGAGTCGACCACCACCTGCCCTTTCAGGCGAAACGTGCCGAGGCCGAACGGAGGAATGCGATTCATGATTCGTTGTCCTGTCGATGAGTGCCGGCGCGATGCCGGCCGGATAAGGATGAAAAGCGGATGAAAAGCGGCGCGCCGGGCGCGCCGCGCGAGTCTTCGGGCGCTCAGCAGGCCAGTGCCCGCGGACGGCGGCGCAGTTGCGAGAGCACCAGCAGCAGGCCCAGCACGGCGATTCCCGCGCCGACCATCGGCACCGCCGAGTAACCGAGGCCCGAGGAGATCGCCGCGCCGCCGGCCGCCGCGCCCAGCGCGTTGCCGAGGTTGAAGGCGCCCACGTTGACCGAGGAGGCCAGGCCCGGCGCTTCCGAGGCGGCGCGCATCACGCGCATCTGCAGCGGCGGCACCACCGCGAAGGTCGCGATGCCCCACACCAGCAGGGCCAGCGCGGCACCCACATGGGTCGCGGCCAGCATCGGGAAGGCCAGCATCACCACGATCAGCAGCAGCAGGAAGGCGATCAGGCTGCCGTCCAGCGAGCGGTCGGCGAGGCGGCCGCCGGCCACGTTGCCGATCGAGAAACCGACGCCGATCAGCACCAGCATCGCGGTGACGAAACCCGGCGTGGCATGCGTGAGCTGCGCGAGGGTCGGCGCCACGTAGGTGTAGAGCGTGAACATCGCGCCCGCGCCCAGCACCGTGGTGGCCAGCGCGCCCAGCACCACGGGGCGCGTGAGCACCGCGAGTTCGGCACGCAGCTCCGGCATGCGGCCCGACTCGCCCCTGGGCAGGGCCGCGAACAGCCCCGCGATCGCCAGCAGGCCGAGGCCCGCGGTGGCGACGAAGGACATCCGCCAGCCGATCATCTGGCCGAGCCAGGTGGCCGCCGGCACGCCGCCCACATTGGCGATGGTGAGGCCCATGAACATGGTCGCCACCGCGCTGGCCTGCCGCTCGCGCGGCACCACCGAGGCCGCCACCACCGAGCCGATGCCGAAGAAGGCGCCATGGTTGAGGCTGGTGACGAGGCGCGCCAGCAGCAGCGTGGTGTAGTCGGGCGCCACCGCCGAGAGCAGGTTGCCGATCGTGAAGATGCCCATCAGCAGCATCAGCGCGGTGCGCCGCGAGGCGCGCGCCAGCAGCAGGGTCATCACCGGCGCGCCGACCATCACGCCGATCGCGTAGGCGCTGATCAGCATGCCGGCGCTCGGGATCGTGACATGCACGCCCTCGGCGATCACCGGCAGCAGCCCCATCGGCGAGAACTCGGTGGTGCCGATGCCGAACGCGCCAACGGCCAGCGCGAGCAGCGGAAGCGTCGAGCGCGGGGCCGACGCGGCGGGGGAGGAGGAAGCGTTCATGGCAGCGGGTCCTGTGGCGAAGCGGACGACGGACGTCCGCGATTTCGGTTGATGCGTAGTGTGCCCGCGATGTTGCCATGCAAAAAGCCGGTCGTCGTGGAAAGACCCTTGACTCGAAGTCAATGATCGGGGCCCCGACGAGCCCTCCACCCTTGCCATTTCAAGGCAAGTACACGCATCATCATTCACGCTTATTATTTCAATAAGTGTTTTTTATTGCCTCGCCATCACGAATCTCCGCGCAATATGCCAATTCCCTTCATTGCTTCGGCGATCCGGCCGCAGCCCGCATTCCCGCACGAATTTCCTCCCGAAGCCCAAATTCGATCTTTTGCTCTGTTGATGCATAATTGATCTATCGCGCCGCAGCACGGCTGGACGGCGCCATCCTTCATAAGCATCGAGACAGGAGGCAAGGCATGAGCACCGAATCGCTCGCGATCGACACCGGCCGGAAGCGCTCGCAGGCCGCCACCATGCGCATCACGGCGGCCGTCGCCGCGATCGCCGGAGGCCTCTACGGCTACGACACCGGCATCATCTCGGGCGCGCTGCCGCTGATCGCGCGCGATTTCGCGCTCGACTACCGCGCCCAGGAATGGGTGGCCGCGGCGATCCTGCTCGGTGCCGTGATCGGCGCGCTGGCCTGCACGCGCCTGTCGGCCAGCCTGGGCCGGCGCCGCACGATCCTGGTCGTGTCCGCGATCTACACCGTCGGCGTGATCGCCGCCGCGCTGTCGCCTTCGGCGCTCTGGCTGGGCGCGGCGCGCCTGGTGCTCGGCTTCGCGGTGGGCGGCTCGACCCAGATCGTGCCCACCTACATCGCCGAACTCGCCGAGCCGGCGCGGCGCGGCCGGCTGGTCACCTATTTCAACGTCTCGATCGGGATCGGCATCCTGATGGCGGCCATCGTCGGCGTGGCCGGCCAGCAGCTGGTGGACTGGCGGCTGATGATCGGCCTGGCGGTGCTGCCCTCGCTGGTGCTGCTGTTCGGCATCTCGCGGCTGCCCGGCAGCCCGCGCTGGCTGGTCGAGCAGGACCGCCTGCACGATGCGGGCGCCGCGCTCGCGCAGGTGCGCGACTCGGAGCGCGCGGTGCGCGAGGAGCTGGCCGAGATCCGCGCCACCGTCGAGCGGCAGCGTCGCGACGGCGCCGGCGGCTGGCGCGCGATGCGCGAGCCCTGGGTCAGGCCCGCGCTGGTCGCCGGGCTCGGCGTGGCCGCCTTCACCCAGCTCACCGGCATCGAGATGATGATCTACTACACGCCGACCTTCCTGCGCGACGCCGGCTTCGGCGCGTCGGCCGCGCTCTGGGCGGCGCTGGGCGTGGCCACCACCTACCTGGTGATGACCGTCGTCGGCAAGCTCCTGGTCGACCACGTCGGGCGCCGCGCGCTGAGCCTGGCGACGCTGCCGGTGGCCGCCGCCAGCCTCGCCGCGCTCGGCTGGGTGCTGCAGGACGGCGCCGGCGGCGCGCAGCGGCCGCTTTGGATCGTGGCCTGCCTGATCGTGTTCATGATCTTCAACTCGGGCGGCATCCAGCTGATCGGCTGGCTGCTCGGCTCCGAACTCTATCCGGTGGCGATCCGCAACCAGGCCACCGGCGCGCACGCGGCCACGCTGTGGGGGTCGAACCTGCTGCTCACGGGCACCGCGCTGAGCATGACGCAATGGCTGGGGGTGGGCGGCGCGATGTGGGTCTATGCGGCGCTGAACCTGCTGGCCTGCCTGTTCATCTATTTCGCGGTCCCGGAGACGCGCGGGCGCAGCCTCGAGCATATCGAGCGCGCGCTCAAGGAAGGCCGCTTCACGCCGCGCGCCGCCGCCCGCGCGCGCCGCGCGCCCTGAAACGCCGCGGCTGCGGCGGTCGCCGCCGGGCAAACCCATGTCGGGCGCCGGGATGACCGGCGCCCGACGTTCCCGGTATCATGGCCGGTTACCGCAGGAGAACTTCCCCATGTCATCCCCCTTCCCTTCCACGCTGCGCACCGATCGCGCCCTGATCAGCGACTGCGACGGCGTGCTGGTCGACAGCGAGGCCATCGCCGAACGCATCGTCATCGAGCGCCTCGAGGCGCTCTGGCAGGTCGAGGGCGTGCACGACGCGATCCGCCCGCTGCTCGGCATGCGCACGGCCGTGGTGCTGACCGAGGCCGCCAAGGTGTTCGGCCGCAGCATCGACGAGCCGCAGATCCACGCGATCCGCGAGGAGATCCGCACGCGCGCGGCCGATGCGCCCGAGATCGCCGGCGCGGTCGAGGCGCTGAAGTCGATCGAGCTGCGCCTGGCCTGCGCCAGCAACAGCGACCTCGATTATGTCGAGCGCGTGGTCAAGCGGCTCGGCCTGGACAGCGTCTTCGGCGCTCGCCTGTTCACGGGCGAGCGCGTGGCACGGCCCAAGCCCGCGCCCGACGTCTACCTCGCCGCCTCCGAAACGCTGCAGGTGCCGCCCTCGGGCTGCGCGGTGGTGGAGGACAGCGTGACCGGCGCGCGTGCCGCGCTGGCCGCCGGCATGACCGTGCTCGGCTTCACCGGCAGCGCGCACGCGCCGGCCGAGCGGCGCGAGGCGCTGCGCGAGATCGGCGTGCACGTCACCTTCGAGCGCATGACGGAACTGCCCGGCGTGGTGGCGCGCTGGCTCGACGGCGAGTTCGGCGTGGCCAGCGATACGTCGCAGCCGGCGAATTCGGCGGCCTGAGCAGGCGCGGATCGCCGGGCGGCGGCCGACCTCGGCCCGGCGGCGATCCATCGATTCGGTGCCGTAAAAACAAAACGGGCCGTCTCCCGCGAGACGGCCCGTTTCGTCACGACGCGGCGGCCATGCACCGCCGCGTGCCGTTCATTCCGCGCTCAGAGCGCCGGGATCACATCGATGCGCAGCGCGGCACCGCCGTTGGCGACTTCCAGCAGGCGATCGACGTTCGGGTGCGCGCCGGGACGGTTGCGTGCGTCGGCCGTGTGCTCGCCGAATACCGCCAGGCCATGCTCGGCCGCCTTCGCGTCGAGCGTGCCGAACACCAGTTGCAGATAGTGATAGACGGCCAGCGAGCCTTGCTTGCCGGGCTTGTTCTCGATGGTGGCGAGCACCGCGCCGCTGGCATCGACCAGGTCGATGCGTTCGATGCCGTCGATCGGCGGCAGTTGGGCGAGGTTGTCCTTGAAGACGGGGGTCGGTTGAATCACGGCAGGCTCCGCTGGAGTTCGGTAAAAGTGGGCGGGCCGTATCTTAGTCGATATTGCCGGCCGGCACCGGACGACGCCCGCCACCTCGCCGATCGACACAGACCGGCGCGGTTTTTCGGCGCCCGGTAGAATCGATCGCCTCGTTCACCGCCCCGCCCCTTGCCATGACGCATTTCGCTCCCGTGCGGCTCGACCATGCGAGCCGCCTGCTCAACCACGGCCCGACCGTGCTGGTCACCAGCACCGACGGCACGCGCCGCGACGTGATGGCCGCCGCCTGGTCGATGCCGGTCGAATTCAAGCCACCGCGCCTGGCCGTGGTGATCGACAAGAACACCTATACGCGCGAGCTGATCGCCGCGAGCGGCATCTTCGGCATCGTGGTGCCGGGCTTCGCCGCGCTCGACCTGACCTTCGCGGTGGGCAGCGCGAGCGGCCGTGACGAGGACAAGTTCGCGCGCTACGCGATCGACGCGCGCCCCGGCCCCGAACTGGGCGTGCCGGTGATCGAGACCGGCTGCGCGGCCTGGCTCGAATGCCGCCTGATTCCGGAGCAACACACCGAGGATGCCTACGACACCTGCTTCTGCGAGGTGGTCTCGGCCGCCGCCGACAGCCGCGTGTTCGCCGACGGCCACTGGAACCTCGACGACAGCCACCCGGAGCTGCACACCATCCACCATCTCGGCGCCGGCAAGTTCGTGCGCGCCTCGAGCATCACGCAGGCCAAGCCGCTGTAAGCGGCCAGGCGCCCGACCGCGCCGCCCACCACGATCTGCCGCCGCCCGCCTGCCGACGGGCGGCACCCTCCCTCACAGCAAGGCCACCAGGTTCGCGACCACCTGCTCGCGCTCGCGTTCGCGCGTGGCCAGCGCCAGGCGCGCCACCGCCGGCACGCCGTCGATGTCGAGATAACGCACGCCCTGCACGCGCACCTGCTCGAACGCGGCCGGCACGATCGACAGCCCCAGCCCGGCCGCCACCAGGTTGATCACCGAGGAGATCTGCGGCGCCTCCTGCGCGAGCCGCGGCAGGAAGCCGGCGCGCCGGCAGGCATCGAGGATCTCGGCGTAGAGCGTGGCGCCGGCCGGCCCCGGCACCAGCACGAAGGCCTCGTCGGCGAGCTCGGCCAATGCCACGCGCCGCCGCTGCGCGAAGCGATGCGAGGCCGGCACCACCAGCTTCATCGGCTCGTCGGGAAACGGCCGCAGCGCCAGGCCCTCGAACGAGGTCGGGCCCGGCCGCACGAACACCGCGTCGAGCCGCTCGTCCGCGAGCCGCCGCACCAGCTCGGGCGTGTTGGCCTCGTCGAGCGACACGTCCACGCCGGGATAGGCGGCCTTGAAGCGCTGGATCAGCGCCGGCACCACGGGGTTGAACACGGCCGAGGCGGTGAAGCCGAGCCGCAGGATGCCGGTTTCGCCATTGCCGGCCTGCTGGGCCGCGCGCCGCGCCCGCGCCGCGTCGTCAAGCACCCGCGCGGCCTCGACGCGGAAGGCCTGGCCCGCGCTGGTCAGCACCACGCCGTGCGCGGTGCGCCGGAACAGCTCGACGCCGAGCTCGCGCTCCAGGTTGCGGATCTGCTGGCTGAGCGGCGGCTGGCCGATGCCGAGCCGCTCGGCCGCGCGCGTCACATTCGATTCCTCGGCGATCGCGAGGAAATAACGGAGATGGCGGAGTTCCATGAGATATCTGTGAAACGTCTTTCTCTGATCCTTTTCATATATTGGACAGTATAACTAGCGACGCGGACAATCGGGGCTGTCGTCAAGTCCTTACGTGCGTACCATCATGAGCCCCGCTTCCTGCCCCGCCCCGCCAGCCGCCGACACGCGCGTCGCCCCCGGCAGCGCCGACTATCGCCGCATCAGCCTCGCACTGTTCCTGGCCGGTTTCTCGACCTTCTCGCTGCTGTACTGCGTGCAGCCGCTGCTGCCGCTGTTCGCGCAGGCCTTCTCGATCGGCGCGGCGCAGAGCTCGCTGGCGCTGTCGCTGTCCACCGGCTGCCTCGCCGTCGCGATCCTGGCGGCCAGCGCGCTGTCCGAGCGCCTGAGCCGGCGCCGCCTGATGTTCGTGTCGATGGCGCTGGCCGCCGCGCTGAACCTGGCGGCCGCCTGGATGCCGAGCTGGCCGGGCGTGCTGGTGGCGCGCGCGCTCGAGGGCCTGGTGCTGGGCGGCGTGCCGGCCACCGCGATGGCCTATCTGGCCGAGGAGATCCAGCCGCGCGGGCTCGGCCTGTCGATGGGGCTCTACGTGGGCGGCACCGCCTTCGGCGGGATGGTCGGGCGGGTCGGCATGAGCATGCTGAGCGACTGGATGTCGTGGCGCGCGGCGATGCAGTGGATCGGCGCGATCGACATCGCGGTGGCGATCGGCTTCGCGCTGCTGCTGCCCGCCTCGCGCCACTTCGTGCCGCGCGCGGGCGTGAGCCTCGGCGAGCATGTCGCGCAATGGCGTCGCCAGCTCGCGCACCCGGCCCTGCCGGCGGTGTTCGCGATCGGCTTCCTGGCGATGGGCGAATTCGTGACGATCTACAACTACGCGGGCTTCCGCCTGATGGCGCCGCCCTTCTCGCTCGACGCCACCCGCTGCGGCCTGATCTTCAGCGCCTACGTGTTCGGCATCGTCGCCTCCTCCACGGCCGGCGCGCTGGCCGACCGCTTCGGCCGGGCCCCGGTGATCGTGGCCGGGCTGGCGACCAGCGCGGCCGGCGTGGCGCTCACGCTGGACGCCTCGCTGGCGGTGGTGATCGTCGGCATCGCGCTGCTGACGATCGGCTTCTTCATCACGCACTCGGTGGCCAGCAGCTGGGTGGGCCTGCTCGCGCAGGGCGCCAAGAGTTATGCCTCGGCGCTCTACCTGCTGGCCTATTACGTCGGCTCCAGCGTGCTCGGTTCCTGGGGCGGGCAGTTCTGGCAGGACGGCGGCTGGCACGCGGTGGCGGCCTATGCGCTGGCTTTGCTGGCGGCGGCCCTGGCCTGCGTGGCCTACCTGGCGCGCGCCGCGCGGCGGGTGACGCGCCCGGCTGGCGGGGCGCACACGGCTTGAAGCGCGGGTAAGGCGCGATCCCGCCGTCACCGTCGACATCGCCTCCCCTTCCCCCAAGTCGCCTCATCGACCCATCGCTACACGGACCTGCCACACAGGCCTGCCACACTGCCGCGCAACCCGGCTCACCCCCGGCCCCAGCGACAGGACAGCCCCCAGGATAGCCCCATGTGGCAGGAAGACCGTCATCAACGCATCCGCGCGCTGCTCACCGCGCTGCATCGCGTCTCGACCGAACGCATCATGGCCGAGCTGGGCGTGTCGCGCGAAACCGTGCGGCGCGACCTGCTCGACCTCGAAACCCTCGGCGACCTGGTACGCGTGCGCGGCGGCGCGATACGTCCCGACGCGCCGGCCGCCGCCATCGAACGCGCGCCCGCGCGCGAACGCGTCGAGCGGGCCATCGCCAAGGCGGCGGCGGCCCAGGTCGGCGCCGGCCAGACCCTGTTCCTCGACGCCGACAGCCGCAGCCTGGCGCTGGCCGACGAACTGGTCGCGCTCGAAGGCCTGACCATCCTCACCAACTCGCTCGACGTGGTCGCGCGCCTGCGAGCGCCGCTGACGCAAGCGGCCAACGCCAACCAGGTGATCATGCTGGGCGGCGCGGTGGCCGCCCGGACGCTGGCCACCGCGAGCGCCGAGACGGTGCGCGAGATCCAGCGCCATCGCGCCGACCTGGCCCTGCTCGCGCCGGACGGCCTGGACGCGCGGCACGGCGCGAGCCATGTCGACCGCGCCCAGGCCGAGGTGGCGCGCGCGATGTGCGAGGCGGCCGACCGCGTGGTGATGCTGGCCGATGCCGCGCGCCTGGGCCTGCGCAGCCGCGTGAGCTATTGCGCGGCCGACGCGATCGACCTGCTCGTCACCGAACGCGGCGCCGCCGGTGCCGACGCCTTGGCCGCGCTGGAGCGGCGCCTGCCGAAGGTGCTGCTGGCCTGACGCGCCGGCGCCCGGCGCGGGTATCGATGCGAGGCGCGCCCACCGCGCCGGGGCAACAACGCCACGGAATGACACGCGACTGACAAGCTCGACGTAAAGAATCGCACGGGGAAACCGCCCAATGCCGCTCGCCAGTGGCTTTCGGGCCGGTTGCAGAGATTTGCTGATTTGCCGATTCGTGGAATTGTCGTTAGCATTTTTCATCGTTCCGGTTTCGCGCCCCGCCTCCCTGTCGCGATCCGGCTGCCCGCCCCGTTGTCGTCAGGAAGTCCGATGAGCCGTCGTCACCTCGCGCTGTTCGATCTCGACCACACCCTGCTGCCGCTCGACAGCGACCAGTCCTGGGCGCACTTCCTGGCCCGGATCGGCATCGACGGCGCGGCCGAGCACGTGGCCTCGATCGACCGCCTCTATCGCGACTACGCGGCCGGCGCGCTCGACATGGACGGCTACCTGCGCGTGGCGCTCGCGCCGCTGGCGCGCCATACGCGCGCCGAGCTCGACGGCTGGCACCAGCGCTACATGGCCGACGTGATCGAGCCGGCGATCCTGCCGGCCGCGCGCGAGCTGATCGAGCGCCACCGGCAGGCCGGCGACCTGTGCTGCATCGTCACCGCCTCGAATGCCTTCGTGACCGGCCCGATCGGCCGCGCGCTCGGCTTCGAGCACCTGCTGGCGATCGAGCTGGCCACCGAGGGCGGCGATCCGGCCGCGCGCTACACCGGCGCGGCGCTCGGCGTGGCCTCGTTCCGCGAAGGCAAGATCACGCGCACCGAGCAATGGCTGGCCACGCTCGGCGCCAGCCTCGAGGATTTCCCGCGCAGCTTCTTCTACAGCGACTCGATCAACGACCTGCCGCTGCTGGAGCGCGTCACCGACCCGGTCGCCACCAACCCGGATGCGCGATTACGGGCGATCGCCGACAAACGCGGCTGGCCCGTGCTCGAGCTGTTCCCCTGAACCCGGAGGGGCCGGCAACCGATATGCCGGCGCCGTCCCCGCCATTTGCCTCGCCGCCCCGATCGCGACGATGCCGCACGACGACGCCGCGCCCCGGGCGCCGCCGTCCCGACCGAATACCGACAACGATGAAAGAACGCGCCACCGTCCTGTGCCGACGCGACAACAAGATCCTGCTGGTGACGCGGGCCCGCTCGCGCTGGGCCCTGCCCGGCGGCACCATCCACGCCGGCGAGACGCCGCATGAGGCGGCCTGCCGCGAACTGTTCGAGGAAACCCGCCTCGACGATCTCGAACTGCACTACGCGTTCCAGTTCGGCGGGCTCAGCAAGCGCCACCACGTCTTCATCGCCGACGTGCCGGCCGGACGCAAGGCTGTGGCCAGCAACGAGATCCTGCGCTGCCACTGGTTCGGCCGCCGCAAGTTCGAGACGCTGGCCGTCAGCGTGCCGACGCGCAAGATCGTCGAGATGGTGACGAAGATGGGGACGTGAGGGCGTCGATCCCGACCTCGCCGCCCTCACGTCCGGGACCGGCGCGGCGGCACGAACGCGCCGCGCTCCCTTCAATCGAACGCGCGCCCCATGCGCTCGGCGTCCTCGGCCGATTGCGGGCGCAGCAGCTCGAACATCGCAGATGGCTCGATCGCCGCGTAGTCGCCGGGGCCGCCGGCGCGCAGCACCGGGTGCGCCTCGGCGGTGCGATAGATGCCGTCGCGCAGCAGCTCGCGGCGGATGTGCACGGCCACCACCTCGCCCAGCACCAGCCAGCTGTCGAGCTCGCCGCCGCCGGCATCCTGCAGGCGCACGATCTGGGTCTTGCGGCACTCGAAGTGCACCGGGCTGGCCGCCACGCGCAGCGCGCGCACGCGCCGCGACGGCACCAGCTCCAGGCGCGCCACGTCCGCCTCGCTCCGGCCGCGCGGCAGCGGCGCGCAACTGATGTTCATCTGCTCGACCAGCGCGCGCGTGGTGAGGTTCCAGACGAATTCGCCGGTCGCGTCGATGTTCGCCACGCTGTCCTTCCAGCCCAGGCTGGCGAAGCCGATGATCGGCGGCCGGTAGTTGAAGCCGTTGAAGAAACTGTAGGGCGCGAGGTTCGGCCGGCCTTCGGCGTCGACGCTCGAGATCCAGCCGATCGGGCGCGGCCCGATGATCGCGTTGAACGGGTCGTGCGGCAGGCCGTGGCCGGCCGCCGGTTCGTAGTAGTGGTAAGGGGATTCCTGGGGCGCGCTCACGCGGGGCTCCTGCTCGAGTCGGGGAAGAATGGCGCGCGGGGCCGGCCGGGGTCGAGGCCGGATCGCGGCGCGCGCCGCAGCCTCGAACACTAGCGCATCTCGCCGCGCGTTGCAGGGCGCCGCCCGTGCGCGGCGCGTGTGCCGAGCACTGCCTAGCCGCCGGCCCCTGGCGCGCTATGGCAGACTGTCGGGCGCTCGCCGCCCCCTAATCAGCCCCGCTCCAACCTGCCGCCCAAGCCGCGCCGCCACTCGATGCCCACCTCGCCGCCCCTGCCCGCCTGGCTGATCGCCGCACTCGAGCGGCGCGCGCTGCGCCTGGATGCCGACCAGTTGTCCGCGGCGGCGCGCCTGGATGCCTTGCTGACGGGCGCCCTGCCCGAGGACGTGATCGGCGCCTACTGCTACGGGCCGCCGGGGCGCGGCAAGAGCCTGCTGGCCGCGCTGTTCCACGAGGCCTATCCCGGCGCGCGCGTGCGCACCCATTTCCACGCCTTCCTGCGCGACGTGAACCGCCGCCTGGTGGCCGCGCCGCCGTCCGACGACAAGCTCGGCGAGGTGCTCGCGCAATGGCTCGGCGACAGCCAACTGCTCTGGTTCGACGAATTCCACGTGCACGACATCGCCGACGCGCTGATCCTCGCCGCGCTGCTGCGCGTGGCCATCGCGCGGCGCGTCCACCTGCTGTTCACCTCGAACCAGGCGCCCGCGGCGCTGCTGCCCGATCCCGAATTCCATCATCGCTTCGAGCCGACCATCGCCGCGCTCCAGGCGCATTGCCTGATGCTGCCCTTCGAGGGCGCCGTCGACTATCGGCGCATCGCGCCCGGGCCTGGCCGCCAGGCCGCGCCGGCCGGCGAAGCCACGCCCGGCGACGGCAGCCTCGCCGCGCTGTTCGCGCGCCACGGCGACACCATCCTCGCCACCGACACGCGCGTGCCGATCGCCACGCGCCCGCTCGAAGCCAGGGCGGCAGGCGCCCACACCCTGTTCTGCGACTTCGATGCGCTCTGCGCGCAGGCCCGCTCGCATCTCGACTACCTCGACCTGGCCGCGCGCTACCGCGTGCTGATCCTCGACCACGTGGCGCTCGACGCGTCCACCGCGCGCGCCACGCTGCAGCGCTTCGTCTGGCTGGTCGACATCCTCTACGACCAGCAGGCCAGCCTGGTCTTCCTGCACGACGCCGACCACGAGGCACGCGTCGGCCAGCGCGACGACGTGCACGGCATCGAGCGGACTTGGTCGCGCATCAGCGAGATGCGTGCGGCGGCGCGAGGCTGATCGCGCCCCGATCGCCGTCGATCGCCCGCCGCCCGCCCTCGTTCGTCCCGAAGCGCCGCCCCATGGGCCTCACCGGGCACTGGCAGATCGCATCGAATTCACGCGAGACCGATTGCACAGGCCAAAAAGACTGTATATATTTACAGTACCAGATCACCCGACGAGGTCTTCCATGACGACGATGTCCGACCTGAGCCCGAGCAGCCAAACCGGCGCGCGCCCCGATGCCGACTGGCTGGTCGACGATTACGAACTCGAGCAGATCGAGTCGCACCGCGCGCGCTACCGCGCCACCCAGGATCTGCACCAGATCCTCGTCACGCTGGCGCGCCGTGCCTTCGGCCCGCGGCGTGGCAGCCCGTTCGGCGAGCTGCGCGGCCCGAGCTGGGCGATGCTGCTGGCGATCGAGGAGCGTGCCTTCAACGACCCCGGCTTCCGGGCCCGCCACGATCCGTCGATGCTCGCCAGCCTGCCGCGGCTGGCCGGGCGGCGCGGCCTGGAGGAGGAGCAGCACGCCGAGGCGAACCTGCGCGTGGACGACGACGACATGCCGCTCGTGATCGGCGTGGCGGCCGCCCTGCTGGGCGCGAACGACATCGAGGTCGATTGAGGGCGCCCGCCGCGCGCGGCGCCCGAACCCGCCTTGCGCTTCTCCGCCCCATCCGACTGGCGTGACCAGCCGGCGCTTCCCGCGCCGGCTTTTCTTCATTCGGCTTGTCTTCGTTCCCTTCCCGCTCTCTGACTGCATCGGCCGAACCCGAAGCAGGTAGTGTCCATACCGGTATCCCCAGGCGTCTGTTTGCGCCTTCGCGCGCGGCGTAGCATCGTCCCGATCGCCGCCCCGCACCGCGCACGGCGGCCCCACAAGACCGCTACCACCGAGGAGACGCGATGAGCCGTCCCGCTTACCGCCCGCCGGCCGGCACCGACGACGACGGCCACGCGCACTGGCGCCGCAACCTGGCCGTCTGCGTGTTCGGCTCGTTCACCACCATCGTCTCGATGACCCTGCTGCTGCCCTTCCTGCCGCTCTATGTCGAGCAGCTCGGCGTGCACGAGCCGGCCGCGATCGTGCAATGGTCCGGCATCGCCTACGGCGCGACCTTCTTCACCGCCGCGCTGACGGCGCCGCTGTGGGGGCGCCTGGCCGATCGCTACGGGCGCAAGCTGATGCTGATCCGCGCCAGCCTGGGCATGACCATCGTGATG
Source organism: Burkholderia sp. SJZ089 (assembly GCF_007828315.1). Classification (NCBI taxonomy): domain Bacteria; kingdom Pseudomonadati; phylum Pseudomonadota; class Betaproteobacteria; order Burkholderiales; family Burkholderiaceae; genus Burkholderia; species Burkholderia sp. SJZ089. The sequence continues at coordinate 298,906 of NZ_VIUM01000006.1, read as the reverse complement.
TCGCTGATGGGGATCGCGCACGACGTCTGGCAACTGGTCGCGCTGCGGCTCGCGGTGGGCCTGCTGGGCGGCTACGCCTCGGGCTCCACCGTGCTGGTCGCCACCCAGACGCCGAAGGCGCGCTGCGGCTGGGCGCTCGGCCTGCTGTCCTCGGGCATCATGGCCGGCAATATCGCCGGGCCGCTGATCGGCGGCTGGCTGCCCTCGCTGATCGGCATCCGCGCGACCTTCCAGGTGGCCGGCGCCGCGATCGGCCTGACCTTCCTCGCCACCGTGTTCCTGATCAAGCGCGACCGCCCCGCCGCGGCCGGCCGCGGCGCCGCCGACAAGCCCGGCTGGGCCGCGCTGCCCGACCGGCGCCCGGTGGCCACGATGCTGGTCACCGGCGCGCTGCTGATGCTGGCCAACATGTCGATCGAGCCGATCATCACGGTCTATGTCGCGCAACTGGTGCCGGCGCACCAGGTCACCCTGGTGGCCGGGCTGGTGATGTCGGGCGCCGCGCTCGGCAGCATCCTGTCGGCTTCGCGGCTCGGCCGGCTGGCCGACCGGATCGGCCACTGGAACGTGATCGTCGGCTGCCTGGCCGCCTCGGCGGTGCTGCTGGTCCCGCAGGCCTTCGTCACCACCGGCTGGCAGTTGATCGCCCTGCGCTTCGCGATGGGCATCGCGCTGGGCGGCCTGCTGCCCTGCGTGGCCAGCGTGATCCGCCACGCCGCGCCGCCCTCGGTGGCCGGCACCCTGCTCGGCTACTCGACCTCCTCGCAATACGCGGGGCAGGTGCTCGGGCCGCTCGCCGGCGGCTACTTCGGCGGTCACTACGGGATGCGCTCGACTTTCTTCGGCACCGCCGCGATCATGGCGCTCGGCGCGCTGGGCAATGCGATGATGCGCGCGCGGGTGGCGCGCTCGGGCGGGGCCGGCACGCGGCCGGCGGCAGCGGAATGAGGGGATGAGGCGGGAAACTGAAGCGGGGAAACCGAGGCGGGAAATGCGCAGCGAGCGCGACGGCCAGCTTCAGTACGACATGCCGTCGACGCGCATCGCCACCGATACCGGGTCCTGCCGCGACAGCATCTCGCGAAAGCGCACGCCGCCGCGTTCGTTGGCCGGATCGCGTTCGGCTGCGTATTCGAAGCGTCCGCCGCAAGGTGCGTCGAAGCAGCGGAACACATTGGCGCCGGAGCGATCGCGGTCGAGCCGGCGCGAACCCTGCCAGCCCTGCGCGCCCATGAAATTGCCGCCCGCGATCAGGTCGTCGAGATCGCCGACCTCGAAGGCGATGCGGTTGATGCCGGGACGATTGGCGCGCTCGCTCAGGCGCAGGCCGTGACGGCCGACGCCGGCGCCGCAGCGCAGGAAGCTGCCCGCGCCCGGCGCCGAGGCGGCCAGTTCGAAACCGAGCCGGTGCCGATAGAAATCGATCGCCGCGTCGCGTCCCGCCTCGGGAATGTCGAGCGTGACACGCGCCAGCCGCAGCACGCGTGCGCGCGTATAGGCATCGAAGGTGCGGTTCCAGTAGAACAGGTCGTCGCGCACGCCCTGCGCGCGGCCCGCGCCATCCCCGCCGCGACGGATCTCGCCGATCGGCAGGGGCTGCGCGAGCGCGAAGCCGATCGCGTAGCCGGTCTCGTCATGGGTATGCAGCACGCCCTCGCCATCCACGCGCACCGCGCGATCGCGCGACAGCGTGTTGTGCAGCGCATCGAGCGAGGCGACCGAATCGACGCCCCAGATCAGCTCGCGCAAGGTCGAGCCGGCCTCCAGGCCTTCGGGCAGGTCGCGCGCCTGCGCGGCGACCAATCGCAGCGACTGGTTCGCGGGCGTGGCGAACACGACGCGATCGTTGCTGGTATCGATACGAGCGAGGCCAAAATCCTCGACGAAACGGATACTGTCGGCAAGTTCGTCAACACCGTACGTCACTGATTCGATTCTGGTAATCGCCATCGGGTCGTCTCCGGTCTTTGCTGCTTGTTCTGGCATTGCGCATGCATCGCGCCGGCCGGACAGTCTAGCATCGACGACGGGAACCCGCCGGCGCGGAAAAAAGCACGAACGGACTTCCCGATGCGCCGGTTCGCGCATCTAGCCCGGCGCCAGTTTTTGCCCGGCCAGCAGTTGATGATGCCGGGCCTCGGTCTGCTCGTCGGCGGGAAACATCGATTCGAGACGCAGCTCCTGCGCGCTCACGCTCTGCGGCGCGCCCACCGTGGTGACCAGCGAGAAGTAGCGCAGCACCACGCCGTCCTTGACGAAGCCCAGCGGGATCATCGGCAGGCCCGCCGAGGATGCGCTCGCGCGATGCGTGCGCCAGTCGCGCGGCACCGCCGGATAGGCGAGCAGTTCGTCGAGCAGGCGCCGCGTGCCGGCATCCACGGCATGGCCCACCGTCTCGCGATGCAGGCGCTGCAGCAGGCTGCGCGCCACCGCGTCCCAGTCGGCCAGGAAGGGGCGCAGGCCGCGCGGATCGAAGATCAGGTGCAGCATGTTGCGCGGCTCCTGGCGCGCGGCCATGTCGATGAAGCTGCCGAACAAGCGCAGCGCCGCCTGGTTGTTCATCAGCACGTCCCAGTGACGATCCATCACGATCGCCGGAAAAGGTTCGTGCTGCGAAACGAGCCGCTCCAGCGCGCGGATCACGCCCTGCATCTCCTGCGCGTTCCAGGGCGGCTCCGCATAGACGGGCGCGTAGCCGGCCGCGAGCAGCAAGGCATTGCGTTCGCGCAGCGGCACCTCGAGCGCCTGGGCCAGCGTCAGCAGCGTGTCGCGGCCCGGCACGCTGCGCCCGCTCTCGATGAAGCTGATCTGCCGCTGCGAGATGCCGGCCTCGAGCGACAGCCCGAGCTGGCTCGCGCCGCGCACACCACGCCAGTAGCGCAGCAGCTCGCCCAGCTCGCTGGCGGCGGCTTTCGGATCGGAACGGTCGGCGCTCATCGGATCTCCTTGCATGGCGTGACCAGCGTGACACGGGGCGGCACGAGCGGCCAACCCGCTCAAACCGCCGGTGCCTGCCAGGCGTAAGCCTCGAATTGTGCCTCGAGCGGCGGCCGCGTCACGCCGCAACTGTAGTTGGTGATGGTCGAGGCCGCCACCACGGCGACCACCTCCAGCACCTGCGGCGCGCCGAAGCCGGCCGCGAGGAAGGCCTCGCGATCCGCCTCGGGCAGGCGGCCGCGCCGCTCGATCAGCTTGCGCGCCAGCGCCGAGAGCGCGGCGAGCCGCGGGTCCTCGGGCAGCTCGCCGCGCCGGATCGCCTCGACGTCGGCGGGCGCCACGCCCTGCTGCATGGCCAGCACGGTATGGAAGGCCACCGGCCAGGCGCTGGCATTGACCACCGCGTTGGTCAGCAGCAGCACCTGGATCTGCGGCTCGGTGAGGCTGCTCGCATGCACCTGCTCGAACAGGCCGATGAAGCCGCGGATCAGCACCGGCGAGGCCGCCATGGTGGCGGCCACGTTCGGGATCAGGCCGAAGGCCTGCTGCAACTGGCGCAGCACCGGCTGAGATTGCGCGGGGGCGGATTCGATCGTATGGACGGGATAAAGCGACATGATGGCTCCGGGTCGACGCGCGCCGCCGGAATGGCAGCGCGACCCGGCCAGACTATGCGCGCCCGCGCGACGCGCCAATTACATCGGATGTCATCGCCGGGCCGCCGCGGCATCGCTCACCACGGCACCACGCGCCCCTGGTAGTCGAGGTATTGCAGGCCCGGGCGCCCGGCGTTCGCCGCGATCGTGTCGACCAGCCTCGGGATGCTCTCGTCGATGCCCAGGCGCGCCTGCGGGCCGCCCATGTCAGTGCGCACCCAGCCCGGCGCCATCAGCAGCAGCGTGCGCGCATCGCCGGCATGGCGCGCCGCGAAGCTGCGCATCAGCATGTTCAGCGCGGCCTTGCTGGCGCGGTAGACCTCGTAGTTGCCGTTCTCGTTGTTGGCCACGCTGCCCTGCCCCGATGACATCAGGCCGATCGTGCCCGCGGCCGTCACCAGGGATTCGAAACGCTCGATCACGCGCATCGGGCTCAGTGCGTTGGTCACCATCACGCGCACGAACTCCTCGGTGGAGACATCGGCGATCGTCTCGCCGTCGTCGTTCTTCACGCCCGCGTTGACGAACAGCAGCTCGAGTCGGCGCCCGGCGAGCCGCCGATGCAAGGCCTCGACCTGCTCGGGCACGGTGATGTCGACGGTCTCGACCTCGAGCAGGCCGCCGGCGCGCTCGGCACGCCGGCGCAGCGCGCCCAGCGAGCTGGCGCGGCCGGTGGCGATCACGCGCCAGCCGCGTTGCAGGTATTGATCGACCAGGGCGAAACCGAGGCCGCGCGAGGCCCCGACGATCAGCGCGGTCGCTTGGGAATGGGAATGTGTCATGTGGGATGTCCTGGCAAGCCGGCCGACGCCATCGTCGGCCGATGCAGGCAATGTAGCGAGCGGCCCGGCCGGGCGGAAGGCGCGCGGCGTGCAGGGATGGGTTGCAGCGGACGCCATGTCGGAATGCCCATGCTAGGATCCGCGCATGGCCGATTCCGACCTCAATCTCCTCGTCGCGCTCGACGCCCTGCTGGCCGAGGCCAGCGTGGCCGGCGCCGCGCGACGGCTCGGCCTGAGCGCCTCGGCGATGAGCCGCACGCTGACGCGGCTGCGCGAGGCCACCGGCGACCCGCTGCTGGTGCGCGCCGGGCGCCAGATGCTGCTCACCCCGCATGCCGAGGCGATCCGCTCACGCACCCGCGACACCCTGCACGAAGCCCTGGCCGTGCTGCGCCCCGCCGGCGCCGACCTGGACCTGGCCTCGCTGCGCCGCACCCTGACGATCCGCAGCAACGAGGGTTTCGTCGAGGCCTTCGGCGCGGCCCTGGTCGCGGCCGCCGCGGCCGAGGCGCCGCATCTGCGACTGCGCTTCACCGCCAAGCCCTCGAAGAGCGCCGCGGCGCTGCGCGACGGCTCGGCCGAACTCGAGATCGGCGTGCTCGGCGAGATGGGGCCGGAAGTGCGCCTGCAGGCGCTGTTCCGCGATCGTTTCGTGGGCGTGGTCAGGCAGGGGCATGCGCTGGCTCGCGAGGACGTGGTCAGCGCCGAGGCTTATGCCGGCTTCGGGCATGTGGTCGCCTCGCGTCACGAGGACCCGCGCGGCCCCGTCGACGACGCGCTGGCCGAGCTCGGCCTGCAACGCGCGATCGTGGCGGTGGTGCCGGGCTTCCCGGCCGCGCTGGCGATCGCGCGCGGCACCGACCTGGTGTCGCTGGTGCCGGCCTCGTTCCTGGTTCATCGCGGCGCCACGGCCGAGGACGGCCTGCATGTGTTCGAGCTGCCGGTCGCGACCGCGCGAATCACCGTCTCGCAGATGTGGCACCCGCGTCTCGAGGCCGATCCCGTGCATCGCTGGCTGCGCCAGCGCGTGCTCGCCGAATGCCGGCGGCTGATGCCGGACTGAGCCGGATCGAGCCCCGGCCCGACAGCCCCGCTCCGATCCGCGGATCACATCGACGAGCAGCGCCTCGCCGCCCGTCACCGCTACCTCGATCGCTCGACGGGCAAGCCCCGCGAACCCCCTCAACCCAAGCCCGGCCCCGACAAGGGCAGCCCCGCGCCCGCGTGCGCATCGGCCGGCGGTGCATCGCGCGGCGTCTCCAGCGCCAGCGCCTCGTGATGCGTGCGATCGAGCACCGCGCGCGCCCGGTCCATGTCGAGCGCGCCGTCCCAGCGCGCCACCACCACCGTCGCCACGCCGTTGCCGATCAGGTTGGTGACCGCGCGCGCCTCGTTGAGGAAGCGATCGACGCCGAGCAGCAGCACCAGCCCCGAGACGGGAATCTGCCGCATCGTCGCCAGGGTCGCGGCCAGCGCGACGAAACCGGCACCCGCCACGCCGGCCGAGCCCTTCGAGCTCAGCAGCAGCACGCCCAGCACCAGCAACTGATCCCAGATCGACAGGTGGAGGTTCATGGCCTGCGCGATGAACAGCGCCGCCATCGTCAGGTAGATCGCCGTGCCGTCGGCGTTGAAGGTATAGCCGGTCGGCAGCACCATGCCGACCACCGGCCGCGAGCAGCCCATGCGCTCCATCTTCAGCAGCATCTGCGGCAGCACCGCCTCGGTCGAGGCGGTGCCGAGCGTGATCAGGATCTCGTCCTTGATGTAGCGGAGGTATTTCCACAGCGACAGCCCGCACAGGCGCATCGCCAGCCCGAGCCCGAGCGCCACGAACAGCACCGAGCTCAGGTAGAGGCACAGCATCAGCTGGCCGAACGAGGCCAGCGTGCCGATGCCGTACTTGCCGATGGTGAAGGCCATGCCGCCGAAGGCGCCGATCGGCGCGACGTACATGACGATGCGCACCACCCCGAACATGCCCTGCAGGAACATGTCGAGCATGTCGACCAGCGGCGCGGTGCGCGGCCCGAGCTTGGCCAGCGCGATCGCGAAGATCACCGAGAAGAAGATGATCGGCAGGATCTCGCCCTTGGCGAAGGCGCCGACGATGCTGCCCGGCACGATGCTCATGAAGAACTCGAGCATGCCGTGCTGCTGGGCCGCGTGCGTGTAGGTGGCGATCGAGGCGCTGTCGAGCGTGGCCGGGTCGATGTTCATACCGCTGCCGGGCCGCACCAGATTGACGATCACCAGGCCGATCAGCAGCGCGAGCGTCGAGGCCACTTCGAAATACAGCAGCGCCTTGACGCCGACGCGGCCCGCCTCGTGCAGGTCGTTCATGCGCGCGATGCCGACCACCACCGAGGCGAAGATGATCGGCGCGAGCGCCATGCGGATCAGCTTGATGAAGAGGTCGCCGAGCGGCTTCAACTGCGAGCCGAGATCGGGAAGGAAGTGGCCGACCACGACGCCGGCGAGGATACCGATCAGCACCTGCACGTAGAGGCGCGAAAGCGATTTCCGGATGCGCGATACCAGCATGTCTGTCTCCTGTGCATGCCGTCTTCCGATGGGAACCGGAACGCGCGCCTGCCGCGTCTGTCTCGTCGCGGCCCTGCACGCGAATCCGCCAGTCTTTCTTGTTCTGGAAGTGAAACGGCGGGGCCGCGTGGTCGGACGCGGCCCCGCGATGGACTGCCTGCCGCGCTCAGTCCGACAGCTTGCGCATCTCGACGATCAGGTCCGACTTGCCCTCGAAGCCGATGCCCGGCAGCTCCGGCATGGTGATGTAGCCGTTGTCGACCTTCACGCCGTCGGGGAAGCCGCCGTAAGGCTGGAACAGGTCCGGATAGGATTCGTTGCCGCCCAGCCCGAGCCCCGCCGCGATGTTCAGCGACATCTGGTGGCCGCCGTGCGGGATGCAGCGCCTGGCCGACCAGCCGTGCTCGCGCAGCATCTCCAGCGTGCGCAGGTACTCCACCAGGCCGTAGCTGAGCGCGCAGTCGAACTGCAGCCAGTCGCGGTCGGCGCGCATGCCGCCGTAGCGGATCAGATTGCGCGCGTCCTGCATCGAGAACAGGTCCTCGCCGGTGGCCATCGGGTTCGCGTAGTAGTTGCGCAGCGTGGCCTGCAGCTCGAAGTCGAGCGGGTCGCCCGGCTCCTCGTACCAGAACAGGTCGTATTGCGAGAGTGCCTTGGCGTACTGCACCGCGGTGTCGAGATCGAAGCGGCCGTTGGCGTCCACCGCCAGCTTCTGGCCGTCGCCGAGCACGCTGAGGATCGAGTCGATGCGGCGCAGGTCCTCGTCGAGCGAGGCGCCGCCGATCTTCTTCTTGACCACCGTGTAGCCGCGGTCGAGATAGCTGCGCATCTCGTCCTTGAGCTTGCCGTGGTCCTGGCCCGGGTAGTAATACCCGCCCGCCGCGTAGACGAAGATCCTGCGATCGGGCTGGCCGTCGCCGTAGCGATCGGCCAGCAACTGGAACAGCGGCTTGCCCTCGATCTTCGCCACCGCGTCCCACACGGCCATGTCGATGGTGCCGATCGCCACCGAGCGCTCGCCATGGCCGCCCGGCTTCTCGTTCTGGAACAGGGTGGCCCAGATCCTGTGCGGATCGAGATTGGTGCCGGCGTCGTCCACCAGCGAGGCCGGGGCGGCCTCGAGCAGGCGCGGGATGAAGCGCTCGCGCATCAGCGTGCCCTGGCCGTAGCGGCCGTTCGAATTGAAGCCGTAGCCGACCACCGGCTTGCCGTCGCGGATCACGTCGGTGATCACCGCCACCAGGCTCAGCGTCATCTTGCTGAAATCGATGTAGGCATTGCGGATGGGCGAGCTGATCGGGACGGTCTTTTCGCGGATTTCTACGATTCTCATGCGGGTGTCTCCTGGTGACACGAATTCTCGGTGTTCCGGCACGCAAACCATGCGGCAACGGGGTCTAGCTTAGTCGTGTCGAGCGGCGCTAGAATTCACCGAAATTCATTTCACCTTTCACCAGAAGTGAAAACCGACATCACCTCCGACTTCGCGTTCTTCGTCCAGCTGGCCAAGCTCGGGAGCCTGTCGGGCGCGGCGCGCTCGATGGGGCTCACGCCGCCGGCGGCCACCAAGCGGCTCGGCATCCTGGAGGCGCGCCTGGGCGCGCGGCTGGTGAACCGCACCACGCGCAGCATCAGCCTCACGCCCGAGGGCGAGACCTACGCGCGCTACGCGGCGCGCATCCTGGAGCAGGTGCGCGAGATGGAGGATGCGATCGCCGGCACGCCGGCCGATCCGCACGGGCGCCTGCGCGTGAACGCCACCCTGGGTTTCGGTCGCACCACCATCGCACCGCTGGTTTCCGAGTTCGCCAAGCGCTACCCGCACGTGGACGTGCAGTTCGTGGTGACCGACAAGCCGGTCGACCTGGTCGAGGGCGGTTTCGACATGGCGATCCGCTTCGGCGAGCTGCCCGACGGCCGGCTGCGCGCGCGCCGCCTGATGAGCAACCGGCGCTTCCTGTGCGCCTCGCCGAAGTACCTGGAGCGCGCCGGCACGCCGCTGCGCAAGGAGGAACTGGTCGCGCATCGCTGCATCATCCACAGCCAGAACGACGATGCCCATGGCGTCTGGAACTTCATCCAGGACGATCACCTGGAGGCGCTGAAGGTGAACGGCTCGCTGTCGAGCAACGACGGCGACATCGTGCTGCGCTGGGCGCTCGACGGCCACGGCATCCTGATCCGCTCCGAATGGGATCTCGCCAAGTACCTGCAGAGCGGGCGCCTCAGGCTGGTGCTGCCCGAGGTGGTGCTGCCCTCGGCCGACCTCTATGTCTACTATCCCGGGCAGCGCAAGCAGAGCACGCGCTCGCGCGCCTTCATCGACTTCCTGGTCGACCACTTCCAGGCGCCCTTCATCCCCGTCGACGTCGCGCAGGCGGCGACGCTGGCCGCGCAGGCGCCCGCCAGATCGGCGCGCCGGCGCCGGGCCGCGACGGGTTCAAACGAGGAAGCTTGAGGGACGCCCGCCGAGTCGGCAACGGGCAGCCCGCGTGGCGAGGCCGGGCTCGTCGCGCTCAGCCGGCCGCCTCGTCCAGGCGCGCCAGCACCTCGTCGGCGATCGCCAGCGAGGCGGTCAGCCCCGGCGATTCGATGCCGTACAGGTTCACCAGCCCCGCCACGCCGTGCACGCCGGCGCCCTGGATCACGAAGTCGGCATCGGGCGTGTCGAGCTTGGGGCGGATGCCCGAGTAGGCGGGTTGCAGGGACTGGTCGGGCAGCGCCGGCCAGTAGCGCCGGATCGCCGCGTAGAAGCGCTCGGCGCGGGCCGGGTCGACGCGGTAGTCGATGCCGTCGACCCATTCCACGTCGGGGCCGAAACGCGCCTGGTTGGCCAGGTCCAGCGTCAGGTGCACGCCGAGCCCGCCGGGCTCCGGCACCGGGTAGATCAGCCGCGAGAACGGCGCGCGCCCCGCCAGCGAGTAGTAATTGCCCTTGGCGTAGCGCTCGCGCGGGATCGTGTCGGCGGGCAGGCCCCGCAAGGCACGCGCCACCGCCTGCGCATGCAGGCCGGCCGCGTTGATCACGCGGCGCGCGCGTATCGTCATCGGCTCGTCGCCGCCCACCTCCAGCTCGATCAGCGGGCCGCCGGCCTCGCGCAGGATCTCGCCGCCGCTCACCGGCGAGCGATAGGCGATCATCGCGCCGGCGCGCTCGGCGTCGCCGAGCAGCGCGAGCATCAGCGCATGGCTGTCGACAATGCCCGTCGAGGGCGATTCGAGCGCGGCCACGCAGTGCAGCGAGGGTTCCAGCGCACGCGCCCGAGCGGCGTCCAGGCGGCGCAGGTCGGTCACGCCGTTGGCGCGCGCGGCCGCCTCGATCGCGTCGAGCGCGTCGCGCTGCGCCGCGTCGGTCGCGACGATCAGCTTGCCGCAGCGCCGATGCGGCACGCCGCCGGCCTCGCAATAGGCATAGAGCTGCTGCTTGCCCGCCACGCACAGACGCGCCTTCAGCGAACCGGCCGCGTAATAGATCCCGGCGTGGATCACCTCGCTGTTGCGCGAGCTGGTGCCGGTGCCGATCATCGCTTCCGACTCGACGATCACCGTCTCCCAGCCGCGCCGCGCGCAGGCGCGCGCCACCGCGAGGCCCACCACGCCGGCGCCGATCACCACGCACTCCACGCTGTCCGTCATCTGCTCGGTCTCCTGGCTCGATCGGTGCCGTGTTCGTCGCGCCGACCGGCGCGCGATCCGACACGACACGACATGAGGAAACCGCAGCATAGCGTAGCCTCTCCACCGGCACGCTCGCGCATCGCATCCCGCAAGCTTCGCGCCAGGAAGACGGCGGCGCCGGCTGCTGCGCGCCGGCAGGCTTCAGCCCGGCACGATGTCGAGGAAGGTCAGCGGCACGCCCGAAGGCTGGCCCTGCAGTTCGCCGTCGCGCATCACCGGCCGGCCGCGCAGCACCGTCGAGATCGGCCAGCCGCGGCACCAGACGCCGTCGTACGGCGTCCAGCCCGAGACGCTGGCGATCCAGTCGTTGCCGATCATGCGGCGCGCGGCCAGGTCGACGATCGTCAGGTCGGCGTCGTAGCCCAGCGCGATGCGCCCCTTGCCCTCGATGCCGAACAGCCGCGCCGGCCCCGCGCTGGTCAGGTCGACCAGGCGCTGCAGGCTCAGGCGGCCGAGCGCGACGTGGTCGAGCATCAACGGCAGCAGGGTCTGCACGCCGGTCATGCCGCTCGGCGAATCGGGATAGGGTCGCGCCTTTTCCTCGCGCGTGTGCGGCGCGTGATCGCTGCCGATCACGTCCACCACGCCGTCGCGCACCGCCTGCCACAGCGCCTCGCGATGGTAGGCGTCGCGCACCGGCGGATTCATCTGCGCGAGGCTGCCGAGCCGCTCGTAGCAGGCCGGCGCGTCGAGCGTCAGGTGGTGCGGCGTGACCTCGACGCTGACGCGCCGCTTGTGCTGCGCGAGAAAGGCCATCTCCTCGGCGGTGGTCACATGCAGCACGTGCAGCTTGCGGCCCGTCTCGGCGGCCATGCCGACCACCCGGCGGGTCGCCAGCAAGGCGCTTTCCGGATCGCGCCAGCGCGGATGGTCGCGCACGTCGCGGCTGGCTTCCACCAGCGCGCGCCGCTCGCGCAGCCGCGCCTCGTCCTCGGCGTGCACGGCCATGCGACGCCGGCCGTTGCGCACGATGCGGCGCAGCACGCTATCCTCGTCGGCCAGCAGGTTGCCGAACGAACTGCCCATGAACACCTTCACGCCGGCGCAGCCGGGCAGCGTCTCCAGCACCGCGAGCCGCTCGGCATTGAGCGCCGAGCCGCCGAGGTAGAAGGCGTGATCGCACCAGGCCCGGCCGCGCGCGAGCTGCAGCTTGTCGCGCAGGTCCGAGGCCTCCAGCGTGAGCGGCTGGGTGTTGGGCATCTCGAACACCGCCGTCACGCCGCCGAGCACGGCGCCGCGCGTACCGGCCTCGAGCGTCTCCTTGTGGGTCAGGCCCGGGTCGCGGAAATGCACCTGGGTGTCGATCACGCCCGGCAGCACGTGCAGGCCGTCGGCCGCGAGCCGCGTCTCGGCGCTCCAGCGCCGGGACAGCTCGCCGAGCGCGACGATCCGGCCGTCCAGGCAGGCGATGTCGATGCCGGCCTCGCCGCCCGGCGTGAGCACCGTGCCGCCCGTCACCAGCAGGTCGGCATGGCGCCGAGCGAGGCGAGCGTCGAATTCGTCCTGTTCGAGGGTGCCGCTCATGCCGCTCCTCCGCCTTGTCGCGTGATGCGCATCGGTCGCCTCAGAATTCGTTCTGAATGTGTTTGTAGCCATGCACGAGTTCGTTGTTGGTGCGCGCGACGTCCTCGGAGAATTCGCTCGCGTCGGGCGTGACCTGCGGATAGGCCTCGAGATCCGTCTCGGGTCCGATGCGCTCGGTGGAAGGCACGTGGAAATGCGGCGGCAGCCGGCAGCCGTCCACCACCGCGTTGTAGCGCACCACGCAGCGGTCGCCCACCACGCAGTTGAACAGCACGCTGTTGAAGCCGATGAACACGCCGTCGCCGATCTCGCAGGGGCCATGCACGATGGCCCGGTGCGCGATCGAGGTGCGCTGGCCGATGCTCACGCGCGCGCCCGACTTCGAGTGGATCACCACGCCGTCCTGGATGTTCGAGTGCGCGCCGATCACGATCGGCTCGATATGGCCGTTCGCGTCGATCTCGTCGGCGCGGATCACCGCGTAAGGCCCGATGAAGACGTTCGCCTCGACGATCACCAGGCCGCAGAGCACGGCGGTCGGATCGACGAAGGCGTCGGGATGGATTCGCGGCAGGTCGCCGCGCGGGTTCTTGCGGATCATGTGCGGAAGCTCAACCCTTGTGCTGGTTGCGGGCGCCGCCCTGGCGCGCCTTGAAACGCGGATTGGTCTTGCAGATCACGTAGATGCGTCCGCGGCGGCGCACCACCTGGCAGTTGCGATCGCGTTGTTTCGCTTCCTTCAGCGAGGACAGGACTTGCATGTCTCGGGCTCCGTTGGATGAGAGGATGGGCTCAGTACGCCGGCGTCGGCGCGACCGGCCCTGGATTGGCGATCCGCTCGCCGCGCGCGAGCCGCGCCAGCAGCGCGGGATCGCGCCATTCCCCGCGGATCGCCGGGGAAAATTCGATGTCCCGAAGATCGATCGGCCCCATCCTCGGGTTCACGGCGTCGGCGCGAAAGCACTGCGCGTAGCCGGTCTCGGTCTCGTGGACGATCACCGAGTGCAGTTGCACGTCGGCCTCGCCATTGGCCATGTCGGTCGCGCCGAGCAGCGTGTCGATCAGGCGGAACAACAGGCGCGAGAACTGCTCGGCGCTCGGCGAGACGGGCAGCAGCACCCAGCGCTCGGAATGGCGGCGCATCGCGGCGAGGTAGTCGGCATCGTCGTGGCGCCAGAGCGCGACCGCGTGGTCGAAGCCGTCGATCAGCTCGCGCGCCTCGTGCTTGAGCAGGCCGAAGTCGTAGACCATCTGGCCGTGGTCGAACGCGTGGGCCTCGAGCAGCAGTTCGACGCGATAGGAATGGCCATGCACCGAGCTCGCGCAACGCCGCGTGGTGCAGCCGCGCACGATATGCGCGCTCTCGAAGCGGAACAGCTTGCGGATCAGCATCGTGCGCCCTGGGTCGCGAAGCGGGGGCGGCGCAGGCCGCCGGCGGTGTCGTCGGCGCGGGCTTCCGGATCCGCCTCGACGGCGGCTGCCGGTTCGAGGTCGAATTCATCGGCCGGCGCGCGCCGCGCGCGTTCGCGCGGCACGGCCTCGGCGCCGAGTTCACGCAGGGCCGATTCGGGCGCGCGCTGCAGCAGGCCGAGCGGCCGCGCGGAAGCCAGCAAGCGCGACTTCGCGCGGATCCGGGCGGATTCGGTCGCCGCGCCGTCGACGGCGGCCAGCAGACCGTTGAGCCGCACCAGCGCGGCCGGCACGTTGAGGTCGTTGCGCAGCGCGGCCAGCACCGCTTCGTCGGGTTCCACCTCGGTGTCGACGCGTGTGTCGCGCGCCGCCGCCAGCACGTGGTAGCCGCGCGTGAGCGTGCGCCGCGCCGAGGACAGGCGCTGCAGGTTCCAGTTCAGCGGCTGCCGGTAATGCACCGACAGCAGGGCGAGCCGGATCGCCTCGCCGGGCGCGCGCTCGCGCAGCTCTCGCAGCGTCACCACGTTGCGCAGCGGCTTCGACATCTTCTGCCAGTTCACGGTCAGGAAGGCGTTGTGCAGCCAGGTCCGGCTCGGCGGCATGCCGTTCGCGCAGGCGAGCTGCGCGATCTCGTTCTCGTGATGCGGATGGATCAGGTCCTGCCCGCCGCCATGGATATCGATCTCGCGGCCCAGCTCGCGCTCCAGCACTGCGGTGGATTGCGCATGCCAGCCGGGCCGCCCGGCGCCCCAGGGGCTGGGCCATGCCGGGAAGCCATGCTCGGCCGGCTTCCAGAGCACGAAATCGAGCGGATGGCGCCGGCGCGGCACGGGTTCGCCGCGCGCCAGCGCGATCATGTCCTCCACCGGGCGGCCGCAAAGCCGGCCATGACCGGGATACGAGGGCACGTGGAACAGCACGTGCCCGGCCTCGATGTAGGCATGGCCGCGCTCCAGCAGGCGCGCGGACTGCTCGACCACGCCCGCCACCTGCTCGCTCGCGCGAGGTTCGACGTCGGGCGCGAGCACGCCGAGCGCGTCGAGGTCCTCGCGCCAGGCGTCGCGATAACGCGCGGTGAAGGCCTCGACGGACTCGCCGGCGGCGAGCGCGGCCGCGTGGATGCGGTCGTCGACATCGGCCAGCCGGCCGACATGGAGCACGTCCGGGTAGTGCAGGCGCAGCAGCCGGGCGAGCACGTCGAACACCACTGCCGGGCGCACGTTGCCCAGGTGCGCATGGTCGTGCAGGGTCGGGCCGCCGACATAGAGGGTCACTCGTCCCGGCACCGGCGTGCGCAGCGGCGACTTTTCGCGCGTGAGCGTGTTGTAGAGCTGGATCGGCGCGTTCATGCGGGCATCTCCCGTGGACGCGAAGCTTGCGCGGCTGCGCTTTCCGAGTCGGCATGCCTCGTCGTCATTTCGGAAAACGAAATAATTGTGCGAGCGGGATTCATGCCGACATGTCTCTGCAAGGATTGAGGTGGCCCGCACGGAATCGGTCCAGGAATGGACGCGCTGCCTCGGGCATGGCTGCCGGCGGGCGCATTGGATGCGGCACGTGCGGCGACAAAGACCGCCGGGCAAATGGCGTCTCGCTACGAACTCGACCGCGATGTGCCGGCGAGAGGCGATGTTACGATATAACGTATCAATTCACAAGCGGAGCACGGCAAGGGGCGCCCGGCCAGCCGAGCCTCAATCAATACATGGGAAACAAATCGACGGCATCGTCGGGCCTTACCTCGCCAAAGGAAGCAAAACCCGCCCGGCGCCGGCCGCTCAGCCCACCACGCCCGTCACCAGCAGCAGGTTGGTGCCGGTGATCACGGCGAACAGCAGCCAGGCGAACAGGCGCGCGGGCAGGCCGATCGCGTTGTCCTGCATCAGCCGGCGGTCGCTGACCGAGCGGATCAGCGGCCACATCGCGAACGGCAGTTGCAGGCTCAGCAGCACCTGGCTCCACACCAGCAGCTTGCCGACCGAGCCGTCGCCGAGCACCAGCACGCCGATCAGCGCCGGCACCAGGGCCAGCCCGCGCGTGATCAGGCGACGCTGGTAGCAGGGAATCTTCACTTGCAGGAAACCGTCCATGATCACCTGCCCGGCGATCGTGCCGGTCAGCGTCGAACTTTGCCCGGAAGCCAGCAGCGCGATGCCGAACAGGATCGCCGCGCCGCCGCCCACCAGCGGCGTGATCAGCTGGTAGGCCTGCTCGATGTCGGCCACGCCGGTATGCCCCGCCGCGTGGAAGGCCGAACCGGCCAGGATCAGGATCGCCGCGTTCACGCACATCGCCACCAGCAGCGACACCCAGGTATCGACGCGCACCATCGCCAGCGTGTCGCGAAACTGGCCGCGCTCGCCGCCGGTGACGCGGCGAGTCTGGACCACCGAGGAATGCAGGTAGAGGTTGTGCGGCATGATGGTCGCGCCGACGATGCCCAGCGCCAGCACGATCGCGTCCTTGCTGTCATGGCCCGGGTTGCCCGGCACCAGGCCCGCGGCCACCGCGTGCCAGTCGGGCGGCACCATCGCCACCTGCGCCACAAAGCAGCACGCCATGGTGCCGATCAGGCCCAGCACGATCGCCTCGATCTGCCGGAAGCCCTTGCCCTGCAGGCCCAGCACGATCACCGTGTCGAGCGCGGTCAGCACGATGCCCCAGGCCAGTGGCACGCCCAGCAGCAGCTTGAAGGCCAGCGCGCAGCCCAGCACCTCGGCGATGTCGCAGGCAATGATCGAGATCTCGGCGGTGACCCATTGCAGCCACTTGCCGAACGGGCCGTAGCGTTCGTAGCTGGCCTGCGCGAGGTCGCGCCCGGTCACCAGGCCGAGCCGCGCGGCCAGCATCTGCAGGAAGATCGCCGCCAGGCTCGAGAAGGCCACCACCCACAGCAGCGAATAGCCGAATTCGGAGCCGGCCTGGATGTCGGTCGCCCAGTTGCCCGGGTCCATGTAGCCGATCGCCACCAGCAGGCCGGGGCCGGCGAAGCGGCGCAGCTTCTGGGACCACGGCGCGCGGGCGTCGATGGTGATGCTGCCCTTCACTTCGGCGGGACAGAACGGGGCGGTCGGGATGGTCGGCAGCGGCATTGGGGGCGGGCGAGAAAAAGGGGGCGGCACGGCGGAACCCGTGCATTGTACTGAGGCCGGAAAGATCCGGCCGGGATCGTGCGCCGCGAACGACGCCGCCCTATTCTCGTCCCCTCCCGGCGCCGCCGAGGGCGAGCCTGGGCCAAGAGCTCTCGAGCCACCGACGCGACGAGCCGGCCCGGGTCAACGCGTCGGGCCGCCACCGCGACGAGCGCCCCCTTGCCGGCGCGTCAGGCCGCCGCCGCGATGCGAACCTGTCGCCCCAGGTCGCGGCTCGCATGACGGTGCCCGCCGTGCCGCACGCGACGCGAACGCGGGCGCGAGCCAGCCGCGCCTGCCCGGCACGACCTGGTGGTTGTCACGCGTGGCCGGGCCTTCGCGATCACCGATCGTCGGGCAACTGCTCGACTGGCTGCTGGCGCAGGGCGACCCGGCGGGCGACGGGACGAACCCCGCCGCCTGAGCCAACCCGCGCGCCGCGCGGCGCCGAACTCAGAGCTGCGCCTCGACGATCGCGCGACCACGAATCGCGCGCTCGACCAGTTGCTCGTCCTCGACCTTGCGGATCGCATCGTCCAGCAGCCCCTCGGGCGCCTCGGTCACCAGCTTCAGCATGCCGGAGAAACCGCGCGCATCGAGCACCACCAGGGTCTCCATCGAATCGGCTCGGCTCACCAGCACGCGGCGCAGGGCCGGGCCGGCGCCGAAGCTGGCACACAGGGAAATCGTCTCGTCGCCGAGCGTGTAGTTGAAGTGCTTGATCATGGCGCACCGTCGCGGCAAGGGGCTGGTCGATGGGCGCGCGCCAGGGCCGGCATGCCGGCGCGTCGGGGCGCGCTGGCGGCGCCGCTCGACAGCTTCGACCGGTCACCGCTATCGGCATGCTAGGGGCCCTGGATTAAGGCGCGCTTAAGAGCCCGAAGGCCCCGACCCACCCGAGCAATCCGGCGCGGCGCGGGCGGCCTTGCCCGCCTCGACGTCGCGCAAGCCGGCCACCGGCACGCGATGCCGGCGCGCGGTCAGGTCGGCGACGATCGACGCGGCGATCTCGGGCGGCGTGCTGCCGCCCAGGTACAGCCCGATCGACACATGCCGGCGCGCGAGGAAGGCCTCGAGCGCGTTCAATGCCCCGCTCCCTGCGCGCGGATCCGCGCCGAGGCCGCTTCCAGATCGCGCCAGGCCGGCTGGTCCGGCGCGTATCGCTTGCGGATGTAGGCGGCCAGCTCGGCCATCTGGCGATCGTCGAATTCGTCGCGGAAGGCCGGCATGTAGCCGAGCGCGGCGGTGGCCGGCTGGGCGATGCCGTTCTGCAGCACGCGCAGCAGGTTGTCGGGATTGGCATGGCTCACGCTGGTGTTGAGGCCCATCAGCGGGCGCACGCCGAAGTGGCCGACACCGCCCGATTCCGCGTGGCAGACCGCGCAGGCCGCATCGAAGGCGCGCCGCCCGTTCTCCATGCCGAGCGTCGAGACCAGCTCCGCGCCGCCGGCGCGCGACGCGGCGGCGGCCGAAGCCGCCTGCGCGTCGACCGAGGGCGACAGCGAGGCGAGGTAATGCGCGATCGCGCGCACGTCGCCCTCGGGCAGCTCGGCCAGCCCCGCCACCACCGGCGCCATCGGCCCGGCCGCCACGCCGTGCTCGGGCGAGAAGCCGGTGCGCAGGTAGCGGAACAGCGCGTCCTCGGTCCAGGGCACCGGCGCCGCGTGCGAGGCGGCGACCAGCGCCGGCGCGTCCCAGCCCTCGGCCTGGCCGCCGCTCAGGTAGGCGAAACCGCCCTTCTCGGCGCCCAGCGCGTTGCGCGGCGAATGGCAGGCGCTGCAATGGCCGGCACCATCGACCAGGTACTTGCCGCGGTTCCACTGCGCCGAGCGCGCCGGATCCGGCACATAGGGCGTGTCGTCGTGATAAAGCCAGTTCCAGCCGGCCACCAGGCGCCGCTGGTTCATCGGGAACGGCAGGCGCGTGGGCGGCGCCGCCGCCTTCACCGCCGGCTGGGACATCAGGTAGGCATACAGCGCGAGCATGTCGGGCTCGCTGAGCCTGGCGAAAGCCGTGTACGGAAAAGCCGGGTAGAGATGATGGCCGTCGCGCGAGATGCCCTCACGCATGGCGCGCGCGAAGGCCGGGTAGGACCAGTTGCCGATACCGGTCTCGGCATCGGGCGTGAGATTGGTCGAATAGATCGTGCCGAACGGCGTTTCGAGCGGGAAGCCGCCCGCGTTGGGCTTGCCGCCCGGCGCCGTGTGGCAGACCGCGCAGTCGCCGGCGATCGCCACCAGGCGGCCGCGCTCGAGCGTCTCGGCGCTCCAGACCTGGGCGCCGCCCGCCGAGCCGGCCGGGATCGGCGCGATCGGCGCGGGGCCCGGCAGCATCGCGCCGGCCAGGCCGATCAGCCCGCCCACCACGCCGCCGATGCCGCCGCCCTTCAGCCAGCGCCGCCAGCGCTGCGCAGCCGTGGGTTGCCGCGCCGCCATCGCGGCGCGCGCCTGGTGCGTGGCCAGCGCCTCGCGCACCGTGCGCGCGTCGAAGGGCGGCGCGCGAAAGCGCACGCCGGTGGCGTCGTAGAGCGCATTCGCGATCGCCGCCGCCGCGGGCGCGGCGGCCCGTTCTAGCCGCGCGCGTTCGGCCGGGTCCAGCGAGGCGAGGTCCGGCGCGGCCGCCAGCTCGCTCGTGGCCTGGCCGGCGCGCGTGAGTTCGTAGGCGAGCGCGTCGCCGCCTGCGCCACCTTCACCGGCGCTCTCGTCGAAGGCATGGCGCGCGGCATGCTGCACGCCGAGCAGGCGCGCCACGGTGGCCTCGACCTGCGCGGCCGCCACGCCGGAGCCACGCGGCAGGCCGTCGGGGCCCGGCTCGCCGGCGCCCTGCCCGGCCACCACGCGACGCAGCGCGACATCGCCGCTGGCCGGATCGACCTCGATGTCGACCACCCAGGCGCTCCAGTCCGGACGCGCGTCGAGCGACGCGGCGCCCGGCGCGCCCTGCTCGGCCCGATCCGCCTCGACGCGCCGCCCGTCGAACGCGAAACCGCGTCCGCGCAACCAGGACGAGGCCGGCACGGCAATCGCCGGCGCCTGCCATCGGGCCCGCTCGCTCACCATGCGGATCACCGCCTGCGCGCCCGCGTCGGCGACCGGATCGAGATGGCGCAGGCGCAGTTCGACGGGATCGGCGCGCAACTCGGCCGCGCATTCGTCGAGACCCGATTCGCGCGCGAACACATGCGCATGCGCCGGAATCGCGAACGCGGGATCCTCCACCTCGATGCGCGCCTCGGCGTGCCGATAGACGAAGGGCAAGGCGCGCCCGCCATACGCGCCATACGCGCCAGAATCCCCATGAGCAGGCGCCTCGCCCGATACCGGCACCGGCCGCGAACGCGCCTCGCCGCTCGCCGTCGACAGGCGCGCCCGGTAGCGCCAGCTCGCGAGCCGCCCCTGCTCCGAGATCCCCGCCTCGACCTCGAGCATCGCGCTCACGCCCGGCGTGCCGGTCGGCCAGCCGTATTCGGCATGGCGCCGCGAGGCCACCTCGGCCTCCCGGCCCGCCTCGTGCCCGCCCCGCGCCGCCAGGCTTGCCGCCGGCGCCTCGCGCGCCTCGGCCAGCGCCGTCGACTCGGCTTGGTTCACCGCGCGATCAGGCTTCATGGTCGGCTTGCAGATAACGTGCCGCGCGCTGCACGGCGCGCACGATCTCGAGATGGGTGCCGCAGCGGCACAGATTGAAACGCAGCGCCTCGCGGATCGCCGCGTCGTCGGGCGCCGGCTCGCGATCGAGCAGGGCCTTGGCGCTCATGATCATGCCGTTCAGGCAGTAGCCGCATTGCGCGGCCTGCTCCTCGATGAAGGCACGCTGGATCGGATGCAGCGCCTCGGGCGTGCCGAGCCCTTCGAGCGTGGTGACCTCGCGCCCGCTCGCGGCGCCGGCCGGCACCACGCAGGAACGCGTTGCCTGGCCATCGACCAGCACCGTGCAGGCGCCGCATTGGCCGAGCCCGCAGCCGTACTTCGGGCCGTTCAGGGCGAAATCGTTACGCAGGATCAGCAGCAGGGGCGTGTCGGGCGCGGCGTCGGGGACGCTGCGCGCCTCGCCGTTGACGCGGAGCGTGAGCGGCCCCGCAGGATGGCCGGAATGCGACATGACAGACTCGATTCAATAGGCCGACGCGCGTGGCAGACGCGCGAGCCGGCAGGCAACTCCGCGCGGCGCAGGCCGCGCGATTCCGTTATACCTCGCCGAAATTCCGGCGGGGCGGCCTCGAACTTCCGTCAGACCTCGCCGCCCCCTCGTTCCGCGGGGCGCCCGGCCAGCGCCCCTTGCCGCGCAACCGCCTCAGCCGGCCACCGGCTCGCGGCTCGGTGCCTCCAGCGGCACGCCGAACACATCATAGGCGAACACCCAGGCCGGGTCCTCGTTGGTGCGCAGCCAGGTGTTGTTGTGCGAGACCAGCTGCACCTTCGAGGCGCGCGCCGCGCGGTTCGCCTCGTAGAGCGCGAAGGCGTTCGCGTAGTCGGCGATGCCGACCTCGTCGAGGCAGCGCGCGAGCATCGCCGCGTCCTCGATCGCCATCGCCGCGCCCTGCGCCATGTGGGGCTTCATCGGGTGGCAGGCGTCGCCGAGCAGCACCAGCCGGCCGCGGCTCCAGAGCGGCAGCGGGTCGCGTTCGAGCAGCGGCCACTTGGTGATCGAGGGCGAGACGTCGATCAAATGCTGGATGTCGGGATGGAAACCGTCGAAGGCCTCGCGCATCTCCTCGCGGCTGCTGTCGACCATCGACACGCCGGCCGGCCACTCGGCCTGCGGCACGCCCGTCACGTAGTAATACTCGTCGCGCTTCTCGGTGACGTAGTAGACCATCATGTGGCGGTCTCCCGACCACCACTTCACGCACATGTCGTAGGGCTTGTTGTCGAGCAGCGAGGCCGGGAACACCGCGCGATGCGCCACGTAACCGGTGTAGCGCGGCGGCTCGGCGCCGAGCAGGTGCTCGCGCAGCCGCGAATTCACGCCGTCCGCGCCGATCGCGATATCGGCCGTCTCCACCGTGCCGTCGTCGAAAGTGAGGCGCACCTCGCTGCCGGTGTCCTCGATCGCCGTGAGCTTGCGGCCGAAGGCGATGGTGCCCGGCGCCACGGCCTGGGTCATCAGCGCGTGGAAATCGCCGCGATGCACGGTCAGGTAGCTCGCGCCGTAGGTCTTCAGCGCGAAATCGCCGAGCGGGATCTGCGACATGACCTCGGCCGTGATGCCGTCGCGGCTGTACCAGAAATCCGGATGCGAACCCATCGCGTTCAGCGCGTCCTCGCAGCCGATCCTGCGCATGATCTTCATCACGTTCGGGCCGAGGTGGATGCCGGCGCCGAGCCGCGAGAACGACGGCGCCTGCTCGTAGAGCCGCACGTCGTAGCCGCTGCGCTGCAGCAGCGCGGCGGCGGCGGTGCCGCCGAGGCCGGCGCCCACGATCGCGATACGGGGTTGCTTCATCGGAATCTCCTCATCTGAGCGCCGGCGGCGGGGACGGTCGGCCACGGCGCTGGTTACGTTGAAATCTAGCGTACACACTGCAAAATATTCGCACAAGCAAAAATTTTCGCACCGTATCCGGGCACGCCGCCCGCACCAAAATCGATCGAATAATCGGCAATCAAAGGGATTACCCTTAAGCCTCCGGCATTTTTGAGACGTTGTGATATTCAAATGTACACGCTAGACTTTGCCTCAGATCCGGCGATCGCCCGGCGCCGATGCCGGCATCAACGCGACGCCGCCCGACGCCAATCCGCCGCCATCCATTCGCAGCCCAGGAGCCCCTGATGACCCGCACCTTCCGCATCGGCCAGATCGTGCCGAGCTCGAACACCACCATGGAAACCGAGATCCCCGCGATGCTGCGGCTGCGCGAGGCGATCCGCCCGGAGCGCTTCACCTTCCATTCGAGCCGCATGCGCATGAAGAAGGTGGTCAAGGAAGAACTGGCCGCGATGGATGCCGAATCCGATCGCTGCGCGCTCGAGCTGTCGGACGCGCGCGTCGACGTGCTCGGCTACGCCTGCCTGGTGGCGATCATGGCGATGGGCCGCGGCTACCACCGCGTTTCGCAGGAACGCCTGACGCGCCACACCGCCGAGAACGGCGCCAAGGCACCGGTGCTGACCAGCGCGGGCGCGCTGGTCGACGCGCTGAAGGTGATCGGCGCGAAGAAGATCGTGGTGGTCGCGCCCTACATGAAGCCGCTCACCGAGCTGGTGGTCGACTACATCGGCCACGAGGGTTATGAAGTGATCGCCTGGCGCGCGCTCGAGATCCCCGACAACCTCGACGTCGGCCGCCACGATCCGGCGCGCCTGCCCGAGATCGTCAAGAGCCTGCCCTACCAGGACGCCGACGCGATCGTGCTGTCGGCCTGCGTGCAGATGCCCTCGCTGCCGGCGGTGGCCAAGGTCGAGGCGATGACGGGCAAGCCGGTGATCACCGCCGCGATCGCCACCACCTACTCGATCCTGCGCGAACTCGATCTCGAGCCGATCGTGCCGGGCGCCGGCGCGCTGCTGTCGGGCGCTTACTGAGCGAGGCCGCCATCATGAGCTCCACCTTCCTGTACGGCGCCAACGTCCACGCCAACGGCATCCGCCAGCACTACCTGCGCTACGGCGGCGCGAGCGGCGAGCGCGCCGCGCGGCCCGCCGTGATCCTGATTCCCGGCATCACCAGCCCGGCCATCACCTGGGGTTTCGTCGGCGAGGTGTTCGGCGCGCGCTTCGACACCTATGTGATCGATGTGCGCGGCCGCGGCCTGTCCTCCGCCTCGGACACGCTCGACTACAGCCTCGACGCGCAGGCCGCCGACGTGGCCGCGCTGGCCGCGGCGCTGAAACTCGAACGTTACGCGCTGGTCGGCCATTCGATGGGCGCGCGCATCGCCGCGCGCGCCGCGCTGCGGATCGAGGCGGCCCTCGAATCGGTGGTGCTGGTCGATCCGCCCGTCTCGGGGCCGGGCCGCCGCGACTATCCGGGCAAGCTGCCCTGGTACGTCGACTCGATGGCGCTGGCGCGTGCCGGCACCGACGCCGAGGGCATGCGCGCCTTCTGCCCGAGCTGGACCGACGAGGAACTGCGCTTGCGCGCCGAATGGCTGCACACCTGCGACGAGCGCGCCGTGCTGGCCTCCTACGAAGGTTTCCACCAGGACGATTTCCATGCCGACGCGGCGCGGCTGCGCGTGAGCTCGCTGCTGATCACCGCCGAGCGCGGCGACGTGGTGCGCGACGAGGACGTGGCCGAGCTGCAGCGCGCCACCCCGGCGATGCGCCATGTGCGCGTGCCGGCCGCCGGCCACATGATTCCCTGGGACAACGCGGCCGGCTTCTACGCGGCCTTCGGCGATTTCCTCGGCGCGCCGCTGGTGCCCGCCGCGGCCGCTGCCTGATTCGAACGGAGCCGAACATGCCGATTAGCGATTTCCAATTGATCGACGCGTGGAAGCGCGTGCTGACGCTGTCGCGCCTCGAGGCGGGGCAGACCGTGACGATCCTCACCAGCTCCTCCACCCATCCGCAGACGCTGTCCTGCGCGCTGATCGCCACCCAGCAGATGGGCGCCATCGTGAACCGCCTGGACCTGCCGCCCGTAAACGGCGAGAAGGCCTTCAGCCGCGATTCGCTGGCCTATCTCGGCACCACGCCGCTGACCGGCAACCGCGCCGCGATCGCGGCCCTGAAGGCCAGCGACCTGGTGCTCGACCTGATGACCCTGCTGTTCTCCCCGGAGCAGCACGACATCCTGAAGTCCGGCACCAAGATCCTGCTGGCCGTCGAGCCGCCCGAGGTGCTGGCGCGCCTGGTGCCCACCGAGGGCGACCGCACGCGCGTGCTGGCCGCCGCCGCGAAGATCTCGGCCGCGCGCGAGATGCGCGTCAGCTCGCCGGCCGGCACCGCGCTGGTCTGCCCGCTCGGCGATTTCGGGCCGACCGCCGAATACGGCTACGTCGACGAGCCGGGCCGCTGGGACCACTGGCCGAGCGGCTTCGCGCTGACCTTCCCGAACGACCGTGGCGCGCAGGGCACCATCGTGATCGATCGCGGCGACATCCTGCTGCCGCAGAAGCACTATGTGTCCGAGCCGATCGTGCTGACGGTGGAAGGCGGTTACGCCACCCGTATCGAGGGCGGCGTGGATGCCGCGCTGCTGCGCGACTACATGGAGACCTTCCAGGATCCCGAAGGTTATGCGATCTCGCATATCGGCTGGGGGCTGCAGCCGCGCGCGCGCTGGTCCACGCTGGGCCTCTACGATCGCGAGGCCACCATCGGCATGGACGCGCGCGCCTTCGAGGGCAATTTCCTGTTCTCGCTCGGCCCGAACAACGAGGGCGGCGGCGATCGCACCACCACCTGCCATATCGACATTCCCCTGCGCCACTGCACCGTGCAGCTCGACGACGACGTCGTGGTGCGCGACGGGCGCGTGCTCGACCAACCCGCCTGACGAGGCCCGCGCATGAGCACCATCGATACACTGTCCCGCCACGCCGAAGCCGGCGTCTACCGCCAGCAGGGTTTCGGCACGCCGCTGCCGCCGGCCGGCAACATCGGCCTGCTGATCATCGACCTGGTGGTCGGCTTCGCCGATCCCGCCACCTTCGGCGGCGGCAACATCCCTGCCGCGATCGCGCGCACGCGCCAGGCGCTGTCGATCGCGCGCGAACGCGGCTGGCCGGTCGCGCACAGCCGCATCGTCTATGCCGAGGACGGCAGCGACGACAACGTGTTCTCGCTGAAGGTACCCGGCATGGCCACCCTCACCGAGGATCACCCGAACAGCCAGATCGTCCCCGAGCTCACGCCCGCGGCCGGCGAGCTGGTGGTGCGCAAGCAGGTGCCCTCGGCCTTCTTCGGCACCCAGCTCGCGCCCTGGCTCACCCAGCGCGCGGTGCGCACCCTGCTGGTGGCCGGCGCGGTGACCAGCGGCTGCGTGCGCGCCAGCGTGGTGGACGCGATGTCGTTCGGCTTCCGGCCCTTCGTGCTGTCCGACTGCGTGGGCGACCGCGCGATCGCCCCGCACGAGGCCAACCTGTTCGACATGGCGCAGAAGTACGCGGCCGTGATGCCGCTCGACGAGGCGATCGCCGCGATCGAGGCGGTGCAGGCGGCGCGCTGAGGTCGAGGTCGAAGCCGCATTCGCCCTCGCCGCTCCGGCTCGCCTGGCGCTGGCCCGGCGACGGCAAGCGGGCGAAGGCTGCCGGGACTGAATTGACCGGCTCGATTCATCGGCTCGATTCACCGGCCCGACTTGCCCGCAAGATTGACCGGCGCGTTTTGGCCGACTAGATTGCCGGATGCCGGCGCGCCTCGCGCCCCGTCGTCCGGCGCTCCTCCCTCCTCGCGGAACCGATGCCCGTGAACCGCTCCGAACTGCTTGCCCGCGACGGCTGCCTGAGCGTGATCCGGCGCCCCGTGCCCCCCGTCAAGCCCGCCCCGGGCCAGCCCGGCAGCCTGTCCTCGTACACGCCCGAGGTGCCCGAGGTGTTCGTCGCGATCCTCGACGACGGCCGCGTGCTCGCCTTCAACGGTCACGTCGACCTCGGCACCGGCATCCGCACCTCGCTGGGCCAGATCGTCGCCGAGGAACTGGACCTGCTGCCGTCCCAGGTCGAGATGCTGCTAGGCGACACGGCGGCGACACCGAACCAGGGCCCGACGATCGCCAGCGCGACCATCCAGATCTCCGCCAAGCCCTTGCGCGCGGCGGCTGCCCAGGCGCGCCGCAAGCTGCTCGAACTGGCCGCCGCGCGCCTGGGCGTGCCGCTCGAACGGCTCGCGAGCGACGGCGGTGTCGTTTCGATCGTCGATGGCGATGGCGATGGCGATGGCGATGGCGATGGCGATGGCGATGGCAAGGATCAGCGCGGCAGCCCGATCGACGCAAGCCGGCGCCTGAGCTTCGCGGAACTGGTCCGCGGCCAGCGCCTCGCGCTGGAGCTCGACCTCGACACGCCCGTCAAGGACCCATCGCGCTACCGCGTGATCGGCCGCTCGTCGCCGCGCGTCGACCTGCCCGCCAAGGCCACCGGCCAGCTCACCTTCGTGCACGACATGCGCGTGCCCGGCATGCTGCATGGCCGCGTGATCCGTCCGCCCTACAGCGGACTGGACAGCGGCCCCTTCGTCGGCCGCCTGCTCGCCGGCGTCGAGCGCGAGTCGATCGCCCATCTGCCCGGCATCGTCGCGGTGGTGACGCTGGGCGATTTCGTCGGCGTGGTGGCCGAGCGCGAGGAACAGGCGATGCGCGCGGCGCGCGAGCTGCGCGTGCGCTGGCATCCGCTGCCGCCGCTGCCCTCGCTCGACGATCCGCGCGCGGCGATCGAGGCCGCGCCGGCCACGCGCCGCCCGCTGCTGGAGCAAGGCGATGTCGAGGCGGCGCGCGACACGCCCGGCGCGACCACCCTCTCGCGCACCTACGTCTGGCCCTACCAGTTGCACGGCTCGATCGGCCCGTCCTGCGCACTGGCCGACTACCGCGCCGCGGGAGCAGGCCGCATCACCGTGTGGTCCGGCACGCAGAACCCCGTCACGCTGCGCTACGACCTCGCCACCCTGGTCGGCCGCGACGAGGCCGATCTCGACATCGTGCGCATGGAAGCGGCCGGCTGCTACGGCCGCAACGGCGCCGACGACGTCTGCGGCGATGCGCTGCTGCTCTCGCGCGCGGTCGGCCGCCCGGTGCGCGTGCAGCTCACGCGCGCCGACGAACATCTGTGGGAGCCCAAGGGCACCGGCCAGGTGGTCTCGATCACCGGCACCGTGAGCCGCGACGGCCGCCTGCTCGGTTACGATTTCGCCACCCGCTACCCGTCCAACGACGCGCCGCTGCTGGCCTCGCTGCTGACCGGCACGATCTGCGCCGAGCCGCGCGTGTTCGAGATGGGCGATCGCACCGCGGTATCGCCCTACGAGAGCCCGAACCGGCGCTTCGTCTGCGACGACCTCGCGCCGCTGGTGCGTTCCTCGTGGTTTCGCGGCGTGTCCGCGCTACCGAATTCCTTCGCCCACGATGCCTTCGCCGACGAATGCGCGGCGCTGGCCGGCGTCGATCCGCTGGAATTCCGGCTGCGCCACCTGGCCGACACGCGCGCGGCCGAGTTGCTGCAGGCGGTGGCGCAGCGCGCCGGCTGGGTGTCGCGGCCGCAGGCGAGGCCCGACGAGGCGCGGCTCGCGCGCGGACGCGGCATCGCCTACGCGCGCTACGTGCACAGCCGCTTCCCCGGCTTCGGCGCGGCCTGGTCGGCCTGGATCGTCGAGCTGCTGGTGGATCGCGTGACGGGCGAGATACGGGTGGAGCGCGTGACGGTCGGCCAGGACACCGGCACCATGATCAACCCCTACGGCGTGCGCCACCAGATCCACGGCAACGTGATCCAGGTGCTGAGCCGCTCGCTGAAGGAGCGCGTGCGCTTCGTGGACGGGAAGGTGGCCACGCGCGAATGGGCCAGCTACCCGATCCTGACCTTCCCCGAGCTGCCCGCCGTGGACGTGGTGCTGATGCCGCGCCAGGGCGAGCCGCCGCTCGGCGCGGGCGAATCGGCCTCGGTGCCGGGGCCGGCCGCGCTCGCCAATGCGATCTTCGACGCGACCGGCGTGCGCCTGTACGCGCCGCCTTTCAATGCGGAGACGGTGAGGGAAGGATTGCGCGCCGCCGGCCGCCTGCTGGAAGCGTCGGCGCCGGAGCGTGCCTGAGCACGCCGCGCGCCGTCAGGCGCCGGTCGGTGCTGCCTGGCGTGGCTGGCGTCGATTGATGCCGCCCGAGGCCGGCGAACGCAGGCAAGCGCCGCGAAACATGCCGAGCCTCGCATCTCATGCCGGCCGCGCATCCCGGCACGCCGCGCCCGAGCAGCGCGGCGCCGACGCTCATTCGCCGTCGCTCTCCAGCATCTTGTTGAGCAGGTACTGCAACGCGACGCGCTCGCCCACGTTCAGCGCCCCATAGGTGCGCTCGGTCACCTGCTTGGCGAAGGGCACGGTGCGATCGATCAGCGCCAGCCCGGTGGCGGTGGCGCGCACCAGCAGCTTGCGCCCGTCGCTCGGATCGGGCAGCACCTCCACCAGCGAGCGCACCTTGAGCCGCTCGACCACGCCGCGGATGGTGGCCTGGTCGATCGCCGTGACCTTGACGATGTCGTTCAGCGAACAGCCCCTGGTTTCCTTGACCGTGCAGAGCGTGACGAACTGCGCGGCCGTCAGGTCGGAATCCGGGATCGCCTCCTGGAAGATCGCGACGTGGCGCTGGTAGGCGCGTCGCAGCAGATGGCCGATCTGGTCGTGAAAATCGTAGGAATCGCGGGAGGACGGCATGAACGGCGGGGCCTGGCGGCCCGAGGTCGAAAGTGAGGAAGTGTACACCCTCGAGTTTCGTATTCCTCACGGGATTGGCCCGTCGTCGCGCCTGCATCGGGTGTCACGCGTCACGGCGCGAACAGGCACGGAAGATGCATGCAGTCCACGGGCATCGAATCATGATGTACACGCTTCAATTTATGGCGTACTCGCACTATCCGGGTGCAAGCCGATCGCGCCGGATCGAGGCCCGTGCACCGATCCGGCATTGATGAAAACACCTAGCAAAACAAGGCATCCAGCGCCTATAAAGAGATTGCGGAGGATCGTTTCCCGGCTCTCGTTTCAGGCCGGTTTTTGTAGTGTGTACGCTCATTAAATGGCGTGATATACAGACTCCCGGGCGTCATCGCGCAAGTGACCGTAGCGACCGGCACCAACCCAACCGTCCTATCCGAACAGGGGCAGTCCCATGTCAACGACTCATCCGAACGCGGCCGTGCCGGCCGCCCCGGCGCAACACGCGGCGCTGTACCGCAAGGTCACGATCCGTCTCGTCACGATCTTCTGTCTCTGCTATTTCGCGGCCTACCTGGACCGCATCAACATCGGCCTGGCCAAGCTGCAGATGCTCGACGCGCTGAAGTTCAGCGATTCGATCTACGGGCTCGGCGCCGGGCTGTTCTTCGCCGGCTACATCCTGTTCGAGGTGCCGAGCAACCTGGTGCTGCAGCGCGTGGGCGCGAAGCTCTGGATCGCGCGGATCATGATCACCTGGGGCATCCTGTCGGGCGCCACCCTGCTGGTGAAGACGCCGACCCAGTTCTACGTGCTGCGCTTCCTGCTCGGCGCGGCCGAGGCCGGCTTCCTGCCCGGCGTGCTGCTGTACCTGACGCAGTGGTACCCCGACGCGCGCCGCGCCCGCATCGTCGCGCTGTTCATGGTCGGCCTGCCGCTGTCGAGCATGGTGGGCAGCCCGATCTCGGGCTGGATCATGCGCGCCTTCGACGGCGCGCATGGCCTGGGCGGCTGGCAGTGGCTGTTCCTGCTGGAAGCGCTGCCCTCGATCGTGCTCGGCTTCGCGGTGCTGCGCTGGCTGCCGAACTCGATCGAGACCGCCGCCTGGCTGGCCGAGGACGAGAAGAAAACCTTGCGCGCCAATCTCGACAGCGACGCGGGCGGCCACAAGAGCCATGCGCTGCTGCGCGCCTTCACCGACCCGAAGGTCTGGGCGCTCGGCATGATCGACCTGTGCGTGCTGCTCGGGCTCTACGCGGTGAGTTTCTGGCTGCCCACCATCCTGCGCGACACCGGCGTCAAGGACGCCTACCAGATCGGCTGGCTGATGGTGATCCCGAACGCGGCGGCCGTGCTCGCCACGCTCTACTGCGGCGCCAGCTCGGACCGCACGCGCGAGCGTCGCTGGCATATCGTGGTGCCCTTCGCGGTGGCGGCCGTCTCGCTGGTGATCGCGGCGGCCGCGCCGCACGGCACGCTGGGCACGCTGATCCTGTTCTCTCTGGTCAATGCCGGCGCGGCCGCGGCGATGCCGGTGGTCTGGTCGCTGCCCTCGATGTTCCTGAAGGGCGCCGCCGCCGCGGGCGGGATCGC
Source organism: Burkholderia sp. SJZ089 (assembly GCF_007828315.1). Lineage (NCBI taxonomy): Bacteria > Pseudomonadati > Pseudomonadota > Betaproteobacteria > Burkholderiales > Burkholderiaceae > Burkholderia > Burkholderia sp. SJZ089. The sequence continues at coordinate 268,347 of NZ_VIUM01000006.1, read as the reverse complement.
CTTCGCCTGCTCGCTGGCCAACCTGGGCGGCTTCGGCAGCACCTACTTCATCGGCTGGCTGCGCGACACCTTCCATACCCAAAGCGCCGGCCTGTACGGCTTCGCGGTCTGCATGCTGGTGGGCTGCGCGCTCGCGCTGGCTTACCCGAAGCAGCTCGTGAACCGCTGAAACGCGCGCGCCTGTGCGCATCCTCGCGCCGCACCGGCAACTCGCCGCGCGCGGCGTTTTTCATGGCGCGTGCAAACGATATCGCGCGGCACCGTTGCCGGCCCCACCGGAGTGTTTTCGAGGTACCCGACATGGCATGCCGGCAACGGAAACCCGGGCGAAATAGAGAGCCCGGCGATCAGCGGCGAGCCAATAAATCGGCGATTGATATCCGGCTCGCTGTTGGCAACCAGCTTCGGCCGGGCCCGAAACGGAAAACGGGCGACGCAAGGCGCCGCCCGTTCGACTGCCACTCACTGCATTGCTTCCGACACAACTGCTACAGCCTGCTTCAACGGTACTCACTGCGTACTTCCTGCTACAGACTTGCGTGCTACCTGCTGCAACTTCAACCACCCACCACTGCAAGACAACAACGACTGCGACCTCAACCACTACCACTCACCAGCTACTACCACTCACTGCCTGCATCGCGGGCGGATCCGATCGAATGCGATCATTTCGCATCACTGAATGAATCGGCAAGCTCGCCGCCCGCGATCACGATGCCGTGCTCAGGGATGGCTGTACATCGCGTCCCAGTCGGACTTCGAGACGCCGCGGCCGATCGGGCTGCCGGCCTGCACCTTGTTGCTGACGCCGCCGTAGCCGCTGGTGTCGGCGCCGTTCAGCGCGGCCACCTTCTTCTCGGCTGCCAGGATGTCATCGGGATAGCGCGGATCGGAGCCCGCGGCCGGACGCCAGCCGGTCTGCTCGAGCTGCACCAGTTCGGCGCGCACCTGGGCACGCGTCACGGCGCCATTCGATTGGGTTTGGGCGAATGCAGCGGCGGGAACCACGAGGGCGGCTGCGATGGCGACGGCTTGAATCAGGTTCTTCATGATCGATACCTCCAGGATGTTGTGCGTTCGGTCGCTGTGTTGCTCAACCGATGGACTGAAGTGTAGGACGCATCGAAACCTAGGGTTAACACCTAAATCGCGACAACAGTGTTTCCATATGAAGAACAAATCCCCGCCAAGCCTTGCCGGGCGGGGCTCGCGGCGCTGCCCGGAAAGCCCGGGGCGGGCCGGATATCCCTACTGATGCATCGGCAAGCACCACCGGCGGCCGTTCGCTTTCAAGGCTTTCAACGAACCTCGGCCGCCTTCCCGGCCTGCGCGGCCTCGGCGGCGGCGGCCACGCAGGCCGCGAAGGTCGCCGCCGCCGCCGGCCGTTCGCCTGCCGTGCGCTCGACGTAACCGATCTCGCGGCTCGGCGGATCGCCGTCGAGCGGCAGCGCCACCGCCGTGCGCGGAATCCGCAGCGCCGCCGCCTGCGGCACCAGGGCGACGCCGACGCCGCGCGCCACCAGCTCCACGATGGCCTGCAGCTCGTCGAGCTCGACCACGTCCTGCACGTTCAGGCGCATCTTGCGCAGCCAGCGCTCGACGATTCGGCCCCCGAAGGAATTCCGGTCGTAGCGGATGAAGGGTTCGCTCTTGAGCAGCGCGCGCCAGTCGCCATTGCGCTGCGCGCGCGGCACCAGCAGCGTGAAGGGCTCCCGCACCAGCGCGCGCCACTGCAGTTCGGCCGGCAGCGCGAACGGCGGCTTGATCAGCACCGCGCCGTCCACCTCGCCCGAATCGACCTGCGCGAGCAGGTTCAGCGACACGCCCGGCATCACGCGCACGCGCCAGCCCGGCGCGCGTTCGCGGAACAGCGCGATGGCCTGCACCAGCAGGGAGGTCTGCGCCGAGGCGATCGCGCCGATCCGCAGCAGCCCCGTGTCGGGCTCCGCCGCGCCCTCGTTGGCCAGGCGCGCATAGACGGCCAGCAGTTCCTCGGCGCGCTCGACGGTGCGCCGCCCCGCCGCGTTCAGCGTGGCCGAGCGGCCGGTGCGATCGAACAGCGTGAAGCCGAGCTCGTCCTCCAGCCGCTGGATCTGCGCGCTGACCGCCGACTGGGTCAGGCCCACCTGGGCGCCGGCGCGCGCGAAGGTGCCGTAGCGCACCACCGAAAGAAAGGTCTTCAGCTCGCGGATCATGGTTCGATTGATCGAAATTATTTGTGCCAAGTCACAAAATATATCGTTTTTCAGCGAATTTTGTCATGCATAGACTGGCTCTCATCTCGCGTGACCAGCCCCGCCCTGGCGCCGGCCGGCACGCTCCCCCGCATTCGAACCACCCCGCAATGGATGTCGACATGAGCACCACGAGCCTTACCCAACCGCCCTTCCACCTGGCCTTCCCGGTCCACAGCATCGCCAGCGCGCGCGAGTTCTACGGCGACCTGCTCGGCTGCCCCGAGGGCCGCAGCGCGCCCGAGTGGGTCGACTTCAATTTCTACGGCCACCAGATCGTCGCGCACCTGGCGCCCGAGGAATGCGGCCATCGCCATACCAGCGCCGTCGACGGCGACGCCGTGCCGGTGCGCCACTTCGGCGTGGTGCTGTCGATGTCGCAATGGGAGGAGGCCGCGGCCAGGCTGCAGGCCGCCGACATGAAGTTCATCATCGAGCCGCACGTGCGCTTCAAGGGCGAGGTGGGCGAGCAGGCCACCATGTTCTTCCTCGATCCGTCGGGCAATGCGCTCGAATTCAAGGCCTTCGCGAACATCGATTCGCTGTTCGCGAAGTAAGCACGCCCCGCCGCCCGAGCCACGTCACGCCACGTCCGCGATGCGCCACTCACTCCCCGCCCAGCCCGCGCCCGCCAACGGCGCCACGCGCTGGACGCTCGCGCCCTCGGGCGAGCGCCTGCTGATCGTCGACCTGCATGCCCCGGACCTGCGCCGCGCCAACCTGGCCGCGCGTCGCGCGGCGGCCGCGATCGGCGCGGCGCGCCTGCCCTTCGTGCTCGACATCGTGCCGGCGATGGCCACCGTGGGCGTGCACTACGCGCTGGAGCGGGTGCCCTTCACGCGCGCCGACGGCTCGCCCTACGTCGCGCTGGAACGCCTGATCGGCGCCTGTCTGGCCGAGGCCTGGCAGGCCGGCGAGGGCCATGCCGACGAGGCCGAGGCGGGCCGCGTGATCGAGATCCCGATCTGCTACGGCGGCCTGCACGGTCCCGATCTGGCCGGCGTGGCCCAGGCCTGCGGCATCACGGAATCCGAAGTGATCCGCCGCCACAGCGCGAGCCTGGTGGACGTGATGATGCTCGGCTTCGCGCCGGGGCACCCCTACCTCGGCCTGTTCGATCCGGCGCTGGCGGTGGCGCGGCGCGCCACGCCGCGCACCTCGGTGGCCTCGGGCTCGGTGGGCCTGGCCAATCGCCAGTCGGTGATCTACCCGAGCATGCTGCCGGGCGGCTGGAACGTGATCGGCCGCACCCCGCTGACGCTGTTCGACGCCACGCGCGAGACGCCCTGCCTGGTGGCCGCGGGCGACCGCGTGCGCTTCGTGCCGATCGGCGAGGACGAATTCCGCGCCGCCAACGAACATCTCCCGAGGAAGGCCGCATGAGCATCGAGGTGATCCGTCCCGGCGCGCTCAGCTCGTTCCAGGACCTGGGGCGCGGCGGCTATCAGCATCTGGGCGTGCCGGCCAACGGCGCGATGGACGAGCGCGCGCACCGGCTCGCCAACGCGCTGGTCGGCAACGCGCCCGGCGAGGCCACGCTCGAGATCACGCTGACCGGCCCCACGCTGCGCTTTCATCGCGCCGCCGTGATCGCCGTGTGCGGCGCCGACCTCGACGCCTGGCTCGACGAGCAGCCGCTGCCGCGCGAGCGCGCGGTGGTCGCGCCGGTCGGCAGCACGCTGAGCTTCGAGCGCCGCCGCAGCGGCGTGCGCGCCTACCTGGCGGTGCGCGGCGGCTTCGAGCTGGCCATGCCGATGGGCAGCGCCAGCACCGCGCTGCGCGCCGGCTACGGCGGCCATCGCGGCCGCGCGCTGCGCCGCGGCGACACGCTGACGATGCGCGAGCGCTATCCCTCGTTCCGCGAGCGCCCCGACTACGGCGAGGTGTTCGCGCCCGGCGTGCTGCGCGCGGCGGGCGAGCCGCTGCGTGTCGTCGCCGGCCGCGAATGGGCGCGCTTCACGCCGCACGCGCAGGCGGCCCTGCTCAACACCGTGTATCGCGTGAGCCCGCAGTCGGACCGCATGGGCTACCGGCTCGAAGGCCTGCCGCTGAGTCTGCTCGAACCGTTCGAGGCAGCCTCCGAGGCACTGTCCTGCGGCACCGTGCAGGTGCCGCCCGACGGCCAGCCGATCGTGCTGATGGCCGACCGCCAGACCACCGGCGGCTACCCGAAGATCGCCCAGGTCTGCTCGGTGGATCTGCCGCGCCTGGCGCAAACCCTGCCGGGCGAATCGATCGCCTTCGAACGGGTCGAGCTGGCCGAGGCGCAGCGCCTGGCGCTGGCGCAGGCGCGCGGCTTCGACACCTGGGAGCGGCGCGATGCGCACTGAACTCGACTTCAACAGCGACCTGGGCGAAAGCTTCGGCGTCTACCGGCTCGGCAACGACGCGGCCGTGCTGCCGCACGTCAGCTCGGCCAACATCGCCTGCGGCTTCCACGCCGGCGACCCGCGCACCATCGCCCGCACCGTGAAGGCGGCGCGCGCGGCCGGCGCCGCGATCGGCGCGCATCCCGGTTATCCCGACCTGGTCGGCTTCGGCCGCCGCGAGATGCAACTGAGCGCCGAGGAACTCTACGAGATCACCGTCTACCAGGTCGGCGCCGTGAAGGCCTTCGCCGAGGCGGCCGGCTCGCGGCTCTCGCACGTCAAGCCGCACGGCGCGCTGTACAACCTGGCCGCGCGCCGCCGCGAGATCGCCGAGCCGCTGTGCGCCGCGGTGCGCGATGTCGACCCGGGCCTGATCTTCTACGGCCTGGCCGGCTCGGCGCTGGTGGAGGCCGCGCGCGACGCCGGGCTGGCGGTGGCGCAGGAGGTGTTCGCCGATCGCACCTACCAGGACGACGGCACCCTCACGCCGCGCAGCGACCCGCGCGCGCTGATCACCGACATCGAGATCTCGATCCGGCAGGTGTTCGAGATGCTGCGCGAGGGCGTGGTCACTTCGGTCAACGGCATGGCCGTGCCGATCCAGGCCGACACGCTCTGCATCCACGGCGATCAGCCCGGCGCCGCGCTGTTCGCGCAACGGATCCGCGCCGCGCTCGACGCGGCCGGCATCGCGGTGCGCCCGCCGCGCGCGAGCCTGCCGGCCACCGCCGCCGGCTGACGCCGTCTTCGCTTTTCCACGCCGACCCCACCGGCTCAAATCCTCAGGAGTCCAGATGTTGAACGCAAGCACGGCAGAGCTCCCGGCGGCAGCGGCGGATGCCGACAGCACCGCCTCGTCCCGCGCCATCGCGCGCAAGGCCGCGCTGGCGGCCGCCGCCGGCACGGCGATCGAATACTACGAGTTCGGCGTCTACGGCTACATGGCCGCGCTGATCGGGCCGCTGTTCTTCCCGGCCGACCATCCCACCGCCGCGCTGCTGTCGATCCTGGCGATCTTCGGCAGCGCCTTCCTGATGCGGCCGATCGGCGGCATCGTGCTGGGGCGGCTGGGCGATCGCGTGGGCCGGCGCGCCGTCTTGCTGGTGACGGTGCTCGGCATGGGAATCGCCACCGCGGCGGTAGGCCTGCTGCCGACCGCCGCCACCGCCGGCGTGGCCGCGCCGGTGGCGCTGCTGCTGGCACGCCTCGCGCAAGGCTTCTTCTCCGGCGCCGAGGTGACGGGCGCGGCCACCTATCTCGCCGAATCGGCGCCGCGCGGCCGGCGCGGCTTCTACGGCGCCTTCACGCCGGTGGGCGTGGCGATCGGCGGGGCGCTGGCCGCCACCGTCTGCGGGCTGACCACGGCCCTGGTCGGCGCCGAGCAGATGCATGCCGGCGGCTGGCGCATCCCGTTCCTGGCGGCGCTGCCGCTGGTGCTGCTGTCGGCGCTGATCCGCAAGCGCGTGGACGAATCGGTGGCGTTCCGCCAGTCGGCGGCGCGCCACGAAACCGTCAAGGCGCCGCTCTCCGAGCTGTTCGCGCATCACCGCGCGGCCCTGCTGAAGGTGTTCCTGATCTCGCTGGGCCAGAACGCCGGCTACTGGGTCGGCTTCATCTTCATGAACATCTACCTGACCAGCTACCTGAAGTACGACAAGGCCAGCGTGTTCACCCTGATGGCCGTGATCAGCCTCGCGATGGCGGCCCTGATGCCCTTGTGGGGCGGGCTGTCGGATCGCATCGGCCGGCGCCGCGTGCTGCTGGTCGGCTTCGCCGGCTACATCGCGCTGATCTTCCCGATGATGGTGCTGATGAACCAGCAGAGCTTCGCGCTGGCCGCGCTGGCGATGTTCGTGGTGGCGCTGCCGATGCCGGCCGTGCAGTCGGTCGGCTACCCCACCTACGCCGAGCAGTTCCCCACCCGCGTGCGCTACACCGGCATGGCCTTCAGCTTCAACTTCGGCGCGATGCTCGGCGGCGGCGTGACGCCCTACCTGGCCACCGCGCTGATCGGCAGCACCGGCAACCTGATGTCGCCGGCCTTCCTGATGGTGGGTGCGCTCGTGATCGGCGGCCTGGCCCTGCTGAGGATGCGCGAGACGGCCGATGCCGCGCTCGATTGACGACCGAATGGGGATCGCTCCCGGATGAACACGATCGACTCCGGCGCCCTGCGCGCCTCGCCCGATGCCCCCGCGCTCGACACGCCCCGCGCCGCGCGGCTGGCGTTCCGCGCCGGCTACGACGGCAATACGAGCGGCGCCGCGCCGGGCCACGCGCAAGGCAACCTGGTGATCCTGCCGGCCGCCTGGGCCGACGATTTCGCCGCCTACTGCCGCGCCAACCCGACGCCCTGCCCGCTGATCGGCATGACCGAGCCGGGCAGCCCGCTGCTGCCCGCGCTCGGCGAGGATCTGGACCTGCGCCGCGACCTGCCGCGCTATCGCGTCTGGCGCGACGGCGTGCTGGTCGACGAACCGCGCGAGATCGCGGCGCTCTGGCGGGACGATTTCGTCGGCTTCGTGATCGGCTGCTCGCTGTCCTTCGAACATGCCCTGGAGCAGGCCGGGCTGCGCGTGCGGCACGTCGACGAGCGCAAGGTGGTGCCGATGTACCGCAGCGCGATCCCGACCGTGCCGGTGGGGCCGTTCCGCGGGCCTACCGTGGTCTCGATGCGGCCCTACACGGCCGAGCAAACCGCGATCGCCTTCGAGGTCTGCGCGCGCCTGCCCGGCGCGCACGGCGCGCCGCTGCATGTCGGCGATCCGGCCGCGATCGGCATCGCCGACGTGAACCGTCCCGACGAAGGCGAGCCCACCGAGATCCGTGCCGGCGAGCAGCCGGTGTTCTGGGGTTGCGGCGTCACTCCGCAGGCGGCCGTGATCGAGGCGCGCCCGCCGATCTGCATCACGCATGCGCCGGGCTACATGCTGGTCTGCGATCCGCTGGTGGCGGATCTGCGCCTGGTTTGAGCGTCAGGCGCGCTGGGCGCTTGGGCTTGGCTCAGGCGCAGACCGCCGCACCGGCCGCGTGCCGCGCTCGCCAGGCCCGCCCCGCACGCGAGGCACCAGGCCGACCCAGCGCGCGCGAGATGAATTCGCCGGCCTCGACCAGCCGCGCCAGGTCCACCCCGGTCTCGATCCCCAGCCCCTCGCAGAGATAGGCCAGGTCCTCGCTGGCGAGATTGCCGGTCGCGCCCGGCGAGAACGGGCAGCCGCCGATCCCCGCCACCGAGGCGTCGAAGATGGCGATGCCGGCCGCCAGCGCCGCGCAGACGTTCGCCACCGCCATCCCCCAGGTATCGTGGAAATGCCCGGCCAGCGCCGCGAGCGGCACCTCGCGCGCGCAGGCCGCCACCAGGCGCCGGGTGGCGAGCGGCGTGCCGCGCCCGACCGTGTCGCCGAGGCTGATCTCATGACAGCCCATCCGGTACAGCTCGCCCGCCACCGCCGCCGCCTGCGCCGGCGCGACCTCGCCCTGGTACGGGCAGGCCATCACGCAGGACACGTAGCCGCGCACCGGCACGCCCGCCTCGCGAGCCGCCTCGATCACCGGCACGAAGCGCGCGAGGCTCTCGGCGATCGAGCATTCGATATTGGCTCGCGAGAAGGCCTCGGTGGCCGCCGCGAACACGGCGACCTCGTCGCAGCGCGCCGCGAGCGCCGCCTCCAGCCCGCGCCGGTTCGGCACCAGCGCCGACAGCACCACGCCCTCGCGACGCGGCAGCGCGTGCAGCACCTCGGCGCCGTCGGCCATCTGCGGCACGCGCCGCGGCGAGACGAAGGCGGCCGCCTCGATATGCCCGAGCCCGGCATCGGCCAGCCGCTCGATCAGCTCGACCTTGGTTGCGGTCGCAACCAGCGTTGCCTCGTTCTGCAGGCCATCGCGCGGCCCCACCTCGACGATGCGCACGCGTGCCGGAAGCGGCACGCCGCTTGCGTCACCGAAGCCGCCGCCCGGCGTACCGCGTTCGGTCGGCGCCATGTTCGGCCGTTGCCAATGCGCCCTCGGCGGCGCGGGAAATGTGCATCGCATCGTGTCGTCCTCCGTGTCGAAGCGCGCCGTCGGGCGCGGCGGAACGCGAAGCGGCCCGCGGCCCGACTATCGGATCCGCGCGCCCGCGCGGCAAGGGACGGTTCGCGACGACAGTCGCCGCGCTGTCATGGTGACAGCGCGACGGCAGCCACCCGGCAGCGACCCGGCAACGGTAGCGAAACGCGTTCCCGCGCCGAGGCTGACGATCGGCTGTCGATGCCCGGGACCATTCGCGCCGTCGGAGCGCGAGCCGAGGCTCGGCGGAACTAATCGGGGCGGGACGCAATCATGTTAACGTCCTGCCAACGCTCTCCAAGACGGGCCGCCGCCGACGCGGAGCCCCACCCATTCCCTATGCGACAGATCCTGATCGGCTGGCTGCTGGCCATCGTCGTCACCGCGGCCCATGCGGCCGCGCCCGCCTCCGCGGCTTCGGCCTCGACCGCCTCCGGCGCCGTGCCGCCGCTCACCCCGCAGCAGGCCAAGCAGGCGCTCGCGGTGCTCGAGAACACGCAGCAGCGCGCGCAGTTCGAGGCCACCTTGCGCGCCATCGCGGCGGTCGGCGAACTGAGCACGCCGGTACCCGCCAGCGCGGCCAGCGCCGCTTCCGCGGCAAGCGCGCCACCGGCATCGGCGGCCTCCGCGCCGGCCGCGCTCCAGACCAATGGCCTGGCCTCGCAACTGGTGCGCCAGGGCTCGCACTGGGCCGCGCAGATCGGCAATGCGCTGCGCGATTCGCTGCGCTCTCTGCTCGACGTCGGCTCGGTCGGCAGCTGGTGGCGCAGCAAGCTCACCCACGGCGCCGAACGCGCCGACTTCATGCACTTCCTGCAGTTGATCCTGAGCGCGCTGCTCCCGGCGCTGGCGATCGAATGGTTCGCGCGGCGCTTGCTGCGACACGCGCTGGCCGCGCTGGCCGCGCGCCGTGCCAATGGCAATCACGACGAAAGCGCAGAATCCGAGGCTGATGCCAAGCCAGCCCCCGCCGACGACGCAGGCCAGGACGCCCGACAAAGCGCCCACGCCAGCCGTGGACGCGGCGACGCCCAGCACCACAGCACCCTGTTGCGGCGCATGCCGCGCGCGCTGGTGAGCCTGGCGCTGCGGGCGATTCCCGTGCTGGTGTTCGTCGGCGCGGCGACGCTGGCGATGTCGATGCTGACCGAGGACGACACGCCGCCGGCCAACGCGATCAGCGCGCTGATCGACATCTACGTGATCTGCCGCGTGGTGGCGATCGTCACGCGCCTGTTCCTCCAACCCGACGCGCCGAACCTGCGCCTGCTGCACATGAGCGATCGCTGGGCCATCTTCACGCAGCAGTGGATCCGCCGCATCGGGTTGGTGGTGGGCGGCTGCGCGGCGGTGGTCGAGACGGCCGCCAACTTCGGCCTCAGCGAGGCGGGCCACCTGGCCCTGCTCAAGGCCGTCGCGCTGGTGGGCCACGTGATGGTGTCGATCCTGATCCTGCAGTGCAGCCGCCCGGTGGCGGCGCGCATCCGTGCCCACGCGGCCGGCAATCCCTCGGTGACGGTGCTCGGCAACGCGCTGGCCGATGCCTGGGCGCCGGCCGCGGTGTTCATCGTGATGGCGCTGTGGTTCGTCTGGGCGCTCGACGTACACAATGGCTACCACGTGCTGTTCTCGCTGGGCGGGCGCACCATCGCCGTGATGATCGGCATGCGGATCGTCTCGATCATCGTGTTCGGCGCGCTCGCGCGGCTGTTCCAGCGGCGCGACAGCGAACGCGGCACGCTGGTGCATCGCCATGCCTATCGCTACTACCCGCTGGCGCGCCAGATCGTCTCCGGCGTGATCGGCATCGTCACCCTGGTCCTGCTGCTGCAGATCTGGGGCGTGCCGGTGCTGCGCGCCTTCGAGGCCGGCACCATCGGCCACCGGCTCGCCTCGGCCCTGGTGACGATCGCGATCGCCGCGGCGGTGGCGCTGCTGGTCTGGGAAGCGGCCAATATCGCGATCGAGCGCCGGCTCGACAGCTGGACCCAGCAGGGCAACCTGGTGCGCGCCGCGCGCCTGCGCACCCTGCTGCCGATGCTGCGCTCGCTGCTGTTCGTGATGATCGCGCTGGTGGTGGTGCTCACCGGGCTGTCGGAACTGGGCGTCAACGTCGGGCCGCTGCTGGCCGGCGCCAGCATCTTCGGGGTCGCGCTCGGCTTCGGCTCGCAGAAGCTGGTGCAGGATTTCATCACCGGCATCTTCCTGCTGATGGAGAACGCCATGCAGGTGGGCGACTGGGTCACCCTGGCCGGCGTGTCGGGCACCGTCGAATACCTGTCGATCCGTACCGTGCGGCTGCGCGCCAGCGACGGCTCGCTGCACACCGTGCCGTTCAGCTCGGTGTCGACCGTCAACAACACCAACCGCGGCCTGGGCAACGCGGCGGTGAAGGTCAGCATCCAGTACGGCGAGGACGTCGACCTGGCGGTGGCCACGCTCAAGGAGATCGGCGCGGCGCTGCGCGAGGATCCGCAGTACAAGGACGGCATCCTGTCGGACTTCAGCTACTGGGGCATCGATTCGGTGGACGGCGCGGCGATCGCGATGTCCGGGCAGATCCAGTGCAAGGACTCGACGCGCTGGGGCGTGCAGCGCGAATTCAATCGCCGCATCGCCGAGACCTTCCGCGATCGCGGCATCCGCATCGCCAACCCGCAGCGCAACGTGCTCGCGCGCGAGGCGCACGACGGCGCGATACCCGAGGATGCCGATCCGGCCACGCCGGCCGAGCGCGAATCGGGCAAGCCGGCCGGCGCGCCCGCCGACACGCCGCCGCCGGATCGTGGCTGAGGACGGCACTGGGGGCATTCGTATCGCTTGACGTTACCTGCCGGCCAGCCACGTCGCCCAAGGCCGTTCGCGAAGGCTGATGCGGCGCTCGGCAACCCGCCGCGCTCAGGCGCCCGCGCCGTCCGCCTCCTCGGCGGCGAGCCCGGCCAGCGCCCGCGCCAATGCGCGGATCCGCGGCTCCCGCGCGCGCTGCACGGGATACACGAGGTAGTAACCGAGCCCGTTGGGCAGCGCCGCGCCGAACGGCATCAGCAGTTGACCCGCCGCCAGCCGTTCGCGCGCCATGCGCGGATCGCCGATCGCCACGCCATGGCCTTCCGTCGCCGCCGTCAGGCTCAGTTCCAGCGTGTCGAGCATGAGCCCGGCCCGGGCGTCGATGCCTGTCGCGCCGGCCTGCTCCAGCCAGCCGCGCCAGCCGCCGTCGCCATGGCCGCCATGCAGCAGCGTGGCGCGCGCCAGATCGGCCGGCGCGCCCAGTGAAGCGGCCAGCGCGGGCGAGCACATCGGCGCCAGCCGCTCGGCGAACAGCGGCACCGCCTCGATCCCGGGCCACTGCCCCGCGCCGCGTACCACCATCGCATCGACCTCGTCGGCCGAGAAATCGGGCCGATCGTCGGCCGAGGTGCGGATCCGCAGGACGATCCCGCCAAGCGCGGCGTCCAGCGCCGCCCGGCGCGGCAGCAGCCAGCGGATCGCGAAGGTCGAGGGCAGGCGCAGCGAGAGCGCCGCGGCCGGCGCCTGTTGCGCGCCCAGCAGCGCCAGCGCCTGGGTCGCGACAGCCAGCAGCGCCTCGCCCGCGGCGGTCAGCCTGAGTCCCGTCGCGTGCCGCAGGAACAGGGCATGGCCGCCATGCGCCTCGAGCTGCTGGATCTGGCGGCTGACGGCGCCCTGCGTGCGGCACAGATGCTCGGCGGCGCGGCTCACGCTGCCGAGCCGCGCCGCCGCCACGAAGGCCTGGTAGGCCGGCAGCGGCGGCAGGGAGCGCGTGAGCGCGGCCAGCGGGTATGCCTCGGCGGCATACCCGGCTTGCGGATTTTTCGATGGTTCGGACATGGCCGTTTCGCTATCGTCGCGGCTTCGGCTCCGGTCGCGATCCCGCGGCCGCGAAGGCCGCTCGAGCGAGGGAGACAGGACATGGAACAGACTTCGGCAGCACTATACACCGCGAGAATCCGCGCTTACCTGGGCGCGCTGGAGCGCGGCGACGCGGCCGCCCTGCTCGCGCTGTTCGCGCCCGGCGCGCGGATCGTCTCGCCGCTGGCGGGCACCGCCGCGCCGGCGGACTTCTACCCGAAACTGTTCGCCGCTTCGAGCCCGAGCCGCATCACCCTGCTCGACATCGCCGTGAGCACGACCGGCTCGCCTCACGCCACCGCCTATTTCCAGTACGACTGGGTGCTGCGCGACGGCGCGGCGGCGCCGTTCCGCTGTGTCGATGTGTTCGGCTTCGATGCCGGGGCGCGCATCGTCGAGCTGGTGATCGTCTACGACACGCATCCGATCCGCGAGGCGGTCGGCACGCAGTTTTCCTGACCGGGCGCCACGCTCAGGCGCCCTCGCCCGCCTCGCCGAACCCTTGCGCGAAGGCCTCGCGCAGATAGGCCACGAAGGCCGTCACCACGCGCGGCACATGCGTCGCGTAGGGCCGCACCGCCAGCAACTGCTCGGCGAACACGCCCACCGGCCGCCACTCGGGCAGCACGCGCACCAGCGTGCCGGCCTGCAGCGCGGCCACCGCCGAGAAATCGGGCAGCAGCGCGATGCCGAGATCGTCGAGCGCCGCGTCGCGCAGCACCTCGCTGTTGTTGGCGCAGAACGGTCCGGCGATCGGCACCGTGACGCGCGCGGCGCGCTGGCGGCGCGTGCCGGCGCGCTCGAAGGTCCAGGCCGCCGAATCGTGGCTGCGCGGGTAGAACAGGCAGTCGTGGCCGGCCAGTTCGTCGGGATGGCCCGGCCGGCCGCGCGCGGCGAGATAGGCGGGCGTGGCCACCAGCAGCGAGACGGTGCGGCACAGCTGCCAGGCCACGTGCGTCTCGGGCGCCGAGGCGCTGTGGCGGATTGCCAGGTCGTAACCCTCGGTGGCCAGCGACACCAGCCGATCCGACACGTCGAGCTGGATCCGCACCTCGGGATGGCGGCGCCGGAACTCGGCCAGGCGCGGCACCAGTTGCTGGCGCGCCAGCGCCACCGGCGCGCTCACGCGCAGGCTGCCGCGCACCACCTCGGCGGTATCGCGCACGCCGGAGAAGCTCTGCGCGATGCGCTCGTAGAGCGGCCGCGTCTCGTCCACCAGATGCCGCCCCGCCTCGGTGAGCCGCACGCTGCGCGTGGTGCGCTGCACCAGCGGCACGCCGGCGGCACGCTCGAGTTCGGCGATCTTCAGGCTCACGGCGGCCTTGCTCACGCCCAGGCGGCCCGCCGCGGCCGTGTAGCTGCCCTGGTCGGCCAGCACGGTCAGCCAGTGCAGGTGGGCCCACAGGCTTTCGATGGATTCGCTCGGCATGATGGATCGTGGATCGGTCGGATGATTGTTCAGTTTTTTAAACAATGATTTCACCGACAGTGTATATCCATCGCCCGGCCCGGCTCCTACACTGCCAGACATCGAACCGCCTTACCCTGGACATCCTGGAGGAGCCCATGAACGCCTACAACGATCGCAGCGACGTCGAACACTTCATCGGCGGGCAACGCACCGCCGGCCACGGCCAGCGCTCGCAGCCCGTCTACAACCCGGCCACCGGCGACATCGCCCGCACGCTGCGCCTGGGCGACACGCGCGACGTGGACGCCGCGGTCGCCTCGGCCAAGCAGGCCTTCGCCGGCTGGAGCAACACGCCGCCGATCCGCCGCGCGCGCGTCATGCTGCGCTTCCTGGAACTGATGAACCAGCGCCGCGACGAGTTGGCCGCGATCATCACGGCCGAGCACGGCAAGGTGTTCAGCGACGCGCAGGGCGAGGTCTCGCGCGGCATCGACGTGATCGAGTTCGCCTGCGGCATCCCGCAACTGCTCAAGGGCGACTACACGGAACAGGTCTCGACCGGCATCGACAACTGGACCACCCGCCAGGCGCTCGGCGTGGTGGCCGGCATCACGCCGTTCAACTTCCCGTGCATGGTGCCGTGCTGGATGTTCCCGGTGGCGATCGCCGCCGGCAACGCCTTCATCCTCAAGCCCAGCGAGCGCGACCCGTCGGCCGCGCTGTTCATGGCCGGCCTGCTCAAGGAAGCCGGGCTGCCGGACGGCGTCTTCAACGTGGTGCAGGGCGACAAGGAAGTGGTCGACGCGCTGCTCGCGCATCGCGATATCAAGGCCGTCAGCTTCGTCGGCTCGACCCCGATCGCGAACTACATCTACGAGACCGGCGCCAAGCACGGCAAGCGCGTGCAGGCCCTGGGCGGCGCCAAGAACCACATGGTGGTGATGCCCGACGCGGATCTGGACGCGGCCGTCGATGCGCTGATCGGCGCCGGCTACGGCTCGGCCGGCGAGCGCTGCATGGCGATCTCGGTGGCGGTGCTGGTGGGCGACGTGGCCGACAAGATCGTGCCGCGCCTGGCCGAGCGTGCCCGCACGCTGAAGATCGGCGACGGCATGAACGCCGAGTCGGAAATGGGCCCGATCGTCACGCGCCAGGCGCTGGAGCGTATCGAAGGCTATATCGGCCTGGGCGTCGAGGAAGGCGCCGAGCTGGTGGTGGACGGCCGCGGCCACAAGGTGCCGGGCCACGAGCACGGCTTCTTCACGGGCGGCACGCTGTTCGACCACGTCACGCCCGAGATGCGCATCTACAAGGAAGAGATCTTCGGCCCGGTGCTGGCCTGCGTGCGCGTCAAGGACATGGGCGAGGCGATCGACCTGATCAACGCCCACGAGTTCGGCAATGGCGTGGCCTGCTTCACGCGCGACGGCCACGTGGCACGCGAGTTCGGCCGCCGCATCGAGGTGGGGATGGTCGGCATCAACGTGCCGATCCCGGTGCCGATGGCCTGGCACGGCTTCGGCGGCTGGAAGCGCAGCCTGTTCGGCGACATGCACGCCTACGGCGAGGAAGGCGTGCGCTTCTACACGCGCCAGAAGTCGATCATGCAACGCTGGAACGAGAGCATCGAGAAGGGCGCGGAGTTCGCGATGCCGACCGCGAAGTAAGCCCTCCAGCGCGATGGTTCGGGCTGGCGCAGCCCGCAACGAAAAAGGCCGGCAAGCGAACTTGCCGGCCTTTCCTCATTTCGGCCGAGGCGCCGCCGCCCCGCCCTCGAGTATCACCACTCCACCACGATCTTGCCGAAGTGCCCGCCCTGCTCCTGCCAGCGGAACGCCTCGGCCAGTTCGCCGAACGCGAAGCTGCGGTCGATCACGGGACGGATCGCGGTGCGCTCGAGCGCGGCCACGTAGTCCTGCTGCTGGCGCCGGCTGCCGACGATCAGCCCTTGCAGGCGCGCCTGGCGCGCCATCAGCGCGGCGGTCGGCACCTCGCCCTGCATGCCGGTGAGCACGCCGATCAGCGAGATATGGCCGCCCACGCGCACCGCCTCGATCGATTGCGCGAGCGTGCCCGGCCCGCCCAGTTCGAGCACGTGGTCGACGCCGCGGCCGCCCGTCAGTTCGCGCGCCACCGCGCCCCATGCCGGCGTCTGCCGGTAGTTGATGGTGTGATGCGCGCCGAGCGCGCTGGCCTTTTCGAGCTTCTCGTCCGAGGACGAGGTGACGATCACGGTCGCGCCCATCGCGCGGGCGATCTGCAGCGCGGCGATCGAGACGCCGCCGGTGCCGAGCGTGAGCACGGTGTCGCCGGCCTTCAGCGCGCCGTCACCCACCAGCGCGCGCCAGGCGGTCAGCCCGGCGGTGGTGAGGGTCGCGCTCTCGGCAGCACGCCAGCCGCGCGGCGCGTGCGTGAAGGCGCCGGCCGGGCGCACCACCACCTCGGTGGCGAAACCGTCGACGCCGTCGCCCGGCGTGCCGGCGAAATCGCCGACGGCCGGGTAGGCGGCGCCGTCCACCCAATGCGGGAAGAACAGCGAGACCACCGCGTCGCCGGGCTGGAATTCGGTCACGCCCTCGCCCACCGCCTCCACCACGCCGGCGCCGTCCGACATCAGCACGCGGCCGTCCTCGGTCGGGATGGCACCCTTGGCGACCAGCAGGTCGTGGAAGTTGAGCGAGGTGGCATGCAGCGCGACGCGGACCTGGCCCGGGCCGGGCGCGCCCGGATCCGGCACGTCACGGATCTCGATGCGTTCGAGGCCGCCCGGTGCGCGCAGGACGGCGGCCTTCATGCCGGCCTCCCTTGCGCGGCGTGGCGGGCGTGAAGCGAAACGGGCTGGCTGAGCGTGGACATGCAAGGCTCCTGGGGTTCGGTTGACGAAATGGCACGAAGTGGCACGAACGGCACGACGCGGCGAAGGCACGGCGCCCCGCGTCGAGGCATGCTTCGCCGCGCTGGCGGCAAGGGCCTAATGATCGCCTCCCGGGCGCCCCGCTGCCAACCGGAAATCGCGCGCAGCCTGCCGAGCCGCGTCGCGCGGGGCTCGGCGTGCCCGGCGCGACCTGCCATCCCGTACCGCGCCAAGGGGCTTTCGCGCGGCCTTCGGCGAGATCGGCGAAACCCGACTACAGTAACGATCCGGCGCGCGATCGGCCCCGTCGGCCGACGCGCCACGCTCGATGCCCGCCCCGCGCGCGGGCCGCCGTTGCGGCCTTGCCGTCGCCCCGTTTACTGCTGCTTTGCCGCCTTTCCCGGAGAACATCGCATGAGCCAGGATTCCGCCTACACCCCGCCCGCCGTCTGGACCCCTCGCACGCCTTCGGGCGGCCAGTTCGCCAACATCAACCGCCCGGTGTCGGGCGCCACGCACGAACGCGAACTGCCGGTCGGCAAGCATCCGCTGCAGCTCTATTCGCTGGCCACGCCCAATGGCGTGAAGATCGGCGTGATGCTGGAGGAATTGCTCGCGCTGGGCCACGCGGGCGCCGAATACGACGCCTGGCTGATCCGCATCGACGGCGAGCAGTTCGGCAGCGGCTTCGTCGGCATCAACCCGAACTCGAAGATCCCGGCCCTGGTCGATCGCAGCGGCGCGCAGCCGGTGCGCGTGTTCGAATCGGGTTCGATCCTGCTGTACCTCGCCGACAAGTTCGGCGCGCTGGTGCCGAGCGACGCGGCCGCGCGCGCGGAAACGCTGAACTGGCTGTTCTGGCAGATGGGCTCGGCGCCGTATGTGGGCGGCGGTTTCGGGCATTTCTACGCCTACGCGCCGGAGAAGCTCGAATACCCGATCGACCGCTTCACGATGGAAACCAAGCGCCAGCTCGACGTGCTCGACAAGCTGCTGGCCGAGCGCCGCTACATCGCCGGCGACAGCTACACGATCGCCGACATCGCCATCTGGCCGTGGTACGGCGGCCTGGTGCTCGGCGAGTTGTACGGCGCCGCCGAATTCCTCGACGTCAAACAGTACCAGCACCTGCTGCGCTGGGCCGAGGAGATCCGGGAACGCCCGGCGGTGAAGCGCGGGCGCCACGTCAATCGCGCGCGCGGCGACGAGGCCGAGCAGCAGCACGAGCGTCACAGCAGCGCCGACCTGGACCGCTTCGCGCCAGCCACGCGCGCGTAAGCATCACCCGGGCATCACCCGGGCACGGCGTCGATCCAGGGATCGGCGCCGAGACGCCGCCCGCTCAGCCGAGCCGCAGCGACAGTTCCACGTCACCGCCGAAGGGCGTCGACAGGTAACCCTGCGCGGGCGAGCGCACGCGCTCGAGATACTCGGGGCTGTGCTCGGCGTTGTCGGCGATCACGAAGGCGCCGGGACGCAGCCGGCTTTCCAGCAGCGCCAGCACCGCGGGATACAGCGACTTCGCGCCGTCGAGCAGCACCAGGTCGATCGACTCGGGCAGGTCGGCGGCGAGCGTGCGCAGCGCATCGCCCTCGCGGATCTCGACCAGGTCGGCCAGCCCGCCCTCGGCCAGGTTGCGGCGCGCACGCTCGATCTTCGAGGGCTCGAACTCGCAGCTGACGAGCCGGCCGCCGCCGTTGTCGCGCAGCGCGGCGGCCAGGTGCAGCGTCGAGATGCCGAACGAGGTGCCGAACTCGACGATATGGCGCGCCCCGGCGCCGCGCGCCAGTTGGTACAGCAGGATGCCGGTCTCGCGCGAGACCGGCAGCGGCAGGTCCTTCAGGCGCGCATAGAAATCGAGGTACTCGGTCTTGCTCTGCATCAGCCGCGTCAGTTCGCCGGGCGGCAGTTCGGCGACGGCGCGGCTCATCCGCGGCCTGGCGGCATCGGCTTCGGCGAACAGGCGCTCGAGCAGCGGTGCGAGCGGCGCGGTGCTCAGGGTGCTCATGAATGGATGACTCCGGTCGGGAGGGCGCGATGCGCGACGGCACCGCGCCCGATCAGTAGGATGACGAATCGATCCGGCGACGGGCCGCGATTCGATGGAGTTCGACGCGACTCAGTCGTCGAAGCTGCCGCGATACTCGGGCGAGGCATCGTCGCGCGTGTTCAGCTCGAACATCACGCCGCCGGGGGCGCGGCAGAAGAAACGCGAGCCGCGGCCGTTGTTGAATATGTCGGTTTCCATCGGCACGCCCGCCTCCACCAGCCGCGCGCGCAGGGCCGTGACGGCCGCCAGGTCGGGCAGCTCGAATCCCGCGTGGAAGTTGCGGGGCCAGGCCGGCACCTCGTCGGCCGCGTGTTCGATCACCACGTCGAAGCCGGGGCGCTTGAGGATGTAGGAGCGGTCCCAGGTGCCGGAGATGGTGAAGCCGAGATGGCGCTCGAAGAAGGCCGCCGTGGCCGTCGCGTCGGCCGAGGGGAAGCTCAGGTGGTTCAGTTTCATGCGGTGGGTGAAGTCGTTCATGATCGTGCTCGGGGTACGGGCGCTGGCCCCAATGCCAGCTGCCGATGACGATCAGAATACGAGCCCGCGCTCACATTCGGCTACTCGCATCGCGGCGGCGCGCCGAAGCGGCCCGCGAGCCGCGCCGTGGCGGGGTTTGAGCGATCCGGGCGGATCGTGCCGGCCGCGCTTGCTCACATTTCGGCGGGTCGAGCCGCGTGCAGTCAGGCCGAAGGCCCGGCCGGCGCGGCAGCGGGCAGCAAGCCCAGCTCCCTCAGATAGCCGAACACGGCGGCGCGCAGGCGCGTCTCGAGGCTGGCGATGTCGTGCTCGCCACGCGCGCCGGCGCTGTCGACCATGACGTGGATGATCTCGCCCAGATCGACGGCCGCATGCGCGCCGCGAGCGTCGCCGGCCGGCAGAAGGCGACGCAGGATCGCCGCCACCGGCGTCTCCATGCCGTCGCAGTCCACCGCGTCGCGCAGCGCGGGGCTCGCCTCCTGCTCGTCGAGCAGGCGCGCCAGCATCGGCCGCTGCAACTGCTGGCGCACGGCCGCGCCGATCAGCAGGCCGAGCGCCACCATGCCGTCGGGCTCCGCCATCGCCCGGTCCATGTCCTCGACGAAGCGCTGCGTCTCGCGCTGCATCAGGGCCACGGTCAGCGCGTCCTTGCCGGGGAAATACTGGTAGAGCGAGCCGATGCTGACGCCGGCCCGCTCGGCCACCGCATTGGTGTTGAAGCCCTCGATGCCGCGCGTCTCCAGCACCTGCGCGGCCGCCTCGACGATCGCGGCGACCGTCCCGGCCGCGCGCGGCTGGATCGGGTTCTTGCGCGGTTGCAGGCGGGGGCGGCGGGGACGGTCGGTCATCGGCGGGCGCGGGCTGGGGTGGGATTCGCGCATTGTACAAAGGCGCGAGCGCCGGCGGGGTTGGAGGCGGGGTTCGAAGCGGGGAAGGTTCAAGGCGGGCTCAAAGCGGATTCAAGACAGGCCCGGCGCCGGCGCGCGACGAATTCCCGCGCGGGACGCCGTCGCCAGCCGGCGCCACGCCACCGCTCAAAGCTTGCCCAGGCGCTCGCGCATCGCCGCGGTGAGCCGCCGGCGCGCCGCCTCGTAGCCGTCCCAGGGATCGCGCCGCAGCGAGGCCAGCCGCTGCGGCACCTCGGCGATGGTCCATTGCGCGCCGCCGCGGGTACCGGGCAGTTCATCCCAATCGATCGGCACCGACACGCCCATCCCCGGCCGCGCCCGCGCCGACCAGGCCGCCACCGTGCTGGCGCCGCGCCCGTTGCGCAGGTAGTCGACGAAGATGCGGCCCTTGCGGTTCTGCGCGCCCATCTTCGCCGAGAAACGCTCCGGCGCGACGCCGGCCAGGTGCTGCGCCACCGCCTGCGAGAAATCGCGCGCCTGGTCCCAGGAAGCGTGGCGCGTGATCGGCACCACCAGGTGCAGGCCCTTGCCGCCGCTGGTCTTGCAGAAGCACGGCAGCCCCAGCGCGTCGAGCAGCGCGCGCAGCGCCTGGGCCGCCTCGATCATCGCGCGCCACGGCAGGGCCGGGTCGGGATCGAGGTCGAACACCAGCCGGTCGGGCCGCTCGATCCGGTCCACGCAGGCATTCCAGGTGTGGAATTCGAGCGCGTCGAACTGCGCGGCGCCGACCAGGGCCTCGCGATCGTCGAGCGTGATCAGCGCGTCGTGCCCGGGATCGAGGCCGGGGTGGCGCGTGACGAAACCCATGCCGCGCGGGCCCGCGTGCTTCTGGAAGAAGGACGGCCCGTCGATGCCCTTCATGTAGCGCACCAGCGAGACCGGCCGTCCCGCGAGCTGCGGCAGCAGGTGCTCGGCGATCGCGGCGTAATAGCGGACCACGTCGATCTTGCGCAGGCCGCTCGCGGTATCGACCACGCGCTCGGGATGCGTGATGCGCACACCCGCCACCGTGGCGTCGTCGTTCCTGCCGGTGGCGTGGTTCGCGGCCTTGCCGCGCGAGCGCGAGCCCGTCGCCTGATGATCGGTCCTCATCCTGCCTCCTGTCGGTTGCCCGCCGGCGGGCACGGCCGTTTCCCTGACGATCTGCCCGGCCGGCTTGTCCTCGCGCAAGCCGATGAAGGCAGCCTGCCGGACCAGGCCGTCGGCGGTCCAGCCCGCGAACTCGCATTCGGCTACCAGCCGCGGCTCGACCCAGTGCACCGCGTCGCCGCGTTCGGCCGGCGTCACCGCGAACGGCGCGTCGCTGCGTTCGATCTTTCTTAGCCTCGCCGCGATCGCATCGAGCGCGCGCCGATCGAACCCGGTGCCGACGCGGCCGACATAAGCCAGGCCGCCGGCACGGCGACGCCCTTGCGCGGGCCGCTCATGCACGCCGAGCAGCAGCGCGCCGAATCCGCTGCGGCTGCCGCGCGGCTCGCTGAAGCCGCCGATCACGAATTCCTGGCGCTGGCGGCACTTCAGCTTGATCCACGACGCGCTGCGCCCGGCGCGATAAGGGCTGTCGGCGCGCTTGCCGATCAGGCCTTCGAGGCCGGCCCGTGCCGCCGCGGCGAGCAGTTCGGCCGGCTCGCCCTCGAGCGTCGGCGAAAGCTGCACGGCTTGCCTGCCCGCGCCGCCGAAGCAGGCCGCCAGCCGCTCGCGGCGCGTATCGAGCGGCAGGTCGGCCAGCGCCCGGCCATCGAGAAAGGGCAGGTCGAACACGAAGAACACGATGGCGGCGTCCTCGCCGGCCGACAGCGCCTGCTGCAGGGCCCCGAAATCGGGCAGGCCGCGCGCGTCGAGCACCACGGCCTCGGCGTCCAGCCAGGCGTTGTTCACCGGCAGGTCGGCGAGCGCGGCGCATTGCCGGCGGAATTTCGCGCTCCAGTCCTTGCCCTCGCGCGTGAACACCTGCACCGAGCGGCGCCGACCGCGGCCGGCGATGCGGATCAGCACGCGATAGCCGTCGAACTTCATCTCGTAGCGCCAGTCCTCGCCTTCGGGCGGCGCGGCCACGAGCGTCGCCAACTGCGGCGCGAGCGTGGCGGGCAGGGCCTCGCGCCGGCCGGCGCGATCCGCCGCGCGCTTGCCGCGTGGCGGTGGTGCGCCGCGCTTTTCTGCATGCTTCTCGGAGTGCTTGTCGCCATGCGTTTCGGCACGCTCGCCGGCACGCTTGGCCGCCGTCGTGGTCGACCGCTTGCGCGCCGCCTTGGTGCGCTCGCCGCTCGGCAAGCCCGCCTGCTCGTCGCGCGCCTTGATCAGCAGCCACGACGACTTGCCGTTGCGCTCGGGAAGGTGCGTGCGCACCAGCGACCAGCGTCCATGCAGACGATGGCCCTCGAGTTCGAAACTGAGCTTGCCCTCGCGATAGCCGCGCCGCGCGCCGGCGATACCGCCATCGGGCCGCCAGACGCCCTGGTCGTCGATGCGCACGCTGCCCGCGCCGTAGTGGCCGGGCGGGATCTCGCCCTCGAAGCCGGCATAGTCGAGCGGATGATCCTCGACATGCACCGCGAGCCGCTTCTCGGCCGGTTCGGTGCTCGGCCCCTTCGGCACCGCCCAGGACTTCAGCACGCCGTCGAGTTCGAGGCGGAAGTCGTAATGCAGGCGCCGCGCGTGATGCTCCTGCACCACGAAGTGCAACTCGCGCTCGGGATCATGGCGCGGGCGCGCCTGGGCGCCGCGCTTGCCGGCTGGTTCCGGACTCGCGTCGAAGCGGCGTTTGCGCTGGTATTCGGCGAGCTTGCTGGCCATCGGTGGCGATCCTCCTCGTGCCTGCCTCAGGCGGCGCGCTTGTGGCCGGTGCCGGCCGCCGCGCCCTTGCGCGTCGCCGTCGACCCGGCGGCCTTCGCCTTGCGTTTCGCGCTACCGGCGGCGGTCGGCTTCGATTTCGAAGCGGTCGATTTCCTTGCCGCGGTGGGCTTGGCGGCCGACTTGCGCGCGGCGGCGCCCTTGGTCGCCTTGGCGGCCTTGGTGGCCTTGGTGACCTTAGCGGCCTTGCCGTTCCTCGCCGCGCCCGCCGCCTTGCCGGCGCGCCTGCGCGGCGCCGCCTCCTCTGCCTCGCCATCGCGAGCCGAGCCACGGCGCCCTCCACCGCCTCCGAGGCTGCGCCGCAGCAGCTCGGTCAGATCGAGCACGTTCGAACCCGCCGTGGACGGCCGGGTCTCGTGCGGCGTCTCGATGGTCTTCGACTTGCCCGCCTTCACCTTGCGATCGACCAGGGCGAGGATGTCCTCGCGAAACGTGTCGTGGTACTCGTCGGGCTGCCAGTCGCCCGACATGTCCTCGATCAGCTTCTGCGCCATCTTGCGCTCCCTCGCGCTGAGGCCCTCGCCGCGTTCGCGCTTGCCGCCCACCCGCAGCTCGTCGAGCGGGCGCAGCTCGTCCTGCCAGCGCAGCGTGTCGAGCGCGAGCACCGGGCCCACCGGGATCAGCGCGGCCAGGTGCTGCCGGTCGCGCATCACCACCAGTGCGATGCCGATCCGCCCGGTCTCGACCAGCGCGTCGCGCAACAGCGCATAGACCTTCTCGCCATGGCGGTCCGGCACCAGGTAATAGGGCGTGTCGAGATAGAGGAAGGAGACGGCCGAGGCCTCCACGAAGGTAAGGATGTCGACGCTCTGCGTCGACTCGGGATTGGCCGCGCGGATCTCCTCGTCGCTGAGGACCACGTAGCGTTCCTTCTCGTATTCGTAGCCGCGCACGATATCGTCGCGCGCGACCTCGCGCCCGGTGCGCTTGTTGACGCGCCGGTAGCCGATCGGGTCCATCGAGCGGCGATCGAGCATCCGGAACGAGGGCTTGACGGTGCGCGTGGCCGGCACCAGTTGCACCGGCACGTGAACCAGGCCGAAGCTGACCGCGCCCTTCCATATCATCGACGGCATGCACGGCTCCTGTTGGTGGTGGGATCGCGAGCGCCGCGCCGGCCGCATCGCGATCGAGCATCGATATGATGACGCAAGCCAATGCAAGCCGCGTGCCATCCACACTCGCGCGACACGCCGCGTTCGCCCGCCCCACCGCCACCGCCGGCCCGGGCCTACATCATCTTGCCCCGCGCGCGTTCAGCCTGCGCCGCCTCGGCCGCGGGCGCGCCGTCGCGCCCCGCCTCGGGCGGCGGCAGGACGGCCGGGAAACCCATCGCGGCGAGCCACATGCCGCACGCCCAAGCCCGGGTGCGATACAGACGATGATCCTCCTGCGCTGCCACCGCATCGTGCGCCTCCCTCAGTAATAGGGCCGCGTCGCCGGACAGTTGCTCCGCCGCCCGGCCGATCAATTCCCAGTTCAGGTTCCGCTTGGTCTCGGCCAGCAGCACGCATTCTGCGGCGATGATCTGCGCGTCGGCCGGCGAGGCGTTGCGGCACGCCAGCTCGATCACGTTGACCAGCGCCTTGCCGGTCTCGGCCACCGCGAGCCGGCCCGGGGTCTGGATCAGCTCGTCGAGCCCGAGGCCGTGGAAGATCGCGCGCAGCACGTCCTGATGATGCAGGCTCTGCCGATGATGGCGCTCCCAGGTCTCGTGCAGGGCGGGATCGTGCACGCAGGACAGGGCCGCGCGATACACCTGGGCGCCGCCGAGTTCGGCTTCGAACGCCTGGTACAGCAATTCGTGCACACCGCGATGTCTGGCCTTGCCGTGAAACATGATGCCCTCCGAAAAACAGTCGCCGGCTCGCAAGGCGATGCCCGGCCCGCCTGGCCCCGACTGCCGCAAGCCCCGTGCCGCCGACGCGCCGTGACGCGCCCGCGCCCTTCCACGCCGGCGCCCGCAATCCCCGCCCGCCCGGCGCGAAAAAGCTGCATGCGCTTGTAAAAAGGTCAGAGCCCGGTGTGCCCGCGGTGGCAACCGGGCGGCGCGCCGATGGCATGCGGATTGCGAATCGAAGCATGTTCGACCGGTTCGGATCGGTCCCCGTCGACGGCTTGCCGCGTCCCGCCGATCCGCCCCTTTCCGTTGCGGAGCAGCAGCCCGTCATGGGAGCCGCCCGCGCCCTTATCGAGGAACCGCGATGAAAACCGACACCCCAGCTTCGACCGATACGCCCAAGGAAGCGTCGAGCGGCCCCCCCAGCGGGCCGCTGGTCCGCTTCCACGGCCAGGCCCCGAGCGGCGAGCATCCGATCCCAGGCCACCGTTTCGAGGGCGTGGGCGTGCGCGCCACCGACGGCGCCGATGTCGGCCATGTCAGCGACGTGCTGCTCGACCTCGGCCACGGGCGTATCACGCACGTGCTGGTCACCACCGCCGAGGGCCATCCGGACCGCGTGATCGCGATCCCCTGGCAGGCGCTGTCCGCGGACACCGAAGGCCAGGGGCTGGCCGTCGCGGCGACCGCCAAACGCGTGCTGGCCGCGCCGCCCTTCGACAACCAAGGCGGTTCCGCTGCGCAACACGAGGAATGGGTCGCCGCGGTCGACCGGCATTTCGGCAAGCCGGCCTGAAGGCATCGCCAGGCACATCGGCCGTCGGCATGCGCAACGCTGTCGGCCGATGCGAAGTGATGGCGCGCCGGCCGCTGATGCGGAGCCGGCACGGCCGCACCCCCGCGCGCTTTCGAGCTTGCGTGCCGATGCCACGGCGAATCGTGTAAGGTCGCTTTTTTTACCACCGCGAGACCGCCATGCCGGCATTCGAACCCGTGACCATCACCACCCGCCGGCTGCGCCTGCGCCCGATGCGCGAGGACGACTGGCGCGCCGGCTTCGCGCTGTGGTCCGATGCCGATGCGATGCGTTATTTCTCGTTCCCGCCGATGACCG
This sequence comes from Burkholderia sp. SJZ089, assembly GCF_007828315.1. Classification (NCBI taxonomy): domain Bacteria; kingdom Pseudomonadati; phylum Pseudomonadota; class Betaproteobacteria; order Burkholderiales; family Burkholderiaceae; genus Burkholderia; species Burkholderia sp. SJZ089. Next base: position 242,323 of record NZ_VIUM01000006.1, on the reverse strand, counting down.
ACCCCGCCCAGGCTATCGAGCGCACCTCGCGCCTGGCGGCGCGCTCGGCCAATGGCGAGGATCTGGTGTGCGTGGTGGAGTTGCTGGCGACCGGTGAGCCGATCGGCGACTGCAGCCTGTTCGATCACGACGCGCAATGCCGCCGCGCGCAGATCGGCTTTTCGCTGCAACGTCGTTGCTGGCGCAACGGCTATATGACGGAGGCGGGATCGGCCCTGCTCGACCACGCCTTCGACACGGTGGGACTGCGCCGGCTCGAGGCCGACATCGATCCGCGCAACGAGGCTTCGGCGCGCGTGCTGGAACGGCTCGGCTTCGTGCGCGAGGGGCTGCTGCGCGAGCGCTGGCAGGTCGGCGACGACGTATCGGACAGCGCGATCTACGGCCTGCTCGCCAGGGACCCGCGCCCCGCCGCGGCCGCCACGCCCTCGCTGAGCGACCTGGCCGGCCGCTGAGCCGCGCGGCCGCTCCAGCCGGCCGCCGAGCCCGTTTCCCGATCAACGATAGAACACGTAGCGAGCCAGGTAGGGCGTGCTGCCCTCCTGGTGCTCGCTGGCGCAAGGCGCGCTCGGCGCCAGGCCGCCGACGGTGTTCAGGCGCTGCACGTAGCGCACCTCGGCCAGCATCCCCGCGCCGCCGGTGCCATGCGTCTCCAGCAGCAGTTGCGGGATGCTGCCCGGCGTATCGCTGGGCTTCTGCGCCAGCACGCGGCCGACCACGCGGCTGCCGTCGCCGGCTTCCCAGGACGGCCCCGCGCCGTGCAGCACGACTTCCCCGCCGCTCGCGTCGTAGAGCATCGCCGAGGGGCGCTTGAAGCTCCATTGCAGCTGATGCTGTGCATTGAACTCGCAACTGTAGATCTGCACGCCCGAGGCTTCGAGCGCCGCCAGTTGCCGGCCCGCGGGCGGCTCGATCGAGGCGCCCGCCACCGCCGGCGTGGCGCCGGCCGTCGGTGCCATCGCGCAGGCGCCGAGCGCGAGCATCGCCGCCGCGGCCAATAGCGCCGAGGCGCCGGTTTTCAGGATGGGTTTCGACATCGCTGCTTCCTCAGGATCGCGCATGCTCAGACGCGCTCGAAGTTCGCCGAGGCGAACGCCCAGTTCAGGTGACGCGAGACCGTCGCGACCAGGTAGTCGGGGCGGCGGTTCTGGTAATCGAGGTAGTAGGCGTGTTCCCAGACATCGACCGTCAGCAAGGGCGCCGCGCCGCGCGTGAAGGGCGTCTCGGCATTGCCGGTCTTGACCACCGCCAGTTCGCCGCCGTCCACCACCAGCCAGCCCCAGCCGCTGCCGAACTGCGAGGCCGAGGTGGCCACCAGCGCCTTGGTGAGCGCCTCCATCGAGCCGAACTTGCGCTCGATCGCGGCCTTCAGCTTCTCGCTGGGCGCGCTCGCCTCGGGCGCCAGCGAGTTCCAGTAGAAGTTGTGGTTCCAGGCCTGGGCGGCGTTGTTGAACACGTCGGCCATCTCCGGCACGCCGTGCGACTGCATGATCACCTGTTCGAGCGAGGCCTGCTGCAGCGGCGTGCCGGCCAGCAGCTTGTGCAGGTTGTCGAAGTAGGCGCGGTGATGCTTGCCGTAATGAAAGCCGATGGTGCGCGCCGAGATGGTGGGCTCCAGCGCGTTCTCGGCATAGGGCAGCGGCGGCAGCGTCTGCGGCGAGCTGCTCAGGAAGGCCGGCACGGTGCGCAGCACCGGCGCGCCGGCGCCGGCCGTCTCGGCGCGCGACATCTCGCCGAAGGCCACGCGCGACAGCGCGAGCCCGAGCGAGGCGAACGACAGACCGCCCAGCAGGCGGCGACGCGAAAGATTCGAATTCAGCATGGCCAGGACCTCGTATGTGTGGGTTGAGCGCCGGGCGCGCCGGTTTGGCCCGCGGTGCGTCCGATATCCCCAGAACACCCGATCCCGTGACGCTATTCCATAGGATCGCGTCGATTTTTTGCATCGCCGGCGCATTTCTTTACACCTCGCCGACACCCCGAAACACGATGGAATAAATTCCGGCGCCTCGTGTTTTGCACTCGACGAACGCGTGTTCCGCAGCCGATGTCGGGGGACACGGTGGCTCGAAAGGCCCGCGTCGTCCTTGCGTCTGTCCGGCCGATTCGCGCCCGGCCGGACCGGTAGCCCAACTTATCCATCAGGAATCCATCATGAAAGTGAAACGCATTGCAGCCCTGGCCGCGCTGGCCGCCGTCACGGCCTTCACGCTCGCCGCATGCGGTGGCGGAGACGACAACAGCACCCCGCCCGCGAGCACCACCCCGCCGCCGCCGGCGCTGAAGACCCAGTTCAAGTCGACCACCCTGGTCTCGGACGGCAGCGCCACCGCCGCCAACATCGACCCGAACCTGAAGAACGGCTGGGGCATTGCGTTCAACCCGACCGGCGTGATGTGGGTCTCGGACAACAACACGCACCTGTCGACGCTCTATGACGGCAATGGCGTGCCGCAATCGCTGGTGGTGACGATCCCGGCGAACGCCGCCGGCACCGCCGCGGGCCCGACCGGCATCGTGTTCAACAAGACCGCCGCCGACTTCCAGATCAGCGCGAACGGCGGCGCGGCCAGCAATGCCGTGTTCATGTGGGCCACCGACGCGGGCACGATCGCCGCGTGGTCGCCCAAGGTGCTGCCGACCCAGGCCGTCAACGCCTATGACGACGGCGCCGGCGGCGCGGTCTACAAGGGCCTCGCGATCGGCGTGAACGGCGGCGCGAACGTGATCTACGCGACCGACTTCCACAACAAGAAGGTCGACACCTTCGACCGCGCCTTCAACAAGATCCTGGTCGGCAAGTTCGTCGACCCGAACCTGCCGGCCGGCTTCTCGCCGTTCGGCATCGCGGCGATCGGCAACACCGTCTACGTCTCGTACGCGGTGCTCGGCAGCAACGGCAAGACCCAGGTCAACGGCGCGGGCAACGGCGTGGTCGACGCGTTCGACACGGCCGGCAACTTCGTCAAGCGCATCGCCACCGGCGGCACGCTGAACTCGCCGTGGGGCATGGTGATCGCGCCGTCGAACTTCGGCTCGGCCAGCAACGACCTGCTGGTCGGCAACTTCGGCGACGGCACCGTCGACGTGTTCGACCCGAACAGCAACGCGCTGATCGGCGCGCTGCCGAACCCGGACGGCTCGACCTTCAAGCAGGCCGGCATCTGGGGCATGTCGTTCGGCAACAATGCCGCCAACCAGCCGAGCAACACGCTGTTCTACGCGGCCGGCCCGACGCCGACCACCGGCGTCTACGGCCGCATCGACGTCACGCCGTAACCTGGGCGACGCGCCGGGCTGCCCGCCAAGCGGCGCGCCCGGCGCCACCCGGGCGGCATCGGCGCGCGCGCCTCGCGGCGCCGCCCGATGCCGCCCGCTCGCACGCGGCCCGGCGCCCCGCCGGCCGGCCGCCGCGCGCGGTTTCCGTGTTCCTGTCCGCGCGCGGCGAGCCACTGCGCGGGCGGCCACTTCGCGTCCCGCCCGGCCCACCCGCCGGCGCGGCGGCGCATCATGACGCCGTCGGCCGCCTGGCCGACGGCATCGCCACGGAGCCGGGCCCGCGACGGCGCGCCCCGCCTCCGGCTCCCAGCGGAGATTGACGCCGATGAGCAGTGCAGACTTGCCGAGCCTGCTTCCCGAGATGCTGCCGCGGCTGTGGGCCTTCGCCCTGCGCCTGGCCGGCGACCAGCACGACGCCGAGGACCTGGTGCAGCGCGCCTGCGTGCGCGCGCTCGAACGCGCCCACCAGTTGCAGCCCGATACCGCGCCGCTGAGCTGGATGTTCTCGATCGTCCACACCACCTGGCTCAACGAGCTGCGCTCGCGCGGCGTGCGCCGTCGCGCCAGCTTCGACTGGGACGACGACCTGATCGAGAACCTGCCCGATCCCTCGGGCCAGACGCCCGAATCGGCGCTGATGCACGAGCAGGTGATCGCCGCGGTCGAGCGGCTGCCCGAGGCGCAGCGCGTGGTGATGCTGCTGGTGGCCGTGGAAGGCCTCAGCTACCAGGAAGCGGCCGACGTGCTGGAGATTCCGATCGGCACCGTGATGAGCCGCCTGTCGCGCGCGCGCCAGGCGATCGGCGCGCGCTTCGCGCCGCGTCGCGCGCCGTCTCGCGCGGCCACCACGCCCGGGGATACGCTGGCATGAAAGTCGACGAAACCCTGCTGATCGCCTATACCGACGGCACCCTGCCGCCCTCGCAATGGGCCGGCGTGGCCTCGCTGGTGGCCACCTCGGCCGAGGCCGCGCGCATCGTGCGCCTGCTGCGCGCCTCCAAGCTCGATTACCGCGCCGCGTTCGAGGCGCAGGCCCTGCCGCCGCTGCCCAGCGCGCTCGCGCTCGACCTCGACCGGCTGATCGACGCGCATCGCGATCGCGACGAAGCGCCCGGAGCGACGAGGGCCGTCGAGGCTTCGCCGAATACCGCGCAACGGGCGCCTTCGCATGCCGCATCGCCGCCCTCGTCCCCGCCGCCTGCGCCGCGACTGCGCCCGCGCGCGCCGACCCTGCCCTGGCTGGCCGCAGCCTGCGTGGCCGGTGCCGTCTGCGCGGGCCTGCTGCTGCGCGCCGCCTCGGGCAATCCGGTGTCGCCCTGGCTCGCCGCGGCGGTCGGCTACCAGCAGCTCTATACGCGCGACACGCTCGAATACGCGAGGCTCGATGCGAACGAGGCGGCCGATGCGATCGCCGGGATTCGCGCGCGCGACCACCTCGACCTGCGCGTGCCCGACCTCAGCGATGCAGGGCTGCAACTGCGCGCCGTGCAGCGCCTGGCATTCCGCGGCAGGCCGCTGATACAGCTGGTCTACCTGCCGCGTCGCGGCGGCCCGGTCGCGCTGTGCGTGATCGCCGAGTCGAAACCTGACCTGGCGGTCAGCGAACGTGCCATCAACCGGATGCGTGTGGTAACGTGGCGCCGCGCCGCGCTCGGCTATGCGCTGATCGGTGCGCCGAACGACGCGCCCGGCGACGTCGACCTCGGCGCGCTGGGCCGGCGCCTCGCCGCGGAACCCGCCACGCCCGCGCCTGCCGCGTCCTCGGCGCCGCCCTCCGGCGAGCATGCGCCGCGAGGCCGGGCCGACTCGTGACGAGGGGTAATAGAGAGAACGACGGAGCGAGCGCCGGGGCAAACCCGGTGGCGAACGTGAACAAATGAAAAAAGTGGGCGCGATTCCAGAACAACGCCGCGCGCCGAGCTTATGCTTCACCGAAAATGCGGTGCCGATCGGACCGTCGGCGCCCGGCATGGAACAGATCGATCCCTGCCCATTCGATTAGAACGACATAGATTGATGAAACCGGACGATATCCAGTTACTGGCTTACGTGGACGGCAAGCTGCCCTTGCCCGAGCGTGCCGCGATCGACCAGGCGATGCGGGCCTCGCCCGCGCTGGCCGGCCAGGTCGCGCTGCTGCGCGCCTCGGCGCTGCCCTACCGCGATGCCTTCGCCACCCAGGCCCTGCCGCCGATGCCGGCGGGCCTCGCGCACAAGCTCGAGCAGCTCGCGCGGGAGCACGCCGCGGCACCCGCCTTCACGGCCCCGCCCGGCGCCAACGACCCGGCCATCGCCGGACACGGCGCCGGCGCCACGCCGCCGCGCTCGCGCCTGCGCGTGGCACCGGCCTGGCTCGCGGTCGCCTTCGTGGCCGGCGCCTTCCTGTGCGGCGGCATCCTGCAGTTCGCGCCGGGTGCTGTCGGCCTCGACGCGCCGTTCGGCGCGGGCTCGGCCCCGCGCACCTGGATCGCCGCGGCAGCCGGCTACCAGCAGCTCTATTCGCGCGACACGCTGGCCTCGGTGAACGCCGACCCGGCCGCGACGGCCAGCACGCTCGACGAGATCCGCCGGGTCGACGGCTTCGACATGACGATCCCCGACCTGCGCGCGGCCGGCCTCACGTTCAAGCGCGTGCAGCGGCTGCGCTTCGAGGGCCGCCCGCTGGTACAGATCGTCTACCTGCCCGAGCACGGCGCGCCGATCGCGCTGTGCGTGATGAAGGAGGCCAAGCCCGACCAGGCGATCGCCTCGCGCAGCATCGCGCAGATGGACGTGGTCAACTGGCGGCAGTCGACGCTCGCCTACGCGCTGATCGGCCAGCCCGGCGACGCCGACCTGGCCCTGATCGCGCAGCGCATCTCCGCGCCCGGCGCGGCGCCGCTCTATTCCGCGCTACCGGCGGCGGCCCCGGCGCACGCCGGCTGAAGCACGCCGCGAGATGGCGGGGCATCGGGCGTCGACGCGGCGCCCGATGCCCCGCCCTCGTTTACGTCACGCTTTCGAATTCCTATGATCAGTCCTGCGAAACAGGGCCCCGCTTACGTTCCTGACAAGCGGGGCGCCGCGCTCGCAACCCCCGGTAATACAAGCGTTCGACGCGGCCGCTGCGAGCCGCGCGAATCTATGCGCTAATGCATGAACCTGTCATGCACGCGCGGGCCGATCCGGCACCCAGGCCTCGCGCGACGTGACCGATGCCAGCCCGAGGCGATGGAATAAACCCCCGGCCGCGCGCGTTATGCAAGGGAGCGGACGAGAACTGCGTCCGCCCGGCTCCCTCAACGCAAACGACCCACCGACCACACCATGAAACTGATCCCGCACCGCGCCCTGCTGATCGCCTCGCTGAGCCTCGGCCTCGGCGCCTCGCTGTCCGCGCGCGCCGACACGCTGGCCGTGCACGCCACGCTGAACGCCGCCTCCGAAGTGCCGCCCAAGCAGAGCGACGGCCACGGCACGTTGACCGGCAGCTACGACACCAGCACCAAGGTGCTGAGCTGGCACGTGGTCTACTCGGACCTGACCGGCCCGGCCACCATGGCGCACTTCCACGGCCCGGCGCCGGTCGGCCAGAACGCCGGCGTGATGATCCCGATCGACATGAAGGACGTGCCGAGCCCGATCGACGGCCATGCCACGCTGAGCGCCACCCAGGAAGCCGGCCTGCTGGCCGGCAACTGGTACTTCAACGTGCACACGGCGAAGAACCCGGGCGGCGAGATCCGCGGCCAGGTTGCCGCCGACAAGCAGTAAGCCGGCCATGGCGACCGGCAGCCGCCGCGAGCGCGGCCCGGTCGCCCAGCCGCGACGCGCCCTGAACCGGCAGCGTCCCTGAACCCGGCCCCGACGTCCCCACCACGAGACCAGAACCGACATGAATTCACGTGCCCCGTCCCAGGCCAGCCCGGCCGCCGATGCGAGCCGCAGCGTGCCGCGCTACACGCGCACGGCCATGGTGCTGCACTGGCTGATCGCGCTCGGCATCCTCTGCAACGTCGCGATCGCGCTGTCGGCCGACGCGATGCCCGATGCCTGGGTGCGGCCCGCGATCGACATCCACAAGTCGATCGGCATCACCGTGCTGGGCCTGGCGATCCTGCGCCTGCTGTGGCGCGTCTCGCATCGCCCGCCGTCGCTGCCGGCCTGGTTCCGCCGCTGGGAACTGCGCGCCGCGCATGTCGCCCATCTCCTGCTCTACGTGCTGATGTTCACGCTGCCGATCACCGGCTGGCTGCACGACTCGGCCTGGAACGGCGCGGCCACGCATCCGATGTCGCTCTACTACGTGATCCCCTGGTTCCGCCTCGGCTTCATCGAGAGCCTGCCGCCGGCGGTGAAGGATCATCTGCACGACCTGTTCGGCGCGATGCACACCTGGGCCGCCTACGCGCTGTACGTGGTGCTCGCCATGCATATCCTCGGCGCGCTCAAGCACGAGCTGTTCGATCGCGAGTCGGTCCTGCGCCGGATGCTGCCGTGAGCTGCCCTCCTTCCACCCTCGTCCGGGAGCCCCGCATGGACCGTCCGTCGAACCCGCCGCGGCGCCCCGCCACCGGCAGCGGCAGCCACGGCACCATCGCGGCCGCGCGCGAAGCGCTCGAGCAGGCCCGCACGCGCATGTCGCCGCGCCTCACGCCGCGCGGCACCACGCTGGCCAGCGTGCTGATCCACGGCACCGCGATCGCCGTGTGGGTGCTGCTGCTCACGCGCGCCCTGGTGCCGGGCCTGGTGTCCTGGTCGGTGGGCATCGCCTACGTGATCTACGACACGCTGCTGCTGTCCTTCGTGGCCTTCAAGATCCTGCCGCTGGCCGGCCCGATCTCGCGCCTGCATGCGCCGGCCAGGCCCGCGCCCGGCGCTCGCCAGCCGAGCCTCGGCGTGGTGGTGGCCGCCTACAACGAGGCCAGCGTGATCAAGGTGACGCTCGACGGCCTGTTCTCGCAGAGCGAGCCGCTGCAGCAGATCATCTTCGCCGACGACGGCTCGAGCGACGACACGATCGGCGTGCTGACGCGCCAATACGGGCTGGTGCAGGCACCCGACGGGGAGCTGAGCGCGCCCAGCACGACCCACCCGAACCTGCGCTGGCTGCGCGTGCCGCACGGCGGCAAGGCCGCCGCGCTCAATGCCGCGCTGCTGCACATCGAGACCGACGCGGTGATGACGGTGGACGCCGACACGCGCCTGGCGCGCGACGCCTGCGCCGCGATGCGCCGCGCCTTCGCGGCCGAGCCGGCGCTGGTGGCCGCCACCGGCATCCTCACGCCGATCTGCGCGCGCACCCTGTCGGGCCGCTTCTTCCAGTGGTTCCAGACCTACGAGTACATCCGCAACTTCATCTCGCGCTTCGCCTGGATGCGCGCCGACAGCCTGCTGCTGATCTCGGGCGCGTTCGCCTGCTTCCGCCTCGACGCGCTGCTCAAGGTGGGCGGCTTCGACGGCGAATGCCTCGTGGAGGACTACGAACTGATCCATCGGCTGCGCCGCTACGCGGTCGAGCACGGCGAGACCTGGCGCGTGCGCGTGATCGGCGACGCCCATGCGCACACCGACGCGCCCGGCACGCTGCGCAGCTTCCTGCGCCAGCGCCGCCGCTGGTTCGCGGGCTTCCTGCAGACCCAGTACTGGAACCGCGACATGACCGGCAACCGCCGCTACGGCCAGCTCGGCATGCTGATGCTGCCGGTCAAGGCGCTCGACACGCTGCAGCCGATCTACGGCCTGACCGCCATCGCTCTGCTGTTCGTGTTCCTCGTCGAGCACCGCTTCCATGTGGCGCTGTCGATCTCGGGCGTGATCGCGGCCAAGATCGTGATCGACTTCGCCTTCCATCTCTGGTCGATCCATCTCTATCGCCGCTGGACCGGCTATCGCGAGCAATCGAGCCTGGCCATCGCCTTCGTCGCCTCGGTGCTGGAGCCCTTCAGCTTCCAGGTGCTGCGCCATACCGGCGCCGCGCTCGGCTGGGTGCACTTCCTGCGCGGCAACCAGCGCTGGGGCGCCCAGGAGCGCACCGGCCTGGTCGGCGACGGCAACTGAACCCGGCGCGCTTCAGAGCGGCTTGATCATGAAGTAGCGCGAGGTGCCGGCCGGCTGGCAGGGCACCTCGCCGAACACGCGAAAGCCGTGATTCTCGTAGAAGCGCGGCGCCTGGAACGAAATCGTGTAGAGCACGGCGTTGTCGCAGCCGCGCGGCCTCGCCTCCTCCTGCGCGCGGGCCAGCAGTGCGCTGCCCGCCGCGCCGCAACGTCTCCGGCAAGTACAGCATGTCGATGAAGCACATGCCCAGCGAGGTGCGTCCCGACAGGCCGCCCAGCACTTCGCCGGTGGCCGGGTCGCTGACCACCAGGTCGAGCGGCGTGTTGTCGGGCTGGCCCGAATTGAGGTTGTTGTAGTCGTCGAGCTTGCGCGCGAGCAGCTCGCGCGCGGCCTCGTGCTTGCCCTCGGCGAGCTGGATCGAATAGGCGGCTTGGGTGGTCATCGGTTCGGGCGGATCGGTGGCAGAGCAGGCGCGGCAACAGCAAGCGCGGAAAAAAACGAGCGCACATGGTGCCACGGCGCGGCGGCCCAGCCTATGCCGCGCGCGCTCGATGCCGGCGCGCCGTCGCCACCTCGACGGAATCGATGCGATCGCGCCGCGCTTGCCTGCCGTCGCGAACCACCGGCCGCTCAGGCCGACAAGCTCAGCAGCCCCGGCGCGCAATCGAAGTCGAGCGCGCGCGTCGCCTCGCTCATGTAGTCGACGAACACGCGGATCCGCGTGGGCAGGTGCTTGCGGCTCGGATAGCAGAGATAGTGGCCACGATCCTCGTCGGCGAAGGCGCCCAGGCAGGCCAGCAGCCGTCCCTCGCGCAAGGCCTCGCAGGCCAGGTAGGCCGGCAGTTGCGCCAGCCCCTCGCCGTCCAGGGCCGCCTGCATCGCCAGTTCGGGATCGTTGAAGCCGTGGCGCGCCTCGGGCACGACGCGGCGCCCGCCGCCCTCGACGCGAAACGTCCAGGCCTCGACCGAACCGGCCGCGCCGCGCAGGCCGATGCAACGATGCGCGGCGAGTTCGCCGAGATCGCGCGGCAAGCCGTGGCGGCTCGCATAAGCGGGCGAGGCGCAGACCAGCAGGCGCATCGGCATCAGCCGCCGGGCGATCAGCTGGCTGTCCTCCAGGATGCCGTCGCGAAACGCCACGTCGATGCGCCCGGCGGCGAAATCGGGCGGCCCGTCGTGCAGCAGCAGGTCGAGCGCGATCTCGGGATAGCGCTCGCGAAAGCCGCGCAGCAGCGGCGCCACCACGCGCCGGCCGAAGCCGCTGGCCGCGCGGATTCGCAAGGCGCCGCGCGGCGGCCCGCTGCGCAGCTCGCGCATCTCGTCGAGCGCCTGCGCGATCTGCTCGATGCCAGGGCGGCAATGCTCGTAGAACAACTGCCCCTCGCGCGTGAGCTGGGTGCAGCGCGTGGTGCGCAACAGCAGCCGCGCGTCGAGCTGGGTCTCGAGCTTCTGCACGTTGCGGCTGACCGCCGAGCGGCCGATGCCGAGCCGCTCGCCGGCCTTCGCGAAACTCCCTTCGGCCGCCACCGCGAGGAAGGCGATCACGCCCGTGTAGCTGGTGGCGAAGCTGGCGGCGAAAACGTCGTCGCCGCCCGGGCGGGCGGCGGCGCGATGATCGGGAAACAGGGACATGGCGGGCTCGAACAGGGTTGCGGATCACCACAAGACGTCCGGCGCGCGCATGTTGTGACAGCGTTTCGCGTTTTTTCACCGGGCCGCCCGCGCGACCCGGCAAGCCCGCTCAGGACAGGTTCGCCTTGTCGAGCCCATAGGCCTTGTCGGCCGAGCCGGGCACGGTGCGAAAGCCGACGTTGAGACGGTTCCAGGCATTGATCGCCATCACCGCGAAGCTCAGGTCCGACAATTCCGCCTCGGAGAACTGCGTGCGCACGCGCTCGTAGATCTCGTCGGGCACGCCCTGCTCGGGCAGGCGCGTGAGCACCTCGGTCCAGGCCAGCGCGGCCCGCTCGCGCGGCGCGAACAGCGTCGACTCGCGCCAGATCGCCAGGTGGTGCAGGCGCAGCGCGCGCTCGCCATGCAGGCTCGCCTCCTTGACGTGCATGTCGACACAGAAGCCGCAGCCGTTCAGTTGCGAGGCGCGGATCGAGACGAGATCGAGGATGGTTCGCTCGATCGTGCTGTCGTGCAGCAGGTTGCTGAACTCGATCAACTTGTGGAACAGCTTGGAGGATTGGCGCGAGGCGTCGATACGTTGGGACATGAGGGCACTCCATGATGGGTGGATGGCGGCCGCGCGGCACCGGCCCGATCGCCGGATCCGGCCGCGCGCCGGACTGAACCCATGCTAGGAGCGAGCGATCAAGCGCGGAAGCCGCGCGGCGGGCTCACGCCGTTGCCGCGCGCGCACCAATCGCCGTGCATCGATCGCCTTGCCTTGATCGCCGCACATCAATCTCCGCGCATCAATCGCCGCGCATCAGGGAGCCGGCGCCCAGCCGTCGCCGCCGACGGCCTCGCCGCGCGCGGCGGCGATCCGCGCCAGCTTGTCGGGATTGCGCTGCACCAGGATGCGCCGGATGCGTTCGCCGTCGGTCTCGTAGGTCTGCGCCGATTCGAGCCGGCCGTCGATGAAGCGCAGCAGCGCCCACTGGCCGTTGAGCACAGCGAGCTCGGCGCGCACCGCGCCCGGGAAGCGCCGCGCGCCCGCGTAGAAAAGCTGCGCGATGCGCCGAGCGCCGACCATCGGCCAGGGAAAGCTCGGCACCCGGCCGCCGCCGTCGCCGATCAGCACCGCATCCTCGGCCAGCAGCGCCTGCAGCGTCGCGAAGTCGCCGCTCTCGAGCGCGCGCGCGAAACCCGTCAGCAACTGCCGATGCCGCGCCGGCGAGACGGCGAAGCGCGGCCGCGCCTCGCGCAACTGCGTGCGGGCGCGGCTCACCAACTGGCGGCAGGCCGCCTCGCTCTTGCCGATCGCGCTGGCCACCTCGTCGTAGCCGGCGTCGAACACCTCGCGCAGCAGGAAGGCCGCGCGCGCCTCCGGCGTCAGGCGTTCGAGCAGCATCAGGAAGGCCACCGAGAGATCGTCGGCACGCTCGGCGAGCTGGTCGGGCGTGGCCGGCGCCTCGGACAGCGCGGGCTCGGGCAGCCAGAAGCCGCTGTAGTGCTCGCGCTGGACCTTGGCCGCGCGCAGCCGGTCGATCGCGATGCGGGTGGTGACCGACACCAGCCAGGCCTCGGCATTGTCGATCTCCTCGCGATTCGCGCCGTGCCAGCGCAGCCAGACGTCCTGCACCACGTCCTCGGCCTCGGCCACCGAGGCCAGCATGCGATAGGCGATGCCGTGCAGGCGCGGACGCAGGCGGTCGAAGCGGCGTATCGCATTGCCGGCTTCGTCGCCGTCGCTGCTGTCGCCGGAGGCGGGATCGTTCGCGGCGGCTGGGGTTCGAATCATGATGGTCGGCCCGTGTAGAGAGGGCGGGATCGAGACATCGCCGCCTCCCGGCCCGGGCGGGAGCGCGGCGGACACGGTCCGCACGGCCGTGACCTTCGCCAGACGTTCGAGGCGACCCGTTTGTGACGGCCGTCGTCGAATTTTTCGCGCTGCCCGATTTGCGCCCGAATCTCGCTGAGTCAGCGCTCAACCAGCGCTCAACCGGCGATGCTGCAGCGATGATCCTGCATCTCCTCGGCCGGCACGCCGAGCAGCGCATTGCCCGTGGCCGCCAGCACCAGGAAGCGTCGCGCGTCGAGCTTGACCAGCGCCACGCCGGTATAGGCCAGCGGCTCGTGCTCGGCGGCCAGCTTATCGCGCACCAGGACGAAGGGATCGGTATGCGCCAGATCGGCCGCATCGATCTTCCTGGCCATGTAGCCGTGCCAGCCGATGCGCCCCGGCAGCGCGAACCAGTCATCGCCCAGCTTGCCGGGTTCGAGCGTGTCGAGCATCGCGCGCACCTTCGGCTCGAGACAGGAAATATGGATATGCAGCTGGTTCTGCGTGCGCGCGTTCTCGGCATTCACGGTCAGCGCGATGTCGGTCTCGCGCAGCGGCTTGCCGAGCTTCTCGGCCAGCAGCGCACGCGCCTGCCAGGCATACCAGAAGTAGTTGGGCGTGCCGGGCGCGGCCAGGCGGGGATCCTCGATGCCGGTGATGCGCTCGCTCGGCAGCAGCAGGTATTGATAGGGATCGCGGTCGACCTTGTAGAGCACGTAGCCGTGCGCGGTATCGACGAAGGCGCAGGGGCTGTAGCTTTCGCGGGCCTGGTAGTTCGGCAGGCACTGGCCGCTGATGCGCTTCCAGAGGATGTCGTGATCGACGGCCAGCGCCTCGCGCGCGACCAGCAGCATGGCGAGGATCGACAACAGACGCAGGCAGGAACGGAACGGGACGCGCATGGTTCGGAGCGGAAGCGGATCGGAGGCCGCGCGCGAGGGCTCGCGCGCGGGGACGGCCCGGCGATTGTCCGTCGTCGCGTCGCGCGCGACAAGCGCCGGCGCGGGCCGCTTCGCCCCGCGAAACGCCGGCACGGCGCTCGCCGGGGCAGGCGCCGCCCTGCCCGCTACCTCAGCGCGCCGAGCTCGCGCTCAGCCGCACCGAGCGATAGGTCTCGCGGCGCTGCGGATGGGTCAGCACGATCTGCCAGAGCTGCCCCTGGCGCGAGCGGAAGAAGCCCGCGCAGCAGAGCAGGTAGTACTTGAACATGCGATAGAAGCGCAGGTCGTAGCTCGACTTCAGGCTCGGCCAGGCCGCATCGAAACGCGCCCACCAGGCCATCAGCGTGCGGTCGTAGTCGGGGCCGAAGTTGTGCCAGTCCTCGATCAGGAAGCGCCCGTCCACCGCCTCGACGATCTGCCCCGGCGCCGGCAGCTTGCCGTTGGGGAACACATAGCGGTCGATCCAGGGATCGGTGCCGGCCGACTCGCTGGCGATGCCGATCGAATGCAGCACGAAGATGCCCTCGGGCGCCAGCAGCCGCCTGGCGGTATCGAAGTAGGTCCGGTAGTTCTTCGGGCCGACGTGCTCGAACATGCCGACCGAGACGATCTTGTCGAAGCTGCCCTGCAGCTCGCGATAGTCCTGCAGCAGCAGCGTGACGGGCAGCCCGCGGCAGCGCTCCTGCGCCAGCGCCAGTTGCTCCTTGGAGACGGTCACGCCGGTCACCTTCACGCCGTAGCGCTCGGCGGCGAACTTGGCCAGGCCCCCCCAGCCGCAGCCGATGTCGAGCAGGGTCTCGCCGGGTTTCAACTGCAGCTTGCGGCACAGCATGTCGAGCTTGTCGAACTGCGCCTGCTCGAGATCGGTGGCGTGTTCCCAATAGCCGCACGAATAGATCATGCGCGAATCGAGCATGGCCTCGAACACGTCGTTGCCGGCGTCGTAGTGCTGCTCGCCCACCTGGAACGCACGGCTTCTCGACTGCAGGTTGAACAGGCGATGCCGCAGGTGCTCGTAGCCGAGCCGCAGCTTGGCCATGCCGACCGCCGCCATGTCGATATCGGTGAGCAGCAGCCTGGTGAACAGCTCGTCGAGCCGCTCGCAATCCCACAGCCCGTCCATGTAGGCTTCGCCGAAGCCCAGCGACCAGCTCGAGAAGATGCGCCGATAGACCTCGCTGTCGTGAACCTGGATGTCCCAGGCGCGCTTGCCGCCGATCTCGACGTCGGCTGCCCTCAGCAGCGAAACCAGCACCGCGGGCGCCGCGCCCGCCTGCCGGGAAGTCCCGTGTTCGGATTGGCCGGGAAGGGATGGTTCGGGTGTCATGCCGGCTGGTTCTCCAGTTCGAGGGTCGTGCGCCGCCAGGATTGCGCGGTCTCTTGTCGGGTCAGCACTATCGCCGGAACGCCGCCGGCCTGTGAAATTCAATATTCGAATGGACCCGATAGCCTGAACCCGCGGGCAGGCCCTCGCCCGCTACCGGCATCCCCCGCCTGTCTCGCCGCGCTCCGTGTCCGGATTGCACGTGAAATGGCAGCAATCGTCGCGCGGTTTTTATTGAGATTGGCTATCGCACAAGGGAAACTGATTGCGTTTTCCGTTGGCTTCGATGCGTCTCGCGCCGCGCTGCAAATACGATAGCCGATCCGCGCCGAAACTGCCGCGAAGCGCCGCGCGCCTGCCGGGACCATCTCTGCAAGCCGCGGCGGCTTCGCCCAGAATCCGCTGCGCGCACATCGCCCGCCGCGAGGCGCGATGCGCGAGACCCCGCCACGGAACACCTGCCCTCGCGCGATGCAGCCCGCTGCCGCGCCGGCAGCGCGTCGTGCCGAACCGATCGGCGCGCGCTCCCCACACTCAAGCTCAGGAGAAGTTTCATGTCCGACAAGACGACCCCGACCTACCTGACCCACGCGGCCGGCGCCCCGGTCAGCGACAACCTCAACATCCAGACCGCCGGCCCGCGCGGCCCGGCCCTGCTGCAGGACGTCTGGCTGATCGAGAAGCTCGCGCACTTCGACCGCGAGGTGATCCCCGAGCGGCGCATGCACGCCAAGGGCGCGGGCGCGCACGGCAGCTTCACGGTCACGCACGACATCACGCGCTACAGCAAGGCGAGGATCTTCTCGGAGATCGGCAAGCAAACGCCGATGTTCGCGCGCTTCTCGACGGTGGCGGGCGAGCGCGGCGCGGCCGATGCCGAGCGCGACATCCGCGGCTTCGCGCTGAAGTTCTACACCGAGGAAGGCAACTGGGACGTGGTGGGCAACAACACGCCGGTGTTCTTCTTCCGCGATCCGCTGCGGTTCCCGGACCTCAACCACGCGATCAAGCGCGATCCGCGCACCGGCATGCGCAGCGCCGACAGCAACTGGGATTTCTGGTCGCTGCTGCCCGAGGCGCTGCACCAGGTCACCATCGTGATGAGCGAGCGCGGCCTGCCGCGCAGCTTCCGCCACATGCACGGCTTCGGCAGCCACACCTACAGCTTCATCAACGAGGCCAACGAGCGCAGCTGGGTGAAGTTCCACTTCCGCAGCCAGCAGGGCATCGAGAACCTGACCGACGCCGAGGCCGAGCAACTGGTGGGCAAGGATCGCGAATCGCACCAGCGCGACCTGTACCAGAGCATCGAGCGCGGCGAGTTCCCGCGCTGGACGCTGTTCATCCAGGTGATGACGGACGCGCAGGCCAAGGCCTTCCCGTTCAACCCGTTCGACCTGACCAAGGTCTGGCCGAAGGGCGAGTTCCCGCTGATCGAGGTGGGTTACTTCGAGCTGAACCGCAACCCCGAGAACTTCTTCGCCGAAACCGAGCAGGCCGCCTTCTCGCCCTCGAACATCGTGCCGGGGATCGGCTACTCGCCCGACAAGATGCTGCAGGCGCGGCTGTTCTCCTACCCGGACGCGCAGCGCTACCGGCTCGGCGTGAACTTCAACCACATCCCGGTGAACGCGCCGAAGTGCCCGTTCCACAGCTATCACCGCGACGGCGCGATGCGCACCGACGGCAACCTCGGCGGCACGCCCTCGTACTGGCCCAACAGCAAGGGCGAGTGGACCGACCAGCCCCAGTTGAACGAGCCGCCGCTGGCGATCGACGGCGCGGCCGCGCATTGGGATCATCGCGTCGACGAGGATCACTACCAGCAGCCGGGCAACCTGTTCCGCATGATGAACGAGGCGCAGAAGCAGGCGCTGTTCGACAACACGGCGCGGGCGATGGGCGACGCGCGCGAGGAGGTCAAGCAGCGCCACGTGGAGAACTGCGCGAAGGCCGATCCGGCCTATGGCGCGGGGGTGGCCGCGGCGCTGGCGAAGCTGGCGGGCAACAGCCGCTGAGCGAGGCAGAGCGCAACCGTGGCGGGCGGTGATCCGGCCGGCGGCTTCGCGCCGCCGGCCGGGCGCTGCCCGAACCTGCTCACGAGCACAGGGAAACCATGCCGCGAGCGCGCGACGCGACGCCGTCAGGCATCCGAATAATCGAACACGCCGATGAACACCGGGTCGCCGTCGAGCCTGGCGGCAACGCGCCGGGGATCATAGGCGAAGTCGTATTGCACGACGACGCTGCGCGCCGCGTGAATGCCTCGCGCGGCGGCCGCGGCGATCACCGCTTCGGCATAAGTCGTGGAATACGACAGCTCGGCAAGCAACTCGGCCACGCTCGTCAGGCGGAAATCGAAGACATTGCTTTCCTGGTCGTCGAGGCGGTAGTAGCGCACACCGCACAGATCGCGTAGCGTATCGAGGTGCGTGTCGTCGCGACGATCGACCATCCCGAGCCACACCGAAACCACGCCCCGGCGCTCGAAATCCTGGGGCGGCGCCTCGTCCGTCCCGTCGTCGGGTGCCGTCATGCTCAGGCGATCGAATCCGGATCGAACACCATCAACTGGTCGTCTTTCATGCCGCATGGCCAGCCGCCCGCGCGATAGAGCGCGAACACGTCCTCGAAAAACGGCTCGCCGAGGAAGTCGTCGAGATAGCGATGGATGGCGATGGTGGACAGGACGAAATAGGCATCCTCGCGGGCATCGGAAAACTGGAAATCGTCGCGCGCGGTGTTCACCTTCCTCACCTTCTTCTTGCGGTAGTCGAGCTGCGCCGAGGCGTGCTGCTGCTGAAGCTCGCCGAGCTGGTCGCCGACGAATTCATGCGCCTCGTCGAACTGCGCGTGTTCGCGCAGCCGACCCCGCCAGTTCTCCACCACGTCGAGCCAGACCGCCTGGCCGGCCGGCAGGTTCTGCTCGAAGGCCGCCTCGAAGGCGAGGGCGAGATCGCCGATCACGATGGCCCGCGGCGGAACCTGGCCGGACAGGCCCTTGAACAGGGCCGGCGTGAAGGCGAAGGCCAGTGCTTCGGTCGCGCGTTGCGGGTTCATTACCATCCCCCTTTGCTGAAGATTCCCGACCACATGTTGTAGACCCTCGAATTGCCGGCCTGACCGCCGGCCGGATCCATGTCGAGCGGACGAATCGGATAGCCGTCCTGCATGCCCTTCTTGGCGACGTTCTGGATGTCGGCCACCTGCTTGGCGATCTCGCTGTTCGACTGGTTGAGGTCGATCTTGTCGAGCGCGTCCTTGACCGACTGGGTATAACCGTCGTGGTTGCCCTGGTGCCGCGACATGGTGCTGACGCCGTCGTCGGTCTTCCTCAGGAAAATGCCGTTGTCGGCGCTGTCGATGTCGTAGTTGATCCGTTCGAGGGCCGGGTGATTGTACAGTTCCTTCGGAATCACGTGATGCGCCTGGTAACCCTTCCAGCCGGTCGAGCGCGGCAGGCCCATGTCCTCCATCATGTTCTTGCCGAGCTTGGTCGAGCAGCCGACCAGGCCCAGCGGATCGGCCCAGGCGAGCGGATCGGCCACGTAGGCCTGGGTATTGAAGCCGCCCGCCAGCCCGATCGGATCGACGCTCAGGTAGCGCCCCGAATCGGGATCGTAGTAGCGCTGCAGGTTGTAGCTGAGCCCGCTCTCCTCGTCGGCCCATTGCCCGGGAAACCGCAGCGTGGTGTCGATCGCCGCGTCGGCGTCGTTCGCGGCCACCTGCCCTGCCGCCATCAACTTGCCCCACAGGGTGCCGCCCGACTGCCACACCGCCCTGCCGCGCGTGTCGAACACGGCGCTCGGCAGGCCGACCTGGTCGCCCAGCACCGGATAGAGCCCCGCGTCGGTTTCCTGCGCGAGCGGCGCGAAACTCCCCGGCTCGATATGCCAGGTCACCACCTGCCCGGTGGTGCCGTCGCGCTGCTCGGTCCAGTGCTCGGCAAGCAGGTTGCCGTCCCACTGGAAGCGGACCCGCTCGGGCGCGCCGACGCGCTGTTTCGCGACGCGCCGGTTGAAGGCGTCGTAGCGATAGGCCCAGACGCCGCGCTCGGGCGTGACCACGCGCACCAGGCGATTCAGGCCATCCCAGCGGTATTGCCAGGTCCGGGGGCGAAAGCCGGGCTGCTCGACGGTCTTCTCGATGGTGCGCCCGCGCGCGTCGTAGCGGTAGCGCGTGTGGCCGATCTGCTCCGGCAACCCGCCGCGCGCGTAGCGATGCGTGTCGTCGGGGCCGCGCCGGCCGTGCGCGGCGATATTCATGGCCGCATCGTAGGCATAGTGCTCGGCGGGCTGCAGCAGGCTGCCGACCGAGACCACCTGTCCGCGCAGGTCATGCTGGTAGTCGCGCACGTCCTGCCCGGTCTCGACGCGCTCGAGCTGCCCCGCCGCGTCGTAGTGATAGACCTGCCGCTGCAACTGCGCCAGCGCATCGGCCGCGCCGCCCTGCAAGGCCTCGAAGGCCGCGTGCGGACCGGCGATCTGCCGCTGGATCCGCCCCATCACGTCGTACTGCCGGTGCGCGACGAACTCGCCCGCGCGCCGGCCGGTCTCGCGGCTCAGCACATCGCGCGAGATCGACAGGGCGCCGACCCGGGTCAGCCCGCCCAGCGCATCGTGCTCGTAGGATGTCTCGCGCCCGGCCGTGCCGCGCCAGTTGCGGCGGCCGTTGGCGTCATAGGCATGCCGCAGCAGGGCGCCATGCTGGTCCTCGCCGACCAGGCGGCCGCTCGCGTCGTAGGCGAAGCGGATGGTGTGCGGCGTCTCGCCGAGCACCTGCGCCGCCGCGATGCGCCCGTTCGCGTCGTAGCGATAGACGAGCCGCACGTCGCCCGCGTCGATCTCGCTCACGCGATCGCCGTCGTCGTAGGCGTATCGCCATATGCCGCCGTCGGCGAAGCGGCGCTGCACCAGGCGGCCGCAGGCATCGCGCTCGTAATGCGTGGTCCGCCCGCCCCAGTCGGTCTCGCTCGCCAGCCGGCCCGCCGCGTCGTACCGGTAGGTCCAGCTCTCGCCCAGCGCATTGGTGACGCGCGCGAAGCGCGTCGCGTGATCGTGCTCGAAGCGCGTGACCTGGCCGGCCGCGTCGATCGACTCGCGCAGCATGTCGAACGGCCCGTAGGCGCGCTTCACCGAACGCCCGAGCGGATCGACCAGCTCGATGGCCAGCCCCTCGCTGTCGTAGCGCGCCTGCGCGGTGGTCCCGTCGGGGCGCGTGATGGTGCGCAGCGCGCCACGCGGATTGTCCGGGCCGGCACGATAGTCGAACCGCGTGCACTGTCCGTCCGGCCCGGTTTCCTCCAGCAGCCGCCCGAGCACGTCCACCTGCCGCCGGAAACGCGCGCCGCCCGGCAGGACGATCTCGCTGGAACGCAGGCGCGCGTCGTAGTCGAGGCGCGTTTCGCGATCGCCCTGCACGATGCGCAGCAGCTCGCCGCGCGCGCCGTAGCGATAGCTCGTGGTGGTGCCGTCCGGCGCCTTGCGCGCAATCAGCCGCCGCAGGTGATCGTATTCGAGCTCGACGCGCAGGCCCGTGGGCAGCCTCACCGCAACCAGTTGCTGCGCGTCGTCGTACTCGAAACGCGCCTCGCTGCCGGATGCGTCGACGATGGCGACCAGCTGACCGCGCGCGTCGTAGCGGAATTCGGTGCGCCGGCCCAGCGCGTCGACACGCGCGAGCTGCCGGCCGAGCGCCCACTCGATGCGCGTGCAATGGCCGAGCGCATCGGTATAGGCATGCACCAGGCCTTCGCCGTCGTAGTCGTAGATCCGCTCGCCATCGGCGTCGATCACGCGCGTGCGCCGATGCTCGTAGACGAAGCGGCCGGTATGGAAGCCCTGCCGCGTGCCGGTCTCGACCACGCGGCCCTCGCCGTCGTAGAGGTAGTGCACGTCGGTACGGCCGGCGTCGCGCCAGTTCGTCATCCAGCCGCGCGCATCGTAGTCGTAGCCCAGCGTGCCGAACTGGAAGCTCGCCGCGCGCACCAGTTGCCCGTGCCGATAGGCGTATTCGACCAGGGTCTGCGCGCCGCCGTCCGCGTCGTGCAGCACGATCCGCTCGGGGCAAGGCGCGTCGCGGTCATAGGCCAGTTCGAGCCGGTAGCCGTCGCTGTGCCGCAGTTCGGCGAGTCGGCCGGCCTCGTCGTAGGCAAACGCGATCGCGTTGCCGTCGAGATCCTCGATGCGCTCCAGGCGCGACGCCCGCTCGGCGTCGAGCGGCGCGAACACCCGTACCTGGCGCGTGTCGCGATCGATCAGGCGCGGCTCGCGCCGGCAGCCGACCAGCCGGTAGCGCGGCTCGCGCAGGTTGATGCCGTCCAGCGCCGCCTGCGGCGCATCGAACCCGAGCGCCAGTCCGGCGCCGTCGTGGAAGCGCACCATGCGCCCGCCATCGAAACGCAGATGCTGCGACCAGTTGTCGGACCAGCGCTCGCCCAGCAGGCCCGCCTCGGTCGAGCGGGTGCGGTAGCGACGCGTCAGCTCGAGCGGCAGCACGCCGGGGATCGCCAGGTCGCGGCGGATCTCCACCACCTCGCCGGTCGCCACGTCGACCGGGTCCTCGTCGCAGGTGCTGTTCTTCTCGTTGACGCCGCTCTGCTCCACCGATTCGCTGGAGCGCGGCTTGAAATGCTCGCCGGCCATATGCCCGAGCTTCGCGCCGATCAGGCCGCCCAGCAGCCCGGCCAGGAACTCCTGGCCGGCCGTCAGCTCCGGGTTCTTCGGGCCGTATTGCCCGGTGGTCTTGTCGATCCAGATGCTGTTGCGCCCCGAGTTGACCTTGCCGCTGCAATGCGTCTCGTGGCCGATCCGAACCAGCGGCAGGCCGTTGACGAAGATCGTCCTGCTGCCCTCGACCAGCGGCTCGGGCGCGCCCGAGTGATGCTCGCACTGCACCAGGTCGCTCACGCGCGCGACCTTCTTCTTCTCGAAGTAGACGGTGCGCGAGCCGGTCATGATCTTGCCGCAGTTGCTGCCCATGCTCTGGCTGGCCTGCGCGAGCGCGCTGCCCAGGCTCAGGCCGCCGGCCATCACGCAGCCGACGATCACCGCGCCGGCCAGCCCGCCGGTGGCGACCGTGGCGGCGATCGCCGCGCCGATCGCGACACCGACCGCGAGCCCCGCCACCATGCCCCAGAAGCCCGAGGAATGCGCGATGTCGTCGCCGACGCAGGCCGGGTGCGGGTCGCCGCGGCCGATCGTGAGCCCGAGCGCGTCGCCGAGCCGGGTGAAGCCGCTGGCCATCGCGCCGGTCACGCCGATCTTCTCCAGCAGCATCGCGCCGCCGAAGGCGATCACCGCGGGCGCCGCGGCCAGCGCGCCGGCGCCGAGCGCGGCCGCGCCGCCGGCGCCCCCCGCCAGCGCGGCCGAGCCGCCCGCGTAGGCGGCATAGCCGATGTCGGCGCCGGTCATGCCGTAGTTGGCGCCGTCCACCCAGCCCATCTGCTGCTGCTTGGTCTTCTCCCCGTCCTCCAGCGTCTGCAGGTTCGCGACGCGCTGCTCGGCGCTGCCGCTCGGCTCCTGGTAGGTGGGCGTGGTGGAATCGGACATGGCCGCTGCCCCGCTCAGGCCGGCTCGCGCAACTGCAGGCTGGCGATCAGCGCCTGAAGTTGCTCGCGCTGCGTGTCGCTGATCGCGCCCGGCGCCGTGAAGGTCAGCATCAGCACCACGCGGCCGTATTCGACCATCGTCAGGCGCTGCTGGATCGGCGCGCGGTTGTTGGTCCAGGTGTATTCGTGCGCGAAGGCCTCGCGGCCCGACACGCTGGTTTCCTCGCTGGAGACCGCCGCGTAGTCGCTGACCTGCCGCGCCAGCTTGCGGATCTCGCCCGCGGTGTATTCGGCGAACTTCATGCCCCACGGCAGGGGCTCGCGGGTGATCACGAAACTCACGCCCTCGGTGCCGGTGGCAGCCGACACGAATACGTTCATGGTCTTGTCCTGCCACGCCTCGGGCATCGCGAAGCTGCCCTCGTGCATCTGGTACATGCTCGGCTTCCTGGTGGGTGAGCGATGCTCGCCGGCTCGCTCAGCTGTTGTCGGGATTGATGTCGGTGCGCGCGGCCTGCACCTTGATGTTGTCGGCGTCGATGTGGATCACCGACCGGCCCTTGTAGATCTCGATCACGTCGCCGGTCATGTGGATCTTCGTGCCGGCATCGCCGCCGATCTTGATCCACAGTTCCTTGGCCTCGATGGTGTGCGTGCCGTTGGGCGCCAGGTAATCGGTCTTGCCCTGCGCCACCACGGTCTTCTGGTCGCCGACATGGACGGTGGTCGCGTCGTTGCCCTTGGCGACGTGGACGGTGCGATCGCCCTTGAGCACCGAGGTGGTCTGCGCGTCCTCCACCACCGTGTTCATGTCCTTCTGCGCGTGCAGGTAGAGCATCTGCGCGCCGGCCACGTCGCTCATCAGCAGTTCGTTGGAGCCGGCGCCCTTGTGCGTCTGGCTCTTGATGCCCATGGTCTGGCCGGCCGCGCCGTGGTACGGGTTGCCCTGCTCGCCGTTGAACATGCGCCCGACGATCACCGGGTTGTCGGGGTCGCCCTGGTTGAAGGCGACGAGCACCTCCTGGCCGATCCGCGGGATCGCCGCGGCGCCCCAGCCGGCGCCGGCCCAGGGCTGCGAGACGCGGATCCACATCGAATCGGAGCCGTCGCATTTGCCGCGCCGGTCCCACAGGAAATGCAGCTTCACGCAACTGCCGTTGGTGTGGATCTCCTCGCCCTTGGGGCCCACCACGATGGCCGACTGGGTGCCCTGGATCAGCGGCTTGGCGGTCATCCGCTGCGCGCGATAGGCGACCTTCTGCGGCAGCAGCGCGAAGCTGTTGCGATAGGGCAGCCTGGCCGCGTGCTGGGTGTAGTCGTTGACCGCCTCGTGGCGCACCTGCAGCACCACGTACTCCTGGTTGTCGGCCGCCACCGGATGCCCGGTCACGCTCACGCTGCCGGCCGCCGTCATGCGCCAGGCGTAGCCCTGCCCCGTGTAGCGATGCGCCTGCGCCTCCTCGGCCTCGATCGCGTAGCGCGCATAGCGGTTGCCGTCGTCGCTGTGGTCGTAGAGCGACTGGTGCTCGAAGCGCTCGGTGGTATCGAGCCGCGCATGCGTGAGCGTCAGCGATTCGGCCTGCACCATCATCAGCGGCGAGGACGGCGTCTGGTGGTTGAAGTCGCGGTAGGTCACCTTGCCCACCCCGAAGCGCCCGCCCTCGTGCAGTTGGTCGATGCCGTTGTATTCGCTGGAGGCGCTGTCCGCGTAGGGCACGCTCGCCAGCCCGTCGATCGGGCGGAACACGCCGTTGGTGTCGCCGATCGCGAGGATGTGCTTGTCCTTCTGGTAGCGATGCGTCCAGATCAGCCCCTCCTGCTCCATCAGCCGCGCGCAGAAGTTGAAATAGGACTCCTGGTACATCACCACGTAGTCGAGCGGCTTCTGCGCATTGCGGATGTCGAAGGCGAAATCGGAGAAGCCGTGCTCGGTGAAGATGGTCGAGAGGATGTCGCGCGCGCTCTGGTTCTGGAAGATCCGGCAATCGGTCGAGCGCGTCAGGAACCAGAACCACGGCACCACCGACATCTGGTATTGCGTGACGCTGCCCGGGTTGCCGACGCGGTCGAACGAGCACACGTAGCCGTCGAAGTAGCGATAGTTATCGCCGCTGGAGGCCGTCACGCGCTCGAGCGATACCTGGGTGGGCTGCTGGTCGAGGCGCAGCTTGACCTGCTGGCCGATCAGGTCGGCCGGCTTGAGGTCGTTGCGATGCGAGAGCAGGTCGAGATGGATCTCCGGCAGCCGGTTCACCTGCTCGTCGACGATCGCCACGCTCACCAGCAGCACGTCCTGGCCCAGCGGCGTGTCGAGCGTGACGTAGCGGTTGGCCTGGGTCAGCGTGGCGCTGCTGCCGGCCACCTGGCCGTTGATCGACTCGGCGATCGCCGAGGGCGGCCGGTTCAGCAGCGAGAAGCCGGTCTGCGCGAGCTGCATGGCGCGCTGCACGGTGTCGAGATGGCTGGCCACCCCGGCCAACGGGCCGAGCTGGCCGGCAACGCCAGAGGCCAGCGAACCGGCGAGTCCGCCGAGCGGACTGGGTAAGGGGCTGCCGCCGATCGCACTGAGCAGGCCGCCGCCGTTCGGAGCAAAACTCATCGTGGTTCCTTTCCGTCTCGGGTTCCGCCAAGGCAGCCGGGGCCGCGCCGAGGCGTCGATACTTTAGGGGAAATTCCGCCGACAAGAAAGCTCAGGATCACTATTGAATCGCATGAAAAGCGCCTTGTTTTAAGGGTTCGAACGTATCGCGCCGCGCAACGGAAATCCCTACCTGAAAGCCGCGTCGCGCACTGGAAAGACTTGCCGATTTCCGGCGCGCGCGTCGCCGACATGCCGTCGGCATGTCCGCCGCATGACACCTCGATGACGCGTTGCGCGAGGCCGCCCACGGCGCGCTGCCACCGCTTCCGGCAGCGATTCATCCGACGATTCCTCACCCCGGCACTGCGCGCCACTGTTCGCGTTTCGAGAAGAATCCATTCGCGCCGCGGCCGATTCCCCGCCCGGCGCCGCGTCCCTAGACTGGCTTCATGCGATCGGATGGTCCGGTCGCCCAGACCCAAAGGACTCCACCATGAAGCTCTATCACCACCCGCTGTCCGGCCATTCGCACCGCGTGCGCCTGCTGCTGTCGCTGCTCGGCATCGAGTACGACGCGATCGAGGTCGACCTGGCCGCCGCCGCCCACAAGTCGCCCGAGTTCCTGAAGCTGAACCGCTTCGGCCAGGTGCCGGTGCTGGTCGACGGCGAGACGGTGATCGCCGATTCGAACGCGATCCTGGTCTACCTCGCGCGCCGCGCCGGCAAGCCGGGCTGGCTGCCCGAGGCGCCGGTCGAGGAAGCGGCGGTGCAGCGCTGGCTGTCGGTGGCCGCCGGCGAGATCGCCTACGGCCCGGCCGCGGCGCGCCTGATCACGGTGTTCGGCGCGAGCTACCATGCCGACGAGGTGATCGCGCGCGCCCACCGGATCCTCAAGCTGATCGACGAGGAACTGGCCGGCCACGCCTTCATCGCGGGCGAGACCGCGACGATCGCCGATGTCGCGCTGTACGGCTACATCTCGCGGGCCCCCGAGGGCAACGTCGACCTGTCGTTCTACCCGCGCATCAATGCCTGGCTGAGCCGCATCGAGGCGCTGCCCGGCTTCGTCGAGTTCCGCAAGACGCCGGTCGGCCTGGCCGCCTGAACGACACGCAATTTCCCGGGAGTCCTGGCATGAAGCTCACGCACACCGAAACCGCATCGCCCTGGCACGAGGGCGAGCTGGCGATCCAGCGCAGGACCGGCGTGGCCGGGAAGATGCACGAGGTAGGCCAGCGCGTGGTGCGCGACTACATGCCGGACCAGCATCGCGAGTTCTACGCGCAGTTGCCCTTCATCGCGTTCGGTGCCGTCGATGAACGCGGCGATGCCTGGGCGAGCTTCCTGAGCGGCCATCCCGGCTTCATGCAGTCGCCCGAGCCGGGGCGGCTGCATGTCGAGGCCGGCGTCGATCCCGCCGATCCGGCCGCGCCCGGCCTGTACGAAGGCGCGGCGATCGGCCTGCTCGGCATCGAACTGCATACGCGCCGCCGCAACCGCATGAACGGCACGCTGCGCGCGCACACGGCCGGCGGCTTCGACGTGCAGGTGCGGCAGAGCTTCGGCAACTGCCCGCAGTACATCCAGTTGCGCGATTTCGGTTTCGTGCGCGAGCCCTCGCAATACACCGACATCGCCCCGCTCGAGTTCGACCATCTCGACGCGCGTGCCCGCGCCATCATCGCGGCGGCCGATACCTTCTTCGTCGCCTCCTATGTCGGCGAGGGCGAGGCGCGCCAGGTCGACGTCTCGCATCGCGGCGGCAATGCCGGCTTCGTCAGGATCGACGAGGACGGCCGGCTGACCGTGCCCGACTTCGCCGGCAACCTGTTCTTCGCCACGCTCGGCAACTTCCTCGTCAATCCGCGCGCCGGCCTGGTGTTCGTCGATTTCGAAACGGGCGACATGCTGCAGATGACGGGCGAGGCCAGCGTCGAGCTCGAGTCGGAGGAGATCGCCGCCTTCCAGGGCGCCGAGCGGCTGTGGCATTTCAAGCCGCGCCGCGTGATCCATCGCCGGCAGGCGATGCCGCTACGCTGGCGCTTTCGCGTCGACGGCTGGTCGCCGAACTCGCTGATGACGGGTAGCTGGGACGAGGCCGCCAGCCGCCTGAAGGCCGCCGCGCTGGCCCATGCCTGGCGACCCTTCGAGGTCACCCGCATCGTCGACGAGACGCCGGCGATCCGCTCCTTCCACCTGCGGCCGGCCGACGGCGCCGGCCTGCTGCCGCACGCGGCGGGCCAACACCTGCCGATCCGCGTCACGCCGCCGGGCCAGGAGCGCGCGCTGATTCGCACCTACACGCTGTCCACCGCGCCCTCCGACGGCGTCTACCGGATCAGCGTCAAGCGCGACGGGTTGGTGTCCGCCTACCTGCACGACACGCTGCGCCTGGGCAGCACGCTCGAGACGCGCGCGCCGGCCGGCGCCTTCACGATCGACGCGGCGCAGATGCGGCCGGCCGTGCTGCTGGCCGCGGGCGTGGGCGTCACGCCGATGCTGGCGATGCTGCGGCACATCGTGTACGAGGGGCTGCGCAAGCGCCGCGTGCGGCCGACCTGGTTCTTCCATTCGGCGCGCTCGCTCGGCGAGCGGGCCTTCTCCGCGGAGATCGCGCAACTGGCCGCCGCCTCGAAAGGCGCGGTGACGGTGGTGCGCGCGCTCAGCGACACGGTGGGCGCGCAAGCGCACGAGGACTACGACTTCGGCGGCCGCCTCGATATCGCGCTGCTGCGGCGCACCCTGCCCTTCGACGACTACGACTTCTATCTGTGCGGCCCCGGCGGCTTCATGCAGTCGATGTACGACGCGCTGCGCGACCTCAACGTGGCCGACGCGCGGATCCATGCCGAGGCCTTCGGCCCCTCGGGGCTGCAGCGACGACGCGATGCCGCCGCCGCGGCCGCCCCGGCGCGCGAGCCCGCCACCGAGCCGACGCCCGTGGCCTTCGTGAAGTCGGGCAAGGAAGCGCGCTGGCAGCCGGACGGCGGCTCGCTGCTGGAGCTGGCCGAGGCGCGCGGGCTCGCGCCCGAATACGGCTGTCGCAGCGGCAGTTGCGGGTCCTGCCGCGCACGTGTCGTCGAGGGCGCGGTGGCCTATCCGAGCGCGCCGGAGTTCGAGGTGGCCGAGGGCGAGGCGCTGATCTGCTGCGCGGTGCCGGCCAGCCCGGCATCGGGCGGCGGCTCGCGCCTGCTGCTCGATCTTTGAGACGGGTGCCGCCGGGTTCAATCGGCCCGGCGACGGCGCCCGATGCTGCTATCTTTACGGCCATCGCGCCCGCTCACCCGCCACACCATCTTCACGCCCGCCCATGGACAAGCATCAGGCAATGACCGTCTTCGTCACCGTCGTCGAGACCGAGGGTTTCGCCTCGGCCGCGCGCAAGCTGCGCGTCTCGCCCTCGGTGATCAGCCGCGTGGTGACCGAACTCGAGGCGCATCTCGGCGTGCGGCTGCTCACGCGCACCACGCGCGTGGTGCGCGTGACCGACGCCGGCGCGCGCTTCTTCGAGGACAGCCGGCGCATCCTCGCCGACACCGCCGCGGCGGAGCTGGGCGCCGCCAGC
Organism: Burkholderia sp. SJZ089; assembly: GCF_007828315.1. Classification (NCBI taxonomy): domain Bacteria; kingdom Pseudomonadati; phylum Pseudomonadota; class Betaproteobacteria; order Burkholderiales; family Burkholderiaceae; genus Burkholderia; species Burkholderia sp. SJZ089. The sequence goes on along the minus strand of NZ_VIUM01000006.1, from coordinate 213,591 downwards.
GAGAACACCACGCCGCGCGGCCAGTTGACCGTCACCGCGCCGGTGATGTTCGGCAAGCTCCATCTGCTGCCGATCACGCACGCGTACCTGCGGCGTTATCCGGCCGTCAACGTGCAATGCTGGTTTCTCGACCGCATCGTCAACCTGGTCGACGAGGGCGTGGACGTGGGGATCCGCATCGGCGAGCTGCCCGATTCCTCGCTGCAGGCGGTCCCGGTCGGCAAGGTGCGGCGCGTGCTGTGCGCCTCGCCCGCCTACCTGAAGGCGCATGGCACGCCCCGGCATCCCGACGAGCTGGCCTCGCACGTCACGATCCAGAGCGTGAGCGCGGCGCCCACGGCCGAGTGGCGCTTTCGCGAAGGCGAGCGCCAGACCCTGGTGTCGATCCAGCCGCGCCTGTCCACCACCACCAACGATTCGGCGATCGACGCGGCGGTGGCGGGCCTGGGCATCATGCGCGGCATCTCCTACCAGATCACCGAGGAAGTCGCGGCGGGCCGCCTGCGGATCGTGCTGGCCGACTACGAGATCGAGCCGCTGCCGGTGCACGTGATCCATCGCGAAGGCCGGCACGTGAACCAGAAGGTGCGCGCCTTCGTGGATCTCGCGGTGGAGACGTTGCGGGCCAAGTCGGGAAGATGGGGCGCGGGCTGAGGTAGGCACATGCGGGATTCGCGCCGGGCATGGTCCGAGCCGCTCAGGCCGAAGGCGTCCTCGCCCACTCTCCCAGCGCCTGTCTCACGCGCGCCACCACCCGCTCCCATCCCTCCCCGTCCCGTTGCCGGAACAGGCGCAGACGCGCCGGGTACCAGGGCGTGTCCTCGCGCCCGTGCATCCAGCGCCAGTCGACGTCGCGCCCCGGCAGCAAGACCCAGCAAGGCACGCCCAGCGTCGCGGCGAGATGGGCCACCGAGGTATCCACGCAGATCAGCAGGTCGAGCTGGGCGAGGATGGCCGCGCTGTCGGCCAGGTCCTCCGCCTCGGCGCCGAGCGCCAGCAGCGGCTGGCTGGCCGCCGCGGGCGCGATCTCGTCCTCGCCCGCGCCCTTCTGCAGGCTGACGAAGCCGATCCCCGGCACCGACCAGAGCGGCGCCAGCGCAGCCAGCGACGGCAGCGAGCGATGCGCGTCGTTGTGATGTTGCGGATTGCCCTTCCATGCCAGCCCGACCTTGCGCCCGGCTCCGGGCGCCAAGGTATCGAGCGTATCGAGACGGGCGCGCCAGCGTGCCAGCCGCGCCGGCTCCATCGGCAAGACGACGGGCGCCGGAATCGTGATGGCCGAGGTGCCGAAATGCGCGGGCGCGCTGAGCAGGCTGGTCCAGCAATCGAAGCTCGCCGCCCGCGCCTGGGCGCTGTCGTGATCGAGCACCGCGTCGACCCCGGCCACGCCCGCCAGCAGGCGATGCAGGGCGCCCATGCAGGCGACGCTCACGCGGCTCGCGCCGGCGGCCTTGAGCATCGGCAGGTAGCGCGCGAACTGGATCATGTCGCCCAGGCCATCCTCCTGCCATACCAGCAGCGAGCGCCCGGCCAGCGTCTCGCCCTGCCATTGCGGGCAAGGCAGCATGGCGCGGGTGCGTTGGTGCACGAAGCGCGGGTGCGCGTAGCGCGACTCATAGAGCGGCCAGCCCTCCTCGAAGCGCCCGAGACTCAGCAGCAGCGTCGCCAGGCCAAACAGCGCATCGGGATAGTCGGGGCGCAGCGCCAGTGCGCGTCGATAGGCGAGCTCGGCCTCCTCGAGGCGCCCTGCATGGCGCATCAGGCTGGCGAGGTTGCAATGGGCTTCGGGCAGGTTCGGGTCGAGCACCGAGGCGAGGCGCACGTGCGCCTCGGCCTCGGCGAAACGCTCCAGCACCTCGAGCACGTTGCCGAGATTGCTGTGCGCCACCGCGGCGCCGGGCAGGATCGCCAGCACCTGGCGATAGGCGTGCTCGGCCTCGGCATGGCGGCCTTGCGCGACCAGCGAGAGGGCGAGATCGAAATGCGCTTGGGCCGGATGCGGATCGGGCAGCGTGGCGGTCATGGCGAGGTGGCGGCAGTCTCGTGGGACGAAGACGCTACGCTAGCGCAAGCCCGCCCCGCCCGATCGCGAGAGTTGCGCGCCTGCCGGGCCGCAATTCGGGCAATCGCGGCCGCGCGCGGCGATCTGGAGGGAAGCAAGGCGCGAGGATCAGCCCGGCTGGCCGGCGCGTGCCTCGCGCGAGGCGAAATGCGCGCGCACGCGCTGGCGCGCCGCTTCCCACAGCACGGGCGAGCCGCGCTCGATCACCGGGCCGTAGCGCTCCAGCACCTGCTGCTCGCTCACGCCGTTCTCGGTCCAGGTGCCGCCGTCGGTCAGGGTATTGAGCAGCAGCGGCTGCAGCCGGTCGAGCGACTTGGCGAACACCGCCTCGGGCGTTTGCGCCGCCTCGAACTCCTCCCACAGGCCCAGCATCGCCTCGGCCTGCGGGCTGGGCAGCAGGCCGAAGATGCGCCGGGCGGCGCGGCGCTCGGCTGCCTCGATCTGCGCGGCATCGGCGCTGGAGGCGTGGATCGGATGATCGCCGGCGTCGATCTCGACGATGTCGTGCACCAGCAGCAGCCGGACCACGTGCAGGACATCGACCTCGCCGGCGTGCTCGGCCAGCGTCAGCGCGAACATCGACAGGTGCCAGCCATGCTCGGCGGAGTTTTCCTTGCGGCTGCGATCGATCAGCGGCGACTGGCGCATCACGGATTTGAGCTTGTCCAGCTCGGCGAGAAACTCGAATTGCCGCGCGAGCGCGTCGGTGGCGCGGGCGGGGGTGTTCGGGGTCAAATGCATCCTCCTGACGAGTCCTGATGGGGTGGATGCCGCAGTTTGGCACGACTGGCCGCCGGCGATCGCCCCGATATCACGATCCAGGCAATTTATCCCTAAAAACAGTCAGGCTTCGCGCCGGCGGGGCGCACGCATGGGATACTGAAATTCGATACATTCGCCGTGGGCAAGGGATGAACACGACTCAAAACATGAGCGTCTTTGTGCGAGTCGCCGAATCGGGCAGCTTCTCCGGCGCCGCTGCCGCGTTGCAGCGTTCGACGGCCCAGGTCTCGCGCGCCGTGTCGGACCTGGAGGCGCACCTGAGCACCCGGCTGCTGAACCGGAACACCCGCCGCGTCGCACTGACCGAGGCGGGCGAACGCTATCTGCGGCACTGCCGCAAGATCCTCGCCGACCTCGAATTCGCCGAGGCGGAACTGCTCACCGACCAGCCGCCCCAGGTGCCGCGCGGCCAGTTGCGCATCCATTCGATGACCAGCTTCGGCACGCACTACGTGATGCCGCTGGTCGCCGAATTCATGCGCGCCTATCCGCAGATCAGCATCGACCTCACGCTCTCCCAGCGCTCGGTCGACATCCTCAACGAGATGTACGACGGCACCCTCACCATCTCCGACATGCCGGCCGGCGACGGCATCGTCTCGCGGCGGCTCGGCGAGATCTCCTGCATCGTCTGCGCCTCGCCGGACTACCTGGCCGCCCACGGCGTGCCGCGAACGCCCGCCGATCTGCAGGCACATACCTGCCTGCACCTGCGCTCGCCCGGCATGCCCTTCAGCGACTGGCAATTCAGCGGGCCCGCCGGCATCGAGCAGGTGCGCTTCGAACAGCATCCCTTCGTCGTCAACGTGGCCGCCTCGATGGCGGTGGCCGTCGAGCAAGGCATGGGCGTCGGCATCCTGCCCGCGCCGATCGCCCTGGGTGGCCTGCGCAAGGGCACCCTGCGGCGCCTGCTTCCCGCCTACACGATGCCGTCGATGCTCGTCGAGCTGGCCCACCCGGCGCGCGCCCAGCTCAGCCCGCAACTCGGCGCCTGGATCGCGTTCCTGGCCGATCGCCTGCCGGCGATGCTGGCGAGCGATGCCCAGGCGCTGGCCGAGGGCACCGGCAATGCGGATGCGCCGGCGCAAGGGTGAGCCTTGCGCAACCCGAACCCCGCTCACGCTCCGGCCGCCTTCGACCCGGATCACCATTCGGCCGGCGCCGTGGCCCTGCACCTGGATGCGCGCGACAACGCGGTCGAGTTGCCGGTTCACCGGCACCGGCGAGGCCAGTTGGTGATCGCGCGGCGCGGCTTCGTCACCTGCCTGGTCGAAAGCGGCGTGTGGGTGGTGCCGCATCATTGCGGCGTCTGGATTCCCGGAGGCGTCGCGCACAGCAACCGGGTGGCGGCCCATGGCGAAATCACCGTGCTGTTCGTCGAGCCGGGCGCGGCGCGCATGCCGCAACACTGCTGCACCTTCGCGATCCCGCCGCTGATCCGCGAACTGATCGCCCATCTCGCCGAGCGCCCCCACGACTACGAGGAAGACAGCGCGACCGGCCGCCTGGCCGCCGTCCTGCTCGAACAACTGGGCGGCATGCCGCTGGAGCAGTTGCACCTGCCGATGTCGCCGAAACGGCAACTGCGCCGGATCGCGGCCGCCTTGCTCAAGGACCCGTCGAATCGCGCCACGGTCGCGCAATGGGCGGCGCAGGTGGCGCTCAGCGAGCGCAGCCTGGCGCGGCTCGTGATGGCCGAGACCGGCTTGAGCTTCGGCCGCTGGCGGCGCCAGCTGCACATCGTGGTGGCGATCCAGAGGCTTTCGACGGGGCTGTCGGTGCAGCGCGTGGCCGCGGAGCTCGGCTACGAATCGGTGAATGCCTTCATCACCATGTTCAAGAAGGTGCTGGGGAAAACGCCGGGGCATTACCTGCCGCGCGCGGCGCAGGTTCGCGACGACACGCATCGATCGTGAACAATCGCGCCAATCGCATCGCACTTGCGCAATTGACAAAATCCTTTCATCGCTCGTAAAACAACACCGGATTTCGCCAGCCATTTCCACCACGAACAAATAATCAAAATCGACCATCAACGGCCGATCATCAAACGAAATACATTTCTTTTCCGGAACCGGAATTCCTTGAAAGATCCCTGCCCGGTTTCGCGGAATCTCGCCAGACGGCCAATTTCCTGCGGTGTTTATCGAAATCGCGGCAACAAGAATGCTCGCCGCCGGGCATATAAGCATCCGAGAAAAAACACTAAAAAATGTCTCCCGGACATTTGACCCATTCGATTTTCCCCACTATCTTCCCCATCACTTCAGCAATCTTTCAAATTCTCACCAACGCTTTCCAGGCATTTCATCCGATGCGCCCGCATCGGGGATGAGATTCGCACTCCGGAATATCCGCATCAGCGCATGCATGACAGGCGGCCTGCCCGATCCGGGTAGCGCAGCCGCATTGGCGTCGCCGCTCCGATCACCCCCGGCGCGGCGGCATACGAGGGGGCCGCAAGGTCGCATCGGTGGATCACCGATCGCCCGACCGGTCTTGTTTTGCCGGGAGGGAAACATGTCGCCGTGATTCGCGTCCGCTTCGCCGTGCTCGCAGCAAGCGAGCGCCGCCCGTCGAGCCTCGACGGGTATCGCCGATTTCATCTCCTGCCTTTCCGTTCGGAGTCGAACATGTCAAACCATCAGTCCGTCCAGCGCCGTGCCCTGAAGCGTTTTGCCTTTTCGCTGCTCCCCATCGCGGCCGCCGTGCTCGCGCAGCCTGCCGCGCACGCGGCCGATCCCGGCAACTGGGTCGCCACCCGCACCCAGGCCTTCCTGCTGCCGGCCGGCGCGAGCGCCGGCACCGCCACGGCCAGCATCGCCAGCACCACGCAAGCGCGTACCGCCGCCGCCCGCTACGCGCTCAACAGCGCCGGCAAGCCCGCCCTGCCCAACACGCAGGTCACGCCGCTGGAACTGAGCCAGCCGCTGCATATCGCGGTGGCACTGAAGAATCGCAACGAGGCCGAGCTCGACGCGCTGCTCAAGGAGATCGAGCAGCCGGGCAGCGCCAACTACCAGAAATACCTCACGCCGGCCCAGTTCAAGGCCCGCTTCGCGCCCACCGACGAACAGGTGCAGGCGGTGGTCGCGCATCTGAAGGCGAGCGGTTTCAGCCATGTCGAGGTATCGGCCAACAACAAGCTGGTCACGGCCAGCGGCAACGCGAACGACGTGCAGAACGCCTTCCATGCCAGCCTCAAGCGCTTCAGCTACCTGGGCAAGCCGGTGTATGCGAACGACACGCCCGCGCTGGTTCCAGCGCAGCTGGGCGCGACCGTGGACAGCGTGCTCGGCCTGCAGAACGTGGTGACGCCGCGCCCGCAGATCGCCCTGCCGCCGGCGAACCCGGCGCGCAACCAGGGGGCCTCGGCCAACGCGGCCGCGCCGCAGGCCGCCGCGGCCTCGCAGGTGGCCCACCAGCCCACCGATTTCGCGAAGATCTACAACGCCGGCAGCCTGCCGGCGGCGACCAGGACCACGGTGGGCATCATCACCTGGGGCGATGTCTCGCAGGCCATCACCGATCTCGACATCTTCACCAGGAACGCCGGGCTGGCCACCGTCGACACCAAGGTGGTGGCCGGCGGATCGGGCACCCTCAATCCGATCGACGACAATTCGCTGGGCGAGTGGAATCTCGACAGCCAGAGCATCATCGGCACCTCGGGCGGGGTCAAGCAGCTGATCTTCTACTCCGCGCTCAATACCATCGACGACGGCTCGGGCGTCAGCTACGTGGCTTCCGATGCGGACATCGCCGCGGCCTACGACAAGGCGGTGAGCGACAACGAGGCCAAGATCATCAACGTCTCGCTGGGCGCGGACGAGACCGCGGCGGGCGGCAGCGGCGCGCTGGCCGCGCTCGACAGCACCTTCAAGCAGGCGGTGGCGCAGGGGCAGATCTTCTCGGTGTCCTCGGGCGACGCGGGCGTCTATCAGTGGTCGCGTTCGCCCTATGGCCAGCCCGGCGTGGTCGGCAGCGACTCGAACTACTGGTTCGATGCCTTGTTCGGCTCGCCGCGCCTGACATCGACCGTCGACCTGGGCAAGTACAGCGTGTCGACCCCGGCCAGCTCGCCGTATGTGGTCGCGGTCGGCGGCACCACGCTATCCACCACCAACACCACCACCTGGGCCGGCGAAACGGCCTGGAACGAAGGCCTGCGCTTTGCCGACGCCACCAGCAGCGGCGCGCTCGACGATGCCGTTCGGCTGTGGGCGACCGGCGGCGGCGTCAGCCAGTACGAACCCGTGCCTTCATGGCAAACCGCCACGCTGGGCAAGTCGGTCACCAAGCGCGCGCTGCCGGATGTGTCCTTCGATGCGGCCAGCGCGACCGGCGCGATCCTGGTCCACAAGGGCAAGACCGGTTATGGGCCGGTGGGCGGCACCAGCCTCGCCTCGCCGATCTTCGTGGGCGGCTTCGCGCGGGTCGAGTCGGCGCACGACAACAGCATCGGCTTCCCCAATCCCGGCTTCTACCAGAACCTGCCCACCAGCCCGACGCTGGTGCACGACGTCACGTCCGGCAACAACGGTTATGACGGGCATGGCTACAAGGCCGGCGCGGGCTGGGACTACGCGACCGGTCACGGCAGCCTGGACTTCGCCAAGCTGAGCGCCAGCTACAAGTGATGTCGCGCGACGGCATCGACAACCTGAATCGGGGGCGTCGATGTCGTCGGGAGAAAAGCGCGGCGATTCCCGGTGATTCGAGGGGAATGCCGCGCGCCAAGCAGGACGGGCCCGGCACGCGAGGCAACAAGCTCGCGTGCCGGGCCCGTTGCCGGGTACCAGGTATCGGGTACCGGGTTCAGGCCGCTGCCGATTGCGGCCGGGCCGCCCCCTGCCCGCGCGGCCAGCCGGGACGGCTCGGCGCCGTGAGATCCGCGAGCGTATAGCGGAACTCGCGCAGCGTGGCGTCGATCGCCGCGCCGATCTCGTCCTCCGAAGCCCCGCGATAGCGGAAGCGCGCGAGGATCGTATCGTAGCCGCCCTTGCCGTCGAAGCCATGATGGCGCTTGGGCAGCACGGCACGATACAGCGCCGCGATGCCCGACGGCACCTCGGCCTCGACGAAGCGGCTGCCGACCGGCTCGGGCAGCATCAGGAAGCCGCCGCGCAGCGGCGAGGCGGACGCGGCCCGCGCCGCCTGCGCGCGCGCGGCGAAGCGCGCCGCGTCGCCCGATTGCTGGGCGACCCACAGGTCGTAGAGGTCGACGCCATAGAGATCGCGGAACAGGAACGGAATCTCCCCGCCGCCGACGCGCGCGCCGATCTCCAGGAAGGTCAGGCCATCGCCGCCGCGGATCACCTCCAGGTGGAAGGCGCCGTCGTCGAGCCCGAGCGCGCGCAGGCTGTCCCGCGCGAACGCGAGCAGCGCGTCGTGGGCCGGGCCGGGGTCGAGCATCACCGAGCCGAGCGGCTTGCCGTTGGCGAAATCGAGGCAGGTATTGACGTAGCGCGAGGCACGCGCGATCACGAATTCGCCGTCGGCGACCAGCCCGTCGACGTGATAGATCGGCCCCTCGATGTACTCCTCGCACTCGTGGTCGGCACGCGCCAGCGTCGGCCACAGCGCCGCGAGCTGCGCGGGCGTATCGACACGCCGCACGCCCGCGCTGGCCGCGCCGGCGCGCGGCTTCAGGACCAGCGGAAAACGCAGCGCGGCGAGCGCCGGCGCATCGGGCGCGTCGACCTCGTCCAGCGCGACGAAGCGCGGCACGCGCAGGCCCGCCGCGGCCACCACCTGCTTCATCACGGCCTTGTCGCGAAAGCGAGCCACCGCCGCGGGCCGATCGCCGGGAATGTCGAAGGCCTCGCGCAGCCGGCCCGCCGCGATCAGGTCGAACTCCGACAGCGCGACCAGCCGGTCGATGCCGCCCAGCGCCGCGCCGCAGGCTCGCACGGCCTCGTGCAGGGCCGCCTCGTCGAGGAAGTCGGGCAGCGGCTCGAGATGCGCGATACGCGAGGCGGCGAGCGCGGCGGCGCCGTCGGGCGTGCAGACATAGGCCACCTCGTGCGCGTCGTGGTCGATGTAGCGGTGATAGGCGGCGAAATCGTCGGACCAGCGATTGAGCACGACGATGCGGCTGCGCCCGGGAGAAGGTTGCGGATGCAAGCTCATTGGCGTATCTCCTTCAGAGATCGGTCAGCGCGGGGCCGAATTCGAGCGCGCGCAGCGCCTCGGCCACGCGCCGATCGAGCGTCGCCCGATCCGGCGCGGTGAACAGCACATGTCCGACGCGGCCGCGAAAATCGGTCAGGCGCGGCACCAGCTCGCCAAGGCGCGGGTAGATCTCGATCTCCTCGAAACCGGGCAGCGCGCGCACCGGCTCGATGCCGTGCACGCCGGCGAAACGCCCCGCCGCGTCCGGCGCGAGGAAACGCACGCCGCTCACCTGGGTGGCGAGCCGGCCCTCGTAGGCGGGCGCCGGATCGGCCTCGCCGAGATGGCCGCGGATCATCACCTCGGGCAGCGAGATCGACTTGCTGAGCTCGACCAGCCGATAGATGCGATCGCCGCCGAGTCGCGCGGCGATCTCGATGAGCACCGGGCCGTCGCGCGTGATACGCGCCTCGGCATGGAACACGCCGAGCGTGAGCCCGATGCGCGCCGCCGCGGCCTCGACATAGGCGACCAGCGTCGCCCGCGTCTCGGGCGCGAGCGGCGCGTCGACCACGTGCCCCATCTCGACGAAGTACGGCTCGGGCCCGAGCAGCTTCTCGGTCACCGCGAGCACGCGCGGCCCGTGCCGGCCGACGTAGCCCTCCAGGCTGTATTCGGGGCCGTCGAGATATTGCTCGAGCAGCAGCGCCTGGCCGAGCTCGCGGCCCATGTCGACCACGCCCTCGCGGGTGGCGCGCTCGACGGCCTCGCGCAGCGCCGGCAGCGAATCGACGCGCGTCACCAACTGGCTGCCGCAGCCGTCGACGGGCTTGAGCACGGCCGGGAACCCGACCCGCTCGGCGGCGGCCTCCAGCTCGGCCGGTGACGCGATCCGCGCGAAGCGCGGCACCGCCAGCCCGGCCTCGGCCAGCCGCTGCCGGCTGCGATGCTTGTCGCGCGTGAGGGCCGCCGCGTCGGGCCGCAGATGCGGCAGGCCCAGCCGCTCGGCCGCCTGCGCGGCCACGCCGACCACGTATTCGAAGCCCGGGACGATCGCCTCGGCGCCCACCGCGCGCGCGGCGGCCGCGACCGCCGCCGGCGAACTCGTATCCACGGCGGCAAACGAGGCGGCGGCCGCGCGCAGTTCGGGCGGCACGATGCGCTCGTCGTGGTCGGCGGAAAACACGTGGGCGGCAAGCCCGAGCCGCGCGGCGGCGGCGACCAGCGCCGCGCCCGACGACGCCGGTTCCAGCACGATGATGGCGGTCATGGCGCGCCCCTCAAGCGGCAACCGCTTCCGGCTGCGCCTGGGTCGCCTCGCGCAGTTCGTCGAAGTACTCGCCGATCAGGCCGACGAAGTGGCGCAGATAGGCTTCGGCCTTGTCGATGCCGCCCCAGCCGTCGATCGCGCGCTGCACCGCGCCCCACATCAGGTCGTCGTGATCGTGCGATTCGTCGTACTGGATATGGCCGAGCGAGCCCTTCACCAGCTCCTGGCCGAAGGCCTGCGCCGCCGCCTCGGTGATGATCTTGTTGTAGCGATCCGAATACCATTCGACGAACCAGTTCCACACCATGGTCGGCAGCGGGCCGTCGCGGCCGATGCTCAGGTACAGGTAGCCGATCAGCTTGTCGGTGCTGTGGAAGGGCTGGATCGCGTCGACCTGCTTGTCGGTCAGGCCAAACTTCTCGATGTCGCGCAGGAACAGGCCTTCATGGCCGTATTCCTCGGCCAGGTATTGCGCGAGGATCTGCGCGAGGTGGTTGTCCTTGAAGCCGATCTTGTAGAGCGCGAAGGCATCGACTTCGTTGTTGAGGCGGATGCGCAGCACGGTTTCGACCAGGTGCCGCCGATAGAACTCGCGGTCGATGCCCTCGCCGCGATGGAACGCGGCCGTTGCCGGCGATGCCGCGAACAGCCGGTTGATGGACTGCTCGGCGACTTGCTCGAAGCGGGCGCGATCGTGGTTTGCCATCTTTTCTCTCCAGGTTCCAGGTCATAGGGGACGGTTGTCCGGCGCGGGCACTGCCCGCGATCCGGCTTTCGGCTGCTCGATGACATGGGAGGAAAGACAGCGCGGCTGCGGAGGGCGGCGCCGCTCGGCGCGCCATCCTGCGTCGGCTTTTATGATGACCGGCGGGGCCGGTTACTTCTGTACGACCGCGCCGATGCTCGCGGCCACCACGCAGAAGGTGCCGGCGATCTGCAACGCGCTCAGGGGCTGCGAGAGCACCACGAAACCGATCGCCGCGGCGATCGCCGGCTCGGCGCTCATCAGGATGCCGAACGACGAGGCGCTCATGCTGCGCAGCGCGATCAGCTCCAGCACGTAGGGAAACAGCGGCACCAGCATCGCCAGGTAGGCCGCGTCGAGCAACTGGCCGGCAGGCAGGTGGCCGCCGCTTTGCGCGATGCCGAACGGCGTGGTCACCAGCGCGGCCACGATCAGCGAGGTGGCGAGCCCCTGCAGGCCGTCGAACAGCGTGCCCACGCGCTTCATCAGCAGGATGTAGGCGGCCCAGCCGAGCGCCGATCCGACCGGGAACACCAGCGCGGCGGGCGTGGCCACCCACATGCCGTCCTGGCGCGCCAGCAGCAGCACGCCGGCCAGCGCCAGCACCGGCCACAGCAGCAGGGCCGGCTTGCGCACGCGGAAGGTGGCGATCGCCAGCGGCCCGAGGAAGTTGATCGCGACCGCGAGCCCGAGCGGCACGCGGCGCGCCGCCTCGAAGAAGCACAGCGTCATGCCGGCCATCGCGCTGCCCAGCGCGATCGCGGCGATCCAGCGCTGGCGAGAATAGCTGTGCAGCGGCGGGCGCACCACCACCGCGAGCACCAGCGCGGCGAAACAGAGCCGCAGCCAGGTGGTGCTGACGGTGCCGTATTCGATCGTCGCCGGCCGCGACAGCGCGGCGCCCAACTGCACGCTGCACATCGAGGCGACCGCCAGCAACGGCGCGATAGCAGCCACGAACGACGCAGGAGCGCGCGATTCGGCAGGCGGGCCGCCGTCCGCCCGGGCGGCGCTCAATTCATCGCTCATGGTGGGTTCCAGGTAGGTGACCGAACGAGTCTAACCGGGCTCGGGCGCGTGGTATAAGCTGCTTATTCTTATGGCCGCATCAGGAAAATTGATGATCCGAGATCTCGACAGCACCCTGCTGCGCACCTTCGTGACGGTGGTCGAAACCGGCAGCGTAAGCGGCGCGGCCACCGCGCTGCGGCGCACCCAGGCCGCCGTCAGCATGGCCTTGCGGCGGCTCGAGGACGAGGTCGGCCAGCGCCTGCTGGAACGCTCGCCGCGCGGCGTGAAGCCGACCGCGGCCGGCAGCGTGCTGCTGCCCTATGCGCACGAGCTGCTCGGCATCGGCCTGGCCGCGCGCGCGGCGCTCAACGCGGGCGAGATCTCGGGCACGGTGCGGCTCGGCATCCTGGAGGACATCGCGGTGGGCCACCTGCCGCACGCACTCTCGCAATTCGCGGCCGCGTTCCCCAATGTCGCGCTGGAGATCGTGGTCGACGCGAGCCCGGTGCTGTCGCAGCGCCTGGCCAACACCTCGCTCGATTTCGCGATCGGCGATCCCAGCCTGATCCGCGCCGAGCCGCTCGTCACCTGGCAGCATCCGCTGCACTGGGCCGCCGCGCGCACGCGCGAGGCGTTCACGCGCGGCGAACCGCTGCCGATCGTGGCCTTCGGCGGCACCTGCCCGTGGCAGGAGAAGCTGTTCGCGACGCTGCGCGATGCGGGCATTGCGTGGCGCGTGATCTGCACCAGCACCAGCCTGTCGGCGATCCAGTCGGCCGTGGAGGCCGGGCTGGGCGTGGCGGTGCTGCTGGACTGGAACGTGCGCCGCGACTCGATGCGTGTGCTCGATCCGCGCGCGGCCGGCCTGCCGGCGCCGCCGATGGCGGATTTCGGCTTGTTCAGCCATGCGGATGCCGGCGATCCGGGTTCGGCGGCGGCCACGCTGCAGCGCTTCCTGTTTCATGCCTTGCAGCTCGGCACGCCCGGCGAGGCGGCCGGCGACGGCGGGCGTCGGGTCGGGTCGCTGCGGGTGGCGATCTGAGCGCGCTGCGGGCTTCCCGCGAGGTCACCGAGCGAGTTGTCCAGGCTCCCGCCAGCGTCTGGCGAACTATGGGCAACACCGATCGCGCCTCGCGTTTTGTCATGAAATACTCCGGGAACCATTCATCGCGATCCTGTCATCCCGACAATTCGCCCACGCCCGCCCGGCGCCGCGCCTCGTGCCGCCCGGCCGGGCTCGCTTCCCGGTCCAGCCCCTTCAGCGGCAATGAAACAGCATTCGGCACATAGGATCCTCATCGTCTTCTCCCTCGCCTCGGCCATGCTCGCCGCCAGCTTCCCGGCGGCCGCGCAACACGCGCCCCGGCAGCCGCGCCACTGCCTGGACCTGGCCGGCGTGCAGATTCCCCCGGCTGAAATCGGCCTGCCGACCGACGGCGCGATGGTGCAGACCGCCTCGACCATCGGCGCGACCACGATCGGCAACCAGGATGGCGATTATTGCCGGCTGACCGGCGTGATCCGCGCGAAGACGGCCGGCACGCCCGACATCCGCTTCGAGATGAACCTGCCGGATCGCTGGAACCGCCGCGCCCTGCAGTTCGGCGGCGGCGGCTACAACGGCGTGGTCGTGACCGGCACCGGCCCGACGCCGTTCTCGCCCGACATCGCGCCGCTCGCCCAGGGTTACGCCACCTTCGGCGACGATTCCGGCCATATCGGCAACCCGGGGGAAGGCAGCTTCGGCATGCTCGACGAGGCCGTCATGAACTACGGCTACGCGCATCTGAAGAAGGTCCACGACGTGGCGCTCGCGCTGATCACGCGCGGCTACGAACGCGCGCCCGACAAGATGTATTTCGCGGGCGGCTCGACGGGCGGCCGCGAAGCCTACACGGTGATCCAGCGCTACCCCGACGACTACGACGGCGTGATCGCCAACGCGCCCGCGCTGAACTTCACCGGCGTGCGCCTGATCGGCGTGGCGGTGGGACGGGCCGAGTACCGCAGGCCGGGCGGGTTCGTGTCGAGGCATTTGCTCGAACGCGTGTACGAGCGGACCTTGCAGGTTTGCGATGGGCTGGACGGCGTCGCCGACGGGATCGTCAGCGATGTCGAGGCCTGCCGCGCGAAGGAGCCGGAGATCATCGACTCCTTGCGTTGTCCGGATCAGCGTGCATCGGCGGAGGACGTGCCGGCGCAGATGCCGGCGATCGTCGCCAGCCCCGGCACCATGGCGCGCGGCGGCAACCCCGCCGGCGCCTGCCTGACGCCGACGCAGCTCGCCACGCTCGAATTGCTGCGCGACGGGCTGCATCTGCCCTACCCGCTCGCCTGGAACGTCGACGGTTATCGCGGCTACAACGTGTTCCAGGGCACGCGCTTCACGAGCGGACTCGGGCTCGCCAATTCGCCCTTGCCGCTCGCGCAGCCGCAGTTCCATGAAAACGGCTATCTGTTCGCGCAGGGCGATGCCTATATCCGCTACTTCGTCACGCGCGACACCGGCTTCAACGGTCTCGACTTCGACGTGAAGCACCCGGGCCGCTACCAGCAGCGGCTGGTCTCGCTGTCGAAGACGATCGGCGCGATGAATCCGGACCTCTCGCGCTTCATCGCGCGCGGCGGCAAGCTGATCACCATGCAGGGGCTGGCCGATGAAGTGATCAGCCCGAACCAGACGATCGCGTATTACGACAGGCTGGTTGCGCGCTACGGGCAGGAGCGTGTGGATGGCTTCATGCGCCTCTACATGGCGCCGGGTTTCCAGCACGGCAATGGCGTGTTCATTCCGTCGGTCGATCTGCTGGGCGCGCTCGATCGATGGGTGTCGCATGATGTGTCGCCGGAAACGCTGCTCGCCACCGATATCGTGCCGGCCACCAACGGGCGCACGCGCCCGCTGTGCCGATATCCGGCGTTTCCGCGCTATGTGGGCAAGGGGAATGTGAATCGGGCGAGCAGCTTTGTCTGTGCGATGTCGTGACGGGGGCGGCCTCGCGGTTCCCTACTAGGCGCCGACCATCGAACCCAGGAACATCGCGACCTTGGCCTTGCTGGTCTTCTGCAGTCGCGACATGAGTGCGTGATCGATGCGGCTCAGGCCGTAGGTCCGCGCCATGTCGCTTTGCAGGCGGCACCACAGATGGCTCGCCATCTCCGCGTCGACCATCGCCCGGTGGGCACGGCCCGTCTTCGGCAGGCTCAGCATCTCGACCAGGCTCGACAGTCGATGGCTCGGCGCCTGCGGATAGATGCGTCGCGCGACCAGCAGCGTGCAGGCGAATTCGTGTGCCGACGGCACGCCCAGCAGCCCCAGCTCCGATTGCCAGAAACGCCGGTCGAAACCGGCGTTGTGGGCCACCACCGGATGGTTTCCGACAAACGCCGCCGCCTCCCGCATCACGCTCGCCACCGGCGGCGCCGACGCGATCATGTCGTTCGTGATGCCGGTCAACGCGACCACGTCCGACGGGATGCGACGCCCGGCGTTCATCAGGCTCTGATAGCGGTCGACGATTTCGCCATCGCGCAACAGCACGATGGCGATTTCGGTAGCGCGGTCGCCCTGGGCGGGGGAAAGTCCGGTGGTTTCGAAGTCCAGAACGGCAACGGTTTGCATATCTCTTTGCTTGTGCGGCGGGTTGAATCGGGCGAACTCCCAGGCCCGTGCGGGCTTCGACGCTTGAGCTTGCGGGACGCGGCGGCTTTCGACGCCGCGTCCCAAGTGCCGATGAGAACGAGCTCAAACGGCGACTTGCCGACTTACTTCGTCAAGCGCACCACATACAGGCCGGAAGCCTGTGCGTTGGCGGCCACGCTGTAGTTCGGCGCGTTCGAAATCGATGCGCCTTGCTGCAGCGGCTGATAGCTCACCGTGCCGCCCGACAGGCTCGCATACTCGATCACGGGCGGATTCTGCGTCGGCTTGACGTCCGTCTTGAAGTTCAGCGTCAGCGTCGACGAGGCCATCGAATGCAGATCGCCGGCGGATTTTACCTCGTAGACATAATCGGCCGCCACGCCGGCGAGAACCGGATCGGGTTTGCCCAGGCAAACGGCGAAGTCGCCGGAGATGCCGTTGGCCGGCGTCTTGATCGTCAGCGTCGCGATGCCGTCGTCGGTCACCAGGTTCATGTTCGCGTTCGAGATGCTGCTGTTCGAGAGCGTCAGTTTCTTGTAACTGGACGGGCAGGAGAACGCCGCCTCCTTCGTCGTCTCCTTCGAACCTTGCGAGGTCGAACCCGTGGTGTTGCCGCCGGCCACCGGGGTGCCGCCATCATCGTCACCGCCGCCGCATGCCGACAGAAGGACCGCCACGCTCATGATGCTTGTCAAAACGAAACGCTTTTTCATCTTCATCCTCGTAATTGTTAAATATAACTAACGAACAACATCACATCCTCGGATCGATCTGGATTCCATCGTCCCGTGTGATTCTTGATAAACCTCGCGCGGCTATGGAAATAGCTACGCGGAAGCTACATGCCTGGGTGAAACTCGCTTCCCGGCAACACTAGAGTTGTGCGGTCACCTGGAGCGAATTGAATCTGTTTCAACCATTCGAGCCAGGGCGCTTGCCACCGATTTTGAGACGTGGCCTTCGCACCTGCCGCGGCGGCACGGTCAGCAGGCGTGGAAGTTTGCCGAGCAAAAAGCAGCGAGCGGCAAAAGCGATGTTGCCGCCAGCGTCATCACGGATAGGCGAATGATCATGCGTGTGGTGATGTCGATTTTTTCTTATGGCTTTGGCGCCAAATGGCCTGGAATCCAAAGCCATTCCGAGCCGCTCCATTTCCAGTAACCCATGACCCACATCTCGCTCGACCAGGATGGAAGCACGGGTTCCATTTCAGGCCTCCGCGGTGGACGTGGTGCTGCATTGGGTGGCACGGTCTCGCATGCGGCGAGAAGTGCGGACATGGCGATCAGCAGGATGATTGACCTTGTTGATTTCCTCACTGACACCTCGATTTCCGTGCGACGTGCTCTCTGCTCATGATTTATGCCAGCGAGAGATTTTGGAGGCCGGCTTCCACAAGAGTAGTACGCAGGTTGGTCTAAGAAATTGTCATATGTCATCACAATCATAAAGTGATTAATCGGCATCAAGTTCATCAAAACCTTCCGATCAAGATTTTCACGACTCGAACAAAATCATTCGCTCGATCCACAAATTATTTCCACGTCTCCAGATGCGATTGACCATTAAATCAGTTTCTCAGAATCTTGATTTCGTCTTTATTTCGACTGATCTTGCCCACGATCCTCCCCCCTATAGCTCTCTCGTGCCCGCTCGTAGCTATTGTCGAATGGTTTAATATTCAGCTGATGAGCCTTGCTGGCGTACCCACCGATGGCCGCGACCCCCAACCCTACTGACATCAATATAATCGAACGACACCAGATAAAACTAACCACACCGATACCAATTCCAACAACAATCAGCAGAGCACGAACATGACGCGATAAATTTCCGTTTTCCATCAACTTCATCACTCCCCTCCACTTTCCATGAGATGAGTTTTTATCTGGTTAGCCCATGCCGAATTTTTTATTAATTCACCGATTTCAGTAAAAATTGGGCCTGCCAACGGATATCGATCTGATTCATAAAATACTGCCAAATCGACAAAGCCATCGAACCCCAAACCCCAAGGCTGTGGATTCACCAATTGCAGAACACCGCTCGCCCCCAAACTCACAGTAGCAGCACCAACCGATAATCCAACTGCAGCAACCGAGTGGGGTCCAGGTACGGCAGCAGCAGCGCCCGCGGCCGCACTTACCCGTCCAGCATTCACGGAAATCGCCTCGGCAGCATCCGCCGTCGTATCTTTCACGTAATTCGCATCCGACGGATCAAACTTCGTGAACGGTCCCGTTACCTCAAAACCAAAGCTTTTCTTACCGGCCCCGTCGTACATGATGCTCGGCACGTCGTCTTGCGCCCACGCAGAATTCGCAAGAATGTAGCTCTGCAATTCAGCATTCGGCTTCACCGTGATCTGCGTCAGAATCTGCTTGCCGTCGTCGGTCGTTCCCGCATACAGCCATTTCGCTCCCGAATCGGTCGGCATCGTCCCCACCAAGGTTTCCGGCGTTCCAGACTCACGATCGCCGCCAATCAACCCGCCCATGATCCGCATCTGATCCTCGATCTGCTGCTGCGTATATTTCCCCTCGCTCTTCACTGCCAGTTGCTTCGCAAGCGTCTTTTCATCTGCCCGGTTGCCCTCGTGCAACTGCCTGTTATAGACCTCGTTGCCAATCGCCGAGCCCGCACCCGCCAACGCCCCCGACGTCCCCCTTCCAGCCAACGCCCCACCTACGGCCCCCCCTGCCGTTGCCACGATCTCATTCAACGCGTTCCGCGCGGCCGATTGCGCACTCAACGGCAACTGACTCACCGTCTGATCGACGATCGGCTGCGCCAGCGACTGCAACACATCACCCGCCAACGACCCGGCAACCGCCCCACCGACATTCCCTCCCGACAGCGCCGCCCCGATCGCCGCCACTGCGGCGTGCATGGCATCGCGCCCTGCACCACCCTCGCCGAACAGCGTTTTCATTTCCGGACTGCTGTCGGCCAGTTTGGTGGCCGCTTCCGCGAGCGCGAACGTAGCAACCTTGCCGAACGCGTGGGCAAAAGCCAGATTGTTCTGAACCTCACGCAGGTTGAACGTGCTCTGCACCGTCTCATTTGCATTTGCAGTGTCGCGCGACAAACCTGCCGTGCTGTCGGTGCCGTTCTGTTGATCCGATTTCACGACGATCTTCGCCGGGCTGACTGCGGCATGCGTGACACCGCTCGCACTATCCCCTGTCTGTGCGAAGCTCGGCCCGCCGGACAGCGAAATACCTTCCGACGACCCGGAATACGACATCCTGTTTTGAATGTCACTGAACCCCAGCGTGTTGGTCGTCAGCGTGTTGTGGTCCGCAGGGGCGACACTCGCTATCTGCGCGCCATTGAGCTGCGTATGGCCGGCTACCTCGACATCGAATCCCTGTTTGCCCGCCACGATGCCGGTCTGTTGGTTCACCGACGCGTAATTCGAATCGATGCTCGTGTGGCCGATCGACGCGTCGATACTGCCGCCACCGCCGGGGCCAAGGGTGAAGCCGCCGCTCCCGCCGGCGTTGTGCTGGTTGTTGCCATAGCTCGACATATCCTGAAGGCTCGCTATCGTCAGGTTACCGCCGACATCCGCCTTGACCTTGTCGCCTGACAGTTGCGCCCCAGCAAGCGCGGTGTCGCCGCCGGACTTCATCGTCAGCGTATTGCTCGCCGCCACCGTCGTATTGGTTTGCGTGACACTATCCCCGTTGCCTCGGCCATGTGCGTTCGAACCATTCGCGAAAACGCTGATGCCGGTGCTCTTGCCAACACCGATGGCAATACCCGCATTCCAGCCGGTCGAACTGTTCGAACTACTGCCCTGCTCCGTGCTCCGCGCGCTTTGCAGCAGGATCGCGTTATTGGCGTCGAGCGTGACGTCCTTGCCAAGCAAGGAAGTTCCAGTCAGCGCGATATTGCCGGTGCCGGCCTGAGCATTGCCGTCAGCGTCCGGGCTTCCCCGAGCCGTGATGGAAACATCACCGTTGCCGATGATCGACGAACCCTTGGCATGGGTGATCGATGTGGTCGCGTTATTGCTGCTATGGCTCGATCCGATGCCGAGTTGTACCTGCACGCCCTTCGCGGCTTCGCTCAGGTTTCCGCCAGACAAGGCGCCGACAGCATCCTCGAGGCCACCGCGGCTGCGATAGGTTTGCCCGACAGCCGCAACGGCCTGTACTGCCGCTAGGCGCGAATCCCCCGATTGCTGCCCCTGGCGGACAGTGCTCGCCATCGACTGGCCGAGGCCGAGCAGCCCGCCGCCCAATCCGACGCTCAACCCCGATTGGCTGAACCGTTGGGACTGCGCATCCTCGTAACTGTCATATGCCGTATTCACGCTCACGTTTTGCGCGTTGATGCCGACATTCTGGCCCGCGACCAGCGTGCTCCCGGTAATCGCCGCATCCTTTCCGGCCTGGATCGAGAGATTGCCTTGCGACGAGCCGATCACGCTCGCGTTATTGGTTACCGATCTGTTCTGATCCTGTTCCGCCCCGGAGCGGGAGCCCACGGTCAATGAAAGGCCGCCATTCGTAAGCAGCCCGGATTCCCTCTTCTGGTAATAGCTGGACGACTGCGTCGTATCCTGCGAGGTCGTGATATTGACGTTGCGCGACGCCTGCAATGCAACGTCGTTCGTGCCGACCACGTTGCTGCCGGCGACATTGATGTCGCGGCTGCTGACAATGTGGATGCCGTCAGCCGACACCGTACTGCCCTGGCTATCGGTCGCTGTCCGATCTACCCCGCTGGCAATCTTCGCGCCGCTCACGATATTGCCGTGGCTATGCGTTTCGCGTGAGTTCAGTTCATGTGTCTCGGCCGTGGCACCGATGTTCACGTCCCCTGCCGCGATCAGAATCGCATTGCCTTTATCCAGGCTCACCGTGCTGCCGATGATCGAGAGATCCTTGCCCGACGCGATCGTAACGGCACCTCCGCCCTCGAGTTGCGTGCCGGTAAGCGACTGATCCAGGGTGTACAGCATTTGCGCAGCGCTACCGTGACCATCTCGGCTCGAACTGTTGCTGTTCGAGATCGAAGTCGCGCTAGCCGCACCGAGTGTGACATTGCCCTTGGCCGCGATGACTCCACCGCGCCCAAGATCGATTTGCGCGCCCTTCGCGTCAAGGTCTCCACCAACCCCGACGCTCGACTGCCCGCCCACCTGCACCACGCTGCCCGTCACCTGGTTGACTTCGGTATTCGACACCCCATTCGCGCGCTGCACTATCTTGTGCTCGCCTGTCTGCACCGCGCCGAGATCCCAGCCGCCCCCCACGTTCATCCCGAGATTGCCGCCGACCGACAGTTCACCCGCGTTCTGCCGGAAGTCGCCGCCCGTCGTGATCGCGGCGTCGCCGGTCACACCGAGCCTGGCCATCGGCCCGAGCGTCGTGGTCGTGCTCGTCGCGCCATCGCGGCTCACTCTCGCCACGGTGGCCGTTGCCGTATCAAGCATCAGGTCCTTGCCCGCCTCCAGTTGCAGGCTGCCTGCCTTCACATTGGCTGAAATCAGATTCACATTGTCGGTCGTCGTCAGCGACATCAGTCCGCAGCTTTGCAGCGCGCCGAATGCGTCGTCGATCTGCCTGCCCTGAATCGCCAACGTGTTGTCCGCCTTCAGCGTGCCGCTGTTCGTGAAGTCCTGGGTGTCTTTCAGGTCGATATCGGTCGCGCTGATCAGCGGCCCGTTGACATTGCGCTGCCCCGCCCGCGCGAGATACACGACAGGCACCAGAGCCGCTTGCCCGTCCACTACGCGCGTTTCCATCATGATCACGTTGCCGGACAGCTTCGAGACCTGGTCGGCCGAGAGGCTCGCGCCGATCGGTAGATCGAGCGATTTCGCCACGCCCGCGCCCGCGGCCATCAGCGATCGATACATCGTCTGCAGGTCAGTGTATGGTCCGAGCAGCGCCTTGCCGGTCAGCGCCATGACTTCGTCGCGCACGAGTTGCTGCTCGTGGAAACCGTCACCCAGGCGCTTCGGGATATGTGTGAGGTCCACGCCGATCTGGCTGAAGAAGTAGTCGCTGGAAATGAAATTCCTCTGGTTCGTGAAGGCAGGATTGGTCTCGACCACATAACTCGCGTTGGGCGACGGATTCGGCTTGTACAAGCCGCCCGGTGGAGTCGCCAGGTTGCTCAGGACGTTTTGCGCCGTCGCGCTGGCCACGATTGGATCGACTGCCTGCATCGGCTTGCCGATCGAGCCGACGCCCTGTGCGCCGATACCTTCAACCTGGCCGGCCACCGTGCCGCCAAACGTCTTCGGCACGCTGACATTGCCGCTCACCTCGCCGAACGTCAGGCCTTGCACGGCCTGGCCCGGAAGCAGGCCGAGCGGAGGCAGCGATGCGTTGGCGGCGGTATTGTGGACGCTGACGCCCGTTCCCGATATCGCACCATTTGCGCCCAGGGTCGATCGGTAATCCGGAAGCGAATAATCCTTGAACGAGCCCGGCGCCGCCTGCGTGTACCCTCCCGGATGCCTGGTGACGAACGGAGCATTGCCGAACGGCAGTTGCCAGTCATGCTCCTGGTTGTTGTAGTTGTTGTAGTGATACTGGCCAGAGTAAGAGACGGTGACGCCGGGAGCCTGCTGCCCCGAGGCAGCCCAGCCGTCCGCGTCGTAGTATCGCGGCATCTGGAGATTGCCGACGGCCGTGATGCTGCTCCAGTAGTTCCGCAGCGTGCCGCTCCGCGACGCGTCGATATTGCCGCCCGACACGATTTGCGCGGCCGGACTGAGCCCCGCCACTGTCGTTGCCGTCGCACTGTCCGCGTAATAGGTCGTGAAGTGATAGTCGCTGTTCCAATGTCCCTCATGAGGCGGCTCGGTGTACACGCCGCCGATGTTGTTCGGATCCTTTACATTGATCTGCCCGGTTTGCCCTTTGATCTGGATACCAAACTGCGCCAGCGTCGCCGGATCGATCGAGCCGGTCGAGGTGCTCATCACGCGACGCTTGTTCACCAGTTTGTCGGCATGCAGTTGCATGTCGCCGCCGGATTGAATCAGCGCCGACGAGTTGTTGACCAGGGCCGCGTTCGTGTAATGGCTGGCCGCGTCCTTGCCGCCCGCGAGCACCAGCGTGCCCATGCCGAGGATCGCCGCGGTCGCCGTCGCGTCGGTGGCCGTGCTGTCGTCGCGGTTCTCGATATCAGGCGCGAGAATCTCGAGCGTGCCCTGGCTGTCCGAAGCGCCGATCAGGGCCGAGGGCCCGAGGTTCGATGCCGTGCCGGTCGCATTGATCGAGGTGCTGCCGCCCACGATCGAGCCGCTATTGACGAGATCCGCCGATTGCGCGCGCAACAGGCCACCCGCCATCATCGTTCCGCGATTGACGATGTTGCCCGCGTCGATGCTCACCTCGTTGACCGCCTGGATGCTCGCGCCGTTGCTGAAGGTGCCCGACAGCGTAAAGACGAGATTGCGGCCGGCGTTGAGCTGGAAGTCGGGCGTGGTCGAGAAATCGCCCTGCATGCTCAAGGCGGCGTCACGAGCGGCCTTGTACGCGCCACCGTCTTGTAGCGTCGCTGCCTTCACGGTCAGATCGCGGTTCGAGCCGATCTGACCGCCGGTGTTCGCGATGGCGCCGTTCATCGTCACGTCCACGTCGCCGTTCGTATCCTGGACGCTGCCGATCCGTCCTCCTGAGTTGTCCAGGCTGGTTCCCAGCACCTGGAGGTTCGCGCCGCTCAGCTGGCCGCCTTGCGTATTGCGAATCGAGGCGGCCTGGATCGTCACGTCGCCGTTGCCGGTGATCACGCCACCTTGCGCTCCGATCCCGGCGGCACCGGCTGCGTTCGTGAGCAGGCCCGTCGTGTTGAGTCGCAGCCCGTCGGCATTGAGGGAGATGATGCGACCGGCCGTGTTGTCGATCGTGGCTCCTTCGACAATGGCATGCCCCTCGCTCTGGATCGTGCCTTGATTGTTGGCCAGTTTGCCGCCGTGCAGCACCATCGTGCCCGCGGAAACCAGCGTGCCCGTTTGGTTGGCGATCTGTTCGGCGGCCGTCACCGACAGCAAGCCTTTCGAGGATACGCTGCCCCCCTGGTTCGATACCGTGCCGCCGCTCAGCGTGGCGGAACCGCTGCTCGTCAGCACGCCGTGATCGTTCGCGATCGTGCCCGCCGCCTTCGCCGTGGCGGCGCCCTGCGCGCTCGTTGTCGCGTTCGCGAGGTTCACGTCGCCAGTCGTGGCGCGCAGCGACAACTCGCCGGCCGCGGCCGTCGTGCCGCCGGCGAGATTCACACCCGCGCCCGTGGCCGAGAACTTGCCGCCCGCGATGTTCAGTCCAGTAGCAGTCAACTGGCCCACAGTCGTGACCTCGAGATCGCCAGCTTGCGTGACGGCACCGTCACCATTCACACCCGAGCCGAGCATCCCCGTCGAATTCAGCGTGCCGGCTCTCAGCTCGACGCCGTGCTGCGCCGCGAGCGCACCGGCATTCGCTACATCGGCGCCGGTGTCGAGCGACGCCGATTGCCCGGCATAGGTCGTCCCGCTGTTTTCCATGCCGGCCACCGCCGATACGACGAGATTGCCGAGCGAGCTTAGCTTGCCGGCCTGCGTCAGGCGCCCGTCGGTATTCAGCGTCAGCCCCATGGCATCGGCCGCGATGGTGCCGGCATTACGCACGCCGACGCCGCCCTCGGTTCCAACCAGGAAGATGCGATTGCCGTACATCCCGCCCAGTTGGCCAACATCGATCGCGACAGCCGGCGCCGCACCCTCGCCCTGGATGCGCGTCGCCCGGAGCAGGTCGTGATCGACCCGGTTCGCGCCGGTCACGACGTTCAGAGTCGATGCATGGATGGCCGCATTGGCCTCTATGGCCCGGGAAATGAGATCGACCTGATCGACATTCGTCGCATCGAGGCCCGCGCCCCGCACGGCAATGAGGCCGCGCGTGACATTGAATCCGGCCAGTGATCCGTCCGCATTGAGATTCGGCGTACCCGTCGTCAGAATGGCGCGCGAAGTATTGATGAAGCCACCGCCATCGACCACGAGACCAGACGGATTTGACATGATCATCTCGGCCCGCTGGCCGGCAATCTCGATAAAACCTCGTAACTGTGACGGATTATTGCTATTGACTTGGTTGACAATGATCCGGGCCGCGTCGTTCGCGCCGAAATTCGGATTTCCGTTGATATAACCCGCCTGCTGCGTGTTCGTCATCACCGCTGAGTTGTTCACGATCACGCCGGGTTTCTGGACGTCGAACCGGGAATAGGTATTAAGCGAAACACCGCCGCCTCCCGGCTTGTTGATATTGACCTGCGGCAGGCCGTTGGGCGTCTGGATAACCGAAGGCGCGTGCGCGCCGCTGCCCGCCACCTGGGCCTTGCCCGTCAAGGGTGTCGCGCCCGCGGCAAGCCATGCCGCGAATGCCACTTGACGCAGCGCGAATCGCGCAACCAGATGTGGCACGCGGGCCGCGACAACGGACTTGCCCTCGTTGCCGCGCCCCGGCGCATGCACGGTTTCCTCCACGGCGACAAACATGCCGTGGACGCGACTGAACACCAATCGGTGGCTATTTTTGTTCACGTGATTTGGTCTACTCGCAAGTCGCGCCCCGGCGCGATACTGATCAACTGACAATCACATTCTTACCCGAAACATCCCTCCATTCGATTATCTCGATTTAAAGAATGTCAAATCAGGTAGGCACGTGGGGTTTTCACCTCAATCCGTCAATCCGAATGCGCAATGCAGCACCGTCTCAAAAATAACGGCACCCCTCACCGGTCGATAATGACGCGCGACAACCAATTCGAGATATCGGGATAGACGTGAAAATATCAGCAGTTCTTTTATCTAATTATTAGCCCGAACGGCGCGGACTCGCGCTGGCACACATGGACGGCACGCGACTTGATCGACTTACCTTTCGCGATATCTCAGTCAATTTGACGCGGCTCGCACCCAACAAAAAACCCGCGATGCCTTGCGCGATCGCGGGTTTCAACCTCTCACCGAATCTCGGTGCACTGCTTGTCTGGTGCCGGGGACCGGACTCGAACCGGCAAGCCAATGAAGGCGGCGGATTTTCGTCACACTGCTTCTTTCGAAGCCGGCCGGGCGCGTGCCTGGCCGTTCGTGCGCTGGACTATGCCTTCGCCGTCGCCTGCACGCGTTCGCCGCATGCAAGGCCTTAGGCGCCCCCCGTCTAGTCTCTACACCTTCCCGCGCATCGCTCGCGCGATGTCCGGGCTTGGCTCGGCGTTGCCTCGTCGCGCTGCGCGCCAGGGGTTTCACCGAATTTGAGGGGTTCTGCACCGGACGTTTCCGACCGGGCACTCAAATCATTTAAGTCCGCTATGTTTACCAATTTCATCACCCCGGCTAAAGGGCGGACCGCATTCTACCACTGGTCCGGCACGACTTCAGTCCGATAAACAGGCTCGCCTGCGGATTGGCGGCGAGGGTTTCGCCATCGTCGGGGAAACCACCCTGACCATCCCCGCCGGCGCCTTGCCCCATCTCATCCGGCCCGCGTCATCGAAGCGTCACACGCACTGCCGATAATCGTCGACGTAAACGTTTACATCGCGAGTGCCCATGACGTCGACCATCAAGGATGTTGCAGCCTTGTCCGGCTTTTCGATCGCCACGGTCTCGCGTGCGATCAACGCCCCGCACACGGTGGGCCCGGATACGCTCGCGACGATTCGCGCCGCGATCGAGACACTGCAGTTCCGGCCCAATCCGCTGGGCCGACAGTTGCGCAGCGATCGCACCCAGTTGATCGGCGTGATCCTGCCCACCTTCGCCAACCCGGTGTTCACCGAATGCCTGCAAGGCCTCGACGAGCTGGCATCGCAAGCCGGCTTCAAGCTGATCGTGATGACCACGGAGTACGACACGGCGCGCGAGCGGCATGCGATCGAAACGCTGCGCGCGCAGCGCGTCGAAGGCCTGATCCTGACGGTCGCCGACGCGCATGCGCATCCCCTGCTCGACGCGCTCGATCGCGACGGCCTGCTCTACGTGCTGATGCACAACGACACGCCGCATCGCCCCTCGGTGGCGGTCGACAATCGCCAGGCCGCCTACGACGGCGTGAGCCACCTGATCGCGCGCGGCCATCGTCGCGTGCTGATGCTGGCCGGCTCGCTGGCCGCCTCGGATCGCGCCAGGCAGCGCCATCTCGGCTACGCGCAGGCGCTCGCCGATCACGGTCTCGAGCCGCTGCCGGCGCTGGAGGTCGACTTCAACGCACCCGAGCTGCCCAACGCGGTGCTCGCGCACCTCACCTCGAAGGCCACGCGCCCCACCGCGATCTTCTGCAGCAACGACCTGCTGGCGATGGTGGTGATGCGCGGGCTGCGTCGCGCGAAGTTCCGCGTGCCCGACGACATCTCGGTGCTCGGTTTCGACGGCCTGGCAATCGGCGAACTGCTGGCGCCGCCGCTGGCCAGCGTCGCCACGCCGAATCGCGAGATCGGCCGCTCGGCCTGGCGCCGCCTGGCCGAGCGCCGCGCCGGCGAGACCCATGCCGCGCCCGCGCTGGTCCTGCAACACACGGTGCGCGACGGCGGCTCGGTGACGGCGATCGGCGATGCGCTCGATACCGGCTGCGGCAACGGTCACGGCCCGGACGGCGCGCATGGCCTCGACACCCACGACTGAGGACGACGCGATGCTCATTCCGTTTCCGCCGTTCAAGCAATTCGTTTCGTCATCCCTATCGATTGGCTCGACGCACGCGTCGCCGCCCACCCCGCATTCCTCGAGTGGACGGCAAGTACCGTCCGCTCCTTGCTCGTTCCCCCCTGTCCATGCTCCATCCGTCCTCGCCAGGAGACCTCACGTGACTTTCCGCTTCCCCTTCCCGCGCGCGCTTGCCGGCGCGCTGCGCCGCGCCGCGGCCCTGCCGGCCGCCTGCGCACTCGCGCTGGCCGCGTTCGCGCCGCTCGCCGCGCACGCCGACGAAACCGCGATCTGCTACAACTGCCCGCCCGAATGGGCCGACTGGGCCTCGCAGATCGCCGCGATCAAGCAGAAGACCGGCATCCGCGTGCCGTTCGACAACAAGAACTCGGGCCAGGCGATCGCGCAGCTGATCGCCGAGCAGAAGAGCCCGGTGGCCGACGTGGTGTATCTCGGCGTGTCCTCGGCCTTCCAGGCCACGGACAAGGGCTTGGTCGAGCCGTACAAGCCCGCGCACTGGAACGAGATCCCGGCCAACATGAAGGACCCGCAAGGCAACTGGTTCGCGATCCATTCGGGCACGCTGGGCTTGTTCGTCAACAAGGACGCGCTCGACGGCAAGCCGGTACCGCGCTCCTGGGCGGACCTGCTCAAGCCGGAGTACAAGGGCATGATCGGCTACCTCGACCCGGCCAGCGCCTTCGTCGGTTACGCCGGCGCGGTCGCCGTCAACCAGGCGCTGGGCGGCTCGCTCGACAACTTCAAGCCCGCGCTCGACTGGTTCCGCAAGCTCAAGGCGAACCAGCCGATCGTGCCGAAGCAGACCGCCTATGCGCGCGTGCTGTCGGGCGAGATCCCGATCCTGATCGACTACGACTTCGACGCCTATCGCGCCGAGTACAAGGACCACGCCAACGTCGCCTTCGTGATCCCGGCCGAGGGCACCATCTCGGTGCCCTATGTGATGAGCCTGGTGAAGAACGCGCCGCACGCGGCCAACGGCCGGAAGGTGCTCGACTTCGTGCTGTCCGACGAAGGCCAGAAGCTGTGGGCCAATGCCTACCTGCGCCCGGTGCGCGCGCAGGCGATCAGCCCCGAGGTGGCCGCCAAATTCCTGCCGGCCAGCGACTACGCGCGCGCCAGGCCGGTCGACTTCGGCAAGATGGCGGCGGGCCAGCAGGCCTTCGGCCAGCAGTACCTGCAGACCATGCAATGAGGAGCGACGGCGAGATGCGCGACCTGAGCTTTCCGCTGCGCTGGCGCCTCGCGCTGCTCGCGCCGGCGCTGGCGGTATTCACCGCGTTCTGGCTGCTGCCGATGGTGGTGCTGGTGCGCGTCTCGGCCGAGGGCGGCTTCGTGTCGACCTACCTCGCGCTGCTCGCCAATGCGCGCTACATGAAGAGCCTGGCCTCGACGGTCGCGCTGTCGGCGGCCGTCACGCTCGCCACGCTGGCGCTCTCCACCCTGGCCGGGCTGCTGCTGGCGCGTCGCGAGTTCGCGGGCAAGCGCGCGCTGGTGGCCCTGCTGACCTTCCCGCTCGCGTTCCCCGGCGTGGTGGTCGGCTTCATGGTGATCATGCTGGCCGGCCGGCAGGGGCTGGTCGGCATGCTGTCGGCGAAGCTGACCGGCGACAAATGGGTGTTCGCCTATTCGGTGGCGGGCCTGTTCGTCGGCTACCTGTATTTCTCGATTCCGCGCGTGATCGTCACCGTGATCGCCTCGGCCTCGAAGCTCGATCCCTCGCTGGAGGAAGCCGCGCGCTCGCTCGGCGCCTCGGCCTGGCGCGTGTTCGCCGACATCGTGCTGCCCGCGCTGGCGCCGGGCCTGATCGCCTCGGGCGCGATCTGCTTCGCCACCTCGATGGGCGCCTTCGGCACCGCCTTCACGCTGGCCACCGAGCTCGACGTGCTGCCGATGACGATCTACACCGAGTTCACGCTGAACGCGAACATCGCCACCGCCGCCGGCCTGTCGATCGTGCTCGGCATCGTCACCTGGGCGGTGCTCGCGCTCGCACGCAGCCTGACCGGGCAGGCCGCGGCCGTCGCCTGACTTCATCGAGGACCCCGCCCCGACCATGACCACGCTCCCACCCCCGACCGGCCTCGATGCCGAGCAGGCCGCGCCGCCCGATCGAAACCGCGCGAGCGGCGCGCTTCGAGGCTCACATCACGGCCCACATCACGGCCCGCATCACGGCCCACGACGCGGCCCGCTGCGGGCCTTGCCGAGCGGGCGCAGCCTCGCGGCCGCCGCGCAATGGGCCGTCACGCTCGGCCTGTGCGCCTTCCTGATCATCCCGATCGGCATGTCGGTGCTGGCCGGGCTGACCGTCAACTATTTCCGCGGCCCGTCGAGCGGCCTCACGCTGCGCTGGCTCGGCGAAGTCTGGGCCCAGTACCAGGGTTCGGTCTGGCTGTCGCTCGAGGTGGCGGCCGCCACGCTCGCGCTCACGCTGGTCACCGGCGTGCCGGCCGCCTATGCGCTGGCGCGCAGCCGCCATCGCCTGGCGCGCCTCGCCGAGGAGGCGCTGGTGCTGCCGATCGCGCTGCCGGGCCTGGCCTCGGCGCTGGCCCTGCTGATCGTCTATGGCGGCTTCTCGTCGTTTCGCACCAGCCTGTGGTTCATCGTGGTCGGCCACGTGGTGTTCACGCTGCCCTTCATGGTCCGCGCGGTGGCGGCGGTGGCCGCGCGCGCCGACCTGCGCACGCTGGAGGAAGGCGCCGCCAGCCTCGGCGCCTCGTTCGCCACGCGCTTTTTCACCATCGTGCTGCCCAACCTGCGTCCCGGCATCGTGGCCGGCGCGCTCGCGGTGCTGACGCTGTCGATCGGCGAGTTCAACCTGACCTGGATGCTGCACACGCCCGACACCAAGACGCTGCCGGTGGGTCTCGCCGATACCTATGCCTCGATGCGCATCGAGATCGGCAGCGCCTACACCATCCTGTTCCTGCTGATGACGCTGCCGTTGCTGGTGGCGATGCAATGGCTCGGCGTCGACGCGACCGGCACGCGCGTCGACGCCGGCGCCGCGCGCAAGTCGCGCAAGCCTTCCGCCTGACCTCTCACCGCCCCCTCCCGACGATGAAGCTCGATTCCATCCCCGTCACGCTGACGCGCTGCACCAAGACCTTCCGCGACACGCGCGTGCTCGAACCGCTGGACCTGACCATCGGCGCCGGCGAAACCCTGGTGCTGCTGGGCCCTTCCGGCTGCGGCAAGACCACCACCTTGCGCATGATCGCCGGGCTCGACCGGCCCGACGCGGGCGGCGCCATCCACTTCGGCGACGAGGACGTGACGGCGCTGCCGATCGAGCGGCGCCAGGTCGGCATGGTGTTCCAGAGCTACGCGCTGTTCCCGAACCTGACGGTGCGCGGCAATGTCGGCTACGGCCTGAAGATCCGCCGCACCGCGGCGGCCGCGCTGCGCGAGCGCGTCGACGAGCTGCTGGCGATGATGCAGCTCGGCGCGCATGCCGACAAACCGGTCACCGAGCTGTCGGGCGGCCAGCGCCAGCGCGTCGCGCTGGCCCGCGCGCTGGCGGTGCGCCCGCGCGTGCTGCTGCTCGACGAGCCGCTGACCGCGCTCGACGCCAAGCTGCGCGACACCCTGCGTCGCGACATGAATGCCCTGCTGCGCGAGCTCGGCGTGACCACCGTCTACGTCACGCACGACCAGGCCGAGGCGATGGAGCTGGGCGACCGCATCGTGGTGATGGGCGCCGGGCGCATCGAGCAGATCGGCACGCCGCGCGACATCTACTACCGCCCGGCCAGCCGCGCGGTGGCGCAGTTCATCGGCACGCTCAACCGCATCGAGGGCGTCTGGCGCGACGGCGCGCTGGTCACCACCGGCGGCGCGGTGCCGAGCGATCGTCAGGCTTCCGAACTGTTCTTCCGCCCCGAGGATGCCCAGCTGGTCGATCCCGGCACGGCGCCGCTGCGCGGCGCGGTGGCCGGCTGCGCCTTCCTCGGCGAACGCACACGCCTGACGATCGAGCAGGCCGCGCCCGACGCGCTGGTGATCGACGTTCCCGGCCGGATCGCGCTCGCGCGCGGCACCGCCGTCGGCCTGGCGATCGCCCCCGAGGGGCTGATCGCGCTTCCCTGACTCCACACAAGTACCCACGAGGATTTCCCCATGTTGCTCGCCCAGATCAGCGACCTGCACATCAAGCGCCGGGGCGCGCTCGCCTATCGCCGCGTCGATACCGCCGCGAGCCTGGCGCGCACCGTCGCGCGCCTGAACGCGCTGGTGCCGCGTCCCGACGCGGTGCTGGTGACCGGCGACCTGACCGACTTCGGCCACGACGACGAATACCAGCACCTCAAGCGCCTGCTCGCGCCGCTCGAGATCCCCTACTACCTGCTGATCGGCAACCACGACGAGCGCGGCGCGCTGCGGCGCGTGTTCGCCGAGCGCGCCGAGCTGCAGGGCGGCGAGTTCGTGCAGTACGCGCTCGACCTGGGCCCGCTGCGGGTGATCGCGCTGGATTCGCAGATCACCGGCCAGAGCGCCGGCACGCTGTGCGAGGCGCGCCTCGACTGGCTCGCGCGCGAGCTGGAGGCCGCCGCCGGGCGCCCGACCGTGGTCGCCCTGCACCATCCGCCGTTCGCCTCGGGCATCGCCCACATGGATCGCCAGCGGCTCGATCCCGAAGCCGCGCGCCGGCTCGATGCGCTGCTGCGCGCCCATCCGAACGTCGAGCGCGTGCTGTGCGGGCACGTGCATCGCACCATGTTCGCGCGCTTCGGCGGCACCATCGCCCTGGCGGTGCCGGCGCCCGCGCACCAGGTGGCCTTCGACCTGCGCCCCGACGGCCCTTCGGCCTTCGCGATCGAGCCGCCGGCCTTCGCCGTGCACCGCTACGATCCCGTCGAGGGCCTGGCCACCCATCATGTGTATGTCGACGACAGCGACGGCCCGCATCCGTTCTATGACGCCTCGGGCGCGCTGATCGACTGAAGCGGCCGACGGCGGCACGATGTCCCTCGCCGTGCGCGCGGCACGGGCAGCCGGCCCGGCAGGCCACGATGCCGGCGCCCCCGGGTGCCGCGTCGGCAGAGTTCACGGCGCTCCGGTATGATCGGCAGCCTCGCCGGCGCGGCCGTCCTCGCGCTGCCCCGGCCCCGCCGTTCCGGCGCGCCCGGCTTCGCGCGCCCCGCTTCGTCCCGATCGCCCATGTCCACGCCGCCTTCCGCCATCCCCTCGCCGTCCGCCGCCCATCGCCATTACTCGCGCGGCCTGCTGCTCCTGCTCGCGACCATCGCGGGCGTGTCGGTCGCCAACATCTACTACAACCAGCCGCTGCTCGGCGCGCTGCGCCTGTCCTTCCCCGACGGCGCGGCCTGGATCGGCGTGGTGCCGACGGCCACCCAGCTCGGCTACGCGGCCGGCATGCTGCTGCTCGCGCCGCTGGGCGACCGCTTCGACCGCCGCAAGCTGATCCTGCTGCAGATCGCCGGACTGTCGGTGGCGCTGCTGGTGGCGGCCGCCGCGCCGGCGCTGCCGATGCTGGCCGCGGCCAGCCTGGCGATCGGCGTGCTGGCCACCATCGCCCAGCAGGCGGTGCCCTTCGCGGCCGAGATCGCGCCGCCGGCCGAACGCGGCGCGGCGGTCGGCACGGTGATGAGCGGCTTGCTGCTGGGGATCCTGCTGGCGCGCACGGCGGCCGGCTTCATCGCCGAATATCTCGGCTGGCGCGCGGTGTTCTGCGCCTCGGTGGCGGCGCTGCTGGCGCTGGCGGTGGTGATCATGCTGCGCCTGCCGCGCAGCACGCCGACCTCGACGCTGCGTTATCCACAGCTGCTGGCCTCGCTCTGGCACCTGGCGGTGGAACTGCGCGAGCTGCGTTACGCGGCGGCCACCGGCGCGGCCATGTTCGCCGCGTTCAGCGCCTTCTGGCCGGCGCTCACCCTGCTGCTGGCCGGCGCGCCCTTCCATTACGGGCCGCAGGCGGCCGGGCTGTTCGGCGCGATCGGCGCGGCCGGCGCGCTGGCCGCGCCCTATGCCGGCAAGTCGGCCGACAAGCGCGGGCCGCACGCGGTGATCGCGCTCGGCATCTGGCTGGTGGCGATCTCGTTCGCGATCTTCGCGGTCTCGGCCAGGTCCCTGGCGGGGCTGGTGATCGGCGTGATCGTGCTCGACGTGGGCGTGCAGGCCGCGCAGATCTCGAACCAGTCGCGCATCTATGCGCTCAAGCCCGAGGCGCGCAGCCGCGTCAACACGGTCTACATGGTCTGTTATTTCATCGGCGGCGCGATCGGCTCCTCGGCGGGTGTCGAGGCCTGGCATGCCGGAGGATGGCTCGGCGTGAGCGTGGTGGGGCTGTTGTTCGCCTGCCTGGCCGGCGCGATCCATCACGTCGGCGCGCGCCGCCGGGGCTGAGCGGAGCGGGCCGCCGCGAACCAGGCCCTACCGGCTCGGCTGCCGTGAATCGGCAGGCGCTGCCGGGGGCCGGCGGCGGGCGCGCTTGCCCGTGAATCGGGCCAGGTTGCCCGAGCCTGTCTAAATCTCGCTGCCTCGAGCATGATCCTGAGGAATCCGTGCATCGCAGGCCGCCCCGAGCCGGCCGAGGCCGCGCGCCCTACTTCACCGCCTTGCGCGCCGGATCGCAGACGAAGGACAAGCCCACGCTGCCGAGGATCGCCAGCGTCGCGATCACAGTGGCGGCCGTGACCGGCTCGCCCAGCAGCAGCGCGCCCAGCGCCACCGCGACGATCGGGTTCACGTACATGCAGCTGCTGGCCAGCACCGGGCTGGTGTTGCGGATCAGGTAGCCGTAGGCGACATACGCGATCATGGTGCCGAAGATCATCAGGTACAGGAACGCGAAGGTCGGCAGCACCGCCCACTGCACGCTGCGCTCGCCGAGGAACATCGCGGCGATGGTCGACATGGTGCCGCCCAGGCCGATCTGCAGCGAGGTGGACAGGAACAGGTCGCTGGGCAGCTTGAGTCGGCTCGACAGATGCACGCCGCCGGCCCAGAACAGGCCGCCGCACAGCACCGTGATGCTGCCGAGCGTGGAGCCGGGCGTGGACGGCCCGCCCGAGTTCAGGATCACGATGCCGACCATGCCCAGCCCGACCGCCACCCACTCGCCGCGCGCGACCTGGCGCCCGGCGATGGCGGCGATGACGGTGGCGAACAGCGGCACGGTAGCCACCATCACGGCCGCCGAGCCGCTGCTGACGGTGCGCATGCCGAGCGCGATCAGCCCCGAGGAGGCCGCCACCAGCATGGTGCCGACGATGCCGGCATTGCGGATCTCGACCAGGCTGGGCATCACCGGCTTGCGTCGCATCGCGAACACGAACAGGCCGATGCCGGCCAGGCCGTTGCGCATGCCCGAGAGCAGCAGCGGCGGAAACGACTCGAGCGCGATGTGCAGCGCCAGGTAGGTCGAGCCCCAGACGAAATAGATGAAGGCCAGCGCCAGCGCGATGCGCCCGCCGCGGCTTTGCGGCAGGCTGATGCGGACTCGCCCCGCGATGGCGAGCAGACGGTCGAGCAGGGTCATGGCTCAGCTCGGCTCGTTGGCGGATCGGCAAGACGGGACGGATCGAGGGCCCGGCATGGCAGCCGCAGCCGTCGCCCAGGCGGCGGGCAGCGCGGCGAAACCATCGTGGCGGGCAATGCGGACGTGCGAGGGCGACCGGCGCGAAGCCGATGCGGCGGGGAAAAACGAGCGGGACGGCATGTCGTCGAGAACGGAACCGGAGAAGTCGAACTGACCCAGAAGAATGGGCGCGCCGCGACCGACGGCGCCTTTGAAAGCATTATGCATGACAGCCAGGAAGGCGAATCGGGGTCAATCAGGAAAAGCTCGACGCTGACGTTTCGGCGCGACAGCCCCCGCTCGCCCTTGTCGCGACCCGACGCGAATCTGCCGCAAAACGACAGCCACCGCCGCATTTCAAACCATCCCGGCAAGACCCCGCGCGGCAAGCCCGCCGGCCCTGCCCGGCGAATTCGGCGGCGCGCCGGCCAAGCGAGCGGTTGAAACCTCGGCCGTCCGGGTGTATCGTTCGCCCTTGCTAACGCGGGGGTCCTGCGTTGCGCCATTCGGAATGCGGCGCATCGCGGGTGAGAAATACCCTTTGAACCTGATCTGGATAATGCCAGCGCAGGGAAGCGTACGGGCCTCGCCACACGTGGTACCTCCGGCCGGCCTGCCGCCCTCTCTCGTCTCCTGCTTAGCGCCCCACATCAGGAGATGACCGCATGAATGCCAACCCGAAGTTCCTGTCCGCCGATGCCCGCGTCGACGCCGCCGCGATCGCCCCGCTGCCGAATTCCCGCAAGGTCTACGTGACGGGCTCGCAGCCCGACATCCGCGTGCCGATGCGCGAGATCACGCAGGCGGACACGCCGACCGGCTTCGGCGGCGAGAAGAATCCGCCGATCTACGTCTACGACACCTCGGGCCCCTATACCGACCCGGAAGCCAGCATCGACATCCGCTCGGGCCTGCCGGCGCTGCGCCAGGGCTGGATCGAGTCGCGCGGCGACACCGAAACGCTGGACGGCCTGAGCAGCGCCTACGGCCGCGAGCGCGCCGCCGACGCGGCCACCGCCGAGCTGCGCTTCCCCGGCCTGCACCGCCAGCCGCGCCGCGCGCAGGCCGGCAGGAACGTGACGCAGATGCACTACGCGCGCCAGGGCATCGTCACGCCCGAGATGGAATACATCGCGATCCGCGAGAACCAGCGCCGCGCAGAATACCTCGCCAGCCTCGAGGCGAGCGGCCCGAACGGCGCCAAGCTGGCCGCCATGATGGGCCGCCAGCACCGCGGCCAGGCCTTCGGTGCCGCCGCCTTCGGCGAGAACCCGCTGGGCGAGATCACGCCCGAGTTCGTGCGCGAGGAAGTCGCGCGCGGCCGCGCCATCATCCCCGCCAACATCAACCACCCGGAATCGGAGCCGATGATCATCGGCCGCAACTTCCTGGTGAAGATCAACGCCAACATCGGCAACTCGGCCGTCACCTCCTCGATCGGCGAGGAAGTCGACAAGATGACCTGGGCGATCCGCTGGGGCGGCGACACGGTGATGGACCTGTCCACCGGCAAGCACATCCACGAGACGCGCGAGTGGATCATCCGCAACAGCCCGGTGCCGATCGGCACGGTGCCGATCTACCAGGCGCTGGAGAAGGTCAACGGCCGTGCCGAGGACCTGACCTGGGAGATTTTCCGCGACACGCTGATCGAGCAGGCCGAGCAAGGCGTCGACTACTTCACGATCCACGCCGGCGTGCGCCTGCAATACGTGCCGCTGACCGCCAACCGCATGACGGGCATCGTCTCGCGCGGCGGCTCGATCATGGCCAAGTGGTGCCTCGCGCATCACAAGGAAAGCTTCCTCTACGAGCACTTCGAGGACATCTGCGAAATCATGAAGGCCTACGACGTGAGCTTCTCGCTCGGCGACGGCCTGCGCCCCGGCTCGATCTACGACGCCAACGACGAGGCCCAGCTCGGCGAGCTCAAGACGCTGGGCGAGCTCACCCAGATCGCCTGGAAACACGACGTGCAGGTGATGATCGAAGGCCCGGGCCACGTGCCGATGCAGTTGATCAAGGAGAACATGGACCTGCAGCTCGACTGGTGCAAGGAAGCGCCGTTCTACACGCTCGGGCCGCTGACCACCGACATCGCGCCGGGCTACGACCACATCACCTCGGGCATCGGCGCGGCGATGATCGGCTGGTTCGGCACCGCGATGCTCTGCTACGTGACGCCCAAGGAGCACCTGGGCCTGCCGAACAAGGACGACGTCAAGGAAGGCATCATCACCTACAAGCTGGCGGCGCACGCGGCCGACCTGGCCAAGGGCCATCCGGGCGCGCAGGTGCGCGACAACGCGCTGTCCAAGGCGCGCTTCGAGTTCCGCTGGGAAGACCAGTTCAACCTCGGCCTCGATCCGGACAAGGCGCGCGAATTCCACGACGAGACCCTGCCCAAGGATTCGGCCAAGGTCGCGCACTTCTGCTCGATGTGCGGCCCGCACTTCTGCTCGATGAAGATCACGCAGGACGTGCGCGACTTCGCGGCCAAGCAGGGCGTGTCGGAAAGCGAGGCGCTGAAGAAGGGCATGGAAGTCAAGGCGGTCGAGTTCGTCAAGACCGGCGCCGAGATCTACCACCGCCAGTGAGCGGCATCGGCGCGGCCGTTGCCGCGCGCGGGATCTCCCCTGCGCGCGGCCTCGCGCTGCGCCGCAGCATGCGCAGCCTCGGGGGCGCGGCCGGTGCAAGCCGCGTACCCGCGGCGATACATTTGATTACGCCGGAAAAGCGGCTTAACAAGTCCTTACAGCAACCGGTTCGCGGCTCCTCTAGATTGATAGTGTCGCGCGCGAATCGGATTTCACGGGCCGCGCGCCACGACTCACTCTTCACTCTTTCCGAGGACACACCATGAACTCGATCCGACGTGTTGGGATAGGGGCGCTGCTGATCGCCACCATCGCGAGCCTGTCGGCCTGCGACTCGATGACGACGCGCCAGCGCGATACGGCGATCGGCGCCGGTGTCGGCGGCGTGGCCGGCGCGGCCATCGGCGGCAGCGCGCTGTCGACGCTGGGCGGCGCGGCCGCCGGCGGCATCATCGGTAACCAGGTCGGCAAGTAAGCGCCCGCCCGGGCTTGAAGCAGTTGGTCGCCCCGCCCGCGCGTTCGCGGGCGGGGCGAGTCGTCCTGCCGCCCTCGCTCCCCGCGATCCGCCTCGTGACACGATGCGGGCTCGCGCGTGTTGAAATCTGCCGTTACTGTTTCACACAGCGTTTCGTCCGCGACGCGCCTAAGCTCCCCGTATCGCCACCGTCACAGGACGCCTCCGTCCGGAGGTCCGCCATGAAAACCCGCACTTTCGTCGCCGCCGGCCTCGCCACCGTCGCCCTCGCCGGCTGCTATTACCCTTACGGCTATTACCCGGCCGGCGGTTATTACGCCGCCACGCCGGTCGCGCCCGCCGCGACCGATCCGAACTACCCGGCACCGGCCTACAACACCGCGCCGGCCTATGTCGCGCCCGCCTATCCGGCCTATTACCCGGCCTACCCGGCGCCGGCCTACTATCCGGCCTATGGCGGCTGGTGGGGGCCGTCGGTCTCGCTGGGCTTCCGCTTCGGCGGAGGCGGCTACTGGGGACACGGCGGACGCTGGGGCGGCTGGCACGGCCATCGTTGAGCGTGGCGAGCGCGGGCTGCCGGTTCGCCTCGCCCGCGCCCGAGCGATCGCGGCCGCGCCGCCGTGCGTGGCCTGATCCATCGTCAGCGTGGCGCGCCGGGCGCCCGATCGTGCGTGCGGCTGCGAGAGCCGGCCTTCGGAGTTCAAGGCCCTTCGCCTTGCCACGCGCCCCCACGCGCCCGACCTGCCGCCTTCGCCGGCAAGCCAGCATCGACGATTCCTCAGACCTATCTCCGCCTTTTTGCCATTTCATCCGTTCCTGTAACATCGGCGGCCGGCGCGGCGCTACCATGCCTCGGCATCCCGCGCCCCCATTCGAGCCCGCCATGTCCACCCGCCATCTCTCGCTGCTGATCCTGCTCGCCGCCTTCTGGGGCGCCTCGTTCCTGTTCATCCGCGTCGGCGTGGCCGACTTCGGCGTCGCCCCGCTGATGGTGCTGCGCGTCGGCTTCGGCGCGCTGTTCCTGCTGGTGCTCGCGCTGGCGCGCAACGGCGCGGCCGGACTGGCGCGCACGCTGCGCCGCCATGCCTGGCCGCTGCTGGTCTGCGGCCTGCTCAACTCGGCCGCGCCGTTCTGCCTGTTCGCCTTCGCCGAGTTGACGCTGCAGGCCGGCATCACCTCGGTGATCAATGCCACCGCGCCGCTGTGGGCCGCGGTGGTGGCCTATCTCTGGCTCGGCGAACGGCTCTCGATGCCGCGCGTGTTCGGCCTGGTGCTCGGTTTCGCGGGCGTGCTGCTGCTGGTCGGCAACCAGGTGCTCGCGCCCGAGGGCAGCACCGGCGGCGCGAGCGCCGGCGCCACCGCGCTGGCCGCCGCGGCCGCGCTCGGCGCGACCCTGCTGTACGGGATCGCCGCCAACTACACCAAGCGCAAGCTGTCCGGCGTCGACCCGCTGATCAACGCGACCGGCACCATGACCGGCGCCACCCTGTTGCTGCTGCCCTTCGCGCTGGCCACCTGGCCGGCCGCGCCGGCCTCGGCGCAGGCCTGGGGCGCGGTGATCGCGCTCGGCATCCTGTGCACCGGCGTCGCCTACCTGATCTTCTTCTACCTGATCGCGCATGTCGGGCCGTCGCGCACCATCACCGTGACCTTCGTGATCCCGATCTTCGGCATCCTGTGGGGCGCGCTGTTCCTCGGCGAAACAGTCGCGCCGATCATGCTCGCCGGCTGCGCGGTGGTGCTGCTCGGCACCGCGCTGGCGACCGGCGCGATCCGGCGCATCCCGGGCTTCGGGTCGGCACGCGACACGGCCGCCTGAACCGCGACGCGCGGCGGCAATGCTTCGAATCCTGCCACGCATCGCCACTGCAATGCTGCCTCTCTTTTTCCTCGCTTTCCGGCTTTTTCGACACTTCAATCGTTTGCGCCCAGGCTTTCGCGCAGGGCCGACAAGGCCCCGCCAAGCGCTGCGCGTGCGGCCGAACAACAGGTGTGCGAAGCGTCGATGATTCGTAGCGCCGATCATTTTCCGTGCTCGTCCATTCGGTGTAGAGTACGTGGGCGCGCGACGCGGCGGCCACCGCGTCAACCCGGCCGGCAGCGCGCTGCCACACACAGCCTCACGCAGCCTCGGGTAGCCACACACGACCGCGCGGTGCCGCCGCCGATCCCCCCGGATCGCACGACGCCCGCCCCCCACCGAACTCACGCGCAATGCGACCGTCCGCCGAACTGACGCTAGACCATCTCGTCAGCCTGCTCGTATCCGACGGTGCCGGCGGCTGGACCGCCAACTATCGCGGCATGCGCCTGACCACGGCATTCCAGCCGGTACTCTCGATCACGCACCGGCGCATCGTCGGCTACGAGGCGCTGGTGCGCGCCCAGGCTTCGAGCGATGCCTCGCTGGAACCGGAAGCGCTGTTCGCGCTCGCGCGCACGCGCGGCGACGCGCCCCTGCTCGATCGCATGACGCGCTGCCTGCACGCGGCCAATTTCGCCGCGCAGGATCCGGGCCACGGCTGGCTGTTCCTCAACGTGATGCCGCAGATGCTCGACTCGGGCAGCGCGCAGCGCGAATCGATCGACGAGCTCTGCGCGCATTTCTCGCTGCCGCCCACCCGCGTGGTGCTCGAGGTGATCGAGCAACCGGTGCGCGACGAAGCCGCGCTGGCACGCACCATCGACCGCATCCAGCATCGCGATTTCCTGATCGCGATCGACGATTTCGGCACCGGCTTCTCGAACTTCGACCGCGTCTGGCAGGCGCATCCCGACATCGTCAAGCTCGACCGCTCGCTGGTCGAGCGCGCGCAGCAGCCCGGCGACGCGCGCCGCAACATCCGCCACCTGGTGACCATGCTGCATCAGGCCGGCGCGCTGGTGCTGGCCGAGGGCATCGAAACCACCCACGCGCTGCAGGTGCTGATGGATGCCGACGTCGACTTCGTGCAGGGTTTCCTGTTCGGGCAGCCCGATGCCTCGCTGGCACGGGCCGGCGAAGGCGGCACGCGCCATATCGACGAGGCATGGGCGCGGCACGCCGCGCGCCGCGAGGCGCGGGCGCTGCGCAACGGCCCCTGTTTCGGCGAGCTCGAGCGGCGGCTGCTGGCGGCCGCGCAGGCCTGGCTCGCGAACGGCGACCTGGCCGCCGCGGCCGCGCCGCTGTTCGAACTGCCCGAGATCCGGCGCTTGTTCGTGACCGACCCGCAGGGCCGCCAGCCGGTCCCCTCGATCGCGCGCCCCGACGCGGTCTCGCCGACCCAGGCGGCGCGCCTCGCGCCGCTGTTTCCCGATACCGACAGCAACTGGTCGCGCCTGCCGGTCTGGCAGCGCGCGATGCAGACGCCGGGCCGCGTGATCATGGCCGGCCCGCAGCATTCGCTGACCGAGGGCCGCAACGCCTGGTCGGCGGCGCTCGCGGCGAGCGCGCCGCAAGGCAGCGAGGTGAAGGTGGTGCTCTGCGTGGAGTTCGTGTCGGACCCGCACGACGACGGCGACGCATTCGAGGCGGCCGACGAGTCCTGAGCCGCGTTCACGCGCGCCGAGCCGTTCCCTCGTGATTCGAGCCGCAACCGGCTCGATGCCTCAATCGACCACCTTGCCCCGCCCGGCCTTGACGGTCCCGCGCCGATTCTTCGCATCGAGCCGGCGCTCCTTCGAGGCGCGCGTCGGGCGCGTCGCCACCCGCGCGCGCCGCACCACGGCGACACTCGCGATCAGCGCGTCGAGCCGCGCCAGCGCGGCCACGCGGTTCTGCTCCTGGGTACGATATTCCTGCGACTTCAGCACCACCACGCCGTCGCGCGTGATGCGCTGGTCGGACAGCGCGAGCAGGCGCTCCTTCAGCAGCTCGGGCAGGGAGGAGGCGCGGATGTCGAAGCGCAGGTGGATCGCGCTCGACACCTTGTTGACATTCTGGCCGCCGGCGCCCTGCGCACGCACCGCCGAGAGTTCGACCTCGGCCGGATCGAGCGTGTAGCGGATCATGTTCCGTTCTCCTGATCGACTGTCTTGCCGGCGCCTGCGTGCCGCGCGGCGGCCTCGGCGATCCGCGCGGCAAGGCCCGAGTCGCGCTGGGTGCGCGTGGCGATCGCCTGCGCCAGCACCGTGCGCGGCCCGATCACCTGCACCCGTGAACGCGCGCGCGTGATCGCGGTATAGACCAGCTCGCGCGACAGCACGCGCCCGAACGCGGCCGGCAGGACCAGCGCCGCCTCGTCGAACTCCGAACCCTGCGACTTGTGGACCGTCAGCGCGAAGGCCGTATCGTGCGGCGGCAGCGCGGCCGGCGAGACCGCGCGTGCCTGCCCGTCGGCGCCGCGGAACCAGACCCGCAGCGCGCCGCGCGCATCGGGCAGCGCGATGCCGATATCGCCGTTGAACAGGCCGAGCGCGTAGTCGTTGCGCGTGACCATCACGGGCCGGCCCGCGAACCAGTGCGCGCCGACCGCGAGCGGCACGCGCACCGCGCGGCGCACCTGGGCGGCGACACGCTGGTTGACCTCGTCGGCACCGCGCGCGCCGCTGCGGGTGGCGCACAGGATGCGGAAGCGGTTCAGCGCGTCGAACAACGGCAGCGGATCGGGCTCGGCCGTGGCGAGCGCGGCGCGCAAGGCCTCGCCATAGGCATCGAAACCATGCGCGAGGCGCTCGATGGTGGCCACGGACAAGGCATCGCCGCCGTCGTCGTAGTAGCGCGCGGCGGCGCCGACTTCAGTCGACAAGGCGTCGAGCGCGTCCTGCGCCGCGCCGCGGCGGATCGCCAGCGACAGCCGGCCGATCGGCGAATCGAGGCCGAAGCGATAGTTGCGTTCGAGCCAGACGACACAGTCGGCCAGGGGGGAGATGGCGCCGGCGGAAGGTGCCGGTTCGAGTCCGGTCCCCGGCACCCAAGTTCGCGCCTCCCGATTCATCGCGGCGCCCCCGACATCCTGCTCGTCGATCCGCCAGGCATCGAGCCAGCCCAGTTCCTCGGGCTCGATCCAGGCATCGAGCGGCGCGCCCGCGAAGCTGTCGATCGATACCGCGGGCAGCGCGACCGGCTCGACGATCGGCGCCTCGTCGAAATCGAACAGGGAAGCCTGCGCCGGCGGCTGCTCCGCTTCGTCACGCGCCTTGCGCTTGCCGCGCGCCGTCGTGCGTTGAGTGGCCGAAGCCGGCCCGGCGGGCGGCGTCACCGCATCGGGCGCCGCTCCAGCCAGCGCCGGCGGCCCGCCCGCCTCCGCCGGCAGCGCCGCCACGAAGTCCGCCACCTCCACGCCCAGCGCCTGCGCGATGCGCCGGCAGCCCGCCGCGCTGAAGGCCGGCCGCGCGCTCAGCTCGGCGAACACGGCGCCGGCCTCGACGGCGGCGAGCTGGTCCTTGTCACCGAGCAGCACCAGCCGCGCGCCCGGTGCCAGCGCGTCGAGCAGGTGGGCGGCGAGCGCGACGTCGATCATCGAGGCCTCGTCGACCACCACCAGCTCGTAAGGCAGCGGATTGTCGCGATGATGACGGAAGCGCCCGCCCGGCAGCCAGCCGAGCAGGCGATGCAGCGTGTAGGAGGTTTGCGGCAGGCGCGCCGCGAGTTCCGGCGGCAGGCCCGAGGCGCGCGCATGCAGGGCTTCCTGCATGCGCTGCGCGGCCTTGCCGGTCGGCGCGGCCAGCGCGATCCGCAGCGTTGGCTGCATCTCCATCAGGCAGGCGATCACGCCCACCACGGTGGTGGTCTTGCCGGTGCCGGGGCCGCCGCTGACGATCGTCACCCGCCCGCCCAGCGCGACCAGGGCCGCGACGCGCTGCCAGTCGATCTCGCCGGCGCGCGGCGCCGCGAAGAAGCGCTCGAGGCTCTCGCGCAGCGCGACAGGCGAGAACGCGGCCTCGTCCGCTTGCGAGGCCGCGCCCGCGTGCATCACCAGCGCATCGGCCAGGCGCGTCTCGTAGTCGTAATAGCGCGCGAGATAAAGCCGCCCTTCCCCATCCACCACCAGCGGGCAATCGGCCCCGCGCGGCGCGCGGCCGAAGGCGGCCACGCCGCTGGCGGCCAGCTCGGCGCGCACCGCCTCGAGCGTGGTGTCGTAGCGTTCGGCCAGCGCCGCCAGCGAGATGCAGACATGGCCGGCGGCGGTCGCGCGGCTGGCCGCGAAGGCGGCGCGCGCGGCCCAGCGCGCGGCATCGGGGGCGGCGCCCAGCCGGCGCGACAGCATGCCGATCCGGCGCGCGAAACCCTCGGCCAGCGCGAGTCCGAAATCGGCCGGCTCGGGCAGGCGCTCGGCCAGCCCGCCGACGAAGCCGAACGGTTCGGTCAGGTCCTTCATGCGCGCTCCTTGCGCATCAGCGCGTCGAGCGCCTCGACCAGCTCGCGCGAGGGCCGCCGCGCATGCACGCCCGAGGGCCGCCCGCCGCTCGACCAGCCGGGACGCACGCCGCGCACGAACAGGTAGAGATACCCGGCCATGTGGCTGTCGTAGTCGTAGCCGGGCAGGCGCACGCGCAGGTAGCGATGCAGCGCGACGGTATAGAGCAGCGCCTGCAGGTGATAGGCGTGGTCGGCCATCGCCGCATCGAGCGCGGCCGGCCCATAGGCGTCGGGGGTCGCGCCGAGATGGTTCGACTTCCAGTCGACGATCCAGAAGCGGCCGTCGTGCTCGACGATCATGTCGATGAAGCCCTTGAAGAAACCCGCGAGCGTACCCGATTCGAGCGCCACGTCGGGATAGCCGTGCTCGACCAGCAACGCACGCAGCGCCGCGAAATCGAGCGCGGCGGCCGGGAACAGGAATTCCATCTCGTTCAGGCGCCGGCCCGGATCGATCGCGGCGAGCTGCATGCCGGGCACCAGCTCGGTGGCGACCACCTCGGCCAGCATGCGCGTCATCATCGCCGGCAGCCGCTTGGCCAGCTCGGGCTCGACTTCCACCGGCCGCTCGTGCAGCGCGCGCCGCGCGGCTTCGTCCCAGCCGCTGGCGTCGCCGAAGTCG
Source organism: Burkholderia sp. SJZ089 (assembly GCF_007828315.1). Taxonomy (NCBI): domain Bacteria; kingdom Pseudomonadati; phylum Pseudomonadota; class Betaproteobacteria; order Burkholderiales; family Burkholderiaceae; genus Burkholderia; species Burkholderia sp. SJZ089. The sequence goes on along the minus strand of NZ_VIUM01000006.1, from coordinate 168,709 downwards.
CTCAGCTCGAACAGCAGGTGCAGGCACTCGCCCGCCGCCGCGCCGCGCGGGAAACCAACGATATCGTCGGGATCGGGTTGCACGGCGCGCTCGCCGCCGCCGTCGATGCGCGGCACCGGATCGACGGCGGCGGCGAGCGCATCGTGATCGGGACGCAGCGCCTCGTCGGGCACGGCCGCGATGCCTTCCTGCTCGCGCGCGATCGAGACCGTCAGCGAGCTGAAGCTGGCGATGCGCCAGGCGTCGCGCAAAAAGCGCGCGGCCTGGCGCGCGCCGCCGAGCCGTTCGGCATCGTGGCCGGCCGCCAGCGGCGTGCGTGCGCTCACGCCCGGCAGCGGCGCGATCGAGATCGGGCCGGTGGCCAGCGCACGCCAGCTCGCGGCCAATTCCTCGGCCTCGGGCGGTGTCTCGAGCCAGGCGTCGAAGCCGTGGCCGGCGCCGCCGACCAGCCAGTTCAGCACGCTGCGGCGCGCCTCGCGCGTCGAACGCGCCGACTGGTAGACGCCCGCCACCAGGTAGCAGCGATGCACCGCGCGCGTGAGCGCGACATAGACCAGCCGCGCGCGTTCGGCCGCCTGCTCGCGACGCGCCTGCGTGGCGGCCAGCTCGGCGGCCGCCTCGTCGCAGCCGTAATGGAGCACCGCCGCGCCGGCCTCGTCGTGATACTCGCGCGCATCGGGCAGGGCATCCTCGCGCGGCTCGTGCAAGCGCCCATCGTTCAGGAACGGACAGAACACCACCGCGTATTCGAGGCCCTTGGACTTGTGCACGGTGACGATCTGCACCAGGTTGCGATCCGATTCGAGCCGCAATTGCGCGTCCTCGCCGCCGCCCACCGCACGCTGCGCGGCCAGCCAGCGCAGCGTCGGCGCGATACCTGGCTGCGCCGAGGCACGCGCCTGGGTCAGCTCGGCCAGGTGGTTGATGTCGGTCACGCGGCGCTCGCCGTCGGCGCCGCCGATCAGCCGCTCGGCGATCCGCAGCTCGCGCGCGAAGCTGCGCCACATCACCGCGAAACCGCGTTCGCGCCAGAGCAGGCGATAGCGCGAGAAGCGCTCGACCCAGCTCATCGCGTCGGCATCATCGGAGGCAGCGCCGGGCGCCGCCTCGCCCTGCTCCAGCCGCCACAGCGCCGCCGCGTCGAGCCCGAACCAGTCGGTGGCGAGCGCCGCGCGCAGCCGGCGCAGGTCGCCCGGCGCATCGATCGCGGCCAGCACGCGCTCGAGCTGCTCGGCGTCGAGCGTGGCGAACACCGAGGCCTGCGCGAGCTCGACGCTGCCGATCCCCCAGGCGGCCAGCACGCGCTTGACGATGCTGCCCTGCCGGTGGGTCTGCACCAGCACGGCGATATCGGCCGGCGTGAGCGCGGCCTCGCCGAGTCGCACCGCGCCCTCGCGCGCGCCGCGCATCAGGCGCGCGATCTCGGCGGCGCAGGCCTGCGCGGCCTGCCATTGCGCGTCGCGCTTGCCCAGCGCCTGGTCGCCGTCGGGCAGCATCCAGATCCGGAAATCGCCGCTGCCGGCGCGCGGATCGGTGCCGTCGACGAAGGGCGCGCGCTGCCGCGTGCCGGCGCGCACCGGCTGGTAGTCGAGGCCGTCCAGCACGAAGGCGCGCGGGTTCGCGCCGAACACGCGGTTGCAGGCCTCGACGATGGCCGGCGTCGAGCGCTGGTTCACCGCCAGCGTGTAACGCGCGCCGGCCCGCTCGCGCGCGGCCAGGTAGGTGTGCAGGTCGGCCGCGCGGAAGCTGTAGATCGCCTGCTTCGGATCGCCGACCAGGAACAGCGGCCCGGCCGGCGCGAAGATCCGGTCGAAGATCGCGAACTGCAGCGGGTCGGTGTCCTGGAACTCGTCGATCAGCGCGGCCGGGTAGCGGCGGCGCAGCGTGTCGGCGAGCCAGGGATGCGCCTCGAGCGCGTGATACAGGTTGGCGAGCAGGTCGTCGAAGGAGACCACGCGGCGCGTGCGCTTCTTCTCGGCCAGACGCGCCGGCGCCTCGGCCAGCCAGTCGGCGATCAGCGCCAGCCAGCGCGCGCGTTGCGCGGCCTCGGCGGCGGCCAGCGCGGCCTCCAGCGCCTCGGCCGCCTCGAAGAACGGATGCTCGGGCGTGGCGCCGCCCTTCTTGGTGGCCTTTTCCAGCACGCCGCGGGTGAGCTTCAGGGCCGGCTTGGGCAAGGCGGCCGGTGCCAGCGCGCCGGCCGCCTCGTTGAAATAGGCGCCCCAGGCGGCCAGCGCATCGTCCACCGCCTCGGGCTTGTGCGAGCGCTGGTTCAAGGAAGCCTGCGCCAACGCCAGCACGCCGGCGATCGCCGCGCGCTCGGCCTGCCACAAGGCGGCCGCCGCCGCGTGGCTGGCCCGCAGCGCCGCGTCGAAATCCACGCCCGGCGCGTGCGGATCGGGCAGGCCGTCGAAGCGCAGCGCGGCCAGCGGTTTCTTCAGGCGCCGCGCGAGTTGGACGTCGAGCGCTTCCGGCCCGGCGCGATGCGCGACCAGCCAGGCCGCGAAGCCGGGATGCGCGGCCGCCACCGGCTCGACGCGCGTGCGCCAGAACTCGGCCGCCAGCTCGAAGCGCAGCGCCGCGTCGTCGGCCTCCATCTCGAAGGCGAACGGCATGGCGGCCGCGAACGGCGCTTCCTGCAACGCGCGCTGGCAGAACGCGTGAATGGTGTGGATCGCCGCCTGGTCGAAGCCGCGCAGCGCGCGGCGGATTCGCTTGGCGGCGGTTTCGGCATCGATTGCGCTGCCGTCATCGCCGTCGCTGCCCTCGCCGAGCGTGGTCTCGAACAAGCGCGCGACGAACGGATCGCCGCCGTCGTCGCCGGTCTCCAGCGCGTGCGCGAGCTGCGCGAGCCGTCCTCGGATCCGCTCGTGCAGCTCGGCGGTGGCGGCCTTGGTGAAGGTCACCACCAGGATCTGGTCGGCCTGCAGGTCGTGTTCGAGCAGCAGGCGCACATAGAGCGCGCAGATGTTCCAGGTCTTGCCGGTGCCGGCCGAGGCCTCGATCTGGTTCACCCCGTCCAGCGCGCAGGCGAAGACGTCGAGCTCCTGGGGCGCCTGCGAGGCAGCGATGGCGGCGCTCATGGCTCGCTCCTCAGGTGCTCGGCGAGCGGCGTGAAGACCAGGCGCGCGAGCGCCGGGAACGGCGCGTCGAGCGAAAGATTCCTGCCGCGCCAGACGATCGCGAGCGCCGCGTCGTCGGCCTCGCTGGCCACGCGCTCGTTGATCCACACGCCGGCGGCCTTGGCCTCGCCTTCCGCGACCAGCGCCCAGGCGCTCTTCGGGAAGAAGCGCAGCGGCATGCGGCGGCCGGCGCGGAACAGCGCGGCCAGCGGCGCGAGATGCGCGAGCGGGTCGGCCACCGGCGCGAATTCGAAACCCTCGCCGCTGCCGAACCACCGCGTGCGGCGCGGGCCGCCCGGATCGATCGCGCAATAGACCAGGTGCGCGAGCCAGGCCGACAGATGATCGCGCGCGCCGGGCCGCGCGTAGCGGTAGATCACCTGCCCGGCGGGCGTGAGCCGGTTCAGCGTGCCATGCAGCGAGAGCGGCGCGCGCAGCGCGTCGGCCGCCAGCGCCGCATCCTCGGCGCCGAACCAGGGCATCTCGCCTTGCGGCCAGGCCGGCGTGATCTCCAGCGCGAAGGCGCGCCGCTCGGCGCCCGCCTCCAGCGCGAGCCGCACCTTGCCGGCCAGCCGGCCGAGCGCGCCGAGCGCCTGCTCGCGCCATACCGCGCCGGTCGCGCCGCCCGGCATCTCGGGGCTCGCCTCGGCCACGCGGCGCGCGAGTTCGCCCACGCTCTCGCCGGCGCCATGCTCGACGCTCTCGACGAACATCGGCAGCACGCGCGCGGCCAGCGCATCGCTGCCCGCGTAGTCGAGCGCGAAGGGTTCGGTGTCGATCAGCTCGGCCTGCGCGTCGAACAGCGCGACGCCGAGCCGGTCGCGCAGCAGCGCGCGCGCCGGATGCCGCCAGAAGCGCTCGAAGTCGCCGAAGGCCACCGGCGCCTCGGGCTCGGGCGGCAGCGGCGCGGCGAAGAACGGCGGTACGTCCCCGGTCGTGCCGCGCGCGAGCTGGCCGGCCAGCGTGGCGCGTTCGGCGTCGTAGGAATAGAGCCGCCCGCCGGTCTCGAAGTAGTCGGCCGAGAACGGCTGCAGCGGATGCTCGATCACGAAGGCGCGCCGCGCCGCCTCGATCGCGGCCGGCGCCGCGCCCGGCCCGGCCGTGACCTCGGCCACGTAGTCGAGCAGCTCGTCGACCAGGGCGGCCGGCGGCAAGGGCGCGTTGTCGCGGATGCTGCGGCCCGTGTAGGTGATCAGCAGCCGGTCGCGCGCGGCCAGCAGCAGGTCGAGGAACAGGTTGCGCTCGTCGTCGCGGCGCTGGCGATCGCCGAGCTTGGCGAACACCGCCATCAGGTCGAACTCGTCGGCGCGCGCCAGGCTCGGCAGCACGCCGTCGTCCATCCCGACCAGGCAGACCACGCGATACGGCAGGCCGCGCAGGCTGGTCAGCGAGGAGAAGGTCACGCCGCCCCAGGGCACGCCGCCGCGCGCCGGATCGTCGAGCGCGGCGGCGAAACCGGCGCGCATCACGGCGGCCGGCACCGGCAGGTCGCGCGCGCCCTCGCGGATCGTCGCGACCAGCGCGTCGAGCGCGTCGCGCACGCCCGACAAGGCATCCGCGTGGGCCGCGCCCGAATCGAAGAAACGCGCCAGCGCATCGGCGAAGATCTCGCCCCAGGCTTCGGGCGTTTGCTCGCCGGCGATGCGACCGGCGAACCAGTCGAGATCGTCGGTGAAGCGCGCGAGCCGGCCGAGCAGTTCGGCTTCGCCGCCCTCGGGGCCATCCACCGGCAGGTAGGCGCCGACCGGCGCGGCACCATCGGGCATCGCGTAGCCGAGGAACAGCCGCGCCAGCGCATCGGCGAAGGTGTGGCGGCGCACCGGCACGGTGTCGTCGCCGCCCACCGAGCCGTCCGCGGCATCGTTCGCGGCCGCCAGCCCGCGTCGCGCGCCGGCCGCGGCGAGCCAGGTCTGCACGGTCTCGAGCGCGGCCGCGTCGATGCCGTAGCGGGCCGCCACCGCGTCCACGCGCAGCCACTCCACCAGCTCGGGCGCGCCCACCTCGCGATCGGGCAGGGCCAGCCAGTCGAGCAGCACGCGCGCCACCGGGTTGGCCTGCGAGGGCGGCAGCCCGGTGATCCGGTACGGCACGCGCGCGGCCTCCTGCGAGGCGGCGGTGCCGAACACCGCGTCGATCAGCGGGCCGGCCGCGGCCAGGTCGGCCACCGCCACCAATACGTCCGAAGGCGCGAGCGTCGGGTCCTCGGCGAAGGCGGCCAGCAGCCGGTCGTGCAGCACCTCGAGCTGGCGCGCCAGGCCGTGGCAGACATGCACCTCGATGCCGCGCTCGGCCGGCGGCGGCCCCAGCTCGGCCTCGGGCTGCAGGTCGAGGATCGCGTTCTGGATCCGCGCCAGCCAGGTGTCGCCGGCGAAGCCCTCGTATTGCGCGGCATCGGTGGCGGCGGCGGTTTCGGTCAGCTCGTGCAGCATGTGCAGCTGCGCCTGGGTCTGGCGCCCCCACTCGGCCAGCAGCGGATGGCCGACCTGCTGGTAGTCGAGCTGGCCGGCCGCGTCGAGCGACTCGACGCGCGCGGCGCTGACGATGTCGAACCAGAATTCGCGGCAGGGATTGAGCGCGTAGATCCGCACGTCGATCCAGCGCGACAGCTCGCGCAGCAGCGCGACGTGCAGCGGCGGCATGGTCGGCAGCGCGAACACGCTGACCGCGTCGGGCCAGGCGGCCAGCGTGCGCGCGTCGGGCGCGAGCGCGGGCGCCTCGCGCAGGAAACGATGCGCGGGCGGCTCGCCGTCCTCGGCCAGCTCGGCCACCAGCGCGCGCCACAGCGCGGCCTGCCAGTGCTCGTCGTCGCGCGCGGCCTCGGCGCCGCGCGAAGGCGTGCCCTCCAAAGCGAAGAGCGAGCCGCCGTCGCGCCAGGCCGCCAGCCATTCGGGCCGGTAGGTCAGGTAGTGGTCGAACACCGAGGCGAGCCGATGGGCCAGCTCGTAGCGCATCGGCGCATCGGCCGCCGCCAGGTAGGCCGCGAGTCGCGGCGAGGCGAGCCAGGGCGCCGCGCCGTGCGCTGCGCCGGCTTCGTCGAGACCGCCATGAGCGCCGCCCTCGTTCGCCGAATCCACCGAATCCGCCGCCTCCGACAGCAGCCGGTAGCAGCGCCACACCAGCCGGTCCGGCGCGAACGGCGAGCGCGGCGGCACGCGCAGCACCTGGCCGATCTGCGTCCACAGCCATTGCGCCAGGTAGCTGAACTCGAGGTTCGCGCAAATGCCGTGCCGCCCGGCGATGTCGAGCTCGAGCCGCCGCCGCAGCGCCGCGCTCGGCACGATCACCTGCTGGCGCGCCCACGGCCCCGCCGCGCCCGGATGCGAGGCGAGATGCTCGATCAGCGCATCGGCGAGGGTTTCGTGGCGGTTCGAGAAGAAGAGATGGAGCATGCGGGCGGCGCGACGGACGAGGCGCGGCACGAAACCGCGCAGGAAGCGCCAAGGATAGCAAACGCGCCCGCGCCCGGATATTCGGAGAACGGCCAGACGGCCGGCCCGGGGAAATACGATAGACTCGTCCGTCCCCCCGCGCCGTTTCCTCAACCCGTCCTCGATGCGCTATTCGATCGAAATCAGGAAGTTCCTGTACAGCCAGTATTTCTTCGGCGGCCTGCGAATCGCCGTCGGCGTGTCCCTGCCGGCCGTGCTCTGCCTGATCGTGTTCCACGAACGCGACCTCGGCTTCACCATCGCCACCGGCGCGCTGGGCGCCTGCGTGGTCGACATGCCGGGTCCGCTCAAGTACAAGCACAACGAAATGCTCGCGTGCAGCGTGATCGGCTTCCTGTCGGCGCTGGCCACCGGCCTGGCCACGCCGAACATCTTCGCGCTGTGGCTGACCATCGTGCCGCTCACCTTCGTGCTGTCGCTGATCGTGGTGTACGGCAACCGCTGGCCGCAGATCAGCTTCGCCACCCTGTTCATGATGGTGATGACGCTGGAGGACAGCTTCACGCCGCTCGAGGCGCTGGTCAACGCGGCCTGGATCCTCGCCGGCGGCCTCTGGTACACCTACTGGGCCACCCTGGTGTCGCGCTGGCAGGCGCGCCGCATCGAGCAGCAGGCGCTGGCGGACAGCCTGTTCGCCTTGTCCGGCTACCTGCTCGCGCGCGCCGATTTCTACGATCCCGATGCCGATCTCGACGAGTGCTACCGCAACCTGGTGATCAAGCAGGTGGCGGCGGTCGAATCGCAGGAAACCGCGCGCGACATCGTGCTGCGCAACCTGCCCAAGCTGCGCCACGGCAAGCTCGACCCGGCGCGCACCATGATGTTCAACCTGTTCATCAACAGCGTCGACCTGCACGAGATGTTCGTCGGCGCGCATACCGACTACCCGCTGGTGCGCAGCACCTTCGGCGGCTCGGACATGCTGCTGTTCTATCGCGACCTGATCCGCAAGGCCGCCTCCGACCTCGAAACGGTCGGCCTCGCGGTGCTGGAGAATCGCGCGAGCCAGCCGCGCATCAGCGTGAAGGCCGAGCTGCGCGCGATCGAGTACGAGATCGAGCTGATGCGCAAGAAGAACTTCGCGCAGACCAACCCCGAGGCCTACGCGGCCGTGCTGGCCACCTTCCGGCGCATCTGGAGCGCCACGCGCCTGATCGACAAGATGCGCCGCGCGCTCGCCGAGGCGCCGGACACCAGCAAGACCGAGCTGAAGATCGACCAGACCCTGGCGCGCTTCCTGCAGCGCCGCCGCGTCTCGCCGATGCTGATCTTCTCCAACCTCAACCTCGGCTCGCCGAGCTTCCGCCACGCGCTGCGCGTGACGGTGGCGGTGGCCGTGGCGTTCTGGCTGGGGCGCCTGCTGCCGCTCACCAATGCCTACTGGATCGTGATGACCACCATCATCATCCTGAAGCCGGGCTACTCGCTGACCAAGCAGCGCAACGCGCAGCGTATCGTCGGCACCCTGCTCGGCTGCGCGATCAGCATCGCGCTGATCTACACGGTCAAGTCGCCGGCGCTGCTGATCGCGATCATGTTCGGCTCGATGGTGATGAGCTACAGCCTGCTGCTGTTCAACTACGCGGCCAGCGTGGTGTTCACCTCCTCCTACGTGCTGCTGATGTTCCACCTGCTCGCGCCGGGCAGCATGCGCATCATCGGCGAGCGCGCGATCGACACGGTGGTGGGCTGCATGATCGCGATCGCCGCGAGCCGGCTGTTCCCGTACTGGGAATATCGCGCGATGGGCAAGCTGGTGGCCGAGGTGCTGGGCACCACGCGCAAGTATTTCGAGGCGGCCTGGCGGGTCGGGCGCGGCCAGGGTGCGCCGGCGGCGCCCTCGGTGGCCGCCGCCGACGGCGCGGCGGTGGTGCAGGCGGTGGCGGTCGCGGCCGAATCCGGCAAGGTCTCGCCGCTCGAGAGCGACTACCCGTATCGCCTCGCGCGCAAGAACGTGCACATCGCCTTCGCCAACCTGGGCCAGGCCTTCCAGCGCATGATGCTGGAGCCCAAGGCGCACCAGCGCTTCGTGCCCGAGCTCAACGACCTGCTGGTGCAGGCCCACGTGCTGGGCGCGCAGATCACGGCCGCCGCGCCCCTGCTGCGCAGCGCCACCAGCGAGGGCGCGCCCGATGCCTACGCGGCGCTGGAGCAAGGGCTCGCGCAGGTGCGCGAGCATCTCCTGCAGGCCGAGGCCGGCACGCCGCCGCCCGCCGAGCAGGCCGAGCTGACCAAACGGCTCTCGCGCGATCTCGATTCGATGGTGGTGGAGGCGGAGAAGTCGAGCCAGGTGGGCTCGGAGCTGACGCACGACCTGAAGGTGCTGGCGCACCAGTGCAAGCAGATGCTGGCCTCCTCGCTGCTGATCCGCAAGGACGCGAGCCTGATCCGGCTGCCGGCCTGAGGCGGGGGAAGCGGCATCGATGGAAAAAGGCCCGGCGTCCTGCCGGGCCTTTCGGACTTCAGCCGCCCGAGGCGCCCGAGGCCGGCGCCGAGGCGGCCGCGCCCGGCGCCGCGCCATGTTCGGCGTCGTAGGCGCGCTTCTCGGAGATCGCGTTGTAGAGCACCGTGCCGATCACCGCCAGCACGATCACGACGATCATCACCGACACGCCGCGTACCGGGTTCTTCCTGCGCTGCTCGTTCATGGTCTGTGGCCGCCTCGCGGCGGACGATCGAAAGGGCTCATTCTACGCGCGGCCCTCAGGCCGGCGCGAGCTCGGTGCGCACCGGCAGCGCGGTCGAGTACTTGATCTGCTCCATCGCGAACGAGGAGCTGACGTCGAACAGCGGCACGCTGCGGATCAGGTGCTTGTAGACGCGGTCGTAGTCGGCGATGTCGGCCACCACCACGCGCAGCAGGTAGTCGGTCTCGCCGCTCATGCGGTAGACCTCGACCACCTCGGGGATGTCGCAGACGGCCTGGGTGAAGCTGCGCGCCCATTCCTCGGTGTGCTGGTTGGTGCGCACCGCGACGAACACGGTGGTGCCCACGCCGAGCTTGCGCGCGTCGCACAGCGCCACCTGGGCGCGGATCGCGCCGGTGTCCTTGAGACGCTGGATCCGTTTCCAGCAAGGCGTCTGCGACAGGTTCACCTTCTGCGCGAGTTCGGCGATCGGCAGCGTCGCATCGGTCTGCAGCAGTTCCAGCAATTTGCGATCGATGTGGTCCATTTCCCCATTCCTGTTGGTATAGAAAATTTTTCTACGCTGGATGCTACACGGGGAACATTATGAAAACTTATTCGCAACGTCGACCGGGGTAAATACGGAGCCGGCCGGGCCGCCGCGACGGACCGCATGCGAGGACGGCGAGCCGGCGCGATCCGGTGCCGCCCTCGCCGCTCGCCTCGCTCAATACGCGACGGTGGCGATCTCGCGCACGAATTGCCCCTGCTCGATCGCATCGACGAAGGCGATCGCGTAGTCCTCGGTCGAGATCCGGCTGTTGCCCTCGGCGTCGCTGATCAGCTTGCCGGTGCCGGTGCGGAAGGTGCCGGTGCGCTCGCCCGGCGCGATCAGCGCGGCCGGCGCGAAGAAGGTCCAGTCGAGGTCGCTCACGCCGCGCAGGTAGCCGAGTGCCTCGCGATGGGCCAGCGCCTGCGGCTTGTAGGCATCCGGGAAACCTTCGGTATCCACCAGTTGCGTACCCGGCGCGACTTCCAGCGAGCCGGCGCCGCCCACCACCAGCAGGCGCTTGACGCCGGCCGCGCGCGCACCGTCCACCAGCGCGCGGACCGCCTTCGGCACCTGGGTCGCGTCGCCGCCGCCCGGGCCGTAGGCGCTCGCCGCCACGTCCTGCCCTTGCAGCGCCGCCGCCACGCTGGCCGCATCGAACAGGTCGGCCGTCTTCGCCGTGATATTGCCTTCGCCGCCACCGGCGCGGCGCGACAGCGCCGTCACGCGATGCCCGCGACGCGCCGCTTCCGCCGCGATCCGCGAACCGATGCCGCCCGATGCGCCGAACAGCGCGATGTTCAAAGTCTTCTGCGTCATTTGCTTGATCCTCAGGGTGATGTGTAATCGATTCGATTACACTTAATGGCAAAAAAAGCGGGGATCGGCTCCCCGTACCTCGGCACTGCCCGAACTGCATCCTGCCCACCGGCGGCCCGGCCGCCGGCTTCCCGCTATCCGTCCTGCCGCATCTCGTGCTCGCGCAGCACGTCGGCCATCACGTCGGCCACCGTGCGCCGCGCCAGCGAGGCTTCCATGGCGCGCTGCGCGTCGTTGATATAGACCGTCAGCACGCCCTGGATATGCCGCCCCACCAGGCAATCGGGGTTCGGCGCCTCGCGATGCAGGGCGAACAACTGCCCGTCGTCGACCGCGCGATACACCTCGAGCAGCGTGATCGAGCCCGGCTCGCGCGCCAGCAGCGCGCCGCCGCCGGCCCCGAGTTGCGAAGTGGTGATGCCCGCGGCGGCCAGCATCGAGGTCAGGCGCCGGATCAGCGCCGGGTTGGTGTTCACGCTGCCGGCGATGTACTCCGACGACAGCGGCACGCCCTCCTGCTGCGCCAGCAAGGTCAGCACATGCACGGCGAAAGCGAACCGGCTGCTCGTATTCATGCTCGGTGAACCGGCCGCGTGATCGCGCGGCCGTCTCGGCGACAAAGTGTGCTCATCATAGTTACATTTATTCCGGCCTGCAAGCGCCGCCTCAGCGATTCGCTGATTTTTCGGTATCCGCGGACGAGGCGCCCTGGTCGCGGCTCCATTGCTGGAGCTTGCGGCCGGCCGTCTCCAGGCCCGTGCCGGCAGCCGAGGCGGCCAGCCCGAAGGCGGCCGTGGCGGCCTGCTTGAGATGCGCCTGGGCGGCCGAGGCCACGTCGCTGGCCGACACCGGCGGCACGGCCGAAGCCGCCGACGCCACGCCGGCCTTGGCGGCGGCGATCTGGCTGTCGACGAAGCTGGCGGCCTGGTCGAGCTTGCCGGCGGCGGTCGCGGCGGCGGCGGCCACCGCGCTGGCGGCGTGATCGGGCGCGGACGCGTTCGAGGCGGGCTTGTCGCAGCCGGCCAGCGTGGCCGCGGCGAGGCCGGCGATGGCGAGCGCGCGGGCTGCCGGCAGGCCGGGGATCGGGCGGACCGAAAAACGGAAGGAAAGCTTCATGATGTCTGGCGCGTGCCTGCGCTCTCTCGATACGGGAATCGCGATGATACGACGGGCGGGGACCGGCGCTGCATCAAGCTGACAATTGCTTTCAGACCGGGCGCGAAATCTTTCGGATTCGACTGATAGGCGGGGTTCGATGGCCTGCCTATAGTCGATCGCGTCATCGATTCCGCCCCTGGGTTCCCCGCATGATGGATGTCCTCGACTGGCTGCTGGTGCTGGCTGTCGCGCTGGGCCTGACCTTCGCCTTCTGCCGGCGCGCGCGGCTCGCCTGGCCCGATGCGGGCGAGCGGCGCCGGCGCCGGCACGCCGCGCGGCTGCTGTCGCTGGCGGTGGCGGGCCTGTGGGCCGCCGCGCTGATCGTGACGCAGGGCGTGCTCGCGCCATTCGACTGGCTCGACGCACCGGCCCTGCCCCCGGTGCCTGCCCTGCTGCTGGCCGCCCTGCTGTGCGTCGCGCTGTCGGCGTGCTGCGCAAGCCTCGGCTGGCGCCTGCTGCGCCCGCGTCGCCTGTTCTCGGCGCATTGACGCCGGCGGGCGCGGGATCGCGCCGGGCGACCAATATCGAGCGCACCGGAATCGTACGCACACGCATTCCGCGCACCACCAAGCAGCAGACTCGCACCACTTCAAGACATGCGCCGGCACCACGCACGTGCCTGGCACGCGAGACGCCATCGATCCGCCGACCCGATCGCGCGCCATCGTCCCGACACGGTGCGGCTCGCACCGATTTCACGCATCTTTTCACCTGATTGGCCCGAATCTTGCTCGACACGCCCTCTTTTCGAGCAAAAACGGGCAACAGATGGACAGTCTGAAAACGGCCGGCGACACCTTATTTCTTCTTCTCGGTGCCGCCATGGTGCTCGCCATGCACGCGGGCTTCGCCTTCCTCGAGCTGGGGACGGTACGCAAGAAAAACCAGGTCAATGCCCTGGTCAAGATCCTGGTCGACTTCTCGGTCTCGACCATCGCCTACTTCTTCGTCGGCTACACGGTCGCCTACGGCGTCGAGTTCTTCGACGACATCGGCACGCTGGCCCAGCACAACGGCTACGCCCTGGTGCGCTTCTTCTTCCTGCTGACCTTCGCCGCGGCGATCCCGGCGATCGTCTCGGGCGGCATCGCCGAGCGCGCCAAGTTCAACCCGCAGCTGATCGCCACCTCGGTGATCGTCGGGCTGGTCTACCCGTTCTTCGAGGGCATCGCCTGGAACGACCGCTTCGGCATCCAGGACTGGCTCGCGCACGCCTTCGGCGCGCCCTTCCACGATTTCGCCGGCTCGGTGGTGGTGCATGCCTTCGGCGGCTGGATCGCGCTGCCCGCCGTGATCCTGCTCGGCGCGCGCCACGGCCGCTACTCGAAGGACGGCCGGATCGCCGCGCATCCGCCCTCGAACATCCCCTTCCTCGCGCTCGGCGCCTGGGTGCTGGCGGTGGGCTGGTTCGGCTTCAACGTGATGAGCGCGCAGACGCTCGACAAGATCAGCGGCCTGGTGGCCGTCAACTCGCTGATGGCGATGGTGGGCGGCACGCTGGCCGCCTGGTTCGCCGGCCGCAACGATCCGGGCTTCACCTACAACGGGCCGCTGGCGGGGCTGGTGGCGGTCTGCGCGGGCTCCGACGTGATGCACCCGCTCGGCGCGCTGGTGACGGGCGCGGCCGCCGGCGCGCTGTTCGTGGTGATGTTCACCTGCGTGCAGAACCGCTGGCGCATCGACGACGTGCTCGGCGTGTGGCCGCTGCACGGCCTGTGCGGCGCGCTCGGCGGGCTGGCCGCCGGCGTGTTCGGCCAGCCGGCGCTGGGCGGCTTCGGCGGCGTGTCCTTCCTCTCGCAACTGGTGGGCACGCTGGGCGGCATCGCCGTCGCGCTGCTCGGCGGCACGCTCGTGTACGGCGTGCTGAAGGTGTCGCTCGGGTTGCGGCTCGACCAGGAAGCCGAATTCGACGGCGCCGACCTGTCGATCCATCGCATCTCGGCCACGCCCGAGCGGGATTAGACCGCGCATCCGCCCGCTTCGCGGGCAGGAAACCGGGCGCCGCTCGCCTTCCTGCCCGCCGCCTCACGCTCTTCCCGCCGCCCCCCGGCCACGCCTGCCCTTCCCGTCGACGGCCCTCGTCACCGGTTCCTGTTCGCCTCCCCGGCCGCGACGCGGCTCTCCAGGCACGATCGCGTCGCTCCGCCGCTGCCCCTCGCCACCTGCCCGGGCCCACCGTCGTCTTGCCCTGCGCCCTTCAAGATTCCGAAATCAATACGTTCAGCATTCAAAAAACTTTCACGAAGCACACCTACACTCGCGTCCAGTTTTCCAAAGCCCTTCTGCATGCTTTCCATTGCATGACAAACGAAGGCCGTTTCGATCGACCACAACAACCGGACACCCCATGACCGCGCTGCCCAAAACCTCCCGACGCCAGGCCCTGAAGCTCCTCGTCGGCGCCCCGATGCTGCCGCTCGGCGGCCTCGCCCTGCCCGCGCTGCTGTCCGGCTGCGGCGGCGACGACGACACCCCGCCGGCAGCGGGCAACCCCGGCGGCGGCACCACACCGGCGGCCTCCTTCGCGGCCGCCAGCTTCGTCTCGATGGCAGCGCCCACGCTGGCCAATCCGGCGGCGATGGCCACCACCACGGTGGGCTCGACGCTGAAGGTGTCCTTCACCGACGGCAGCGCACGCGACTACAAGCTGGCCTACAAGCCCTTCTTCACCACCGGCGACCTGGTGCCGAACGGCGCCGGCGGCACCATCCTGGCCGGCGGCTACTACGACATCAACAATCGTCCGATCGTCGACAGCTCGAAGGCCGGCAGCGAGCGCCAGTTCTACTCGGACTGCCCGGACGGCAGCTCGCTGCTCACGCTGGCCAACGCCAAGGTGCCGGGCGTGAAGGGCAAGCCGGTGTTCGCGGTGGTTCAGTTCGAATACACCACGCGCAACCAGAACGGCGACTCGACCTACGGCCAGTTGCCCTCGCCGATCGCGGTGCTGACGCTCGACCAGGATCCGGCCACCGGCGCGCTCACGCTGGTCAAGTACCACAACGTGGACACCTCGAAGGCGCATGGCCTGTGGATCACCTGTGGCGCGAGCCTGTCGCCCTGGAACACCCACCTGTCGAGCGAGGAATACGAGCCGGACGCGACCCTCGCCGCCACCGACAAGCAGTTCCTCGCCTACAGCCAGAACACCTTCGGCAGCCCCACGGCGGCCAATCCCTACCACTACGGCCACCTGCCCGAGGTGACGGTCAACCCCGACGGCACCGGCAGCATCAGGAAGCATTACTGCCTGGGCCGGATCTCGCACGAGCTGATCCAGGTGATGCCGGACCGGCGCACCGTGATGATGGGCGACGACGCCACCAACGGCGGCCTGTTCATGTTCATCGCCGACAAGGCGGCCGACCTCTCGGCCGGCACGCTCTACGTGGCGAAGTGGAACCAGACCGGCTCGACCGGCGCCGGCGCGGCCACGCTGAGCTGGATCCGCATCGGCCATGCCGGCAGCGACGAGATCGAGGCGCTCGCCAATACGCTGAAGGCCGCCGATATCATGGACCTGGCCACCGCCGATCCGAACGACGCCTCGTACACGAAGATCCACTTCGGCGGCAAGTTCAACTGGATGCGCATCAAGCCGGGCATGGAGAAGGCCGCGGCCTTCCTGGAGACGCACCGCTACGCCGCGCTGATCGGCGGCAGCATGGGCTTCACCAAGCTGGAGGGCACCACGGTCGACGCGAAGGACAAGGTGGTCTACACGGCGATGTCGCGCATCGAGACCTCGATGGTCAAGGGCAACGCGGTCTCGCGCGACGTGGCGGTGGACAGGAAGATCTCGGCGGGCGCCGTCTATGCGCTGAACCTGAAGGGTGGCCAGCGCGACAGCGCGGGCAACGCAATCGACAGCGAATGGGTGCCGGTCGACATGAGCGCCCCGGCCGCGCTGGTCGGCGAGGACCTGGCCGCCGCCGACGCGCTCGGCAATACCGCCAATGCCGACAAGATCGCCAACCCGGACAACCTGAAGTTCTCGCAGAAGCTGCGCACGCTGTTCATCGGCGAGGATTCCGGGATGCACGTGAACAACTTCCTGTGGGCCTACAACGTCGACACCAAGACCCTCTCGCGCGTGCTGTCCTGCCCGTCCGGGGCGGAATCGACAGGCCTGCACGCGGTCGACGAGATCAACGGCTGGACCTACATCATGAGCAACTTCCAGCACGTGGGCGATTGGGAATCGCCGCTGCACGACAAGGTGAAGGCCACCCTGGACCCGCTGGTGCGAAGCAACTACAAGGATCGCTTCGGCGCCAGCGTCGGTTACCTGACGGCCGAGGCCACCGGCATCCAGCTCGGCAAGGCTTGAGGGCGCGAGCAAGGCAGCGGGTTCGCTGACCGGCCGCCCTGTTCACAATCCTGAAACATCGTTTCATCCGTCATGGCCTGCCCGGCCGTTGCCGCGCGCTGTCGATCCCGACAGCGCGCTTTTTTCTTTTTGTCCGCTTTATGTACGCGCCGCGCGCGGCGCGTGGCCTTACCCACGGTGTAAGCTGCACTTTTGCCTCGTGGGCCCGGCGCGCGCCGGACTCACTCTTTTTGGCCAAAAATCCCAATATTTGGGAAATCAGCTTTCGGCGATCCGGGCAAAAAAAAAGCGCCACGGGGGACCGTGGCGCTAAAAAAGTTCTAGCCATTCCGAGGGCCGTGCTAGAACCTGAGAGACTGCATCGAAACCCCGTTATCGGTAAATCTGGCGAAACGTTGTTTCGAAATTCAGGTACATTTTTTCCGTTTCCCGAGGACAAGTCAAGCGAAAAATACAGTCCCGTTGCGAATTTTGCGACACGCCGATCGGGTTTAACCCTGGAAAACAGGGGCCATTCGGCAATATCTCACGACATGAGATGTTGCTCATCAAACGTGCATGACTCGGCATTTGTCGTACTATTTCGGAAATTTTGAAATTTTGTTTCGGAAAAAAGAGAGTGTTCCGTGTCGATATTGAATAACGCAGCCGCTGCCGCGCGCGATCGGGAATCCTCCACCGACGAGATCTCGGCGCTCGCCCGGGGGCTCGCGGTGCTGCGCCGGATCGCTGCCGCCGATGCTCCCGTCAGCAACCGCGAACTGACAGAATTAACAGGTATCCCCAAGCCGACCGTCTCGCGCATCACCGCCACCCTGGTGAGCGCCGGTTTCCTGTTCCGGCTGCCCGACAGCGAGCGCTTCGTGCTGACCGCGTCGGTGCTCGAGCTGAGCAACGGCTTCCTGCGCAACTTCGACATCCGCGCGCGCTCGCGGCCGTTCCTGATCGAGCTGGCCGAGCGCACCTCGCTGTCGGTCCATCTCGCCGTGCGCGACCGGCTCGACATGGTCGCGATCGACGTGATCCGGCCGCGCTCGGCGGTGCTCGTCACGCGGCTCGAGATCGGCTCGCGGATGGACATCGCCCGCACCGCGGTGGGCCGTGCCTACCTGGCCGCGCTCGAGGAAGGCGAGCGGCGCGAGCTGCTCGGCGCCCTGCAGGCCGCCCACGGCGATGACTGGCCGCTGGTGGTGGCCCGCCTGAACTCGGCCCTCGACGACACGCTGCGCAACGGCTACTCGCTGGCGATCGGCGAATGGCGCGACGGGCTCAATGCCATCGCGGCCGGTTTCGTCGGCCCCTCGGGCCAGCGCTACGCCGTCAATTGCGGCGGCGCCGCCCAGCAGTACCCGCCCGAGTGGCTGCTCGAAACAGCGGTGCCCGCCATGCACGAATGCATCGCCAAGATCACGCGCGAGATCGGCGGCGCGGTGCCGACGCGGCGCGGCTGAGGCCCCGCCGGGCCACCAACCTGCCCGGTCGACGGCGACCGCCATCTTGCCGGAGCATGGCTCGGCACGACGAAATCAAAATGAGCCGGTAACGCAGGCGGGCTGTCCGGCACAGCCCGCTTCGCCTGGCGCAACACGGCATCGCATGGGCCCGCCGTGTGGGCGCCATGTCGGTGCGCGCCCCGACGGCAGCGGGGCCGGCCGGCGCGCGCCCGCCGTCAGCCAATCGTCAAGCTCGCGTCACCCGATCGTCACGACGAAAAAACATGTGGTTACCCCAGTAAACCGCTGAAAGAAAGTCCTCTGGACGATAGGCCGGCTCGCAACGTAGCATCATGCAACCTCGCGCCGGGGCGCTGCCCGCCCGACGCTCCGCTCTTTCGCCGTCCGACGTGGCGCGCCTGCCTGGCGCACCCGCGCACGACGCCTCCCACGCCCGCTCACGCCAGCGTCAGCCAGATCGAACATGAACAATCAGGAATCACCAACGCCTCGTTCCCCCGCTCCTCCGCCGCAGGATCCGGCACCGCGCAAGCGCCGTCGGCCGATCGCGATCGGCGTGGCCGCGCTCGTCGTGATCGGGGGCGCGCTGCTGTGGTGGCATCCGTGGAAGAAGAACGAGGCGCCGGCCAACGGCCAGCAGGCAGGCCAGGGCGGCGGACGCCGCCACGGCGGCCCGGCCGACTTCGCCAACCAGCCGCAGCCGGTGCAGGTGGCCACCGCCTCGCGCGGCGAGATGCCGATCGTGCTGTCCGCGCTCGGCACGGTCACGCCGCTGGCCACCGTGACGGTGAAGACGCAACTGTCCGGCTACCTGCAGTCGGTCAACTTCACCGAAGGGCAGATGGTCAAGAAGGGCGACGTGCTGGTGCAGATCGACCCGCGCCCCTACCAGGTCGCGCTCGAGACCGCCGAAGGCACGCTGGCGCGCGACCAGGCGCTGCTGGCCACCGCGCGGCTCGACCTCAAGCGCTACCAGACGCTGCTCGCGCAGGACTCGATCTCGGGCCAGCAGGCCGACACGCAGGCCTCGCTGGTCAAGCAGTACGAAGGCACCGTGAAGACCGACCAGGCCTCGATCGACTCGGCCAAGCTGAACCTGACCTACGCGCGCGTGACCGCGCCCGTCTCGGGCCGCGTCGGCCTGCGCCAGGTGGATGCCGGCAACTACGTGACGCCGGGCGACACCAACGGCCTGGTGGTGATCACCCAGCTGCAGCCGATGAGCGTGATCTTCACCACCTCGGAGGACAACCTCCCGCCGATCCTGAAGCAGGTCAATGCCGGCAAGTCGCTGTCGGTGACCGCCTACAACCGCAACAACACGGTGCCGCTCGAAACCGGCTCGCTGGAAACCTTCGACAACCAGATCGACACCACCACCGGCACCGTCAAGCTGCGCGCGATCTTCGACAACAAGGACAACCTGCTGTTCCCGAATCAGTTCGTCAACACGCGCCTCTTGGTGGACACGCTGAAGGACGCGGTGATCGTGCCGACCGCCGCGGTGCAGACCGGCTCGATCGGCCAGTTCGTCTATATCGTCAAGCCCGACAACACGGTCACGGTGCGCAAGGTCAAGCCGGGCCCGGTGGACGGCGAGCGCACCAGCATCGCCGAGGGCGTGCAGGTCGGCGAGCGGGTGGTCACCGACGGCGTCGACCGGCTGCGCGAGGGCGCCAAGATCACCATCCCGGCCGAGCAGCCGGCGGGCGCCAGCGGTGCCTCGGCCGCGCATGCCGCATCGGGCGCCTCGGGCGCGCACGGCCATCGCCATCACGGCGCGTCCCAATCCGCCGCGCAATGACGACGCCTGATCGATGAATCCGTCACGTCTATTCATTCTTCGCCCGGTCGGCACCGCCTTGCTGATGGCGGCCATCATGCTGGCCGGCCTGGTCTCGCTGCGCTTCCTGCCGCTGGCCGCGCTGCCCGAGGTCGACTACCCGACCATCCAGGTGCAGACCTTCTACCCCGGTGCGAGCCCCGAGGTGATGACCTCCTCGGTGACCGCGCCGCTGGAGCGCCAGTTCGGCCAGATGCCCTCGCTGAACCAGATGTCCTCGCAGAGCTCGGCCGGCGCCTCGGTGATCACGCTGCAGTTCAGCCTGGACCTGCCGCTGGACATCGCCGAGCAGGAAGTGCAGGCCGCCATCAACGCGGCCGGCAACCTGCTGCCCTCGGACCTGCCCGCGCCGCCGATCTACGCCAAGGTCAACCCGGCCGACGCGCCGATCCTGACGCTGGCGATCACCTCCAAGACGCTGCCGCTCTCGCAGATGCAGGACCTGACCGACACGCGCCTGGCGATGAAGATCTCGCAGGTCTCGGGCGTGGGCCTGGTGAGCCTGTCGGGCGGCAACCGGCCGGCGGTGCGGATCCAGGCCAACCCGCTGGCGCTGGCGCAATACGGCCTGAACCTGGACGACCTGCGCACCACCATCTCGAACCTCAACGTCAACACGCCGAAGGGCAACTTCGACGGCCCGACGCGCGCCTACACGATCAACGCCAACGACCAGCTGACCAGCGCCGACCAGTACAACGACGCGGTGGTGGCCTACAAGAACGGCCGCCCGGTGATGCTGACCGACGTGGCCAAGGTGATCGCCGGCACCGAGAACACCAAGCTCGGCGCCTGGGTCGATTCCGAACCCGCGATCATCGTCAACGTGCAGCGCCAGCCGGGCGCCAACGTGATCCAGACCGTCGACGCGATCAAGGCGATCCTGCCCAAGCTGCAGGAGACGCTGCCGGCCGCGCTCGACGTGCAGATCGTCACCGACCGCACCACCATGATCCGCGCCGCGGTGCGCGACGTGCAGTTCGAGCTGGCGCTGGCGGTGGTGCTGGTGGTGCTGGTGATGTACCTGTTCCTGGCCAACATCTACGCGACCATCATCCCGAGCCTGTCGGTGCCGCTCTCGCTGATCGGCACGCTGGCGGTGATGTACCTGGCCGGCTTCTCGCTGAACAACCTCTCGCTGATGGCGCTGACCATCGCCACCGGCTTCGTGGTCGACGACGCGATCGTGATGATCGAGAACATCGCGCGCTACGTGGAGGAAGGCGAGGGGCCGCTGGAGGCCGCGCTCAAGGGCTCCAGGCAGATCGGCTTCACCATCATCTCGCTGACGGTCTCGCTGATCGCGGTGCTGATCCCGCTGCTGTTCATGGGCGACGTGGTGGGCCGACTGTTCCACGAGTTCGCGATCACCCTGGCGGTGACCATCGTGATCTCGGCGGTGGTCTCGCTGACCCTGGTGCCGATGATGTGCGCGAAGCTGCTGCGCCACACCCCGCCCAAGGGCGAGCACCGCTTCGAGACGCGCGTGCACGTGGTGATCGACAAGGTGATCGCGCGCTACGGCACGGCGCTGCGCTGGGTGCTGGAGCGCGAGCGCTCGACCCTGGTGGTGGCCCTGCTGACCCTGGCGCTGACCGCCCTGCTCTACGTGTACGTGCCCAAGGGCTTCTTCCCGGTGCAGGACACCGGCGTGATCCAGGCCATCACCCAGGCGCCGCAGGCGGTCTCCTACGGCTCGATGGCCGAGCGGCAGCAGGCACTGGCCGCCGAGGTCCTGAAGAATCCGAACGTCGACGGCCTGACCTCCTTCATCGGCGTGGACGGCTCGAACATCACGCTCAACAGCGGGCGCATGCTGATCAACCTGAAGAACCGCGACGACCGCAGCGAATCGGCCACGCAGATCATCCGCGACCTGCAGAAGCAGGTGGCGAACCTGCCCGGCATCCAGCTCTACATGCAGCCGGTGCAGGATCTGACCATCGACTCGACGGTCAGCCCGACCCAGTACCAGTTCCTGCTGACCAGCCCGAACCCCGACGACTTCGCCACCTGGGTGCCCAAGCTGATGCAGCAGTTGCAGAAGGAGCGCTCGCTGGCCGACGTGGCCACCGACCTGCAGGCCAACGGCAAGTCGGTCTATGTCGAGATCGACCGCGCCACCGCGGCGCGCTTCGGCATCACGCCGGCCACCGTCGACAACGCGCTCTACGACGCCTTCGGCCAGCGCATCGTCTCGACCATCTTCACGCAGTCGAACCAGTACCGCGTGATCCTGGAAGCCGAGCCGCAGATGCAGCACTACGTGGAATCGCTCAACAGCATCTACCTGCCGGCCTCGGGCGGCGGCCAGGTGCCGCTGTCCTCGATCGCCAAGTTCCACGAGCGCCCCGCGCCGCTCCTGGTCACCCACCTCGGCCAGTTCCCGGCCGCCACGGTGTCCTTCAATCTCGCGCCGGGCGCCTCGCTGGGCGAGGGCGTCAATGCGATCACCGCCGCCGAGAAGGCGATCGGGCTGCCGGCCTCGTTCCAGACCCGCTTCCAGGGCGCGGCGCTGGCCTTCCAGTCCTCGCTGTCGAACCAGCTGTTCCTGATCCTGGCCGCGATCGTGACCATGTACATCGTGCTGGGCGTGCTCTACGAGAGCTACATCCACCCGATCACGATCCTCTCCACCCTGCCCTCGGCCGGGGTGGGCGCGCTGCTCGCGCTGATGATCACCGGCCACGACCTCGACATCATCGGCATCATCGGCATCGTGCTCCTGATCGGCATCGTCAAGAAGAACGCGATCATGATGATCGACTTCGCGCTCGAGGCCGAGCGCAACGAAGGCAAGTCACCGCGCGAGGCGATCTACCAGGCCTGCCTGCTGCGCTTCCGGCCGATCCTGATGACCACCCTGGCCGCCCTGCTCGGCGCGGTGCCGCTGATCGTCGGTTCGGGCGCGGGCTCGGAGCTGCGCCAGCCGCTGGGGATCGCGATCGCCGGCGGCCTGATCGTCTCGCAGGTGCTGACGCTGTTCACCACGCCGGTGATCTACCTCGGCTTCGATTCGCTGGCACGCCGTGTGCGGCAGGCCTTCGAACGGCGCCGGCCGGCCGCCGGCGGCAACGGAACGGGCGCGTAAATGAACCTGTCGCGCCTGTTCATCGAGCGCCCGATCGCGACCACCCTGCTCGCGCTCGGGATCGCGCTCTCGGGCCTGTTCGCCTTCGTCCGGCTGCCGGTCTCGCCGCTGCCGCAGGTGGACTTCCCGACCATCTCGGTGTCGGCCTCGCTGCCCGGGGCCAGCCCCGACACGGTCGCCACCAGCGTGACCAGCCCGCTGGAGCGGCACCTGGGCTCGATCGCCGACGTCACCGAGATGACCTCGACCAGCTCGGTGGGCAGCGCGCGCATCATTCTGCAGTTCGGGCTGGACCGCGACATCGACGGCGCCGCGCGCGACGTGCAGGCCGCCATCAACGCGGCGCGCGCCGACCTGCCCGCCAGCCTCAAGAGCAACCCCACCTACAAGAAGGTCAACCCGGCCGACTCGCCGATCATGGTGCTGGCCGTCACCTCCGACACGGCCTCGCCGGCGCGCCTGTACGACGCGGCCTCCACCGTGCTGCAGCAGGCGCTCTCGCAGATCGAGGGGATCGGCGAGGTGGACGTGTCGGGCTCGGCCAACCCGGCGGTGCGCATCGAGCTCGAGCCGCACGCGCTGTTCCACTACGGCATCGGCCTGGAGGACGTGCGCGCCGCGCTCGCCTCGGCCAACGCCAACAGCCCGAAGGGCGCGATCGAATACGGGCCCGCCCACTACCAGCTCTATACCAACGACCAGGCCTCGCAGGCTTCGCAGTACCGCGACCTGGTGATCGCCTACCGCAACAACGCGGCGGTGCGGCTCGACGACGTGGGCAGCGTGGTCGACTCGGTCGAGGACCTGCGCAACGTGGGCCTGGCCAACGGCAAGAAGGCGGTGCTGGTGATCCTCTACCGCTCGCCGGGCGCCAACATCATCGACGCGGTGGATCGCGTCAAGGCCTCGCTGCCGCAGCTCACCGCCGGCATGCCGGCCGACGTGGACGTGGCGCCGGTGCTGGACCGCTCGCGCACCATCCGCGCCTCGCTGACCGATACCGAGCACACCCTGCTGATCGCGGTGGGCCTGGTGGTGATGGTGGTGTTCCTGTTCCTGCGCAACTGGCGCGCCACCCTGATCCCTAGCGTGGCGGTGCCGATCTCGATCATCGGCACCTTCGGCGCGATGTATCTGCTCGGCTTCTCGCTCGACAACCTCTCGCTGATGGCGCTGATCGTCGCCACCGGCTTCGTGGTCGACGACGCGATCGTGGTGCTGGAGAACATCTCGCGCCATATCGAGAGCGGCAAGCCGCGCCTGCAGGCCGCCTTCGAGGGCGCGCGCGAGGTGGGCTTCACGGTGCTGTCGATCAGCCTGTCGCTGGTGGCCGTGTTCCTGCCGATCCTGCTGATGAGCGGCATCGTCGGGCGGCTGTTCCGCGAGTTCGCGCTGACGCTGTCGCTGGCGATCTTCGTCTCGCTGTTCGTCTCGCTCACGCTCACGCCGATGATGTGCGCGCGCCTGCTGCCCGAGCACGATCCCAAGCGCGAGGAAGGGCGCGTGGGGCGCTGGCTCGAGCGCGGCTTCGCGCGCCTGCAGCGCGGCTACGACGTCACCGTGGTGTGGGCGCTGCGCCATCCGCGCCTCATCATCCTGTCGCTGGTGGCCACCGTCGCGCTGAACGTGCTGCTCTACGTGAAGATCCCCAAGGGCTTCTTCCCGCAGCAGGACACCGGCATGCTGATCGGCGGCATCCAGGCCGACCAGTCGACCTCGTTCCAGGCGATGAAGCTCAAGTTCACCGAGATGATGAAGATCGTGCAGTCGGACCCGAACGTGGCCACCGTGGCCGGCTTCAGCGGCGGACGCGCGACCAATACCGGCTTCATGTTCATCACCCTCAAGGACAAGCCGGGCCGCAAGCTCTCGGCCGACCAGGTGATCGCCCAGCTGCGCCCGCGCCTGGCGCGCGTGGCCGGCGCGCGTACCTTCCTGCAGGCCGCCCAGGACCTGCGCGTGGGCGGCAGGCAGTCGAACGCGCAATACCAGTTCACGCTGTTCGGCGATTCCACCGCCGAGCTCTACCAGTGGGGGCCGAAGCTGACCGAGGCGCTGCAGGGCAAGCCGCAGCTGGCCGACGTCAACTCCGACCAGCAGCAGGGCGGCCTGGAGGCGATGGTCAACATCGACCGCGCCACCGCCGCGCGCCTGAACATCCAGCCCGCCGAGATCGACAACACGCTGTACGACGCCTTCGGCCAGCGCCAGGTCTCGACCATCTACAACCCGCTGAACCAGTACCACGTGGTGATGGAGGTCGCGCCGCGGTATTGGCAGGACCCCGAGATGCTCAAGCAGATCTGGATCAGCACCACCGGCGGCTCGGCCAGCGGCTCGTCCTCCACCAACGCCACGGCCGGCACCTTCGTGGCGGGCAGCGCGGCGGGCACCGGCACGGCCGGCACCAGCACCAGCAGCGCGGCGGCGATCGCCTCCGATTCGGCGCGCAACGCGGCGCTCAACTCGATCGCGGCCACCGGCAAGTCGAGCGCCTCGTCGGGCGCGGCGGTCTCGACCTCGAAGTCGACCATGATCCCGCTCTCGGCGATCGCCAGCTTCGGGCCGGCCACCACGCCGCTGTCGGTCAGCCACCAGGGCCTGTTCGTGGCCACCACCATCTCCTTCAACCTGCCGCCGGGCGTGGCGCTGTCTGACGCCACCCGGGTGATCTACCAGACCATGGCCGAGCTCGGCATGCCGCCCACCATCACCGGCAGCTTCCAGGGCACCGCGCAGGCCTTCCAGAAGGCGCTGCAGGACCAGCTGCTGCTGATCGCGGCGGCGATCGCGGCGATCTACATCGTGCTGGGCATGCTCTACGAGAGCTACATCCACCCGGTGACGATCCTCTCCACCCTGCCCTCGGCCGGGGTGGGCGCCCTGCTCGGCCTGCTGCTGTTCAAGACCGAGTTCGGCATCATCGGCTTGATCGGCGTGATCCTGCTGATCGGCATCGTCAAGAAGAACGCGATCATGATGGTGGACTTCGCGATCGAGGCCACCCGCCAGGGCCGTTCCTCGTTCGACGCGATCCACGAGGCCTGCCGGCTGCGCTTCCGGCCGATCATGATGACCACCATGGCCGCCATGCTCGGCGCGCTGCCGCTGGCCTTCGGGCACGGCGACGGCGCCGAGCTGCGCGCGCCGCTGGGCATCGCGATCGTCGGCGGGCTGATCGTCTCGCAGGTGCTGACGCTCTACACCACGCCGGTGGTCTATCTGTACATGGACCGCATCCGCGTGGCCGCCGAGCGGCGCCGCGCGCGCCGCATGCCGCCGCCGCGGCCGGCCGGCGCGAGCGAATGAGGCGCGCGCCGCGATGAGGCAGCGGGAAACCGCCCGCGCCGCGACGCACCTCGAAGCGGACGCGCTGGCGATGCGCGCGCTCACGCGCGAGGCCGACGAGGCCGCCGTGCTGCGCCTGTTCCTGGCCGCCCCGGCCTATACGCTGGCCGTCGAGGGCCGCATGCCTTGCCAGGACGATGTCGACGACTTCTTCGAGGGCATGCCGCCCGGCAAGCGCGCGGCCGACAAGTTCATGCTCGGTTTCGAACTCGGCGCCGAAACCATCGGCTGCGCCGACCTGATCCGCGCCCACCCCGAGCCCGACTGCGCCTTCCTCGGCCTGCTGCTGTTCGACCAGGCCCGGCAGGGCCGCGGTCACGGCCGCGCCGCGCTGGGCCTGATCGAGACGCTCGCGCGCGGCTGGGGCGCGACGCGGCTGCGGCTGGCCGCCGTGTCGAGCCATCCGCGCGCGGTGGCGTTCTGGCAGCGCGAGGGCTTCGCGCTGTGCTCGCGCGTGAGCCAGCCGCGCTTCACCGGCGAACTGCTGGTGATGGAACGCGCGATCGGCTGAAGACGCGGCGCCGTCGTCCTCTCGCCTGCTGCTCGCATCCCATTGCATCGCGGCGCCCTTCTCCGCTGTCGCGCCGCCGCTTCCTCGCCATCGCCTTGTCGTGGGCATTCTGTAAGATATCGGTCGATCCACCGTCCTCGTCCATCCGGCCGGGCGCCACCGTCCACGCCTGCGTGCGGGGACGGATTCGGCATACACTGGTGGCTCCTGCGTCGCCCGGCGCGGCCGGCGAGGACGCGGCGTCACGAAGGAGCGGTTCCATGTCGATGAAGGTATTGCTGATCGGTGCGACCGGCCGGACCGGCCATGCGCTCGCGGACCTGCTGCTCAAGCAGCGGGATTTCGAACTGACGGCGCTCGCGCGCCGGCCCGGCTTCGCCCTGCCCGGCGCGAAGCCGGTGGTGGCCGATCTGAACGGCGATTTCTCGGCCGCGTTCCAGGGCATCAGCCATGCGATCTACGCGGCCGGCTCGGCCGAATCGGAAGGCGAGGCCCAGGAAGCCGCGATCGACCGCGACGCGGTCGGCCGCGCCGCCGAATACGCCAAGGCCGCCAACCTGCAGAAACTGGTGGTGATCAGCTCGCTGAGCGCCTACGAACCCGAGCGCGGCCCCGCCGAGCTGGCCCATTACTCGCGCATGAAGCGCGAGGGCGACGATCGCGTGATCGCCTCCGGCGTCGACTACGTGATCCTGCGCCCCGGCCCGCTGTCGGACCAACCCGGCGTCGGCAAGATCGCGCTGACCGACCGCTGGCAGGAAGACGCCACGCCGGTGGCCCGCCAGGACGTCGCCTGGGCCGCCGTCGAGGCGATCAAGCTCGGCATCTCGCGCAAGATCATCGGCTTCATCGGCGGCGGCAGCCCGATCGAGCAGGCCTTGCGCGCCTGAAGCGCGTCGCCTGCCCTCCATGAAAGAAGCGCCCCGAGGGGCGCTTCTTTCGTCCGGCTCGCGGCCGCGCTTACTGCGTCTTGTGGGCAGCCGCCCAGGCCTTGACCGCGTTCATGGTGTTCTCCACGTGCTTGTCCGGCGACATGCTGGTGTACTCGTAGAGCACCTTGCCTTCGGGCGAAATCACGTAGGATACGCGGTTGGCGCGGTCCACGGCCGGCAGCTTGGCGTCGTACTCGCGGATGATCTTCGCGTCCGGGTCGGCGGCCACCGGGAATTTGCTGCGGCACTCGCTGACCGAGAACTTGGTCAGCGTGTCGATCTTGTCGGCCGACACGCCGATCACGGTCGCGCCGTACTTCTTGTAGTCGTCCACCGCGTCCGCGAAGGCATGGGCCTCGATGGTGCAGCCGGTGGTGAAGGCGGCCGGGTAGAAGTACAGCACCACCGGGCCCTTCTTCAGCTGGTCGGCCAGCGAATAGTCGTAGGTCTTGCCGCCGATCGAGGCCTGCGTGGTGAAATCGGGCGCCGCGTCGCCCGCCTTCAGCACCGCCTGCGCGGCCAGCGCGTGCATGGCCAGCGCCGCCACGGCCAGGCTCGACAGAATTTTCCGCTTCATTTTGTTCCTCGTTTTCAATAAAGTCCGGGAGTGTCCCGCCCCCGCTCGTTCGCCTGTCGAACGAATCGCCAGCCAAATCAAGCGATTTGCATACCAGTACCGCACCACTGGCTAAAGAATCGGAGCCGATAGCCGTTATTGCAACCGAACCAGCGGTTCCAGCCTCACCAGCCAGCGAGAAACATGGAAGCCAACAGGAACACGTCGCCGCACAAGCGCACCTGGCGTCACGCCCTACGCGCGCTGCGCCGACTCGCCTGGTCCGGCGGCGCCTTGATGCCCGCCCGGGCCAGCGCGCCACGCGACGATGATACCGTCCGCCACTGGCTCGAACAGACCGTCGGCGCGGTCGATTTTCTTGCCCACGTCGACCGCGACCTGCGCTTCCTCTACGTCTCGGAAGCCAGCCTGCGTTTCATCGGCTATCACCGCGACTACCTGCGCACGCTGACCCTGCGCGACCTGATCCCCGAGCAGGATACCGCGACGCTGGAGGCCTTGCTCGCCCGGGCGAGCCAGACCGGCCATGTCGAGAAGGCCACGGTCTGCATCGTCAAGTCGCTGACCTATCCGCTCGACGTGGAACTGCGCGCGGTGCGCAGCCATCACGCCGGCGTCGACGGCTACGCGATCGCCGCCTTCGACGTGTCGGCCTGGCGCGCGCTGGAGGCGCGCCTCACCTACGAGATGCACCACGACCCGATGACGGGGCTCGACAACCTGTCGGCGCTGATCCCCGGGCTGATGGAGGCGCAGCGCGCGGCCGACGAGGACGGCCGCTGCGCGGCGCTGCTGCTGCTCGACCTGGACGACTACCAGCGCATCAACCGCGGGCTCGGCTACGACGCCGGCGACATGCTGCTGCGCGACACCGCCCAGCGCCTGCGCGGCGCGATCGCCGACGAGGAGCGGCTGGCGCGGGTGGCCAGCGACAAGTTCGCGATCGTGTTCAACGCGCCCGACCGCGAGGCCGCGCGCGATCGCGCCCAGGCGCTGGCGCGGCGCCTGCAGGCGGCGATCCAGCCGCCCTATCGCTACGACGGCCAGTCAGTGCACCTGTCGGCCAGCATCGGCATCGCGCTGTACCCGGACGAGCGCCCGGCCGCCACCCGCCCGCATCATCACAGCCCGCTGCTGCGCCGCGCCGACCACGCGCTGACGCAGGCCAAGGCGCTCGGCGGCAATACCCTGGCCTTCCACCAGAGCGCGGCCGACCCGACCGACGCCGAGCGGCTCAAGCTCGAATCCGATCTCTACGACGGCGTGCGCAACGGCGAATTCTCGCTGCACTTCCAGCCGATCACGGAAAGCCGCAGCGGCGCGGTGGCCGGCGTGGAGGCGCTGATCCGCTGGCACCACCCGGTGCACGGGTTGGTGCCGCCCGCCACCTTCATCCCGCTGGCCGAATCAATCGGCCTGATTCATTACCTCGGCAACTGGGTGCTGAAGGCCGCCTGCATGCAGCTGGTGTCCTGGGACGACCAGGGCATCGTGCTCGAATACGTGGCCGTCAACGTCTCGCCGCAGCAGTTCCGCGACCCGCGCTTCGTGCAGGGCGTGCGCGAGGCGATCGCGCTGACCGGCATCAGCCCGCAGCGCATCGTGCTGGAGATCACCGAGAGCCTGCTGATGCACGACCCGGTCGGCGCCAAGGCCCTGCTCGAGGAGGTGGCCGCGCTGGGGATTCGTTTTGCCGTCGACGACTTCGGCACCGGCTACTCCAGCCTCGCCTACCTGCAACGTTTTCCGCTCGCCCGCCTGAAGATCGACCGCAGTTTCGTCGAAAATCTGTTGACGTCGCGCAATGATCGCGCGATCGTGTCGGCCGTCGTCGGACTTGCGCAGACGCTAGACCTCGAACTCGTCGCCGAAGGCGTCGAGACGGAGGCCCAGCGCGCACTGCTGACGGAAATGGGTTGCGACCATATCCAGGGCTGGCTCGTGTGTCGTGCGCTACCATCCGACGAACTCGCCCAGCGTTTCGAGGCTCGTCTGCTTCACCTGCGCGAAACGGCCTGAGGGCCGGCACCGAGCCATTAACCGTATGACGACATACACCGAACACCTGCCGAAAGCGGCGCTGCTCGACAAGCTGTGGGCGCGCATGAACGACCGCGGCGATTTTCCGATGCTGTCGGATTCGCTGCGCGCGACCATGGCCGCGATCGACAACGACAACCTCGACTTCACCGCGCTGGTGGGCGTGGTGCTGTCCGACTTCGCGCTCACGCAGAAGGTGATCCGGCTCGCCAACTCGGCGATGTACATCGCGTTCGGCGGCAACATCACCACCGTGACCCGCGCCCTGATGGTGCTGGGCATGGACGCGGTCGGCCACCTGGTGGTCGGCCTGAAGCTGGTCGACCACTTCCATCAGGGCGCCTCGCAGCGCATCGACGCCAAGCTGGAGCTGAACCGCGCGCTGCTGTCGGGCTGCGTGGCGCGCAGCCTGACCGAGGATGCGGAGCTGCGCGCCGGCGAGGAGGCGATCGTCTGCACCCTGATGCGCCAGGTCGGCAAGCTGCTGGTGGTGTTCTACCTGGACAGCGAGTGGGACGCGATCCGCCGCCGCGCGGCCGAACTCGGCGGCAACGACGCCGCCGCCTGCGTCGACGTGCTGGGCGTGGGCTTCGACGAGATCGGCCGGGAGGCCGCGCTGCGCTGGCGCCTGCCCGAGTCGATCCGCGCCGGCATCGCGCCGTTCGACCCGGCCGACGAAACCAGCGCGGAAAGCATCCAGTGGCTGCGCGCGGTCAGCGACTGCTCGACCGAGGTGGCCGCGGTGATGACCACCCCGGGCCTGAGCGCCGGCCAGCGCGACACGCGCCTGCTGGCGCTGGCCCAGCGCTTCGCCGCCACGCTCGAGATCGAGCCCGACGAATTGGTGCGTATCGCCCGCGAGCTGGCCCACGACGAGGCCAGCGACACGGTGCTGCGCGAGATCGTGGCGCTGCGCGCCAACGCGGCGGCGCTCGAACGCGCGGCCGCCGAGCCGCAGGCCACGCTCGACACCGGGCTGGCCGACCTGCGCGCGCTGCCCACCGAGAACCAGCAGGAACACGTGCTGGCGCTGGCCTCCGAAAGCGTCCTGGCGGGCCTCGCGCTGTCGCGCACCATCATGTTCGTGCGCGATGCCGACGGGGTGTTTTCGGCCAGGCTGGGTTTCGGTTTCGGCGTGGAGGCCGCGCTGCCGCGCATGCGCTTTCACGAGACCTTCGAGCCCGACGTGTTCCACCTGGCGATCTCGAACTCGGTCGGGATCTTCATCGAGGACGCGCACGAGCCGAAGATGCGCCGCCGCCTGCCCGCCTGGTACCGCGACGCGCTGCCCGACGTGCACGGCTTCGTGCTGCTGCCGGTGCGCAGCGGCGATCACTGCGCGGCCCTGCTCTACGGCGATTGGTCGGGCCCGCAGCGCACCCAGCGCATCGCCCATCGCGAGATGGCGGTGCTCAACAATATCGGCGCCGAGCTGAGCCGCTTCTTCTCGCTGCGGGACGGCGAGGCGCACTGAGCCGCGCCCGCCGCCCGCGACGGACAAAAAAACCGGCCGCCCCCAGACGGGAGCGGCCGGTTTTTTCTTGTCGCCGGCTCCGGCGGCTTACTTCAGCACCACCGGCACGCTGAAATACTTCTTCGCCAGCTTGTCGATCGTGCCGTCGGCCTTCAGGTCCTTCAGCGCGCCGTTGATGGCGTTGCGCAGGTCGGTGTCGTTCTTGCGCAGGCCGAAACCGACGCCCGAGCCGAGGATCTCGGCATCGACCACCTGCGGGCCCGCGAACGCGAAGCCGGCGGCCTGCGGCTTGGCCAGGAAGCCCTTGGCGGCCGCTTCCGAATCCTGGAAGGTGGCGTCCAGGCGGCCCGACTTCAGGTCCTCGTAGGCCAGGTCCTGGGTCTGGTAGGGCACCACCTCGACGCCGGCCGGGGCCCAGCGCGCCTTGGCGTAGGACTCCTGGATCGTGCCCTGCAGCACGCCGACGCGCTTGCCCTTGAGCGAGGCGGGCGTGGGCAGCAGGCCGCTGCCCTTCTTCGCGATCAGCTGGTTCGGGATCGAGTAGATCGGATCGGTGAACGCGACCGCCTTCTTGCGCTGGTCGGTGATCGTCATGTCCGAATTGATCGCGTCGAACTTGCGGGCCTGCAGCGCCGGGATCAGGCCGTCGAAGTCGTTCTCGACCCACACGCACTTGACCTTCAGCTTCGCGCACACGGCATTGCCGACATCGATGTCGAAACCGGCGAGCTTGCCGTCGGGCAGCTTGTACTCGAACGGCGCATACGAGGCCTCGACGCCGAAGCGGATCTGCTTCAGGTCGGCGGCGCTCGCGCCGGACAGGGTGGACATCGCGGCGGCCGTCGCCACCGCGCCCGCGGCCATCTTTCGCCAGTTCAACTTCATCGGAAGGTTCTCCTCGAGATACAGATCGGTTCTTGGACAAACGGGCGCGCGCCCTCGTGGGACGGGCGCCCGGACACTACGCACGGGTCAAACCGTGATGCGGCGGAAAACGCCGCAAGGGCGCGATTGTACCGCCGCGCGCGCCGCGCCCCGCCGCGAGCGGGCCGGCTTGCCGCGCGACGCGGCGCGCGAAGGGCCGCTCCGCATCGAGCCCAACCGCGCCGGGCGGCCTTCAGCCGAGCGCGGCCAGCGTGGCCTCGGTGGTCTCCACCACCATCAGCCCGGCTCGCAGGCCCGGCTTGACCGCCGGGTTCGGGAACACGATGCGCTCCTCGTCGTGCGAGACCAGGTAGCGATAGTCGCCGTCGCGCGCGACCAGGGTGCCGCGCGCCAGCGGCGTGAAATTCGCCACGTCGCCGGCCACCAGCAGCTCGAAAGCCTCGCTCTGCTTGGTGAGCTGGCCGATCACGGTGAACACGCGCGGCAACAGGGGCGCCAGGGGCGCCGCGGCGGCGGCGGCGGCGTCCGCGACGGCGCCGCCGACTTCACCCGCGACCAGCGCGCGCACCGCCGCATCGGCGCCGGCGAAGCGCGACAGCTCGTTCTGGCCGAACGGGCGCACCTTGCCGAGCTCCAGCGTGCAGGCCAGCGCCCCGCAGGCGCTCGCGCAGAACTGCGAATAGGTATTGCCCGCCTCGGTATGCAGCAGCACCGCCGCGATCCGCGCGCGCGCCAGCCAGTCGATCATGGCACGCGCCGGCGGCTCGCCGATATGCGGCAGCAGCGCGAACTGCTCGAAGGCCGAGGCGCGGATCGCCGTGTGCATGTCGAGGTGCCAGCGCGCCTGGCGAGACTCGGGGGCGGTGGCGAAGAACTCGCGCGCCGCGGCCTCGAGCACGGCCGCGCGCGGTGCGTCGCGGCTGCCTTCGCGCTGCGCGTGGCGGCCGTTGAACAGGCGGTTCAGGTCGTCGTCGAGGTAGCGCGTGCCGGCACGCATCGCCGCCGGGTGGCCCAGCACCACCAGCAGGCGGTTCGCCAAGGGCAGCGCGCCGCGCGCCAGGTCGCGCACCATCATCGACAGCAGTTCGATCGGCGCGGTTTCGTCGCCGTGCACACCGGCCGATACCAGCAGGCTGGCCGACGCCGCGGCCCCCGCCGCCGAGGCTGCCGGACCAAGTTCCAGCAGGCCCTCGCCTCGCCAGGCGTAGCGCACCGCCCCGCCGGCGCAGACGCCCTCGCGCGCGTCGGGCGTCCCGCCGGCCAGCGTGAAGGCCAGGAAATCGTCGAGCCAGGCGGACGCGCCGCCGCGATCAGCGCTGGAAGTCATACAGCGAACCGAGCTCGAGGATCTGCGTCAGCTCGTCGAGCGCGGTGCGCGACTCGTCGAGCAGAGCCGGGTCGGTCAGGTCGGACGGCGCGAGGCGGTCGCGATAGTGCTTCTCGATCCAGGCGTCGAGCGAGCCGAACAGCGCGTCGTCGATCCACACGTTCGGCCGCACCGCGGCGCGCTCGGCCTCGTTCAGTACCACGCGCAGGCGCAGGCAGGCGGGGCCGCCGCCGTTCTTCATGCTCTCGCGCAGGTCGAACACCAGCACCTCGCCGATCGGGCCGTTGCCGGCCGCCAGCGCGTCGAGATAGCGTCCCACGCGCTCGTTCTCGCGGCATTCCTGCGGCACCACCAGCACCTGCGAGCCGTCGGCGCGCGACAGCAGCTGGCTGTTGAACAGGTAGGAGCCGACCGCGTCGGCCACGCTCACCGCCGCCTCGGGCACCTCGATCACGTTCAGATGCGCGCCGCGCGTCGCCAGCGAGGCCGTCAGCGCGTCATACACCGACTGGCGCTCGGCGAAGGCCAGCTCGTGGCAGAACAGCGTGTCGCGATTGCCGACCGCGATCACGTCGTTGTGGAACACGCCCGCATCGATCACCTCGGGGTTCTGCAACGCGTAGACGGTCGCGTCCTCGGCCAGGCCGTGGCGCTGCGCCACCGCGCGGCTCGCCTCGAAGGTCTGGCGCGCCGGAAAGCGCTTGGGCTCGGGCCCGCGCCGGTACTCGCTGCGGCCGTAGACGAAGAATTCGACGCCGGCGCTGCCGTATTCGGCGCACAAGCGCGTGTGGTTGGCCGCGCCCTCGTCGCCGAGCGCCGGCGTGCCGGGCAGCGCGTCGTGCACCATGAAGCGCGACTCGTCGGCGAAGATCGCCGACAGCGTGCGGCGCGTCGATTCGTGCTCGATCGCGCGATGCAGCTTGCTGCACAGGTTGGCCGGCGTGAAGTGGACCCGCCCGTCGCCGGTATCGGCCGAGGGGCTGACGGTGGCCGCGTTGGCGGTCCACATCGCCGAGGCCGAGCTGGCGGCCGCCAGCAGCTCGGGCGCTTCCCTGGCGGCCTTGGCGATCACGTCGGCGTCCTTGCCCGAGAAGCCGAGCTCGCGCAGCAGGCGCAGCGAGGGGCGCTCCTGCGGCGGCAGCACGCCCTGCGCGAAGCCGAGATCGGCGAGCTGCTTCATCTTGCGCAGCCCCTGCTTGGCGGCGGCCTTCGGGTTGGCCGCCGACTTCTCGTTGCTCAGCGAGGCCACGTTGCCGAACGACAGCCCCGCGTAGTTGTGGGTCGGGCCGACCAGCCCGTCGAAATTCGCCTCGATGGCGTTGCGCGTTGCGTTCATGGTCGTTTCCTGCTCAGAAATGGAGGCCGGGCGAGAGGCTTGCCGGCATGTTCAGCCGTTCGCTCTCGACCGAGGCCATCGGGTAGGCGCAGTAGTCGGCCGCGTAATAGGCGCTGGGCCGATGGTTGCCCGAGCGGCCGGTGCCGCCGAACGGCGCGGCGGAAGAAGCGCCGTTGGTCGGCCGGTTCCAGTTGACGATGCCGGCGCGGATGCTGCGCTGGAAATGCGCCCAGGCATCGGCGTCGTCGGACAGCAGCCCGGCCGACAGGCCGTAGGCGGTGTCGTTGGCCAGCGCGATCGCCTCGTCGAAGCTGCCGTAGCGGATCACCTGCGCGAGCGGGCCGAAATATTCGGTGTCCGGAAGATCGCGCACCGCCGTGACGTCGAGGATCGCCGCGTTGACGAAGCCGAGCTTCGGGTCGCGCTGCTCCATGGCGATCAGCGCCTGCGCGCCGGCGCCCAGCAGCGAGGCCTGCGCCTCGACCAGGCGCGAGGCCGCGCGCGCCGAGATCACCGCGCCCATGAAGGGCTGCGGCTCGGCGTCGTAACGACCGGCGCGGATCCGCGCCGTGACCTCGACGAAGCGCGCCAGGAAACGCTCGCCATCCGCGCCTTCCGGCACGAAGATGCGGCGCGCGCAGGTGCAGCGCTGCCCGGCCGACAGGAAGGCCGACTGGATGGTGTGATGCACGGCCGCGTCGAGATCGGCCACGTCGCCGATCACCAGCGGGTTGTTGCCGCCCATCTCCAGCGCCAGCACGATCTCGGGCCGGCCGCCGAACTGGCGGTGCAGCAGGGTGCCCGTGTCCGAGCTGCCGGTGAAGAACAGCCCGTCGATCTGGCGATGGTTGGCCAGCGCCACGCCGGTTTCCTTCTCGCCCTGCACCAGGTTCAGCACGCCGGCCGGCAGCCCCGCGTCGCGCCAGGCCTCGACGGTGGCGCGCGCCACGCCCGGCGCCAGCTCGGAAGGCTTGAACACCACCGTGTTGCCGGCGATCAGGGCCGGCACGATATGGCCGTTGGGCAGGTGGCCCGGGAAGTTGTACGGCCCGAACACCGCCACCACGCCATGCGGGCGATGCCGCAGCACGGCCGTGCCGTCGGCCATCGCGGTGCGCTTCTCGCCGGTGCGCTCGTGGTAGGACGTGATCGAGATCTCGACCTTGGCGGCCATGGTCGCCACCTCGGTGCGCGCCTCCCACAGCGGCTTGCCGGTCTCGCGGCCGATCGCGGCGGCGATCGTCTCCTTGCGTTCGCCGAGGATCGCGGCGAAGCGCTTGACGATCGCCACCCGCGCCTCGAAGTCGAGCGCCGACCAGGCCGCGAAGGCGCGACGCGCGCTGGCCACGGCGAAGTCGACGTCGGCCGGCGAGGCGCCAGCGCCCTGCCACACCAGCTCGTCGGTGCCGGGGTTGCGCGAGGAGAATTCGGGACCGCTGCCGGCGACCCAGTCGCCGTCGATGAAGAGTTCGGACATGGTGTTATCTCGGTTGTGACTTCAGCGCGTAGACCCGCAGCGTCTCGCCCGCGGCCACGCCGAGCGCGACAGCGTCCTCGGCGCTCAGCACGAAGCGGCCCGCCTCGGTGACGGCGCCGCTGGCCATGCCGACCCGGAAGTCGGCCAGCGAGGTGTTCGAGACCAGCGCGCGCGGCGCGCCCTCGCCCGCCTCGGGCGTGCCGATCTCGACCGGCACCAGCACGCTGTCGCGCACCGTGCGCAGGTCGCCGACGTGGCATTCGAGCACCGGGCCGGCGTCGAAGATGTCGACGTGGTTCTGGTAGCGCAGGCCCTCGGCCTCGAGCATCTTGCGCGCCGGCAGCGTGTCGCGATGGGTCAGGCCGATGCAGTCCTGCGCGTCCTGCGGCAGCAGGTCGACATAGACGGGAAAGCGCGGCATCAGCTCGGCCAGGAAGGACTTGCGGCCGTGCGAGCTGAGGTAGTCGGCGGCGTTGAAATCGATCTGGTAGAAGTGCGAACCGACCGCGCGCCAGAACGGCGAGCTGCCGTGTTCGTCGAAATGGCCGCGCAGCTCGGCGCAGATCCGCTCCGGGAAGCGCTCGCGGAACTGCGCGATGAACATGAAGCGCGAGCGCGAGAGCAGCCCGCCCACGCCGGCGGTGCGATAGCGCGGGCTCAGGAACAGCGAGCAGACCTCGGCATAACCGGTCAGGTCGTGCGAGATGTTCAAGAGCGACATGCGGGTCCACACCCCCAGGTCCTGGCTGGCATGCACCACCGTGCTGACGCGATAGTTGTAGAAGGGCTGGGCCAGGCCGACCTCGGTCTCGATCCCGCACACGCCGGCGATATCGCCGCTGGCGGTGTCCTCCATCACGAAGAAGTAGCCGGCCTCGGCGGGCGAGGCCGCGCCGTCGACGGTGCGCCGCGCGCGCTCGATGCGCGCGGCCAGCGCCTCGCGGTCGGGCTTGAAGGTGGTCAGGCCCGGGCCGGTTTCCTGCGCGAGCGCGACCAGCGCATCGACGTCGCCGGTCTGTACCACGCGAACCACGATCATCGTGCGTCTCCCGAAAGCGTGTTGGTCTCGTCGCGGCGATGCAGCGGCACGCAGCGCACGGTGTCGCCGTCCACCACGCCGAGCGCGGCGCGCGCGGCCGCGTCGAGCGGCGCGTCGATCGCATTGCCCGCGGCCGCGTCGGGCAGGTCGGCCAGCACGCAGCGGAACGCGTCGCCCTCGCCGGTGGCCACCAGGTGCGTGAGGCCGGCGGTATCGGCATCGGCGCTGCTGCCGGCTTGGCCGGCATTGCGCACGGTGCGCGCGCCGTTATGCGTGACGCAGGCGGTGCGATCGATCTGCGCGGTCAGCACCGGGCCCGCATCGAAGATGTCGACGTAGCGATCCGGCTCGAAACCTTCCTCGAGATGGATGTCGTAGGCCAGCAGGCCATGCTGGTTGGGCTCGCCGAGCACGCGCTGCGCCGCTTCCGGCAGCAGCGGCACGTAGACGGGATAGACCGGCATCACCTCGGCGATGAAGGTGCGGCTGCGGCCGCCCGATTCGACCTCGATGTCGGCGAAGTCGCGCCGGAAGAACTTGCGGCCCACCGCCTCCCAGAACGGCGAGGCGCCGTTCTCGTCGGTCACGCCGAGCAGCAGCGAGAACACCTCGGGCGTGAAGCGGCGGCGATGCGCGGCGATGTACATCATGCGCGCGCGCGACACCAGGTGCGCCGCCGCGTCGCCGCGCAGG
Source organism: Burkholderia sp. SJZ089 (assembly GCF_007828315.1). Lineage (NCBI taxonomy): Bacteria > Pseudomonadati > Pseudomonadota > Betaproteobacteria > Burkholderiales > Burkholderiaceae > Burkholderia > Burkholderia sp. SJZ089. The sequence continues at coordinate 130,630 of NZ_VIUM01000006.1, read as the reverse complement.
GAGGGATCGACGTAGAAGCCCGCCAGCCGGCTCTTGCCGGTCAGCTCGTGCGACATGGTCAGCGCGTGGATCTTGCGGTTCACGTGCAGTTCGCGCGAGGCGTGGATCAGCGCGTCGTTGCGGAACGCGTAGAACGGCTCCGAATAGCCCGCCGCGGCGACGATGCTGGCCGTGCCGAGCAGGCGCCCCGTCTCGCTGTCCTCCAGCACGAACAGGTAGAACTCCTCGCCGGGGAAATCGGCGTCGGCGCGAAACGAATCCTCGGACAGCGCCACGCGCGCCTCCAGCGCGCGACGGTCGTGCGGCAGCGAATGCAGCACCGGCCGCGCGGTGCGGGCCATCTGCGCGAGCGCGTCGAGATCGGCAAGCCTGCCGGGGCGTACGAATAGCATCGTCGTTCCTGTGGACGGAGGAAGGCGGGACTCAGCGGCCCGCGGCGATCGCCGCGACCACTGCGTCGACCGCGCGCGCGAAGCGCTCGAGGCCCTCGTCGAGCACCTCGAGCGGGATCACCAGCGAGGGCACGAAGCGCAGCACGTTGGGCCCGGCGATCAGCATGATCACGCCGTGCTCGGCGGCGGCCGTGACGAAGTCCTTGGCGCGGCCCTCGAAGGCCGGGTTCAGCTCGGCGCCGAGCAACAGGCCCTTGCCGCGGATCTCGCTGAACAGGCCGTGCCTGCCGTCGAGCTCGCGCAGCTTGGCGCGGATCCGCTCGCCGCGCTCGGCCACGCCGGCCAGCAGCTTCGGGTCGCTGACCAGTTCCACCACCTTGTCGGCGATCGCCGAGGCGAGCGGGTTGCCGCCGTAGGTGGTGCCGTGCACGCCCACCTTGAAGTGCGCGGCCAGTTCCTCGGTGGTCAGCATCGCGCCGATCGGGAAGCCGTTGCCGAGCGCCTTGGCGGTGGTCAGGATGTCGGGCGTCACGCCCGTGTCCATGTAGGCGTAGAAGTGGCCGGTGCGGCCCACGCCGGTCTGCACCTCGTCGAAGATCAGCAGCGCGCCGTGCGCGTCGCAGGCCTCGCGCAGCGCCTTCAGGAAGGCCGGATCGGCCGGGATCACGCCGCCCTCGCCCTGCACCGGCTCGACGATCACCGCGCAGGTGCGCGGGCCGATCGCGGCGCGCGCGGCCTCGATGTCGTTGTAGGGCAGATGGTGGATGCCGGCCGGCTTCGGGCCGAAGCCGTCGGAATACTTCGGCTGGCCGCCCACGCTGACCGTGAAGAAGGTGCGGCCGTGGAAGGACTGCGCGAACGAGATGATCTCGTATTTGTCCTCGCCGAAGCGATCGAAGGCGACGCGGCGCGCCAGCTTCAACGCGGCCTCGTTGGCCTCGGCGCCGGAGTTCGCGAAGAAGGCGCGATCGGCGAAGGTCAGGCTCTCGAGGCGCCGGGCCAGGCGCAGCACCGGTTCGTTGGTGTAGCCGTTGCCGATGTGCCAGAGCTTGCGGCCCTGCGCCTCGAACACCTTCAGCACTTCCGGGTGGCCGTGGCCGAGCGCGGTCACCGCGATGCCGCCGGCGAAATCGACGTAGTCCTTGCCGGCGGTGTCCCAGACGCGGGAACCCTCGCCGCGGTCGGGCACGAACGGGGCCGGCGAGAATACCGGCACCATCACGTCATCGAAAGTCTGTCGGGTCACGTTCTCGGAGGTCATGGCGGTTCCTTGGTCCAGAAATCACAGCGTTCAGTGTAGGCAACGGGGCGCGATACGTCTTGCGCAATTGCGACGGGTTCTATCGGCTTGGCCGGGGGCGCCTCGCGCCGGGCGCGCGGCGCCGGCCGGCATCACGAGACATGCCCGGGCGGCGACGCTGCAAGCCTGGCGACATCGGCCCCCGCCGCGTCAATCCTCGTCGCCGCGCTCCACCAGCGCGCCGGCGCGCGGCTCGCTCGCGCCGCCATGCTGCTTCTCCAGCCAGGCGCGGCGATCCTCGCGCGGCGTCACGCCGAAGCGCTCGCGGTAGGCGTTCGAGAAATGCGCGGCCGAGGAGAAGCCGCAGGCCAGGCTCACCTGCACCACCGACTTGCTGGTGCGCTGCAGTTGCGTGCGCGCCTTCAAGAGGCGCAGGTTCAGGTAGTACTTGGACGGCATCGCGCCGAGATACTGGCGGAACAGCCGTTCGAGCTGACGTCGCGAGATGCCGACCAGGGACGCGATCTCGTCGGTGGTGAGCGGGTCCTCGACGTTCGCCTCCATCAGCTGCAGCGCATCGTTGAGGCGCGGATGGCGCTCGCCCGGCGCGGTCACGAAGGGAATCCGCTGGCGCGACTCGCCGCTGCGCGGCGTGCCGCAGCCGAGCGCGTCGGCGATCCGCTCGGGCAGCTCGGGGCCGTGGTCGCGGCCGATCATGGCCAGCATGAAATCGATGCTGGCCTGGCCGCCCGCGCAGGTGGCGCGATCGCGGTCGATCTCGTAGATCTGCTGGGTGACGATGGTGCGCTCGAACTGCTCGGCGAACTGCTGGTAGGTCTCCCAGTTCACGGCCACGCGATAGCCGGCCAGTTGCCCCGCCATCGCCAGCCACCACACGCCGTGATGGATGCCGCTGACCAGCGGCGTGCGCTGGCCCACCCGTGCCAGACTGGCGAGGAACAGGCGGTAGTCGGCGAACTGCTGGAAGCGCTCGCTCACCACGATCAGCCAGTCGCAGGCGACAGCGTCGTTGAAGGCCGCGTCGGCGTGCCAGCTCGCGCCGCCCGCGAGCGGCACCGGCTTGCCGTCCCAGGAGCAGACCTGCCAGCGATAGAGCGCCCGGCCCTCGATCTCGTTGGCCAGCGCGAGTGCATCGACGATCGGGCCCACGCCCGACATCGACACGGGCGGCAGCGCGACGATCGCGACCTGCGTCGCGCGCGCCGCGCCGCCGGGACGACCGATCGCTGCCACCACCGCGCCGCCCCTTACTTGAGGCTGCCCGACAGGAATTGCCTGAGGCGCTCGCTCTGCGGACGCGACAGCACCTCGGCGGGATCGCCCTGCTCCTCGGTGCGACCCTGGTGCAGGAACATCACATGGTTCGAGACGTTGCGCGCGAAGCCCATCTCATGCGTCACCACGATCATGGTGCGGCCTTCCTCGGCCAGCTTCTGCATCACCTTCAGCACCTCGCCCACCAGCTCGGGGTCGAGCGCGGAGGTGGGCTCGTCGAACAGCATCACGTCGGGATGCATGGCCAGCGCGCGGGCGATCGCCACGCGCTGCTGCTGGCCGCCCGACAGATGCGAGGGATATTGCTTCTCGACGCGCGGCGGCAGTCCCACCTTCTCGAGGTACTCGCGCGCGCGTTCCTCGGCCTCGCGCCGGGAGAGGCCCAGCACGTGCACCGGCGCCTCCATCACGTTCTCGAGCACGTTCATGTGCGCCCACAGATTGAAGTGCTGGAACACCATCGCGAGCTTGGTGCGGATGCGCTGCAACTGCTTGTGGTCGGCCACCTCCAGCGCGCCGCTCTTGTCGGCCCTGGTGCGCACGGTCTCGCCGTCGACCACGATCTGCCCCGCATTGGGCCGCTCGAGGAAATTGATGCAGCGCAGGAAGGTGCTCTTGCCCGAGCCGCTGGCGCCGATGATGCTGATCACGTCGCCGGCCTTGGCGTCGAGCGAGACGCCCTTGAGCACCTCGTTGTCGCCGTAGCGCTTGTGGATGTCGTGGGCCGCCAGCTTGCTGGCGGCGTTCGGCTGCGTGGTCTGAGCCAACTGGCGTCTCCCGGGATGAGGTCGATTCAATGACGGCCGGCCGCGAGATACGCGAGCCAGTGGCGCTCGGCCCGGCGAAACGCCGCGACGAGTGCGAACGATACCGCAAGATAGATCAGCGCGGCGATCCCGAACGACTGGAACGCCATGTAGGTGGCGGAGTTCGCGTCGCGCGCCACCTTCAGGATGTCGGGCACGGTGGCCGTGAAGGCGACCGTGGTGGCGTGCAGCATCAGGATCACCTCGTTGCTGTAGAGCGGCAGCGCGCGGCGCAGCGCCGAGGGCAGGATCACGCGGCGATACAGGGTCCAGCCGCCCATGCCGTAGGCGCGCGCGGCCTCCACCTCGCCGTGCGAGGTGGCGCGGATCGCGCCGGCGAAGATCTCGGTGGTGTAGGCGCAGGTGTTCAGCGCGAAGGCCAGGATCGCGCAATGGAAGCCGCTGCGGAAGAAGGCGTCGAGCAGCGAGTGCGATCGCACGAACTCCAGGCTGTACATGCCGGTGTAGATCAGCAGCAACTGCACGTAGAGCGGCGTGCCGCGGAACACGTAGGTATAGGCGCGCACCGGCATCGACAGCCAGCGCTTGCGAGAGACGCGCGCCACCGCCAGCGGAATCGCGCAGACGAAGCCGATGCCGATCGAGGCGACCAGCAGCCACAAGGTGACGGCCAGGCCCGAGAGCCGCTGGCCGTCCCAGAACAGGAAGGCCTTGCCGAATTCCTGGAGGATCTCGATCATAGTTCCGCGTGCCTCACGCCCAGCGAGTAGCGCCGCTCGAGCTGCCGCAGCACCAGGTTGGAGACCGTCGTGATCGCCAGGTAGATCAGCGCCGCGACGAGGATGAAGAAGAACATGTTGAAGGTGCTCTTGCCGGCGTCCTGCGCGGCCTTCACCACGTCGGCCAGGCCGATGATCGAGACCAGCGCGGTGGCCTTCACCAGCACCTGCCAGTTGTTGCCGATGCCGGGCAGCGCGAAGCGCATCATCTGCGGGAACAGGATCCGCGTGAACACGCGCAGGCCGCTCATGCCGTAGGCGGCACCCGCCTCCAGCTGGCCGCGCGGCACCGACAGGAAGGCGCCGCGGAAGGTTTCCGTGAAGTAGGCGCCGTAGATGAAGCCGAGCGTCAGCACGCCGGCCACGAACGGGTCGATGTCGATCTGGTCCCAGCCCAGCAGGTCGGTCAGGTCGTTGAGCCAGATCTGGATGCTGTAGAACAGCAGCAGCATCAGCACCAGGTCGGGCACCGAGCGGATCAGGGTGGTGTAGGCGGTGCCGATGCCGCGCATCACGCGGTTGGCGGACAGCTTCGCGACGGCGCCGAGCAGGCCCAGGATCACCGCGGCGGCCAGCGACAGCACCGACAGCTCGATGGTCTGCACGGTGCCCGCCCAGATGACGGGGCCGAATCCGTAGAGGAACACGCGCGTCTCCTGAGATTGTCGAGTCGAATGGGGCCGTCGCGCGGACGGCTTCGGAATGGGGCGGATACTCGCAAGCGAAAAAAACCGGCTCAAATGGAGCGCGGCCGAAATGCTGCATCGCAGCAACGGCTTGCGATGAGCTTGCGGGAAGCCGGGGCGCCCGCAATCAGGGGAACCGGGCGAGCGCGTGGGCGGGCGCGCCGGCTGCGGGCGCTGTTGCCGCCGCGCGTGTTTTTGCAAGTTTCGGGTCGCTTTTTCGATAGCGGGCGCGGCATGATCCGGCGGCGCATGACGCATTTCGTGTTGACAGAGTTGCGGAGCGCAACCAATACTGTTGCGACTCGCAACCATTGGACGCCATCATGGATTTCATCGACCTCCCCGAGCAGAGCCGCGACGCGACCATCCTCGAATTGCGGGACTTCTCCCGCAAGCTGGTGCGCGAGCTGGGCTTCATGCGCACCACGCTGGCCGACAGCGAACTCGCGCCCTCGGCGGTGCACGCGATCCTGGAAATCGGCATGGCGCCCGGCATCAGCGCCAAGGACCTCGGGCAGCGGCTGCGCCTGGACAAGTCCAATACCAGCCGGCAGCTCGCCCGCCTGGAGGCGGCAGGCTACGTGGAGCGACGCGCCGACAGCGAGGACGCGCGCATCTCGGCGCTGAGCCTGACGGCCGAGGGCAGGAAGCTGCGCAGCCGGATCGACCGCTTCGCCACCGAGCAGGTGTCGAACGCGCTGCGCCACCTGGCACCGGCCGACCAGCAGAACCTGCTGCGCTCGTTCGCGCTCTATGCCGATGCGCTGGCCCGGGACAACGACGCCAAGCCCTCCCCTACCCGGGCCGAGGCCTCGAGGATCGTCGAGGGCTACCTGCCGGGCTGCATCGGCGACATCGTCGGCCTGCATGCGCGCTTCTACGCCGAGCATTACGGCTTCCCGGTGTTCTTCGAAAAGCTGGTGGCCACCGAGCTGGCGGCATTCGCCAACCAGTTGCCGGCCGCGGGCAAGGCGCTCTGGCTGCATGTCGAGCAAGGCCGCGTGCTGGCCTCGCTCGCGATCGACAGCGATCTCCAGACGGGCATCGCGCGCCTGCGCTGGTTCATCGTCGACGAGGCGCTGCAAGGCAGCGGCGTGGGACGCGAGCTGATGACGCGGGCGATGCGTTTCGTCGACCAGCAGGGCTTTCGCGAAACCTGGCTCAGCACCTTCAAGGGGCTGGACGCGGCGCGCCATCTGTACGAGTCCTTCGGTTTCGTGCTGAGCGAGCAACACGAGGGAACGCAATGGGGCAGCAGGACCATCGAGCAGCATTTCACCCGCGCCAGGACGGCATCGTGATGCGCGCGACCGAGCCCTTGCCGCCGTCTGTCGAGGAACTGCTGGCGTTCGATACGCTGACGCTGCGCGAGCATACCGAGCAGGCCGGCGACGCCTTCGATCCCGATGCCCAGCGCGAACGGCTGCGGCAGGCGCTGGCCGCCTACGAGATCCGTTCAGTGCGCCGCGACGGCGAGCTGGTGGCCTACGCGATGCTGCGTCCGGAATCGGCGAGCTGCTGGTTCGTCGGCGCGTTCGGCATCCATCCCCGGCATCGCGGTTATGGCGTGCTCGGCGAGCTGTTGGCGAAGCTGGCCGAGCTGGCCGGCGCGCGCGGCATCCGCGAATTCAGGAGCCACGTCTACCGCACCAACCGCCTGTCCATCGCCTTCCATCGCAAGCTGGGATTTCGCGTCACGCGCGAGAACGACAAGGGCTTCGAATTCGTCGTCACGCTGGACGAGCTGGCCAATCACGCCGCCATCCTGCGCGCGACCCGCGCGTGAGCACCCGCCGGTTCCCATTCAGGCCGTGCCGACCGGGAGTTCGATGAGGTTCGGCAGGCCCGAGGCGATGCCGTGTTCGACGGCCGCCGCGATTTCGCCGGCGCGCTCGACACGACGTGCCGGCAGGCCCCAGGTGCCGCCAGCGCCAGGAAGTCGATCGGCGGCTCGTCGAGGTCCATGCCGATGAAACGGCCGGCACGCACGCTGGCGAAGTGATGCTGCGATTTCATGAAGTTCTTCAGGATGTCGTACGAACGGTTGTTGACGATCACGAAGGTCACCGGCAGGTGCTCGTGCGCGGCCGTCCACAAGGCTTGCGGCGCGTAGAGGGCGGAGCCGCGACGCGACTTGCCGGGTTCGGGCGCGGCAGGGCTGCCGCCGGTGGATGGGATCCCCGTCATGGGGCCGGCCTGCTGATTCATGGTCATGGTGTCCTCCTGTCGAAGCGAGGGTAGACCGCGATCCACGACGGCAGCTTGAACGTTATTGCGCTGCCTCGGCCAGCGCGTTCAGCGCGACCGGCTCCAGCGGCCCGGCGATACGCCATGGACCTTCTTGAAATGGCGGCTGAAATGGCTCTGGTCGGCGAAACCGAAGGCGGCGGATACCTCGGTGGCCGACGCGCCCGAGCGCAGCGCGTCGCTGGCCCGGGACAGGCGCACCTGGTTGCGCCAGGCGTGCGGGGCCATGCCGACCTCGCGCGTGAAGATCCGCAGCGCATGAAACTTCGACAGACCGACGGCCTCGGCCAGCACCGACAGTTCGAGCGAGGCCGTCAGGTCGTCGAGCATGCTCGCCTTCATGCGCGCCACCCGGGCTCCGTCCTGCCCGATCGGCCGTGAAGGGGGCCGCGCCTGCGCGTACCGCACCAGCAGCGTCGAGACCGCGTCGAGCAGCATGGATTCGGCGGCCAGCCGGTCGGCGCCGGCTTCAGCATGCGATGCGCGCGCAAGGCGCGCGCCGCGAGGTCGGGGTCCCTGATGATGTCCGAGCCGAACCAGGGCGGCTCGGTGCCGGCCAGCCCGGCCTCGTCGGCGACCTGCCGGACGAAGCCGGTCGGCAGATAGAACGTGCGGCACTGCCAGCCGGCATCGGCCGCGCTCGACCCGGTGTGGATTTCGCCGGGATTGATGATCGGCAGCGAGCCGGCATCGGCCACGTGGCGCGTGCCGCGGTAGTCGTAGCGCTCCGCGCCGCCCTCGATCAGCGAAATCGTGTAGGCCTCGTGCCAGTGAGGCGAATAGCGTGATCGGTGAAGCGGGCCGTCACCATGTCGGCGCCGGGAATCAGCGCCGAGCGCCAGTAATGGGCATCGTTTCGGGGGCCAGCCTTCATCGTCGTCACCATCAGCGTGCCTCGCTCAGCGCCCCGTCGGCAGGTCCGAGCGCGAGGTCGTCGATACCAGCCCGTCGGGACCGAAATGCGCGTTGAAGAACGCGTCCTGGTTCACGCCGTCCTCGCGCCAGCGCCAGCTCCAGACCGTTTCCGGCTTGAGCGGATACTGCGCGACCTCGGTCGGCTTGCCCAGCAGCTGACGCACCTCGTCCTGCGTCATGCCGGGGCGGATCATCGCGAAGTTCTCGGCCGTCAGCACCTGGGTCGCGCCGAGGAACAAGCCGTTGCGGTCGATATCGACCATGTAGGTCTCGTCGCCCATCGGCCCGCGCGGATACTCGAGCCGCTTCGAGCCGTCGATCGCTTGCCGTTCTGTCTCCGGCTTGCCCAGGCGCGAGCGCACCTCCTCCTCGGTCGACACGCCGGGCTTCAGGCCGCGCAGCAGCAACGGCGCCGGCTGGATCGCACGAAAGAATTCCTTGAGTCGATGCACGACCACCTCGTTCTCGTGGCTGTCGCAGCCGCCGAGCAGAAACGTCGCGGCAAGTGCCGAGGCGAGCAGCCAGGGCCGGGCCGGCCGGATTACCGATTCCATCATCGATTGCGGGCGCGCGGTTCGCGCGGGGAAAAGGACAAGCTGGAAGGATACGCGCCTATGGGGGCGTGCAACAACATCGGTCGCCGGATTCGGACCGGGCCGGGCGATCAGGACTGCTTCGGGCCGGGTCGCCCATGCTGCGGCCGCGCTCCGGCGGGGCGGCCTTCAGGCATTCCCGGTCGAGCCGCCTCGCCGGTCGCGATCGGCGGCCTCGTGCCTGGCCTCGCGCTTTGCCTCGTGCCTGGCTTCGCGACGCACCACGACGATTTCCGCGCCCTGCCACGACACCAGCGCCAGGGCGCCGAACAGCAGCTCGCGGGCACGCTTGACCAGCGCCAGCGACAGGGCCGTCTCGCGATCGACGCCGAACATCTGCGCGAGCAGCACCACCGTCGCCTCCTGCACGCCGAGCCCGCCCGGCACCATGAAGGCCGCGTGCCGCACGGCCTGCACCATGGCCTCGATGGCGATCGCCCCGCCCGCGGACACGGGATGCCCGAGCAGGGCCAGCGCCCAGTAGATTTCCAGCGCCCCGCTCACGTAGCCGGCCAACTGCCAGCCGAAGGCGCGCAGCAGCAGGCCGGTGCGCGACATCAGCGCCTCGATGGCCGCGTCGAGCCGCTTGCCGTCGACGCCCTGCAGCAGCGCGCCGGTGTCGCCGAGCAGCCGGCCGGCGAAACGCTCGATCGCATGGAAGATCCCGCCGCGCCGCAGCAGCGCGAAGGCCAGCACGGGCACCGGCACCGATAGCACGAGCGCCAGTGCGATGGTCCTCGCGCCGCCGCCGAGGCCCGTGCCGGCCAGCAGCAGCACCAGCCCGAGCGCGGAGAACGCGTACTGCACGGCCACCGTGACCAGCACCTCGACGATCACCGAGGCGCTCACGAACGCCACGTCCGGTACCCGCCAGCGCGCGAGCCGGATCCCGACGATCTCGCCGCCCACGCCGACCACCGGCAGCAGGCGATTCACCGCCTCGCGCACCGTGGCGACCCACCAGAGGAAGCCCAGCGGCGCGCGCCGGTCGAGTAGCAGGCGCCAGGCATGCGCGTCGAGCAGCAAGGGAAATGCGTGGAAGGGCACCAGCCAGAGCAGGGCGAAACCGGCGCGTCCGATGATGCGAACCACGTCGCCGACGCCTTCGTGGGCCACCAGCCCAAGCAGCAGCGCGATGCCGAGCGGCCAGCCCAGCCGCCGGACCCACTTCGTCATCGCGAGCTCGCGCGGGAAGCGCGCTCCGCATTCGCCTGCGCGTCGCCCTGGCGCGATGCTGCGCCCCGCCCTGCCCCGTTCGCGCCGCCCGCTTCGCCGAACACGGCCGCAAAACCGCCGCGCGCCACGCCGGCCGCCTCGAGCGCGGCCGCCACGCGCGGCGACAGCAGCGCCGCGAGTTCCTCGCCGGGACGGTAGTCGTGCATCGAGGGCGTGATCGGGCCGTCGCCGGGCTCGGCCGGATGCGAGTAGATCTCGCCGACGCCCGAGAGCGGCAGCGCCGCGATCGCATCGAGCAGCGCGCGCTCGTCCATGTGCCCGGTGCGCTCGATCCCGACCACGTAGTCGTTGTGCGCGATTCCCGCCCGGTCGAGCCTGGCGCGCACCAGCGCGATCCAGGGGCGCAGCCAGGCCGGCGCGGAACGCTCGAAAGGCAGGCGCACCGCGCGCAGCCCATAGTCGCGCCCGATCTCGACGATCATCGACAACACGGTGGGATGCAGGTGGAAATGCTTGTGGGCGTTGACGTGATCGAGCGGCAGCCCGCTCGCCGCGAAAGCCTCGAATTGCGCGCGGATCTCGCGACGCAGTTGCGCGCGCACCCGCGGCACGAAGAAGAAGCGGCAGCCGTCCCTCGCCATCGCGTCGCCGAAGCGGCCGTCGGCTGCCACCAGCGCCGGGATCTCGCGCGCCGGCAGCATCGCCGCGCCATCGGCCAGCACCAGGTGCAGCCCGACCGCCAGCGAGGGCAGCCGCCGCGCGCGCGCTACCGCGTCGTGCGCGGCGGGAGCGGCCACCATCAGGCTCGCGGCCGTCAGCACGCCCTCGCGATGCGCGCGCTCGACCGCTGCGTTGACGCGCGGATGCAGGCCGAAATCGTCGGCGGTGAAGATCAGCGCGCGCGGCGGCGACGTGGCCATCGCGTTCAGGCCTCGTGCGCGCGCAGGAAGCGGAAGAACTCGACGCCTTCGCGCAGGCGCCGCTTCATCATCTCCCAGTTGCTCAGCATCTCGCGCACGATCTCCCATATCTTCGCGGGGCGGAAGTAGAAGGCCCGATAGAAGTGTTCGAGCTCGTGGTAGATGTCTTCCTTCGACAGGTGCGGATAACCGATCGCGGCGAGCTGCACGCCGGCCTTGCTGACCAGGTTGATGGTCTTGTTCTCCTCCAGCCAGCCGTTCTCGATCGCCTGCTCGTAGAGCCGCGTGCCCGGATAAGGCGCCGCCAGCGAGACCTGGATCGTGTGCGGATTGATCTCCTTCGCGTATTCGATGGTCTTCCGGATCGTGTCTTTGGTCTCGCCGGGCAGGCCCAGGATGAAGGTGCCGTGGATCTTGATGCCGAGCTTCCTGCAGTCCTCGTTGAAGCGGCGCGCGATGTCGGTGCGCAAGCCCTTCTTGATGTTCAGCAGGATCTGGTCGTCGCCCGATTCGTAGCCCACCAGCAGCAGGCGCAGCCCGTTCTCCTTCATGATCTTCAGCGTCGCGTACGGCACGTTCGCCTTGGCATTGCAGGACCAGGTCACGCCCAGCTTGCCGAGCCCGCGCGCGATCTCCTCGACGCGCGGCTTGAAGTCGGTGAAGGTGTCGTCGTCGAACATGATCTCCTTGACTTCCGGCATGTTGTCGCGAATCCACTTCACCTCGGCCAGCACGTTCTCGACCGAGCGCACGCGGTAGCGATGGCCGCCCACCGTCTGCGGCCACAGGCAGAAGGTGCATTTCGAGCGGCAGCCGCGGCCGGTGTAGATCGACACATAGGGGTAGTTCAGGTAGCCGATGAAGTAGTTGTCGATCTTCAGGTCGCGCTGGTACACCGGCGCCACGAACGGCAGCGCGTCCATGTCCTCGATCATCGGGCGCGCGCCGTTGTGCTCGATCGCGCCGTCGGCGGCGCGGTAGCTCAGGCCTAGGATGTCGGCGAAAGGCTTGCGCTCGGCCACGTCGCGGCAGGTGTAGTCGAATTCCTCGCGGCAGACGAAGTCGATCGCGTTGGAGGCCACCAGCGAGTTGTGCGGATCGACGGCCACCTTGGCGCCGACCATGCCGATCAGCACCGAGGGCTTGCGCTGCTTGAGGTCTTGCGCGAAGGCCGCGTCGGTCGGGAACGAGGGCGTGCTGGTGTGGATGATCACCAGCTCGTAGTCGGCGGCGATCTCCAGCGTCTGCGCTACCGACAGATCGTCGGCGGGCGCGTCGAGCACGCGGCTGCCGGGCACCAGGGCGGCGGGCTGGGCCAGCCAGGTGGGATACCAGAACGAGCGGATCTCGCGCTTGGCCTGGTAGCGCGAGCCGGCGCCGCCGTCGAAGCCGTCATAGGACGGCGCCTGCAGGAACAGCGTCTTCAGTGGGGTTGCGTTTGCTTGCATGATTCGTCTCGATACGATCAGGTTCGTCAATCCGCGCGGCGGGCCGCGCGCCCGTTCAGTCCAGTTCCGTCGAAACGCGTCGCGCCGGGCGCGCGCCGCGCCGCGCTCATCGTCCGTCGCCGCCCTCGCCGAAGCTCGCGCGCGCGCCGCCGGCCACCGCGATGCGCGCGCCGCGCCAGCTCACGTGGGTGCCGAACGCCGCCGCGATCCAGACGCAGAACAGCAGCGCGTCGCGCACCGGCACCAGCGGCAGGTCGCGCCAGAACACCAGCCGGCTCGGCGAGCCGCGCGCATGCAGCACCAGCCGCGCCAGCACGCCGGCACTCGCCGCGCAGGCGGCGATCAGGCCGGGCAGCGTGGCTTCCAGGCGCACCGCCAGGTGCGCGCCCACCAGCAGCCAGGGCGCCGTGAAGGTGATCAGCAGGCTGGCGAAGCCACCGCCCTTCAGCGAGCGGATGGTGCGCAGCCAGCGCGTCTCGCGCGCCCACAGCGCGGCGAAGCTGGCCTCGATCACGTCGGTCCTCACGCTCACCTCGGACAGCACGGTGCGACGCCCCACGCGGCGCGGCAGGGCGGCCAGCCAGTAGTCGTCGGCCAGTTCGTCCTTGAGCGCGGCGAGGCCGCCGATCCGATCGAGCGTGTCGCGGGTGAGCGCCAGCGTCGCGCCGAAGCCGAAATCGGAGGAACCGCCCAGGTGCGCGATGCGCACCGAGGGCGCGAACCAGGCGTCGACGAACTGCGCGCCGATGCGCGCCCAGAAACCGCCGACATCGCGTGCGTGATAGAGGCAGGTGACCACGCCGATCGACGGGTCGGCCAGCGGCGCGCTCACGCGTTCGAGATAGTCGGGGCCGACGGCGATGTCGCTGTCGGCGATCACCAGGCGGTCGTAGCGCGCGCGCTGGGCGATGTTGATCAGGTTGCTGACCTTGAGGTTCTTGCCGTGCACGCGCGAATCGATCACCAGTTCGAGATCGCAGCCGGGGAAATTGGCCTGCACGCGACGCACCACGGCGATCGCCGGATCGGTGGGCGAAGCCACGCCGCAGACGATCTGGTAGCGCGGATGGCGCTGCGAACAGAAGGTGGCGAGGTTCTCGTAGAGACGCGGCTCGGCGCCATAAAGCGGCTTGAGCACGCTGACCGGGGCGCGCCAGCCCTCGCGTGCCGCCGACGAGGGTGTGCGCGGCGCGGGCGCCAGCGCCGCGAACCAGGCATAGGCGCAGGCCGCGCAGGTCAGCGCGACCAGCAGCCAATCCACCACGCAGGACAGGCCGGTCATGATGCGCTCCGGGCGGCGGCACGGCCGGTTCGGAGCAGGAAGAAACGCGATGCGGTAACGACGACTGCGACTGACACGGTCCCGACTCCTGGCGCCCGGGACGAGGCCCCGGGCGATGGTGATATCGATCGTGAACGCCGCCGATTCCGCGATTGCGACTTGATCCGGCCATCGCTTTTCAGGAATCCCGCGGCGTGTCTTGAATATCGGGACGAGTGTATCAGCGAACTCCGAAACCCTGCCCGGAGCCACTCACGACACGGCAAAAACTGCACATATCGACACAGATGGTCGACTTTTCGACGCAATAACGGGGGCGATAACGTAAGCGATTCGCATGTCGATTGCCAGCTTTCTTGTCAGACTTATGTAGCATTTCAGCTAAAAATCTGTCGATTCAAATGGATTTCGACAAATATTTCGGTGCATTACCGCTGATTCCGCGCACGTTATCGAAGAAATATGACAGTCGCATATCGTGCAATTGATGTGCCGTTCTGTCGCACTTGCGGAACCTTCGGCGCCTGGCGTCACGTCGCTGCCGCCGGCAGGCTCACCCTGCGCGCGACAGGGTTATCGGCGCGCCGTCAGCGGGCTCGACAGGGCTTTGGCACAATCGGCGGCACCCGACGTCATGATCCCGCCGCGCAGCACGGCAGGCGCATCGCCAGCAGGCCGCGCCCGCGCCGCCCGGCAGCCGTGACGCCCCACTTTCCGATACCCACCCGCCCATGATCCCGTTCTCCGTTCTCGATCTCGCGCCGATTCCCCAAGGCGCCGATGCCGGCCAGGCGTTCCGCAACTCGCTCGATCTCGCCCAGCACGTCGAACGCTGGGGCTACCAGCGCTACTGGCTGGCCGAGCACCACAACATGCCCGGCATCGCCAGCGCGGCCACCGCCGTGGTGATCGGCCATATCGCCGGGGGCACCAGCACGATCCGCGTCGGCTCGGGCGGCATCATGCTGCCGAACCACGCGCCGCTGGTGATCGCCGAGCAGTTCGGCACGCTCGCCTCGCTCTACCCGGGCCGCATCGAGCTGGGCCTGGGCCGCGCACCCGGCACCGACCAGACCACCGCGCGCGCGTTGCGGCGCGACCTGGTCGGCAGCGCCGATTCGTTTCCCGACGACGTGGTGGAGCTGCAGCGCTATTTCGCCGAGCCGGTGGAAGGCCAGCGCGTGCGCGCGGTGCCGGGCGCGGGGCTGAACGTGCCGCTCTGGCTGCTCGGCTCGAGCCTCTTCTCGGCGCAGCTGGCCGCCATGCTCGGCCTGCCCTTCGCCTTCGCCTCGCACTTCGCGCCCGACTACCTGATGCGCGCGCTGGAGATCTATCGCGCGCAGTTCCGGCCATCGGCCACGCTCGACAAGCCGCATGCGATGGTGGGCATCAACGTGTTCGCGGCCGACACCGACGACGAGGCGCGGCGCCTGTTCACCTCGCTGCAGCAGCAGTTCCTGAACCTGCGGCGCGGCACGCCGGGCAAGCTGCCGCCGCCCGTCGAGGTGCTCGAGGGCAGCGAGTTCGAACTCGCCAACGTGGCGCAAGCGCTGTCGTTCGCGGCGGTGGGCTCGCGCGACACGGTGCGCGAACGGCTCAAGCGCCTGATCGCGCAGACCGGCGCCGACGAGCTGATCGTCGCCGCGCAGATCTACGATCACGCCGCGCGCGTGCGCTCCTACGAGATCACCGCGCAGGTGCGCGACGAGATCGCGGCGCAAGGCGCCTGATCGCTTGATCCAAGGGAAGGGAAATCGCGCGCGACGGCCGCTCGGGCGCCGCGCGCGCGGGGCGAACGCCCCTTATTTCGCGGCCTGGCCGCCCGCGGACGCGGCTGCCGCGTGCGGTGCCGCGAGCCAGCCCAGCAGCGCCTTGTGGAAGGCCGCCGGATCCTGCATCTGCGGCGCGTGGCCGAGCGCGGGAAACTCGATCAGCGTCGAGCCCGGAATCGCCGCGTGCGCGCGCTTGCCGAGCTCGGGATAACGACCCAGCCTGGCATGCACCTCGGGCGGCGCGACGTCCTTGCCGATCGCCGTGGTGTCCTTGTCGCCGATCATCAGCAGCGTCGGCACGCGGATCAGGCCGAACTCATACACCACCGGCTGGCTCAGGATCATGTCGTAGAGCAGGGCCGAATTCCAGGCCACGATATCGCGGCCCGGGCCGCGGTACATGCCGGCCAGCATCTGCACCCAGCGCTCGTAGTTCGGCGACCACTCGCCGGCGTAGTAGGTGCTCTGCTCGTAGCGGCGAATGCTGTCGGCGGTAGTCTTCAGCTCGCGCGCGTACCAGTAGTCCACCGTCAGCGGCGGCACGCCCAGCGCCTTCCAGTCCTCCAGGCCGATCGGGTCGACCAGCACCAGTTGCCGGGTCGCCTTCGGGTACATCAGCGCGTAACGCACGGCGAGCATGCCGCCGGTGGAATGGCCGATCACGGTCGCCTCCTTCACGCCCAGCGATTCGAGCAGCGCATGCGTGTTGTGCGCGAGCTGCTGGAAGCTGTACTGGTAGCGCTCGGGCTTGGTCGACTTGCAGAAGCCGATCTGGTCCGGCGCGATCACGCGATAACCGGCGCGGCTCAGCACCTCGATCGACCCTTCCCAGGTGGCCGCGCAGAAGTTCTTGCCGTGCAGCAGCACCACCGTGCGGCCGTTCGCGTGCTCGGGCTTGACGTCGAGATAGGCCATCTGCAGCGGTTCGCGCTGCGAGGTGAAGGCGTAGCGGTGGACCGGGTAGGGATACGCGAAACCCTCGAGCTCGGGGCCGTAGGCCGGCCCCTCGTTGCCGGCCGCGGCCGAGGCGAGCGCCGCCAGCGAGGCGGCCGGCAGCGTGACCGCGCCCGAGGCGAGCGCCTCGGACTCGGCGGCGAGGCTCTCCGACGCGGGCGCGAGCAGCGCGGCGGCAAGCGCCGCGCCGCCGAGCATGCCGGCCGCGACGCGGCGCGCCGGGAAGCGTGCCGACGAGCACGCAGATAGGCGCGAGGAAACAATCGTGCGAATCGAAAACATCGTGGGATACCGGGCAAGAGGAAGGGAACGGCGCGACGTTCGCGATTTTACGTTCAGTAAGCCAGGGCTGCCGCGAGGCGCGCCGGCGCCCGTATTACCGCGTGTTTCCGCGCGGCTGCGACTTAATGTATCGTTCATGACAGCCCCGAACCCGCGACGAGCCGCCGACCATGAAGAACGTCCTCAGCATCCAGTCGCACGTGATCTACGGACATGCGGGCAACAGCGCGGCCGTGTTCCCGATGCAGCGCCTTGGCGTCAACGTCTGGCCGCTCAACACGGTCCAGCTCTCCAATCACATGCAGTACGGCAACTGGGCCGGCAGCGCGATCGACGCGGCCAAGATGGAGCAGTTGGTGGACGGCATCGCCGCGATCGGCGCGCTCAAGCGCTGCGACGCGATCCTCTCGGGCTTCCTCGGCTCGCCGGCGCAGGCGCATGCGGCGGTCGACATCGTGCGCACCGTCAAGTCGATGAACCCGAACGCCTGGTATTTCTGCGATCCCGCGATGGGCCAGACCGGTGGCATCCGGCCCGAACCCGGCGTGGAGGAATTCATCGTCACCGAACTGCCCGCGCTCGCCGACGGCATGGCGCCCAATCACAGCGAGTTGCAGAAGCTGGCAGGGCGCCGCGTCGAGACGGTGCGCGAGGCGGTCGACGCCTGCCGCGAGATCATCCGGCGCGGGCCCAAGGTGATCCTGGTCAAGCACCTGCATGATCGCAACAGTCCCGCCGATCGCTTCAACATGCTGGCCGTGACCGAGCACGAGGCCTGGATCGGCCAGCGCCCGCTGTATGCCTTCCCGCGCCACCCGGTCGGCGTGGGCGACCTGACCAGCGCGGTGTTCGTGGCGCGGCGGCTGCGCGGCGACTCGGTGCGCGCCGCCTTCGAGCACACGCTGGCGGCCGTGCACGCCGTCGTCAAGGCCACCTACGACGCGCGCCGCTACGAGCTCGAGCTGGTCGCCGCGCAGGACGAGATCGCCAATCCGAGCGAGTGGTTCGGCGCCTGGGTCACCGATATCGAGTGAGGCGCCGGCTGTTGGCCGCGCTTTCATCAACCGCCTGATCCGGCTTCGCCGCGCCGCCGGCTCGTCCACCCTGCCTCGCCCCTCCCGTCCCGATTCCCACGCGATCCACCCCGCTCGACCAGTTGGATCCCGTCGCGTCGCAAATGTGTCATTTTTAGGCAATACGATGCGTTTTGTTGCAATCGACCGAAACTCGCGATGACCGCCTCCCGCTCCGCCCTTCCCTCCCATGCCCGCGTCGTGATCATCGGCGGCGGGATCATCGGCTGCTCCACGGCCTACCACCTGGCGCGCGCCGGCATCACCGACGTGGTGCTGCTCGAACAGGGCCAGCTCTCCTGCGGCACCACCTGGCACGCCGCCGGCCTGGTCGGCCAGTTGCGCACGCAGCGCAGCCTGACCCAGCTGGTGCGCTATTCGACCGAACTCTATGCCTCGCTGGAAGCCGAGACAGGGCTGGCCACCGGCTGGAAGCGCTGCGGTTCGCTGTCGGTGGCGCGCACCGCCGAGCGACTCACCCAGCTCAAGCGCAGCGCCGCCACGGCGCGCGCCTACGGCGTGGAATGCGAGCTGATCGACGCGCAAGCGGCCGGCGAGCTGTGGCCCGCGATGCGCAGCGACGATCTCGCCGGCGCGGTCTGGCTGCCCGGCGACGGCAAGGCCAATCCGACCGACCTCACGCAGTCGCTGGCGCGCGGCGCCCGCCAGCGCGGCGTGCGCATCGTCGAGGGCGTGCGCGTCACCGAACTGCTGAGCGAGCGCACCGGCACGCGCCGCCGCGCGAGCGGCGTGAGTTGGCGCGACAAGGATGGCCAGGGCGGCACGCTGGCCGCCGAGATCGTGGTCAACTGCGCGGGCCAGTGGGCCAAGGGCCTGGGCAGGCTGGCCGGGGTCACGGTGCCGCTGCACTCGGCCGAGCACTACTACATCGTGACGGGCCGGATTCCCGGCGTGCATCCCGAGCTGCCGGTGATGCGCGACCCCGACGGCTACATCTACTTCAAGGAGGAAGTGGGCGGCCTGGTGATGGGCGGCTTCGAGCCCGACGCGAAACCCTGGGGCATGGACGGCATCCCCGAGGACTTCGAATTCCAGCTGCTGCCCGACGACTGGGACCAGTTCGAGATCCTGATGCGCAACGCGCTGCATCGCGTGCCCGAGCTGGAGACGGCCGAGGTCCGGCAGTTCTACAACGGCCCCGAATCGTTCACGCCCGACAATCACTTCATCCTCGGCGAGGCGCCCGAGCTGGCGAACTTCTTCGTCGGCGCCGGCTTCAACTCGATGGGGATCGCCTCGGCGGGCGGCGCGGGCCGCGCGCTGGCGGAATGGATCGTCGGCGGCGAGCCGGGCATGGACCTGTGGTCGGTCGACATCCGCCGCTTCGCGCGGCTGCACGGCAACGACGCCTGGCTGCACGACCGCGTCAAGGAAACGCTGGGGCTGCACTACGCGATGCCCTGGCCGAACCGCGAGCTCGACAGCGCGCGCGGCGTGCGGCGCTCGCCGATCCATGCGCGGCTGGAGGCGGCCGGCGCCTGCTTCGGCAGCCGCATGGGCTGGGAGATCGCCAACGTGTTCGCGCCGCCGGGCCAGGCGCCGCGCATCGACTACCGCTTCGGCCGGCAGAACTGGCACGACTGGAGCGCGGCCGAGCATCGCGCCGCGCGCGAGGGCGTGGCGCTGTTCGATCGCAGCGCGCAAGCCAAGCTGCTGGTGAAGGGGCGCGACGCCGAACGCGCGCTGCAATCGCTGGCGGCCGCCGACCTGGCGGTGGCGCCCGGCACCGTGCTGCGCGCGGCCATCCTCAACGCGCGCGGCGGCTACGAATCGGATCCGGACGTCGCGCGCCTGGCCGACGACCAATTCCTGCTCGTCACGGGCGTCGCGCAGGTCACGCGCGACCTCGACCTGCTGGAGCGGCATCTCGATGCCACCGGGCTGCACGGCGTCGCCGTCGACGTGACGGGCCAGTACGCGCTGTTCTCGCTGCTCGGGCCGCGCTCGCGCGCGCTGCTGCAAAG
The DNA here is from genome assembly GCF_007828315.1 of Burkholderia sp. SJZ089. Taxonomy (NCBI): domain Bacteria; kingdom Pseudomonadati; phylum Pseudomonadota; class Betaproteobacteria; order Burkholderiales; family Burkholderiaceae; genus Burkholderia; species Burkholderia sp. SJZ089. Next base: position 110,823 of record NZ_VIUM01000006.1, on the reverse strand, counting down.
CGTGTCGAAGGCCGCGCTCGACGCGGTGGCCTTCCCGCTCGGCACGATGCGCGAGATCGACCTGGGCCATGCCACGGTGCGCGCGCTGCATCACCCGATCGTCGGCGAGCCGGGCTGGGACCTGCTGGTGCCGGTCGAATCGGCGCTGCCGGTGTTCGACACGCTGCAGGCGGCCGGCGCCGCCTTCGGCCTGGCCTGCGCGGGCGAGTACGCGCTCGAATCGCTGCGCATCGAGAACGGCCGCGCGAGCTGGGGCCGCGAACTGTCGCCGGGGCTCGATCCCTTCGAGGCGGGTCTAGCCGGGCTCTGCAAGCATGCCGCGCCGGGCGCCTTCCCGGGCGCGGCCGCGCTCGCGACCAAGGCGGGGCAGCCCTGCGCGCGGCGGGTGGTGGCGCTCAGTGTCGACGGCCGCCCCGACGTGACGCTATGGGGCGGCGAAGGGATCCTGCGCGACGGCCGCCCGGTCGGCACCCTCAGCTCGGCCGCCTTCGGCCACACGCTCGGCGCGCCGGTCGCGCTGGGCGTGGTCGCCTGCGATCCAGGGCAGCCCGACCCGAGCCTGGGCCGCTACGAAATCGAGCTGGCCGGCGAGCGGCTAGCGGCGAGCCCGCACCAGTTTCCCCCGACTGACACGAATTTCCTGGAAAAGCGAAAATAGCCCGGCTTTCAGGCGATTTTTATTTTGTTTTCTGCGTCGCAAACGTTATCGTCATTCACGCGAATGACACCATTTGCTCGCTATTCTCGCCACCATATCCGCGGCGCAAGGGCACGCCGCGGTGGTAGCGTTTTCCAGCGGCCGTACTGGCACGGCCGTCCCTCCCCGCCGCACAGGAAGAAACAAATGACGACGAAGCATCGCCGTGACTTTCTGCGTCTGGCCGCCGGCACCGCCGGCGCCGCCGCGCTCAGCGTATTTCCCCCCGTGATTCGCAACGCGCTCGCGATCCCCGCGAACCGCCGCACCGGCACCATCCGCGATATCGAACACATCGTGATCCTGATGCAGGAGAACCGTTCGTTCGACCATTACTTCGGCACGCTGCGCGGCGTGCGCGGCTTCGGCGATCCGCGCCCGCTGGCGCTGGCCAGCGGCAAGTCGGTGTTCCACCAGCCGGCCGGCACGGGCGAGCTGCTGCCCTTCCACCCGAGCGCCGCGAACCTCGGCATGCAGTTCATCCAGGATCTGCCGCACGGCTGGCAGGACATGCACGCGGCCTGGAACCACGGCCGCTACGACCAGTGGGTGCCCAACAAGGGCACCACCTCGATGGCCTACATGCAGCGCGGCGACATCCCGTTCCACTACGCGCTGGCCGACGCCTTCACGATCTGCGACGCCTACCACTGCTCGATCCCCAGCTCGACCGACCCGAACCGCTACTACATGTGGACCGGCTACGTCGGCAACGACGGCCAGGGCGGCGGCCCGGTGCTCGGCAACGAGGAAGCGGGCTACGGCTGGACCACCTATCCGGAAGTGCTGGAGAAGGCCGGCGTGTCGTGGAAGATCTACCAGGACATCGGCGAAGGCCTGAACGCGGCGGGCTCGTGGGGCTGGACCAGCGACAACCCCTACATCGGCAACTACGGCGACAACTCGCTGCTCTACTTCAACCAGTACCGCAACGCGCAGCCGGGCAACCCGCTGTACGACAAGGCCCGCACCGGCACCGACATCAGCGCGGGCGGCACGCTGTTCGACGTGCTGAAGGCGGATGTGGCGAACGGCACGCTGCCGCAGGTATCGTGGATCTGCTCGCCGGAAGCCTATTCGGAGCACCCGAACTGGCCGGCCAACTACGGCGCCTGGTACGTCGAGCAGGTGCTTGCCACGCTGACCTCGAACCCGGAGGTCTGGAGCAAGACTGCGCTGTTCGTCACCTACGACGAGAACGACGGCTTCTTCGACCACGTGCCGCCGCCGTTCGCGCCGCAATCGCGCGACAACGGCCTGTCGACGGTGGCGACCACCAACGAGGTGTTCCCCGGCGACGCCACCCACGTGGCCGGCGCCTACGGACTCGGGCCGCGCGTGCCGATGATCGTGGTCTCGCCCTGGACCAAGGGCGGCTGGCTGTGCTCGCAGACCTTCGATCACACCTCGCTGCTGCAGTTCATCGAGGCGCGTTTCGGCGAGCAGTACGACATCCCGGCCTCGAACGTGTCGCCGTGGCGTCGCACCGTGTGCGGCAACCTGACCAGCGCCTTCGATTTCCGCGATCCGGACGCGCGCCTGCCGCAACTGCCGGACACCAGCGGCTACGCGCCGCCCGATCGCAACACGCACCCGAGCTACACGCCGATCCCGCCGAGCACGCAGGCGGTGCCGAAGCAGGAGTCGGGGCTGCGTCCGGCGCGCGCCCTGCCCTACGAGCTGTTCGTCTTCGGTCGCGTCGACTCCACCACCGGCAAGTTCAAGCTGTGGTTCGCCAACACCGGCCGCGCCGGCGCGGCGTTCCAGGTGCAGGCCGCCAATCGCACCGACGGCCCCTGGGCCTACACGGTCGATGCCTATCGTCGCTTGTCGGACAGTTGGAGCACGGCCGCCACGCTCGGCCTCTACGACCTCTCGGTGCACGGCCCGAACGGCTTCTTCTGCCAGTTCCGCGGCACCACCTCGGCCGGCGAGGGGCGCACGCCGAACCCGGAAGCGCTGTACGGCTACGACGTGATCAACGGCAACCTCACGCTGCGCCTGTCGAACCGCGGCCGCACGGCGGTGCGCCTGACCGTGTCGAACGGCTATGGCGGACACACGCGCACCTACGAGCTGTTCCCGGGCCAGCGCATCGACGACTACTGGGACCTGCGCGGCAGCCACGGCTGGTACGACCTGACGGTCAGCGACTGCACCTCGGCGGGTTTCCTGCGCCGCTTCGCCGGCCACGTCGAGACCGGCCGCCCGAGCACCAGCGATCCGGCGATCGCCACGCTGTAAACGGCGACGGCGAGCGTCGCGTGATGCGACGCTCGCCGTCTGCCGGGTCTCTCGCGCCGCCGCGGCGATCGTGCTGCCGATCGAGCGCCGCGAACGTCGCCACGCTGCCCCGCCGGCCCATCGATGGCCGCCGGGGCGGCGGCTTTTCCGCGATCCTTACCGGGTGATCTTCGGCTCGCCCATCGGCTCGCCGACCACGAAGGCGCCGCCCTGGTAGCGCTGCGCCGGATCGTCGAGATTGCGGTCCGGGCCGCTGGCGGGGAACAGGTGCTCGAACGGCGCCGAGCTGTCCTGCGGGCGGAAGCCGAGGAATTGCGCCTTGCCGTTGTCGATCCACTTGGTGCGGTTGTCCGACACGCCGTAGACGATCGCATGGCCGACGCGGTTGGTCATCAGCGAGCAGCGCACCAGCTCGATGAAGTCGCGGAAACTCAGGAAGGTCACCAGCATGCGCGGGTTCTTCGGCACGTCGAACGAGGAGCCGATCCGCAGGCAGACTGTTTCCAGCCCGAAGCGGTCGTAGTAATAGCGCGACAGCGATTCGCCGAAGCACTTGGTGACGCCGTAGAGCGAGTCGGGGCGCATCGGCGAATCGATGTCGACCACCTCGGTGACGGGATGGAAACCGACCACGTGGTTCGAGCTGGCATACACCACGCGACGCACGCCGAACTGGTGGGCGGCGGCGTAGAGGTTGTAGACGCCGCGGATATTGGCTTCGATCAGCGCATCGAAGGGCGCGTCGACCGAGATGCCGCCGAGGTGGATGATCGCGTCGACGCCCTCGACCAGCGCGTTGACGGCCGCGCGATCGGCCAGGTCCGCCACCACCGCTTCCTCGTGCGGAGCCGCGTCGCCAAGCGGGGTGATGTCGCTGACGCGGACGATGTCGGCCCAGTCGCCGAGCGCGGCGCGCAGCTGGCGACCGAGATTGCCTGCCGCGCCGGTCAGCAGCAGGCGGCGGAACGGCTTGGCGGTCGTGGAAGTCGGCGAAGTCACGGCGGGATCCTCTCTGAAGGTCGGTGTCGATACGGTGGCAAGGCGGGCCGCGGACGCAGCCGAACGCCAGAACCGCGATCTTATACGATGACTGACGTTTTGGACACTGAGCGAGAACCCGTAGCCGGGACCGCGGCCGGCAATGGCCGCCCGCGATTCACCTCAGCAGCGGCTTGCGAGCGGCGCCGTGACGGCCAGGGCGCCGCCAGCCGGCTCACTCGTGGCCGTCGCGGCCGGCTTCCGCCGCTTCGTGCGCGCGTCGCAGGCGCTCGCGGCTGTTGGTCAGGTGGGTGCGCATCGCCGCGCGCGCCGCTTCCGGATCGCGTCGCGCGATCGCCTCGAAGATCGCCTCGTGCTCGTGGTTCAGACGTCCGACGTAGCGCTCCAGGTCGTCGCCGGCGAAGCGCGCCGAATTCACCCGCGCGCGCGGGATGATCGAGGTGCCGAGCTGGGTCATGATGTCGACGAAATAGCGGTTGCCGGTGGCTTGCGCGATCTGCAGGTGGAAGTGGAAATCGAGCTGGGCGGTGTCGCGCCCGCTCGAGGCGCTCTGCGCGATCGCGTCGAGCGCGCGGCGCAGCGCGACGAGATCGGCCTCGTTGGCGCGCTGGGCAGCCAGGCTGGCGCATTCGCTCTCCAGGCTGATGCGCAGCTCGAGCACGGCGAGCACGTCGCGCAGCGTAGTGATGGTGGCCGGGTCGATGCCGAGCGCGCGGCGGCGCTCCGGCGCCAGCACGAAGCTGCCGATGCCGTGGCGCGTCTCGATCAGGCCGCTGGCCTGCATCCGCGAGATCGCCTCGCGCACCACGGTGCGGCTCACGCCCTGGCTGGCCATCACCTCGGTCTCGGTCGGCAGCTTGTCGCCGGGCCGCAGGGTGCCGTTCTCGATCTGCGACGTCAGTGCGTCGACGACGTCTTGCGCGAGGCTGCGAGCGCGGCGACGCGGGGGCACGGGAAGCGCGGGCACGGACATGGGGCCTGTATCCTTAAAATGATGATCCGATCGTGAGCGGATGAGGTCGAATTGGCGCGGCCATTATACTGCCTCGCTAGTCGTCCGATGACTGATGTTTCCCCCAATCCTTTGTCGACGGGGATCTGGCGGGATCGCGCTGCACGCGGTCGGATGTCGAATCATCGCACTTCTGGAGCGGCCCATACAAGCCAGTCTCGGGAACGTGCCGTGCTCACTCCTGGGCTTGAACCACGGCGTGGCGGAGGCGAAAACAACGCCGCCGCGCAGCCCGAACGGAAAGCCCGTCGAAAGGATCGTCGACCTGCCCCGTCGCGGATCAGCCCGCGAACACGCCGCGCGCCATGCCGGCCGCCGCGAACACGATGACGATGATCAACGCAGCCTGCGCGTGGCAGATCCGCGAATAGCCATGGGCACGCGAAACGTCGGGCATGCCGCCGCGTGCCACCGCGCCGCGCCAGCGGATCAGCGCCAGCATCGGCCGGATCTCCAGCAGCAGGATGATCACCAGGGCCGTCATCTTCAGGTGGAACAGGGGCGCATGCAGATAGTAGGCGCTGCCCTTCTCGAAACCGCCGAAGGCGCGCATCAGGCCCGTGACGATCAGCACCAGGGCCGTCAGCCCCCAGCCCGTATCGGCCCGGAACAGCGCGCGCAGGTCGGCGACCTGCGGCGAGTCGGTCGCCGCGATGCGCTTGAAGGCACGATTGCGCGTGGCGATCGCGGCCAGGGCCAGGCCGAATGCGCTGAGATGGATCGCGGCCAGCAGCCAGTGGGTGATCATGCTCGTCTCCTCGGGGCCGGCGCGAACGCGTTCAGACGAACTGCCTGAGCGTGGCATCCAGCGCGCGGGCGGCCGCCCGATCGCCTTCGGTGGCGAGCGGCGCGCGCATCACGCTCTTGCGGTTGTGGCCGACCGCCGCCGGCGAATTCCACAGCAGCTCGACCTTGGGCCGCGAGAACGGCCGGCCGCGCGGGATATCGCCGGCCAGCGGCACGCCGGGGCGGCCATAGGCGGGCTGGGAGTTGGGCGGCGTCGCGGCAGTGTCGGCGGTAGGGGCCGAGGCGGAAACGTCGGTCGAAGCGGTATTGGTCGGAAGATCGGGCTGCGCCGAGGCGGTCTCGATGGTTGCGGCCGGCGCGGAGGTTTCGACATCGGCGGGCTTGTCGATCGGCAGCGCCTGCTCCGTCGTGGAAGAATCGATCGCGGGCGCGGCGGCGGCTTGCGGTGCGATAGCGCCCGGCTCCAGCGGCAGGGCAGTCGAAACCGTGGCCTGGGCTGCCGTTGCGGGCGGCGCGGCGGATTCCGCCCGTGCCCCGCCCTCGCTCATCGGCGACTCGGCCGGAAGCACCGCCTCGGCTGCCATCGCCGAATCAGCCACCGGCACGGCGGTACTGACCACCGCACCACGATCGCTTGCCCCCGCCGGCATGCCCGGCACGAATGGCTCGGCCGCGCCCGCCGGGGCCGGCACGAAGGCCGCCGCCGCCGGCAGCATCGTGCCGCGCGGCCAGCGCACCGCCAGCTCGCGCGCGTCGTACTGGCCGACCTTGCGGCTCTCCATCCAGACCACCACGGTGCGCGTCAGCACGTCGATCGAGATCGCGTAGCGGCCGATGGCGAAACGGCGCGCGGCGATATTGGTACGCCACAGCGGCTGCGGCCGGCAGATCCAGACCACCGCCGCATACAGCAGCGGGGCCGCGACCAGCCAGCCGTTGCTGGCCACCACGGCATGCATGCCGCGCCGCCAGCCGGCGAACCAGATGAAGGCGCCGACCGACCAGGCGGCGAACAGGAAACCGAGCAGGGCGAACAGGCGCAAGGCCTGGCGCAGCCATTGCGGCAGCGGATGGGCGGGCCGCTCGGCGCGCGCGACGGCGCCGGGCAGGGTCAGCAGCAGGAACAGGAATACCAGGTTGACGCAGGCCCAGGGCGAGGATGCCATGGTCGAGACCGTCGACCAGTCCATCTGGGCCATCGCGTGCAGCCAGCGAACGAGCAGCACGAGACCGATCGCGCGCAACGCGAAGATGACGCCGGCACCGGGGGCCGGACTTGCGCGCGTGGTTTTCGTTCTCGCCAAAACAACTCTCCTGTCGATCTGCCTGCGGGTGCCGGATTTTACGGCACGGCCATTATAGGGGCATGACCTGCCCGCTCACGCGGAAACCCCGCGGCTCGACGGCGTTTCGCCGGGTCGCGCGGCGCGGATACAACACCGCCCGCACCAGTGCGGGCGGGGTGCCCCGCTCGGCGCCGGCGTGGCACGAAGGCAGGCACCGGGCGAGCCTGGCGCCCGCTCCCGCCGCCGTGCGCGGGCCGCCCAAAAACACGACGCCCCGCAGGGCAAACCCTGCGGGGCGTCGAGACCGGCGTCGAAAAGCGCGCTTAGTTGGCGTTGACTTCGCGCAGCACCGTGCGACGGCTCTGGCGCAGCAGCTCTTCGTAGACCTTGATGTAGTTGGCGGCCATCACCTTCGACGAGAAGCGCGACTCGAACGCGCCGCGAACCTTCTCGCGCGGCAGCGTGTCCAGTCGCTTGACGGCGGCCACCGCCGAGATCTCGTCCTCGACCACGAAGCCCGACACGCCGTTGTCGATCACTTCCGGCACCGAACCGCGATTGAATGCGATCACCGGCGTGCCGCAGGCCATCGCCTCGATCATCACCAGGCCGAAGGGCTCCGGCCAGTCGATCGGGAACAGCAGCGCGTGCGCGTTGCCGAGGAACTCGGCCTTCTGCGATTCGTTGATCTCGCCGATGTACTCGACGTGCGGCAGCGCGAACAGCGGCTTGATCTTCTCTTCGTAATAGGCGCGGTCGGCCTTGTCCAGCTTGGCCGCGATCTTGATCGGCAGGCCGGCTTGCTCGGCGATGCGGATGGCCGTGTCGACGCGCTTTTCCGGCGAGATGCGACCCAGGAAGGCCAGGTAGCTCGGCTTGGCGTCCTTCGGCGGCGTCAGCAGGTTTTCCGGCAGGCCGTGATAGACGGTCGGCTGCCAGTTCGCCTGCGGCAGCGGGATGCGCTGGTTGTCCGAGATCGACACCACCGGCACGGTGTTGAAGGTATTGAAGATCGGCTGCAGTTCCGGCAGGTCCAGGCGGCCGTGCATGGTCGTGACATGCGGCACCGGCTGGCGCGAGAACAGCGAGAACGGGTAGTAGTCGATGTGGAAATGCAGCACGTCGAACTCGTCGGCGCGGCGGCGCACTTCTTCCAGCAGCAGCATGTGGGGCGCCATCACGTCGCGGATGGTCGGATCCAGGCGCAGCGCCTGCGGCCAGAAGGCTTCGAGCTTCGCCGAGGTCTGCGAATCGCCGCTCGCGAACAGCGTCACGTCATGGCCCATCTCGACCAGTGCCTCGGTCAGGTAGGACACCACGCGTTCGGTGCCGCCGTAGAGCTTGGGGGGAACCGCCTCGTGCAACGGAGCGATTTGAGCGATTCGCATCTGGGAAACTCCTAAAAAATCAGACTAAGTGGGCCGTAAGCCCTGCCGTCCGGCGAGCCGGACATGGTTCAAAAAGTGGGAAGACCCACCACCGGCTCGCGGCATCGAGGCACCATCGGCTGACGGCGCACTTGCATTCAACGGATCTCGACGTACTGCGTTGACAGCGTCCCGTAAAAATTCCTGCGTGATCCGGAACCGCTGCCGGCCCGCCCTGTAAAAATGACTCAGGGTTAGCCCGAGGCGCATTATCGGACCGAAAGCTGGGTCCGGCGCGGAACATTTCAAAGAATTTACCTTGTTACAAAGGCGCAACATTTTGCAACCCTTGGATTTTCAAGGCGGAATTAGAGTAGGACCATCACGGGCGGCGCTGCGGCACCATTAGGGTCGGCGTCGCCTTTCGTTTTGCCGACTGGCCGACGTCCGCGCAAGCCGCGCGGAAAGAGTGCGAGCCGCCGGATTTTATCCCAAAATGCAGCGCGGACTGCAGATCGGATGCGATCCGGTGCGGCACAAACGTCGGGCTTGTTTACAATGCCGGCTTTCGTCCGCATCGCGGACCATCGCGGCGCGCGACGCACCCACGCCCCGCTCAACCTCCGTTCGACCACACGCACACATTTTGGAAGCTCTCACACCTGCCCAGCGCAACGCCCACAACGCGAAGCTCTCGAGCTATGCGAGCCGTCCCCTTGCGTTTCTGTTCCGTTATATCCGCAAGCATCCCGTCGCCCACCTGATCGTGCTGGCCAGCGTGCTGGCCGCGGTCGGCTGCGCGCTCGGCTCGCAATACGCGATCAAGCACCTGATCGACGTGCTGGCCGGCGGCCGCCATCATCCGGGCCCGCTGTGGGGCGCGTTCGCGCTGCTGGTCGGCCTGATCGCGGCCGACAACCTGCTCTGGCGCGTCGGCGGCTGGTTCGCCGCGCATACCTTCGTGGCGGTCACCGGCGACCTGCGCCGCGACCTGTTCCAGTACCTGAGCGGCCACTCGCCCACCTACTACGCGGAGAAACAGCCGGGCACGCTCGCCAGCCGCATCACCGCCACCTCGAACGCGGTCTACACGTCCGAGAACACCATGGCCTGGAACGTGCTGCCGCCGTGCATCGCGGTGATGGGCGCGATCGTGATGATCATCGTGGTCAACCCGCTGATGGCGCTGGGCCTGTTCACCGCCTCGGCGATCCTGGCCGTGGTGCTGTTCAAGCTGGCCGGACGCGGCTCGGCACGCCACCACACGTTCGCCACCAAGGCCGCGGCGGTGGACGGCGAGCTGGTCGACGTGATCGGCAACATGGCCCTGGTGCGCGCCTTCGGCATGACGCTGCGCGAGCAGAAGCGCTTCGGCCAGACCGTCAAGGCCGAGATGGACGCGCGCCAGCAGAGCCTGCTCTACCTGGAGAAGCTGCGCCTGCTGCACGCGGTGATCACCGCCATGCTGTCGGCCGGCCTGCTGGGCTGGGCGCTGCTGCTCTGGGACCAGGGCAAGGCCACTTCCGGCGACATCGTGCTGGTCAGCTCGCTCGGCTTCACCATCCTGCACGGCACGCGCGACCTGGCGGTGGCACTGGTGGACGTGACCCAGCACATCGCGCGTCTGGCCGAGGCGGTGCAGACCATCCTCGAGCCGCACGGCATGCCGGACCGCTCGGATGCCGTCGAGCTGAAGTCGCGCGGCGGGCGTGTCGAATTCGACCGCGTCACCTTCGCCTACCCGCATCGCCGCCCGATCCTCGACCACTTCGACCTGCGCATCGAGGCCGGCCAGCGGGTCGGCCTGATCGGCAAGTCGGGCGCCGGCAAGTCGACCGTGCTGGCGCTGCTGCAGCGCTTCTACGACGTGCAGGACGGCGCGATCAAGATCGACGGCCAGGACATCGCCGCGATCACCCAGGACAGCCTGCGCCAGCAGATCGCCCTGGTGCCGCAGGACATCTCGCTGCTGCACCGCTCGATCTACGAGAACATCGCCTACGGCCGCCCCGAGGCGAGCCGCGAGCAGGTGCTGGCCGCGGCGCGCGACGCGCGCTGCAGCGAGTTCATCGAGGCCATGCCGGATGGTTACGACACCGTGGTCGGCGACCGCGGCGTGAAGCTCTCGGGCGGCCAGCGCCAACGCATCGCGATCGCGCGCGCGATCCTCAAGGACGCGCCGATCCTGCTGCTCGACGAAGCCACCTCGGCGCTCGACAGCGCCTCCGAGGAAGCGATCCAGGCCGCGCTCGACCGGTTGATGGTGGGCCGCACCGTGATCGCCATCGCGCACCGGCTCTCGACGCTGCGCAACTTCGACCGGATCATCGCGATGAGCACCGGCAAGGTGATCGACGACGGCTCGCCCGAGGAACTGCGCAACCGCCCGGGCCTCTATCGCGACCTGCTCGCCAAGCAGCACGGCCGCGACCTGATCGACGACGACGGCGACGACGAATCGCGCAGCGACGAGCGCGTGGCCTGAGCGGCCCTGCCCCTCGCCCCCAAAGAAAAACCGCCGGCTGGACCGGCGGTTTTTTCATGTCTGCCCGAGGCTCGCGGCAACGCGGGCCGATGTTTCAGTGCGCGCCGCCGCCCGCCTGCTGGAGATCGCGCAGGAAGTTGTCGCGCCACACCGAGACATTGTTCTCGCGCAGTTGCGCGATCATGTCCTCGTAGCGCGCGCGCCGCTCGGCCACCGGCATCGACAGCGCGCGGGCCAGCGCCTCGGCCATCCCGTCGATGTCCATCGGATTGACGATCAGCGCGCCGGTCAGCTCGCGCGCGGCGCCGGCGAAGCGCGACAGCACCAGCACGCCCGGATCCTCGGGATCCTGCGCCGACACGTATTCCTTGGCGACCAGGTTCATGCCGTCGCGCAGCGGCGTGACGAACCCGACCCGCGCGAGCCGGTACAGCGCGGCCAGCAGCGGACGCTCGTATTGCCGATGGATGTAGAGGATCGGCGCCCAGTCGAGTTCGGCGTAGCGGCCGTTGATGCGCCCCGACTCGCCCTCGAGCTGCAGGCGGATGTCCTGGTAGGCGCGCAGGTCGGCGCGCGTGGACGGCGCGATCTGCAGGAACGACACGCGGTTGCGATAGGCAGCCTCGTGTTCGAGCAGCTTCTCGAAGGCCCGGAAGCGCTCGACCAGCCCCTTCGAATAATCGAGCCGGTCGACGCTCATCACCAGTTGGCGGCCATGCAGCGAGGTGGCCAGCGTGCGCACCGCGCGGCCGTTGGCGCCGGCCTGCGCGAGCGAGGCGATCTCGTCGGGATAGATGCCGATCGGATAGGCATGCGCGCGCAGCCGGCGGCCGAAGGCCTCGATGGTGGCCGGGCCGCCGCCCTCGCGCCGCGCCGTGCCGCCCGCCTCGGCGTCGATGTAGTCGCAGAAGGCGCGCAGGTCGGGATCGGTCTGGAAGCCGAGCAGGTCGTAGGAACACAGCGCCTCGACCAGCTCGCGGTGCGGCGGCACGTTGACCAGCACCTGCGCGGCGGGAAACGGGATGTGCAGGAAGAAGCCGATGCGGTTCTTCACGCCGGCCGCGCGCAGGGCCTGCGCGAACGGGATCAGGTGGTAGTCGTGGACCCAGATCACGTCGTCGTCGCGCAGCAGCGGCACCAGTTGCTGCGCGAGCCAGACGTTGACGCGCGCGTAACCCTCGAATTCGTGGCGGTCGTACTGGATCAGGTCGGTGCGGTAGTGGAAGGCCGGCCACAGCGTGGCGTTCGAGAAGCCGCGGTAATACTGGTCGTAGTCGCGGCGCGCCAGGCCGATGGTGGCAAAGGTGACGGGCCCGCGCTCCTCGACGCGGATCTGCGGCGCACCCGAGGCCACCACCTCCCCGCTCCAGCCGAACCACATGCCGCCGGTTTCCTTCAGCGCGTCGTAGACGCCGATCGCGAGACCACCCGCCGCCGGTTCGCCCTCGGAAATCGGCGCGACCCGATTCGATACGATGATCAGTCGGCTCATGCCTGCGCGCGCCCCGCCGCGATCCATTGCGCGATCCGCGCGCGCATCGCCTCGACCGAATCGAGGCGCGTCTTCGCCGAGGTATCGCCGGCGCCGATCTTGATCGACAGCCCGCCCGCCGCGTCGACCACCGCGAACCCCTTCTCGTCGGTCAGGTCGTCGCCGGCGAACACCGGGCGGCGCCCCGCGAAGGGCGGCTCGCCGAGGAAGGCGGTGATCGCGCGCCCCTTGTCGACGCCCTTGGGCTTGATCTCGAACACCATCTTGCCGGGCTGCAGCACATAGGCATCGGGATACTCGGCCACCAGCCGCTCGGCCGCCTCGCGCGCCACGCCCTCGCGTTCGGGCGCATTGCGGAAATGCAGCGCGACGGCCGCGCCCTTGATCTCGAGCAGGGTGCCGGGATTGCGCTCGACCACCGCGGCCAGTTCGCGCTCGATGCGCAGCAGGCGTTCGTCGTTGAAGCCGACGCGCATCGTGTCGCCGTTGGCGTCGCGCCGTTCCGCGCCGTGCAGGCCCGCCACCGGCAGGTCGGCCAGGCCGAGGAAGCTGTCGATGCTGTCGATGCCGCGTCCCGAGACGATCGCCACCGCGCCGCGCGCGAGCGCGCGCAGCTCACCGAGCATGGCGGGCAGCGAATCGGGGACGTGGATGCCGTCGGGGGTGGGCGCGAGATCGACCAGCGTGCCGTCGAAGTCGAAGAAAAAGGCGGTGTCGGTCAGGGAGAGGGAAGCCGGGACAGGTTGCATCGGTTCTCTGATGAGGGTGGCGGCTGGCGGCAATCTTGCCGAAAGAATGTGCGCATCTTACCGCGCCCGCGCGGCCGAGCGCAAAAGGCGCCGGCCGGCTGCGCGTGCGTGGATAAAGGTTCGCATGGATGCGGACGATGCGGCCGGCATGGTTTTGTCGGCCAATCGCAAGCCCGCCGCGCGCGCGGCTATCGCCGGCATGCGGCGGTGCACATCCCTCGTATGAGGAATTGCGCTACAGTCGGCGCGTTCAGGTGCGGCCGCGGGATTGCCGGATCCGCCGCCGCGACACCGGATCGAACGCCATGCCGACGAGCCGATCGATGCCCTTCCCGCTCTCCTTCCCCTTGCCCGCCGCCGCGCGCCGCGCCTGGCCCCGGCCGCGCCTCACCGCGCCGCCAAGGCCGCTCGGCCGCCTGGCGAACCTGCTGGCCGCCGGCGCGGCCGTCCTCGCGCTGGCCGGCTGCGCGCCGCGTGGCGGTCCCTACACGCTGACCGACGTGAGCGGCCACCTGCCCGACCTGGCCTTCTCGCTGACCGGCGAGGACGGCCGGCCGATCGACGCCGCGGCGTTCCGCGGGCGCCTCGTGCTGGTCTATTTCGGCTACACGCATTGCCCCGACGTCTGCCCCGAGACCATGGCACGGCTGATGCAGGTGCTGGCCCGGCTCGGCCCCGAGGCCAGCCGGGTGCGCATCCTGTTCGTCTCGGTCGACCCGGCCCGCGATACGCCGACGCTGATGCGCGCCTATGTCAGCGCCTTCGATGCCGAGCACGCGATTGGCCTGACCGGCAGCCAGGGCGAGATCGAATCGCTGGCCAAGCGCTATCGCGTCGCCTACCAGATGGAGCAGCGCGATGCGAGCGGCGGCTACGAGGTCACCCACAGTTCGGCCGTCTATGTGTTCGACGCCGGCGGCCATGCCCGGCTGCTCGCCACCGAGCAGGACCGGCCCGAGGCGATCGCGGCCGACCTGCGCCGGCTGATCGAGGCCGGGCCCGCCTGAGCCCGCCGCCGCGCCCCCCTTCATTCGCCGATATCCGACCATGAACCCGCTCTACTGGCTCGATCCCTGGGAACCCTCGCCGACCGTGGTGATCGCGATCCTGGCCGCCGCCGTGCTGTTCCTGCGCGGTGCCCGCAAGGCGCGCGTCACGCCGCTGCGGCGCCTGTCGTTCTGGTTCGGGCTCGGCGCGCTCTACGTGGCGCTGCATACGCGGCTCGACTACTACTTCGAGCACGAATTCTTCATGCATCGCGCCCAGCACCTGGTGCTGCATCACCTGGGGCCCTTCTTCATCGCGCTGTCCTATCCCGGCGCGGCGCTACGCGCCGGCATCCCGTTCGCCTGGCGGCGGCGCTGGCTGCGCCCCCTGCTCGCCGCCGCGCCGACGCGCCTGGCGCTGCGCGTGCTGTTCCACCCGGTGGTGGCGGTGCTGCTGTTCGTCGGGCTGATCTATTTCTGGCTGCTCTCGCCGATCCACTTCGTCGCGATGCTCGACTGGCGGCTCTATCGCGTCATGAACTGGAGCATGGTGATCGACGGGCTGCTGTTCTGGTGGCTGGTGCTCGACCCGCGCCCCGCGCCGCCGGCGCGTCTCGCGCCGGGGCGCCGGATCCTGGTCGCGATCGCCGCGATCCCGCCGCAGATCCTGCTCGGCGCGCTGATCTTCTTCGCCTCGCACGAGCTCTATCCGATCTACTCGATCTGCGGGCGCGCCTTCACCTGGCTGAGCCCGATGCGCGACCAGCAGATCGGCGGGCTGCTGCTGTGGATTCCCGGTTCAATGATGAGCGTGATCGGCGCGCTGGTCGCGTTGCGTCACTGGATGCGGCTGTCGGCGCGCGGCCGACTGCGCGAGCGGGAACGGCCCGGGCCGCGGCGCGCGGCCTCGCCGGCCGATGTCGCGGCGCGCCAGGCCGCGCGGGGGGAAGGTGCGGGGAATTAAGCCGAGCGCATCCAGATGTGCGGGATGCCGTCGTCGTCGTGGACCTCGGAGCTCGGCGAGAAGCCGAAGGCACCGTAGTACTTCTGCAGGTGCGCCTGCGCATGCAGGCTGATCGGCGTACCCGGCCACTGGGCGCGGATCCGTTCGAGCGCCTGGGCCAGCAGCGCGTTGCCCAGGCCGATGCCGCGAAACGGCGCGGTGGTCAGCACGCGGCCGATGCGGATATCGGGCGAGCCGGCATCGGGCAGCAGCACGCGCAGATATCCGGCGAGCCGGCCATCGGCGTGATGCGCGCCGAGATGCCAGGCAGCCTGGTCGGCATCGTCGATGTCCTTGTAGATGCATTGCTGCTCGACCACGAACACGGCGCAGCGCGCCTCCAGGATCGCGTAGAGATCGCGCGCGGACAGCGCCTCGAAGGCGCGCCAGCGCCAGTCGAGTTCGGCGAGGGAAACCGGCGAGGACGCCGCAGAGGTGGAGGCAGAACCGGAGGCGGTGGAAGGCGTGACAGACATGCGGCGGGCCCGAATCAAACGCGCGCCCGGGCGGGCGCGCTCAATCCGGACATTATGCCCGCCGCGCGGCTGCCTGGGCAGGCCGCGCGGCGGGACCGGGCTCAGGCGGGCATGCCGCCGAAACGGCCGCTGTTGAAGTCGTCCACGGCCTGGCGGATCTCGTCCTCGCTGTTCATCACGAACGGGCCATAACCGACCACCGGCTCGTCGATCGGCTCGCCGCTGAGCACCAGCAGGGTGGCGTCGTTGTTCGCCTCGATCTCGACGCCGCTGCCCTCGCGCGCCAGGTGCACGACCTGCGCCTCGCGCGCCACCTCCTTGCCGTTCACCAGCACCGTGCCGTGCAGCACCGCCAGGGCCAGCGTGCGGCCTTCGGCGATCTCGAAGCGCGCCTGGCCGCCCGCCGCGAGGCGCACGTCCCACACGTCGATCGGCGTGAAGGTGCGCGCCGGGCCGCGATGGCCGTCGAACTCGCCCGCGATCACGCGCACCCGGCCGGCGCCATCCGGCAGCGGCACCGAGGGAATCTCGGCATCGCGCAGCGTCTGGTAGCCGGGCTCGGCGAGCTTGTCCTTGGCGGGCAGGTTCACCCACAGCTGGACCATCTCCAGCGCGCCGCCGCGCCGCGCGAACGCATCCGAGTGGAATTCCTCGTGCAGGATCCCGCTCGCGGCCGTCATCCACTGCACGTCGCCGGGGCCGATATGGCCGCCCGCGCCGGTCGAGTCGCGATGGTCGACCTCGCCGTCGTAGACGATCGTCACGGTCTCGAAGCCGCGATGCGGATGCTGGCCCACCCCGCGCCGCTGCGTGGTCGGCTCGAAACGGGCCGGACCGGCATAGTCGAGCAGCAAGAAGGGGCTCAGGTGCGAGCCGGTGCTGTGATAGCTGAACAGCGAGCGGACCGGGAAGCCGTCCCCGACCCAGTGGGAACGCGGTGCGCTGTAGGTGCCGACGATCTGCTTCATCTCGATTCTCCTGATCTGCTTGCCCGAACCGAAACGTCCGGGGCGACAGGAAGTAGCATAGTTGCGCAACGATAACGGCGGTAGTGTGTGAAAATTACACTCAGCGTTCTATCTGGTGAACGATAATGCGGGATCTGAACGACCTTTATTTCTTCGTGCAGGTGGTGGACCACGGCGGTTTCGCGCCGGCCGGGCGCGCCCTGAACCTGCCGAAATCGCGCCTGAGCCGGCGCGTCGCCGAGCTCGAGGAGCGGCTCGGGATGCGGTTGATCCAGCGCTCGACGCGCCGCTTCGCGCTGACCGAGATCGGCGCCACCTATTACGCGCACTGCCGCGCGATGCTGGTGGAGGCCGACGCGGCCGACGAGGCGGTCGCGCTGCTGCATGCCGAGCCGCGCGGGATCGTGCGCGTGACCTGCCCGATCGCCTTGCTCGACGCCGAGGTCGGCCAGATGCTGGCGGCCTTCATGGCGCAATGCCCGCATGTCGAGATCCACCTGGAGGAAACCAACCGGCGCGTGGACGTGGTCGGCGAAGGCGTCGACGTGGCGCTGCGCGTCAGGCCGCCGCCGCTCGAGGACAGCGACCTGGTGCTGCGACCGCTGGCCGAGCGCGGCCAGTGCCTGGTCGCGAGCCCCTCGCTGCTGGCCGGCCACGCGGCGCCGCGCGTGCCGGCCGACCTGGCCGCGCTGTCGAGCCTCGCGCTCGGCGCGCCGCAGGACGACCATGTCTGGAACCTGCGCGGCCCGGCGGGTGCCAAGGCGGTGATCCCGCATCGGCCGCGCCTGGTCACGCGCGGCATGTTCGCGCTGCGCGCGGCCGCGATCGCGGGGGTCGGCGTGGTGCAGTTGCCGACCATGATGGTCCGGGAGGCGATCGAGCGCGGCGCATTGCAGGTGGTGCTGGCCGACTGGGCGCCGCGCCGCGAGGTCGTGCATGCCGTGTATGCCTCGCGCCGGGGGCTGATGCCGGCGGTCCGCGCCCTGCTCGATTTTCTCGCGGCGCGCTTCGCCGAGCGAGAGGACGATTGAGGCTCGCGCCGCCCGGCCATGGCCGTTCCGGCCATTGAGACCGTTCGGACGACCGGATCGAGCACCGCGCGCCGATTTCTTTTAGACTGCCGGGACTCCTCGCGGCCCGCGCCGCTTCTTCGATTCCAGTGCAAGCGATCATGTTCGAATTCTCCACCTCTCCGGCCGCCACCAAATCCGAGCTTTACGAGACGCTGGTCGCGCAAGCGCGCTCGCTGATCGAATCGGAAACCGACCTGGTCGCCAACGCGGCGAATTTCTCCTCGCTCGTCTATCACTCGCTCGAAGCCCTGAACTGGGCCGGGTTCTACCTGTTCGACGGCACCGAGCTGGTGGTCGGCCCGTTCCAGGGCAAGCCGGCCTGCGTGCGGATTCCGCTCGGCAAGGGCGTGTGCGGCACGGCCGCCCGGACGCGCGAGACCCAGGTGGTGCGCGACGTGCACGAATTCCCGGGCCATATCGCCTGCGATTCGGCCTCGCAATCGGAAATCGTGGTGCCGCTGGTGGCGGACGACGGCGCGCTGATCGGCGTGTGGGACGTCGACAGCCCCGAACTCGCGCGCTTCGACGACGAGGACCGGCGCGGCATGGAAGCGCTCTGCCGCGTGTTCGTCGAGTTGGCCTGGGCGCGACGCGCGACACGCTGAATCGAGGGCCGGTTCGCCGGCCCTGGCTCCCTGCCGCCCCGAACAGCCCCGTCCACGACGGGGCTGTTTCGTTTCCGCCTTCCCTTCCCCGGCGCGATTTCCTCATATCAGAATGCCGCCCCGCTCGATCGACGCGACCGTTTTTCGTTGACGCGCCACAATATCCGCCCGCGCCGTTCGTCTTCAGGCGCATGGACTCGCCAACGAACCCGGACCCGATGACCGACCGAGACCGCGACATGAGCGCGACGATCTCGCGCGAACGCACCAAGCTCGGAAATTTCATCCGGCGCCGGGTGCGCGACCCGAGCGACGCCGAGGACATCCTGCAGGATGTCTTCCACGACTTCGTGCAGGCCTACCGGCTGCCCGCGCCGATCGAGCAGGCCAGCGCCTGGCTGTTCCGCGCCGCGCGCAACCGCATCATCGACCGCTTCCGCAAGAAGAAGGAACAGCCGCTGGCCGAGCTCGTCGACCAGGGCGAGGACGGCGACGACTATCGGCTCGACCTCGCCCTGCCCGCCCACGACGCCGGCCCGGAAGCGCTGTATGCGCGCGGCGTGGTGCTCAAGGCCCTGCAGCAAGCGCTCGACGAATTGCCGGCCAACCAGCGCGAGGTGTTCATCGCGCACGAACTCGAAGGACTCAGCTTCAAGGCCATGGCCGCCGACAGCGGCGTGGCCGTCAACACCTTGCTGGCGCGCAAGCGCTACGCGGTCCTGCATCTGCGCGCGCGGCTGCAGGCCACCTATGACGAACTCGATATCTAGGAGTGGAAGGATGAATTGTCGAATCAGATGGATTGCCAAGGCGGTGTTCGCGCTGGTGGCGATCGTCGTGCTCGGCTGGGCCGTGATGATGTTGTGGAACTGGGTGATGCCGGCGCTGTTCGTCGGCGCGCGCAGCATCGACCTTGCACATGCGCTCGGCCTGCTGGTGCTGAGCCGCATCCTGTTCGGCGGCTTTCGCGGCCATGGCGGCTGGCATCGCCGGCGCCACTGGCGCAAATGGGAAGCCATGACCCCCGAGGAACGCGAGCGCTTCCGCTCGGCCTGGCATGCGCGCCGCAGCCCGCGCGCGAACGAGGGAGAGTGAGCATGCGCGATACCTCGAAGGTCGTCTGCAAACAGGAGCCGGGCGTGATCGTGCCGGTGGTCGACCTGCGCCGCTGCGAGGGCAAGGGCGATTGCCTGGATGTCTGCCCCGAGGACGTGTTCGAGATCCGGCGCATCGACGAGGCCGATTATCGCGGGCTCGGCATGCTGAATCGCTTCAAGCTGCGCGTGCACGGCATGAAGGTGGCCTATACGCCCAATGCCGATGCCTGCCGCGCCTGCGGACGCTGCGTGGAGGCCTGCCCGGAACACGCGATCAAGCTGGCCCGGGCGCGCTGAGCGCCGGCTGCCCGGCGGCGTGCTATTTCGATACGAGGGATGGAGATGACGACATCGAGCCATGTGCTGCTGCAACGCCTGCACGAACAGAATCGCGCCGAGTTGATCGGCCGTGCCCGCGCCCGGTTTCTCGGCGACAGCGCCACGTTCCTGGATCTCGTCAGCCAGTACGAGGCGCTGGCGCCGCGGCTGAAGGGGCAGTTCCTCAGCGATCACGGTTTGTCGGGCGAGGACGACAGCGAGCGCTCGCGTGGCACCAGCCTGTCGCTGGCGATTTCCGCCGAACTGGGCAGCCTGCTGCGGAATCTGGTGCTCTCGCACCGGCCGATGCGGATCCTCGAGCTCGGCAGTTCCTACGGCGTGTCGACGCTGTATTTCGCCGATGCGCTGCGCACGCTCGGGCGCGGCACCGTGATCGCGACCGAGCGCGACGCGATGAAGTGCGCGCGCCTGCGCGATCATCTCGCGGCGGCCGAGGTCGAGCGATATGTCGAGTTGCGGGAGGGCGACGCGTTCGAGACCCTTGAACAGCTCGACGGCCCGTTCGACATCGTGTTCATCGACGTCTGGGCCGATCTCTATCTGCGCCTGTTCCAGCGCATCGAACCGCTGCTGCGGCCCGGCTCGATCGTGCTGGCCGACAATATGTACACGGCCGGCGAGGCGGTGCAGCCGTTCAAGCGCTATCTCGATGCGCATCCGCGCATCTCGAGCACCACGCTCGATTTCGAGTCGGGGCTGGAGTTCGCGGTGGTAACGGGGTGATGCGGCGCGGAGAAGGTGCCCGGGTTAAATGTCGATGAAGCGTGGCAGCAGATCCATGGAAATGAGCCGCACCTCGATATCGTGCGCCGCCACCAGGTGCGCTTCGTTGTCGATCGAGAACGGCTCGTCCTCGATGCTGACGATGATCGTGCCAAGGCGTCGCCCGCCATCGGCCGAGACGACCGGGATCAGTTCCCGTGCCTCCGGAATCTGTTGCGCGGTCAGTTCGACGGGGAGGTACAGCATCCAGCCCACGCCGGGACGATCGTCAAACGCCTGTTGTGCTTCGTAGTCGTCGGGCGCCGCAGTAATCGCCACCGCTGCAAACTCCTGCGCGCTCCGAGCCACGATGCTCGCGACGATGTTTTTTCGATCGAGAAATGCGCCCCGGGCATCGACCGAAACGGTGTCGGGGAAGGTGCCGCCGCACGCCATGATCTCGATCGACGCACCAAGGCCCTCGCGCCTGCCGTCCAACCATATTCCGATACTCGACACATCTTTTCCACGATACTCATCCTCCAGCTCCGCAAGCCTCGTCCGGTTGACGCCAGAGTCAACCGCGTAGACGGCACGTGCCTGGGCCTCTTCGAGCGTGTAACCCTTCATGCGCCAGTTAGGGCGTGCAAGCAATGGCTCGGCCATGGACATCACATCGATGATCGCCCCGATCCGGACGAATATCCCTGAGAAATCCGTCGGAGCGATTCCTCCACTCTTGATGATGCAATCAATTTTCATGGCGGCATGATCACGGAAAGTATTCGGATTCGATTCTCAAAAACGTAGGTGCCGAGCCATCTTTTTATACGTCAACCGCCCCTGGAAATAGTATCGAAGTCGAGTCGGCGGATTGTCGTTCACCACCTTTGAGCGGTTGATAGCCGACTCGATCATCGGCGCCCATCCCTGGAAGAAGTCCTGCGCCCGGGGAATCGACCCGTCCAGGAATTGATCATAGTTCCCCTTCGCCTCCTGCAGCAGGCACTCCCCCGGCCTGAAACCATCGTAGTCGTTCCCCAGCCACTTCCACTCGTCGCTCCAGCGGCAGGCTTCCGTGTCGAAGGCGAAGCCGGTCACTCGTGCCTGATATTCATAGGCCGGCCAATTCACACCGTGATTATTTCGGACCTTCGTGCCGCTCGTCGCGGGTGGACACGGTTTGCAGGATTCCCGAGAGTCGACGACCGTCCTAGACGCGGCTTGTGCATCGTCCTTCGTTCGCACCGTACTCCCCCCGATACTAGCCACGCCTGCCGCCACCGAACCGCCCAACAAGGCGCCGCCAATAGCCGACAAGACCGGGCCGGCCTCCACCGCTGCCGCTGCCAGCAAGGGGATCAGTGGAAGCGCCATGCGGGACTCCTTTCAGACTATCCGGATGTTTGGATCGCCAGGTGATTTCCTGGACGTAGACGTGGAAGCGCTCGTCGGCGCTTCGACCTGGCTTGGACAGCCAGGCCCGCGTTGCAGGTTTGTCGTAAAAGCCATCACGTGAATACGCCTCGATCACCAGAAACCGGACGAGATGTTCGCTGTCTTGAATGCCGAGTGTCCGGGCTGCTCGATACGCATGCCGAAGACGGCTATCGAGATCGATGTCCCGCTCCAAGGCAGGATCGTCCCTGGTCAGGTCTCGACGCACGCCATCGACGAAGTTGCGGGCTTCGCCTTCGGCCAGTGCCGATAGATGTGCCGGCGTGAGCTCAAGCGGCATGAGGATGCGCCCTGGACAACTTCCCGTCGATCTCGATCAACCAGTCGAACGTCGGGGAGAAGAACATCGTCCCTTCGCTCGAACCGAGCGCCGGCGCGAGATATCGCATGACGCGGGCGTCGTAGTAGCGGAGCATGGCGTGTCTGCCGTCAGGCAAGGTCGCGTCCAGGCGCTGGCGAAGCTCCGATGCAAGCTGTCGCACCTGATATGCGCTGACGATCCAGCTGACGCCATATTCGCTCCGCGCGAGCCTTGCCAACGCGGCTTGCGTATCGCTGTCGATCCGTTCGCAGTCGAACATCCACGGGCCGGCATCCGCAAGTGATGCATCAGGCGTTGCATCGAGCAAGGCCATGGTCGATTCCCCGGTGCGATTCGGGAATGCGCCTGACACTTCGGAATACAGCAGGCCGTCGGCGAGCCCGAAAAGACGTACCGGCAAACGCGCGCGCGCTCGCCATGCCTCGAAAACGATCCGAATGCTCACGGTCGATCACTGCCGCACGATCATCGACGCGGCACACCTGGCGGCGACAAGCATGCAGGAGAGGCAGATACCGCTGGAAGGCTGGGCAAGCTCGGGATCGAGCGCCCGTTGAAGGCCCGGTGAAGTGAAACCCATGCGGCGCAGTTGGTTCGACTCGAACGATTGAAACATCGAGCATTGCGACGCGACCATCGTCGGGCGCGGATCACATCCGCATGCGACCTCATCGCCTTCCAGCGCTGCCTGGCGGCCCATCAAGTCATCCGCCCAGCGCGGCCCCGCGGCGACGATGATGCCGGTCTGGCGGCACGCCGGGCAGCTGACCCCGGCGCCCACATAGGTCAGTTCGATACCGTCGCAAGTCATGGACGCAATGCCGTCGACAACCCTCCCGCCGCTGGTCGAACAATCGCCCACCCGAAGATAGTTTCGCTTCATTTGCTGGCCCCTCGGTTGCTGAGGATCCGATTAATAACCGAGGAAGAATGGAGCGTCGAGCGACACAAGGTTACGGGTGCCCGTTGTGGAGACGTGGCCGATTGCCCCTCTCGAAAAAGACCAGCGCGATCGGGCCGCGCGAATCAGGCGCGTCATCCCGACGCGGACGCTTCCTGCTGGTACTGGGTCCGATGGAGCCGCGCATAACGGCCCCCGGCCTGCAACAACACCGCATGACTGCCCTGCTCGACGATGCGCCCAGCTTCGAGCACCAGGATCCGGTCGGCACGTTCGATGGTCGAGAGCCGATGCGCGATCACGATCGTCGCGCGCCCTGCCATCAAGCGCTCGAGCGCGTCCTGCACAAGGCGCTCCGACTCGGAATCGAGCGCCGATGTGGCCTCGTCGAGAATCAGCACCGCCGCATCCTTGTAGATGGCCCGGGCAATCGCGAGGCGCTGTCGCTGGCCACCCGACAGGCGCATGCCGTCGCCGCCGATCATCGCGTCGAGTCCGTCTGGCATGGCCGCCACCGTGTCGGCCAGATTGGCGGCACGCAGCGCCGCCCAGACCCTCTCGGGATCGGGCGTGCTGCCATAGGCGACATTGGCCGCGATGCTGTCGTTGAACAGCACCACGTCCTGGCTCACCATCGCGATCTGGCCACGCAGATCGTGCATGTCCAGCTCCGTGATCGGCACGCCGTCGAGCAGTATCGCGCCGCCGGTCGGATCGAAGAAGCGCGGCAGCAGGTTGGCCAGCGTCGTCTTGCCGCCGCCGGAAGGTCCAACCAGCGCCACCATGTCGCCAGGCCGGATCGTGAAGGAGATGCGCTCCAGCGTCGGCCGCGCCGCGCCTTCGTAGGCGAACGACACCTCGCGATACTCGATCTCGCCACGCGCCTTCTCGATCCGGCGGCCGCCCTGGATCGCCTCGGGAGGTTCGTCGATCAGCCGGAAGATCAGTTCGGCCGCGGTCATCCCGCGTTGCAGCGGCTGGTTGACCGACATGAGCTGCTTGAGCGGCGAGATCGCCAGCAGGGTCGCCAGGATGTAGGTCATGAAATCGTTGCCGTTGCCGTGCCCGTGCAAGGCCTGGTAGATCGAGATGGCGATCACCACGGCGATCGCGATCGACGCCAGCAGTTGCGTCAGCGACTGGGCCAGGCCGCCCGAGGCGATGCCGCGGATCGCATACCCCTTGAGACGGCGGCTCATGGCCATGAAGCGATCGATTTCATACTGCTCGCCGCCATGGATCTTGACCACCTTGTAGCCGGACACGATCTCCTCGACGACGTAGGACAAGTCGTTCGTCATCGCCTGCTGTTCGCGGTTCAGGCGGCGCATGCGCCGGTTGATCTGGCCGGCCAGCCAGCCAATGCCGGGCAGCACCACCGCGATCACCAGCGTCAGGCGCCAGTTGAGATAGAACAGGTAGGCGAGGTAGCCGATCACGGTCAGCGCGCCCTGGACCGAGGTGACGAGCGCGCTGGTCACGATCAGCAGCACCTGGTTGGCTTCGGACACCACGGCATTGATGATCGTGCTGGCGGTCTCCCGCTGGAAGAACGGCGCGCCAGCGCGCACCACTCGCTCGATCATGGCCTCGCGAATCCGGATCACCACGTTGTTCGATACATAGCCGAGCAGGTAGCTGGAGGAGAACTGCGCGACCCCGCGCAGGCAGGCCAGCCCAAGGAAGGTAAGCGAAATGCTCCACCAGGCGGATTGCGGTGCGTGCGGGCTGAATCCCTCGTCGAGCAAGCGCCGCAGGAAAGCGGGCACATAGGCCTCGGTCGCCGCCACCAGGGCCGTGGCGAGGAAGCCAAGTCCGGTGATCCCCGCTACCGGACGCACATAAGGCCATAACCGTTGAAACGCGTTTCTTGCCGAGAGACTCATGATGACCTTGTCGATGCCGCGCAATCCGCGCCTGCCAGGCGGCATCGCGCGACGGGGCGTGCCCCTGCCGTGAACGGGCGCGTATTTTAGTACGGCGACTCGCGCGTCAAGGCGCCGGCTACAGGGCTGCAAGGGAGAAACAAGGACGGAAAAACGAAAAGCCCCGCGAAAGCGGGGCTTTTTCTGGAGGCGCGAGCCGGAGTCGAACCGGCCTACACGGCTTTGCAGGCCGCTGCATAACCGCTTTGCTATCGCGCCATAAGCGGACTGACGACCGTCGCGATACCGATGCAACGACCGCAGATTTTTATCTGGCGAACCCGGCAAGCCGGAAAATTCGCCAAACAAAAAGGGAAGCCTGGCTTCCCCTTGTTTTGGAGCGGGAGACGAGTCTCGAACTCGCGACCTCAACCTTGGCAAGGTTGCGCTCTACCAACTGAGCTACTCCCGCATGTCCTGCAAAATCCAGCCCTTGCCGAACCACTACTGCTTCAACAAAACGCTGCTTGAATCTGGAGCGGGAGACGAGTCTCGAACTCGCGACCTCAACCTTGGCAAGGTTGCGCTCTACCAACTGAGCTACTCCCGCGTTTTGCTTCCTGCTGCCATCGCCACATTACTTGCTGGCATCTCCGCGCTTCTGCTTCGTTAGCTGCTGCGTTCGTTTCAGTGC
This sequence comes from Burkholderia sp. SJZ089, assembly GCF_007828315.1. Lineage (NCBI taxonomy): Bacteria > Pseudomonadati > Pseudomonadota > Betaproteobacteria > Burkholderiales > Burkholderiaceae > Burkholderia > Burkholderia sp. SJZ089. Next base: position 85,256 of record NZ_VIUM01000006.1, on the reverse strand, counting down.
AGCGGAGAAATGAGATTATGTAGAAGCTGTTTCAGTGTGTCAAGCGTTTTTCGCACCCTTTTTCTCGACACCTGCAAATCTCACATCGCACCGCCTCGCTCGCGGATCTGCGGCCAGGCCAGCTTCATGTAGTACAGCATCGACCAGATCGTCAGCACCGTCGCAAGGTAGATGAGCCAGAGCCCCCACACGCGGGTGTCGATCGCGATACCGCCCCCAATCGGCAGCGCGCCATAGTACAGCAACATCGGGATCGCGACCATCTGGCAGGCGGTCTTGAACTTGCCGAGCGAATTCACCGCCACGCTCTTCGAGGCGCCGATCTGCGCCATCCATTCGCGCAGCGCCGAAATCGCGATCTCGCGACCGATGATCACCAGGGCAATCGCCGCGTCGATGCGCGCGAGCTGCACCAGGATCAGCAGCGCGGCCGTCACCATCAGCTTGTCCGCCACCGGGTCGAGGAAGGCGCCGAACGCCGAGGTCTGGTTCCACTTGCGCGCCAGGAAGCCGTCGAACCAATCGGTCAGCGCGGCCAGCACGAATACCAGCGCGGCCGCGAGGTTGCGGTGCTCGACGCTCATCATCACGTCCGGCAGGTAGAACAGGCCGACGACGAGCGGAATCAGCACGATTCGCACCCAAGTCAGGAAAATCGGGAAATTGAACGGCATGACGGGCTGGACGTGTAAAGGATGTGCAATTGTGCCGCGCCGCCCGGCCTGCCACAAGCCGAGCGGAATCCGCGGCCCGAAGGCCCCGCGCCGCCTCAGTGCAACTGGCGGTAGATCTGCTCGGCCAGCGCGTGCGAGATGCCCTCCACGCTGGCCAGCTCCTCCACGCTCGCGGCCACCACGCCGCGCAAGCCGCCGAAGCGCGCCAGCAGGCGCTGGCGCCGCTTCGCGCCAACCCCTTCGAGCTCCTCCAGCCGCGAGGTCTGGCGCGTCTTGGCACGCTTGGCGCGCATCCCGGTGATGGCGAAGCGATGTGCCTCGTCGCGAATCTGCGCGACCAGCATCAGGGCCGCGCTTTCCTTGCCGAGCTCGAGCGTGGGGCGGCCGTCGACGAACACCAGCGTCTCCAGGCCGACCTTGCGCCCCTCGCCCTTGGCCACGCCCACCAGCATCGACACGTCGAGCCCGAGTTCGGTGAACACCTGGCGCGCCACCTCCACCTGCCCCTTGCCGCCGTCGATCAACACGATGTTCGGCAGCAGCGCGGCGGTGGCGCTGGCGCGCGTCGCGTCGCCGTCGATGCCGGCGGCCGCATCGGCGGCTGCCGTCTCTGCCGCCTGCTCGACCATCTTCTCGTAGCGGCGCGTGAGCACCTGGCGCATCGCCGCGTAGTCGTCGCCGGGCGTGATGCCGGTGATGTTGTAGCGGCGATACTCGCCCGACTGCATCTTGTGGTGATGGAACACCACGCAGGAAGCCTGCGTCGCCTCGCCCATGGTGTGGCTGATATCGAAACACTCGATGCGCAACTGGGCCAGGTCCTCGGCCTCGAAACCGAGCACCTCGGCCAGCGCGCGCGTGCGCGCCTGCTGCGAACCCTGCTCGGACAACAGCCGCGCCAGCGCGAGCCGCGCATTCTGCTCGGCCATCGACAGCCAGGCGCGCTTCTGGCCTTGCGGCTGGCGCAGCACCGCCACCTTGTGCCCGGCCTGCTCGACCAGCAGGTCGATCAGCTCGCGATTGGCCGGCGCGTGGCTGACCACCAGCACGGGCGGCACGCGATTGCCGAGATAGTGCTGGGCGATGAAGGCCTCGAGCACCTCGGTCTCGATCGAGATGCCGGCCGAATCGGCTTCCGTTTCCGCTCCCGTTGCTTCGGCTGCCTCGGTCAATTCATCGGCCGGAACAGCGGCATCGTCATCGGCCGCCAAGGGCGCCGGCACCTCGACGGACGGCGCCGCGCCCGCCGCATCGGCTTCGGGCGCGGCCGCTTGCGCATCGACATCGCCGGGCAGGGTGCCGACCGCCGCCGCCAGATCCTCGACGATCGCCGCCTCCTCGCCGCCGGGCTCGCCGGCGCCTTCCGCCACCTCGTCGCGCCCCGCCGCCAGCGCGATCGCGCTGTCGGCATGCGCCGGGAAATAGGCCTTGTCGCCGAGATGCCGGCCGCCGCGCACCATCGCCAGGTTCACGCAGACACGCCCGCCATGCGCCACCACGGCCAGGATGTCGACGTCGCTCTCGCTGCCGACCTCGATGGCCTGCTGGTGCAGCACGGTCGACAGCGAGCTCATCTGGTTGCGCACCGCCGCGGCCTGCTCGAACTTCAGCTCGGCCGCGAAGGCGTGCATCTTCTGCTCGAGCTCCTTCATCACTTCGTTCTGCCGACCGAGCAGGAAGCGCGAGGCGTTCGAGACGTCGCGCGCGTAATCCTCCGCCTCGATCGCGCCGACGCAGGGCGCCGTGCAGCGGCCGATCTGGTGCAACAGGCAGGGCCGCGTGCGATTGTTGAACACCGAATCCTCGCAGGTGCGCAACTGGAACACGCGCTGCAGGATCTGGATACTCTCGCGCACCGCCCAGGCGCTCGGGAACGGCCCGAAATACTGGTTCTTGCGATCGACGGCACCGCGGTAATAGGCCATGCGCGGAAACGCATGGCCGGTCAGCTTCAGGTAGGGATAGGACTTGTCGTCGCGAAACAGGATGTTGTAGCGCGGCGCCAGGGCCTTGATGAGGTTGTTCTCGAGCAGCAGCGCCTCGGCTTCCGAGCGCGTCACGGTGGTCTCGATCTTGCGGATGCGCGTGACCATCATCGCGATGCGCGGCGACAACTGGGTCTTGTTGAAGTAGCTCGAGACGCGCTTCTTCAGGTTGCGCGCCTTGCCGACGTAGAGCACCGCGCCACCGGCGTCGTAGTAGCGATAGACGCCTGGCAGGTGCGGCAATTGCGCGAGGATCGGCTTCGGCTCGAACGGCACATCGGCCGGGGCGGGCACGGGCGGCGATTCGGACTGGCTGGGCGAGGAGGACGGGTCGGACTGATCGGGGGCTGTCATGCGTGATCCGGGCGCCGTGGCGCGCGAACAGGTCATTTAGAATCGCCAGTTTAGAGCATTCGCCCCGGTTTCTTCGATGCCCCCGATCCCTGACGCTGCCGCCCTTCCCGAGCCGATCGCCTGCGATATCTTCTGCACCGTGGTCGACAACTTCGGCGACATCGGCGTGTGCTGGCGCCTGGCCACCCAGCTCGCGCGCGAGCACGGCTGGCAGTTGCGCCTGATCGTCGACGACCTGCATACCTTCGCGCGCCTGGCGCCGGCGGTCGATCCCGCCGCCAGGCGCCAGCATGTCGAGGGCATCGCCATCGAACACTGGGGCGAGCCCGTCCATGCCGGCGACACGCTGGCGATCGCCGACGTGGTGATCGAGGCCTTCGGCTGCGAGCTGCCGGCCGAGTACGTGGCCGCGATGGCGCGCCGCGAACGCGCGCCTGTCTGGATCAACCTCGAATACCTGAGCGCCGAGGACTGGGTCGCCGATTTCCACCAGCGCCCCTCGCCGCATCCGCGCCACGCCTTGCTGAAGAGCTTCTTCTTCCCCGGGCTCGGCCCCGGCACCGGCGGCGTGCTCAAGGAAGCCGGCCTGGATGCGCGCCGCGAGGCCTTCGAGACCTCGACCGAGGCGCGCGAGGCCTGGTGGCGGCGCGCCACCGGCGCTCCGGCGCCGACGCGCGAGGCCTGCGTGATCTCGCTGTTCGCCTACGAGAATCCCGCCTTGGGTCCGCTGCTGGAACAATGGCGCGACGGCGAACTGCCGATCGTGCTGCTGGTGCCGGAGGGCCGGATCTGCCCGGAAATCGCCGCCTTCTTCGGCCTGGAGCGCTTCGGCGCCGGCAGCCGGGCCACGGCGGGCAGGCTCAGCGCCCACGGCCTGGCCTTCGTCGCCCAGCCCGACTACGACGCCCTGCTCTGGGCCAGCGACCTGAACTTCGTGCGCGGCGAGGATTCCTTCGTGCGCGCGCAATGGGCGCGCAAGCCATTTGTCTGGCATATCTATCCACAGGGCGACGACGCGCACCTGCCCAAGCTCGACGCCGCGCTCGCCCATCTCGCCGCCGGCCTGCCCGAGCCCGCGCGCGAGGCCGCCGCGCGCTTCTGGCACGCCTGGAACGGCGCGGGCACGCCGGATTGGGCCGATTTCATCGTCCATCGCGCCGCCTTCGAGGCGCGCGCCGGCGCCTGGGCGGAAGAACTGGCGGCGGTCGGCGATCTCGCTGGAAATCTGGCGGAATTCACAAAAACTCAGTTAAAATAAGCGGTTATCCAACGGCGGACCACGCAAGCGCGTTCCAGCCCCGGCGCCTCGGGCTACCCGGGCCGGATCGGTCAAGCCCGGGCCCCACCGCCCTCGCTTGCGTTGTCGGCCGTTGCGCAACGTCAGGACAAATTTTTTGCACAGGACAGTTTTGATATGAAAACCGCACAGGAACTCCGCGTAGGCAACGTCGTGATGGTCGGCAGTGACGCGTGGGTCGTCGCGAAGGCCGAATACAACAAGTCGGGCCGCAATTCCGCCGTCGTCAAGATGAAGCTGAAGAACCTGCTGACCAACGCAGGCCAGGAATCGGTCTACAAGGCAGACGACAAGTTCGACGTGGTGGTGCTCGACCGCAAGGAAGTGACCTACTCGTACTTCGCCGATCCGATGTACGTGTTCATGGACGCCGACTACAATCAGTACGAAGTCGAAGCGGAAATGATGGGCGACGCGCTGAACTACCTCGAAGACGGCATGGCTTGCGAAGTCGTGTTCTACAACGAGAAGGCCATCTCGGTCGACCTGCCGACCGTCATCGTGCGCGAGATCACCTACACGGAACCGGCCGTCAAGGGCGACACCTCGTCGGGCAAGGTGCTGAAGAACGCCAAGATCGCCACCGGCTACGAGCTGCAAGTGCCGCTCTTTTGCAACACCGGCGACAAGATCGAAATCGACACGCGCACCAACGAATACCGCAGCCGCGCATAAGTTCGCGCAAACGGCTTGGAAAAGCGCCCTTCGGGGCGCTTTTTCTTTTCCGGAGACAGATTATTGCGCCAAAGCCGCGATGCACAAAAGCCGATGCGTCGTCATACAGAAAAGGCATCAATTTGTATCTTCGGTAACTCTTTTGCTTTCAACCGCAAATACCGTACGCTAGCGGCGCCGAGGGACATAAAATTCCGACTCTAATCGAACAATAGGGCGCACACGCCCGTCACGTACGGCCGGCCCTTTGAACATTCCGCACACCATGCCACACGCCCTCATAGTCGAAGACGATCCCAACAGCTTGTCCGGCCTGACGGCGCTGCTCGCCGCGGACGGCTTCACGGTCGACACGGCCACCTCGCTCGCCGAGGCCCGCGCCGCGCTGGCGCGGACCATCCCCGACGTGGTGCTGGTCGACCTGAACCTGCCGGACGGCAGCGGCTTCGACCTGCTCCAGCACCTGCCCCAGCCGCAGCAGCCGAACGGCGGCCTGCCGGTGATCGTGCTGACCGGCAATGCCACGGTCGAGAGCGCGATCGAGGGGCTGCGGCATGGCATCTGGGATTACCTGCTCAAGCCCGTCAACATCCCGCGGCTGCGCAGCCTGCTGGCGCGGATCCCGCGCCCCTACGAGCTGATCGAGGAAGTGCAGTCGCTGCGCACCACGCTGCGCCGGCTCGGCCGCTTCGGCCCCCTGATCGGCCGCAGCGACGCGATCCAGCACACCTACGACATGATCGAGCGCAATGCGCGCAGCGAGGCCGCGGTGCTGCTGTGGGGCGAGGCCGGCACCGGCAAGGAAGCCGCCGCTCGCGCGCTGCACGACCTGAGCCGTCGCCGCAAGGGCCCGTTCATCAAGTTCGACTGTCGCGCCGCGCTGCAACTGCCGCGCGTGCTCGAACTCGGCAGCATCGTGATCGAGAGCATGCTGTTCGGCCGCGAACGCGGCACCTACGGCGGCGCCGAGCGGCGCGAGCCGGGCCTGTTCGAGCAGGCCAGCGGCGGCACCCTGCTGCTCAAGGACATCACCTCGCTGCCGCTGTCGATCCAGGAAGCGCTGCTGCGCGCGCTCGACTCGCAGTCCTTCATGCGCATCGGCGGCTCGGCCGAGATCGCGACCGACTTCCGGCTGATCGCGACCTCGCGCCGCCCGGCCCGCGAGGCGCTCGACAACGGCACGCTGCGCGAGGACCTGTGGCTGCGTCTGGACGCCGCCTCGATCGCGCTGCCGCCGCTGCGCGAACGCGACGACGACATGCTGCAGATCGCCGAATCCTTCGTCGACGATCTCAACCGCGAAGCGCGCCAGGCCGGCCTGGGCGCGGTCGACAAGCGCATCGCGCCCGACTTCGTGCGCGAATGCCTGGCCTACGAATGGCCCGGCAACGTGCGCGAGCTGCGCGAACGCGTGCGGCTGGCCTACGAGGCCTCGGGCGATTTCATCGAGACGCTGCGCGCCAACGACGGCGTGTTCGTGCCGGGCGCCGCACTCAACGGCAGCAGCGTGCAGGTGCGCGTCGGCACACCGCTGTCGGACGTCGAGGACCTGCTGATCCGCGCCACGCTCGACGCGGTCGGCGGCACGCGGCACCGCGCGGCCGCCCTGCTCGGCATCAGCCCGAAGACGCTCTATAACAAGCTGCAGCGCATGAAGATGAATTGAGTGAGCCGGGCGGGGACACTGCTCCGTGCCGCTGGTTAACGACAAAGGCCGCGCCCAGCGCGGCCTTTGTCGTTGATGACGCGAGGCGAGACCAATCAGCCGAGCGTCTCGCGCAGCAGGGCCGAGGCACGCTGGTACTCGGGCCGGCGCATCAGCTTGTCCCAGCTGGCGGGCTTGCCGCGCGGGCGCAGGCGGCGGATACGGCGCGCCGACTCGGCCGACACCTCCGCCTGCATCTCGTCGAGCACCTTCTCGGCCTGCTCGGGCTGGTTGCAGACCAACACCATGTCGCAGCCGGCCTCGAGCGCCGCATCGGCGGCCTGCGCGAGCGTGCCGCCGGCGCGCGCCGCCTCCATCGAGAGATCATCGCTGAACACGGCGCCGGTGAAGCCAAGCCGCTCGCGCAGCACGCGCTGCAGCCAGATCGACGAGAAACCGGCCGGGCGCGCATCGACCTGCGTGTAGATCACATGCGCCGGGATCACCGCCGACAACGACAGGCCGAGCCAGTCATAAGGCGCCGCGTCGAGCTTGAGGATCTGCTCGAGCGGGCGGTCGTCGGTCGGCAGCGCGACGTGGGAATCGGCCTCGGCGAAACCGTGGCCGGGGAAATGCTTGCCGCAGTTCGCCATGCCGGCCAGCGCGAGCCCGTGGTTGAGGCTCTTGGCCAGCAGCGTGACCACCCGCGGGTCGCGATGGAAGGCGCGATCGCCGATCACCTTCGAGCGGCCGTAGTCGAGATCGAGCACCGGCGTGAAGCTCAGGTCGATGCCGCAGGCGCGCAACTCGGCGGCCAGCACATAGCCCACCGCGGTGGCGAGCTTGGTGGCGTGCAGCACGTCCTTGTCCCACAGCTCGCCCAGGCGCCGCATCGCCGGCAGCACCGTGAAGCCGTCGGTGCGAAAGCGCTGCACGCGGCCGCCTTCGTGGTCGACCGCGATCAGGATGTCCTCGCGCACCGCGCGGATCGCGTCGGTCAGCGCGCAGAGCTGGGCGCGGTTCTCGAAGTGGCGCGCGAACAGGATCACGCCGCCCGTGCGCGGATGCGCGAGGCGGCGCGCGTCGTCGCGCGTGAGCGTGGTGCCCACCACATCGAGCATGACGGGGCCGGGAGTCGGTTTCATCGAATCGGGTCCGTGGAAAAAGGAAGTTCAGTTGCGGGCGGCGACGGCGGCAGGCGCGCCGTCGTCAGGCACCTCGGCGACCACGAAGGACACCGCGTAGTCGCGTTCGTCGCTGACCGTCACGCGGGCAGTGATGCGCCGCTCGGCCAGCCACGCGGCGAGTTCGCCGGAAGCCAGCACATAGGGTTGGCCGCTTGCTTCGTTGAGGGTCTGCAGGGCGCGCCAGGTCATCGGCCAGCGCATGCCGAGGCCGATCGCCTTCGAGAACGCCTCCTTCGCCGAGAAACGCGTGGCGAGGAAGGCGATGCCGCGCGCCTCGGAGCGCCTGCGGCGCGCCGCGAACACGCGCAGCTCGTCGGGGCCGAGCACCTTCTCGGCGAAGCGGCCGCCGGTGCGTTCGAGCACCGCCGCGATCCGGCTCACCTGGACGATGTCGGTGCCGATGCCGTAGATGGCCATGAGCGCGGCGCGGGCTCAGCGGCCGCCGTGACGCGCGGCCACGCGCGCGGCGACCATGATCGCCTTCATCTCGCGCACCGCGTTGTCCCAGCCGGTGAAGATCGACTGCGCGACGATCGCGTGGCCGATGTTCAGCTCGACGATGCCGTCGATCGCGGCGATCGCCTGCACGTTGGTGTAATGCAGGCCGTGACCCGCGTTGACCTTCAGGCCCAGCGCGACGCCGGCGTCCACGCCGGCCACCACGCGCTCGAATTCGCGCTGCTGGCCGGCCGCGTCGTGCGCTTCCGCGTAGGCGCCGGTATGCAGCTCGATCACCGGCGCGCCGGCCTCGTGCGCGGCACGGATCTGCTCGGCATCGGGATCGATGAACAGCGACACGCGCACGCCCGCCTCGGCGAGCTGCCGGCAGGCGGCACGCACGCTCTCGAAATGGCCGGCCACGTCGAGGCCGCCCTCGGTGGTCAGCTCCTCGCGCTTCTCGGGCACCAGGCAGGCGTCGTGCGGCCGGACCTCGCAGGTGATGTCGAGCATCTCCTGGGTGATCGCGCATTCGAGGTTCATGCGCGTGGTGAGCAGCGGGCGCAGCGCGCGCACGTCGGCGTCGCGAATGTGCCGGCGATCCTCGCGCAGGTGCAGCGTGATCGCGTCGGCGCCGGCCTGCTCGGCGGCCAGCGCGGCGCGGATCGGGTCGGGATAGGCGGTGCCGCGCACGTTGCGCAGCGTCGCGACGTGATCGATGTTGACGCCGAGATCGATGACGGTCGGCGCGGTCAGGAAGAAGCTCATAGGTTTTGCAGGTCGATCAGGATCTGGCGCGTGGCGAGCGGCGTGCCGCCCAGATAGGTGTTGAGCAGGAAGCGCATCAGCGTCTTGCTTTGCGCGACGGTCTGGGCACGATGGTAATCGTCCTCCTCCATGTCGAGCAATGTCTGGCCCGCGACCACCGGCCAGTGGGCCGGCAATTCGTCGCTGGCCTCGCGCACGCCTCGCTCGGGGTCGAACACGTAGCGCCCCTCGGGCTGCACCGCGCGGCGCGCCGTGGTGCGGTTCAGCGCGCGCGCATAACCGGTCTCGCGCAGCAGCACGCGCTCGAACGAGCGCAGCACCTGCACGGCCGGCTCGTCGTGCGCGAGCCGCGCCAGCGTCACGAGGTAATGCTGGAACAGCGGCGGGAACGGATCCTCGCGCGCGCAGAACTTCACCAGCAATTCGTTGACGTAGAAGCCGCAGAGCAGCGCGTCGCCGCCCAGCGGCAGCATGCCGCCGACCCACTCGGCGCCGGTCAGGGTGCGCATCTCGGACTTGCCGGACCAGGACAGCGAGAGCGGCTGGAAGGTCTGCAGCACGCCGCGCAGCGCCGAGTGCGGGCGCTTGGCGCCCTTCGCGACCAGCGCGACGCGGCCGTGGTCGCGCGTCAGCACGTCGATGATCAGGCTGGTTTCGCGATAGGGATAGCTGTGCAGCACGAAGCCGGGCTGCTCGGAGACGCGGAAGTCGGAAGCGCGCGCGGAAGGACGGCGCGGCTTGCGCGCCGGCGCCGGCTCGGCGGCCGGGGCGGGAGCAGCGGAAGCGGCCGGCGCGGAGGAAGCCGCCGACGCTAACGGCGGCGCCGGATCGACGACGGACACGGGAAGCTCGTCGGCGCCGTGCGTGTCCTCATTCGTACCCATAGGCACGGAGCCCTGCTTCGTTGTCGGCCCAGCCGCTCTTCACCTTGATGAAGGTTTCGAGATAGACCGGTCCATCGAACAGCTTCTCCATGTCGAGCCGCGCCTCGGTGCTGATCTGCTTGAGCTTGGCGCCCTTCTTGCCGATCACCATCGCCTTGTGCGAATCGCGCTCGACCAGGATGGTGGCGAACACGCGCGTCAGGCGCCCTTCCTCCTCGAACTTGTCGATGATCACGGTGCTGGTGTACGGCAGCTCGTCGCCGGTCCAGCGGAACACCTTCTCGCGCAGGATCTCGGCGGCGAGGAAGCGCGAGCTGCGATCGGTCAGGTCGTCCTCGCCGTAGATCGGCTCGCCTTCCGGCAGGTAGGGCTTGACCGTCTCCATCAGGCGGCTGATGTCGTCGACATGCTTGGCCGACAGGGGCACCACCTCGGCGAACTCGCGCAGCTCGCCCATCTGCTTCAGGAACGGGAACAGCGAGCTCTTGTCGGTGATCCGGTCGAGCTTGTTGAGGATCAGCAGGGTCGGCACGCTCTTCGGGATCAGGTCGAGCACCTTCTGGTCGTCGGGACCGAAGCGGCCCGCCTCGATCACGAACAGGATCGCGTCGACCGAAGTCAGCGTCGAGGTGACGGTGCGATTCAGCGAGCGGTTCAGCGCGGTGCTGTGACGGGTCTGGAAACCGGGCGTGTCGACGAAGATGTACTGCGCGTCGGGCAGCGTGTGGATGCCGGTGATGCGGTGGCGCGTGGTCTGCGCCTTGCGCGAGGTGATGCTGATCTTCTGGCCGACCAGCGCGTTCATCAGCGTCGACTTGCCGACGTTGGGCCGGCCGACGATGGCGATCATGCCGCAACGGAAACCGGCGGGAGTGGCGGGTGCGTTCATATCAGGCTGCTGCAATTCGGGGCGGGCCGCACGACGCGGCTCGCGGATGGATCAGGGATTCAATGGCCGGCATCGGCCACGCGCAGGGGCACGGCGGCGAGATCGGCGTCCGGCTCGCCGGACAGCGTCGCTGCGGTGTCGCGTGCACGCAACGTCCGATCCGGGGCGCCGGCGCCGCGCGAGGCGGCTTCGGGCTTGTCGGAGGCCGGCGCGGGCTTGTCGCCGGCAGGTTTTTCCGTGGATTTCTCGGCGGGCTTGTCAGCAGGCTTGTCGGCGGGTTTGTCGCTGGCGACCAGCTTCTCGGCCACGGCCGGCGCCGGCTTGTCGGCAGGTCTTACCGCACGTTCCGCGCGCTCGCCCTTGTCGGCGCCAGCTTCGGCATGCGCGCCGGCACGGATCACGGCCACCGGCGCGCCGCGCTCGGCAGCCGTTTCGGCCGGTGCCTTGGCGGCCTCGCCCGGCGCGGCGCTCGCCGCGGCAGCGGCGCGCTCCTTGCGTTCCGGCGTCGAGCGCAGGTCCAGCGCTTCCTGCACGCCCTTCACGCCCGGCACGATCTCCGGCTCGGCCTTGGAGGCCCGCGCGCTCTTCGAGCGCTTCGGCTTGGCGGCCGCCATCGGCCGCGCCATCACCTCGTCCAGCGCCTTCTTCGCGGCGGCCTGCTCGGCCGCGCGGCGGCTCGCGCCCGAACCCGACACCTTGATATCGAGCTTGGGTACCGTGCACTCGACCTCGAACTGCTGGTTGTGCGCTGCACCATGCGTGGCCACCACGGTATAGGTGGGCAGCGCGATCTTGTGGCCCTGCAGATACTCCTGCAGCAGCGTCTTGGCGTCCTTGCCCAGCGTGCGCGGATCGATGTGGTCGAGGATCGGGATATAGAGGCGCTTGATCACCCCCTGGGCGGCTTCGAAGCCGCCATCGAGGAAGACCGCCCCGATGATGGCTTCGAACGCGTCCGCGAGGATCGACGGGCGGCGGAAGCCGCCGCTGCGCAGCTCGCCCTCGCCGAGCCGCAGGCCTTCGGAGATATTGAGGGCCTGAGCGATCTCGTACAGCGACTGCTGCTTGACGAGATTGGCCCGCACGCGCGACAGGTCGCCTTCGTCCAGCTTGCTGAAGCGCTGGAACAAAAGGGCAGCCACCGCGCAATTGAGAACGGAATCGCCGAGAAACTCGAGCCGTTCGTTATGCGTGGCGCTGTGGCTACGATGGGTCAAAGCCTGACGCAGCAATTCCGCATTGCGAAATTCGTAGCGCAGCCGGCTTTCCAACTGGGACTGAGGCATGTGCAGGAGTATAACGCGGGCGCCGGTGCCGTCGAGTGACGGATGCCGGGCACGAAAAGGCGTGTGGCAGCGGTGTTACCGCCGGTTCTTGAAGTGATTTGCCAGCATTGCGCCCGGCCGTGGTGCAATGCTGGCGAGGATGGCGACGTTCAGTGGAACAAGCCGATGCGCTTGAGATCGCTGAAGTTCATCCAGATGAAGAAGGCGCGGCCGACCAGGTCCTTGTCGGGCACGAAGCCCCAGTAGCGGCTGTCCGCGCTGTTGTCGCGGTTGTCGCCCATCATGAAGTAGTGGCCCGGCGGCACCTTGCAGGTCACGCCGTGCTCGTTGTACTCGCAGTTGCTCTTGTAGGGGAAGTCGTCGGCGCCCATCACGAAGGGCGGCACGGCCGGGTTGTTGAGGATCGCGTTCTTGCGGCCGTCGATGCTCTCCTCGTACTGCTTCGCGTAGTTCATGCGCTCTTCGTCGAAGTAGTCGGCCAGCGGCGTTTCCGGCACGGGCTGGCCGTTGATGGTCAGCTTCTTGTCGTAGTACTGGACGGTGTCGCCGGGCAGGCCGATCACGCGCTTGATGTAGTCGACCGACTCATCCTTCGGATAGCGGAACACCACCACGTCGCCACGCTCCAGCGGCCGGCCGGCGGTGATCTTCTGGTTGGTGATCGGCAGGCGCAGGCCGTAGTCGAACTTGTTGACGAGGATGAAGTCGCCCACCAGCAGGGTGGGCACCATCGAGCCCGAGGGGATCTTGAACGGCTCGACCACGAAGGAACGCACCACGAACACCGCCAGGATCACCGGGAAGAAGCTCGCCGTGTACTCGAGCCACCACGGCTGGCGCAGCTTATCGTCGCGCAGCTTGGCGCGCGTCTCGGCGGCGTTCTCGTCGGCGAAGCGCTCGCCGACGCGCGCCTGCTGGCGGTCGAATTCGGCGGCGGCCTCGTCGGCGGCCTTGCGACGGCCCGGCAGGAACACCAGCTTGTCCAGCACCCACGCGATACCCGTCAAGACGACGAGCACAAAAAGAATCAATGCGAAATTCATAAAAGGATCAGTCCTGTTATTTGTCTTCGACGCGCAAGATCGCGAGGAACGCCTCCTGCGGGATCTCGACCGAACCCACCTGCTTCATGCGCTTCTTGCCGGCCTTCTGCTTTTCGAGCAGCTTCTTCTTTCGCGAGATGTCGCCGCCATAGCACTTGGCCAGCACGTTCTTGCGCAGCGCCTTGATGTTCTCGCGCGCCACGATGTTCGCACCGATCGCGGCCTGGATCGCCACGTCGTACATCTGGCGCGGGATGATCTCGCGCATCTTGGCCGCCACCTCGCGGCCGCGATACTGCGACTGCGAACGGTGCACGATGATCGACAGCGCATCGACCTTGTCGCCGTTGATCAGCATGTCGACCTTGACCACGTCCGAGGCGCGGTACTCCTTGAACTCGTAGTCCATCGAGGCATAACCGCGCGACACCGACTTCAGGCGATCGAAGAAGTCGAGCACGATTTCCGCCATCGGGATTTCGTAGGTCAGTTGAACCTGGCGGCCGTGGTACTGCATGTTGATCTGCGAGCCGCGTTTCTGCTCGCACAGCGTGATGACCGAGCCGACGTAGTCCTGCGGCATGTAGAGGTTGACCGTGACGATCGGCTCGCGGACTTCCTCGATGCGGCCCGGATCCGGCATCTTGGCCGGGTTCTCGACCACGAGGGTTTCGCCGTTGCTCTGCACCACCTGGTAGACCACGGTGGGTGCCGTGGTGATCAGGTCCATGTCGAACTCGCGCTCGAGACGCTCCTGCACGATCTCCATGTGCAGCAGGCCCAGGAAGCCGCAGCGGAAGCCGAAGCCAAGCGCCTGCGAGACTTCCGGCTCGTACTGCAGCGCGGCGTCGTTGAGCTTGAGCTTCTCGAGCGATTCGCGCAGCGCGTCGTACTGGTTCGCCTCGACCGGATAGAGGCCGGCGAACACCTGCGGCTTCACTTCCTTGAAGCCCGGCAGCGGCTCGGGCGCGGCCTTGGCCGCGTGCGTGACGGTGTCGCCCACCTTGGCGGCCGTCAGCTCCTTGATGCCGGCGATGATAAAACCCACCTGGCCGGCCGACAGCGATTCGAGATTGCGCGACTTCGGCGTGAACACGCCGATATGCTCGACCGGGTACTGCGCGCCGGTCGCCATCAGCTTGATCTTTTCCTTGGGACGCAGGGTGCCGTTGACGATGCGCACCAGCATCACCACGCCGACGTAGCTGTCGAACCAGGAATCGATGATGAGCGCCTGCAGCGGCGCGTCGACATCGCCCTTGGGCGCCGGCACCTTGGCGATCAGCGACTCCAGCACGTCCTCGACACCGAGGCCGGTCTTGGCGCTGCAGCGCGTCGCGTCGGTCGCGTCGATGCCGATCACGTCCTCGATTTCCTCGATCGCGTTTTCGGGGTTGGCTGCGGGCAGGTCGATCTTGTTCAGGACCGGCACCACCTCGACGCCGAGCTCGATCGCCATGTAGCAGTTCGCGACCGTCTGCGCCTCGACGCCCTGGCTGGCGTCGACCACCAGCAGCGCGCCCTCGCAGGCCGACAGCGAACGGCTGACTTCATAGGAAAAGTCGACGTGCCCCGGGGTATCGATCAGGTTCAGGTTGTAGAGCTTGCCGTCGCGCGCGCGGTACGACAGCGCGGCGGTCTGCGCCTTGATCGTGATGCCGCGCTCGCGCTCGAGATCCATCGAGTCGAGCACCTGGGCTTCCATCTCGCGGTCGGTCAAACCGCCGCATACCTGGATGATGCGATCCGCGAGCGTCGACTTGCCGTGGTCGATGTGCGCGATGATCGAGAAATTACGAATATGATCCATTCAGTGCCGATCAAGCGAAAAAGGCGCGCTCGACGACTGCGGAGCACGCCTTGTGTAAGTCGGTGAAAAAACAGCCTATTTTAGCCGAAAAGGCCTGGCCGGGGCGGCATTTTGGCTGGCCGGCCGCGCCGACGGCACGAAACCTGCTGGGCCGGCCGTGACGGCGTTGCTTTCCAGGCCCCGGCGCCCGGGGCCCGATCGGCCCGTGCCCAGCCGGCATCAAGCGTCCGAGCCGGCCGGCCGCCGCGACAGCGCGGCGCGCACCGCGCCTTCGTCGAAACGATGCCGGCATACTTCCACGCCATCCAGCAGCAGCACCGGCACGTCCTCGTCGTAACGCGCGACCAGCGCCGGATCGGTGTCGATGTCGATCACCGTCACCGGCAGACGGAACTCGGCCGCGACGGGCGCCAGCGCGACCTGCATCTCGTCGCACAGATGGCACCAGCCGCGGCCGTAGAGCGTGAAGGCCACGCGCGCCCTACTTCTGGGCCGCGCGCGGGCGCAGCGGGATGAACTGCGTGTTGTCGCCGCGCCGCACCAGCACCGCGACCATCTTCTGCGGGTCCAGCTTCGAGGTGACCTCGACGAATTGCTTGGCGCTGGTGATGTCGGTATCGCCGACGCGCACCACGATGTCGTCGCGCTTGAGGCCCGCGCGCGCGGCCGGGCCGTCGGCGGCGTCGACATGCACGCCGTTGGGTACCTTGGCCGCCTTCAACTGCTCGGCCGTCAGGTCGCTCACGGTCAGCCCCAGCGCATTGCTCTGGCGCGGCTTGGCCGGCTGGCTCGGCTTGCCGCCGTCGGCGCGGGCATTGCCCTTCTCGGCCGGCACCTCGGCGATCGTGATCGGCAGGTCGCGCGCCGCGCCCTTGCGCCAGATCGTAATGGTGGCCTTGCTGCCCGGCTTGGTGTCGCCCACCATGCGCGGCAAGTCGGTGGCCTCGTCCACGTCGCGGCCGTTGAACTTCAGGATGATGTCGCCCGGCTGCACGCCGGCCTTGTCCGCCGGCCCGCCCGCCTCGACGCTGCTGACCAGCGCGCCTTCCGCGCGCGGCAGCCCGATCGAGTCGGCGACGTCCTTGGTGACCTCGCCGATCGCCACCGCGATGCGCCCGCGCGTGACCTTGCCGCTGGCCTTGAGCTGCTCGGCCACGCGCATCGCCTCGTCGATCGGGATCGCGAACGAGATGCCCATGAAACCGCCGGTGCGGCTGTAGATCTGCGAATTGATGCCGATCACCTCGCCGTTCATGTTGATCAGCGGGCCACCGGAGTTGCCGGGGTTGACCGCCACATCGGTCTGGATGAACGGCAGGTAGTCGCCGGTGTTGCGCCCCTTGGCGCTGACGATGCCGGCCGTGACGGTGTTGTCGAGCCCGAACGGCGAGCCGATCGCGACCACCCACTCGCCCACCCGCACCTTGTTCGAATCGCCGATCGCCACGGTCGGCAGGTTGGTGGCGTTGATCTTGACGATCGCGATGTCGGTGCGCTCGTCGATACCGATCAGCCTGGCCTTGAACTCGCGCTTGTCGGTCAGCGTCACGTAGATCGTGTCGGCATCGTCGACCACGTGCGCATTGGTCATCACGTAGCCGTCCTGGGACAGGATGAAGCCCGAGCCGACGCCGCGGTTCTGTTCCGTGTCGGGCACATCGGGCTGCGCGTTCTTGGGCGCGCCCGGCGCCTGCGGCAGCGGGATGCCGAAGAAGCGGCGGAAGAATTCCGACATGTCGCCGTCGTCCGGGCCTTGCGGGAAGACGCCGCGCGGATCGGCCGGCACCGTCGCCGTGGTGCGGATGTTGACCACCGCCGGGCCGGCCTTCTCGACCAGGTCGGCGAAGTCGGGCAACGCGGCGCGAGCCGCCGGCGCCGAGGGCGGCGCCACGGGCACCGAGGCGGCGGCCGGCGCGGAGGCGCCCGGCACGATCGAAGCGGGTTGCGCGGCGAGCGACGCGAGCGGCAGGCAGGCCGTCAGCGCCACCGCGGCCATCCAGGTAGGCAGCGTGGTGGTGGTCATGTCGAGGAACCGGAGCTTACTTCGAAGGCTTGTATTCTATGGCAGCCGCGAACTGCTGCAAGGTGGCCGGCGGTACTTCGCCGAGCAGGGTGATCCAGAAATCGCCGCGGCGCTTCACCAGCACGTGGGTGGCGCCGGTGCTGCCCGCCCCTTCCTTGCGCGAGCCCTTCTCGACCGGCTCGAGGAACACCGAGACGGTGGCCAGCCCGTCGGTGAAGACGGCCTGGTCGACGGCGATCGGCGGCTCTCCCGGATCGCGCGCGGCCATCGGGCGGCGCACCTCGCGAATCTTGCGGAAGCCCGCCACGCTCGGCCCCAGCTTCCAGCCCTGCGCCTCGATGTCGACGCTCGCCACCGGCGGACGCACCACCGTGCAGTCGGCGGGATTGCGTACGCCATTGGCGATGGTGGTCTTCAGGTTGGGGTTCGCCGTGCCGATCTGCAACTGCGAGAAGGCAACCTGCTCGAGCACGTGATCGTCGGCATCGAGCGTCTGCGTGCGCAGCAGCAAGCCGGTCCTGGCATCGGTCCAGAGCTTGTAGGCGTAGCGGTAGCCATCCTTCGGCACCAGCTCGACCACTTGCGCGTCGATGCCGGCCACCCGGTCCTGCCCGAGCGGCTTGGCATCATAGACCGACAGCACCTGCTCGCCGCTCGCGCCGAGCAGCGACGGGAAGGCATCGCGGTTCTGGCGCCGCTCGACCACGCAGAGATGCCGCTCCGGCACCAGCGTGACGAGGTCGTCGTTGTGGCGCAGCAGCGTGCGAGGCTTGCCGTCGAGGCTCTCGATCTGTTCGAATTCGCCGCCCTTGGCGGCGATGTGGGTGATCCGCGAGGACTGCACGTAGGTGCCGCGCTGGAACACGAAAGTGCCGTCGTAGCTTTGCTGCTGGGCGGCCTGCTGGATCCGGTCGAGCCAGGCGGCCGCGGCCTGCGGGCCGGCGGCCGGATCGACCGGCTGCTGCGCGATCGCGCGCGATTGAACGGAAATCAGAGCGGCCGCGCAGAGCACAAGCGCAGGTAGCCGCGTCCAGCCGGAGGTGGCGCGATTCAACAGCAGTGTCCGCATCGAGTTTATTGGCCTTGCGTCGCGACGGCAGTGCGAATGAGCGGCATCGAGCCCGACACCACGGGCTGCTGCGCGAATTGCTGGTGAGCTTCGAGGTATTGATCGAGGCTCGCGTCGCGGATGATGTTGAGATCCTGGTGGGACGAGGCGGCCACGCGCTGCAGGTCCTGCGGCGCGACCGAGGCGACCTGCACCGGCGAGACGCCGGGCTGGCCGGCCGTGCCCTGCAGTTGCGGGACCACGATCCAGGTCAGGGTGGCCGCCGCGGCGGCCACCGCCAGTGCCGGCACGAAGCGGCGGCGCAGCGCGCGCTTGAGCGGCGAAGCCGGGCTGTTCGCCGCGACGGTGATCGCGGCCGGGGCGATCAGGTGGGGCTCGGCCGCGAAGGCGGCGGAAAACCGGGCCGTGAAGGCATGGCTGACGGTCGGTTCGATCGCGAGTTCATCGGAACGCAGCACGTCGCCGATCGCGTGAAATTCGGACCAGGCACGCCGTTCCGTGTCGCCGAAACCGGCCAGGATCTGAGCGAACGGCAGGCCGTCAGGCGACTCGCCGTCGATCAATGCGGACAGACGCTCGCGTTGCGAGCTCGGTTGCGATTGCGTAGAGACCGACCCCATGATGCTCCCCATCTTCGATACCCCGTCGTGACACACGACTCTATCTGTAACTGGACCCCGTGCCGTTTCCGCACACCGGCCAGGCTCACCAGCGCCTGCCTTCCGGCGTGTCCAGAAGCGGACGCAACTTGTTGGCAATCGCCTCGCGGGCCCGGAAAATACGGGAACGGACGGTGCCGATCGGGCAATCCATCATTTCCGCGATTTCCTCGTAGCTCAGACCCTCGATTTCCCGCAGTGTGATGGCCGTGCGCAACTCCTCGGGCAACAGCGCCATCGCCGCGTTCACCGTTTCGGCGATCTGCTTGCTCATCAACATCGACTCGGGCGTGTTGATATCCCTTAGTTGGTCCGCGTCGGAGAAAGTTTCAGCCTCTTCGGCATCCGCTTCAGTCGAGGTCGGCGCGCGGCGCCCCTGGGTCGCAAGGTAGTTCTTCGCCGTATTCACGGCAATCCGGTACAACCACGTGTAGAAGGCCGATTCGCCGCGAAACTGCGGCAGCGCGCGGTAGGCCTTGATGAAGGCGTCCTGGGCCACGTCCTCGACCTCGGCGGGATCCCGCACGAGGCGCGAGATCAGCCGGATGATCTTGCGGTGGTATTTGGAGACCAGGAGTTCGAACGCTGCCTTGTCGCCTTTCTGTACGCGCTCGACCAGGGCCTGATCGATTTCTTTTTCACTCACCTGACAAATCCGTTAACTAGGGATGCAACGCGGAGCGCCATTGTAGCAACGCCCTGCGACCTGCCGCGAAACCGCGCGGCGCGCGCCCTCAGCCTCGTCCGGCCCGCCCCGGGCGCCTGCCGAGCACCGACAGGGCGCGGAACGCCGCCATGTCGAGCGCATCGGCCGGTACCAGCAGCGCCACCGGGGCGCCGCGCTCGCGAGCGATCGCCAGCACCAGCAGCCGGTCCGCCCAATGCGTGCAGCGGACCACGGCACCGTGCGCCACCCGCCGGCCCGCGTGATCGTAGGCGGCGAGCGTGCCGGTGGCCGGCTCGATGCGCAGCGCGGCCGGGATCCGGCGCGCGCAGGTTTCACGCGCGACCGACACGAGACTCGCGGCGGTCAGCAACCCGACGAACACCGCTCCGATCTTCCCGGCGAACTGGCCGTCGGCCAGTTGCAGCGCGGTACCGCCGGCCGCCGCCGCGCATAGCGCGACGAAGGCCGCCAGCACGACGCGCAGCGTCGCCGAGGCACGCAGCGCGACAGGCTGCGTGCCGGAGGAAGATAGGAGGGAGGGACCCGTCAAGCGATCCCGCTTCAGGCGCGCTTGAAAACCAGCGTGCCGTTAGTCCCGCCAAAGCCGAAGGAGTTCTTCAGCGCGACGTCGATCTTCATGTCCCGCGCTTCGTTCGCGCAGTAATCGAGATCACATTCGGGGTCCTGATTGAAGATGTTGATGGTCGGCGGCGAGACCTGGTTGTGCACGGCCAGCACCGTGAACACCGACTCGAGGCCGCCCGCGCCACCGAGCAGGTGACCCGTCATAGACTTGGTCGAGTTGACCACCATCTGCTTGGCGCGATCGCCGAAGGCGCGCTTGATGCCGATCGTCTCGGCCAGGTCGCCGAGCGGCGTCGAGGTGCCGTGCGCGTTCAGGTAGTTGACCTCGTCGGGATTGACACCGGCGTTGCGCAGCGCGGCCAGCATGCAGCGGCGCGCACCGTCGCCATCCTCGACCGGGGCGGTCATGTGGTAGGCGTCGGCGCTCATGCCGTAGCCGGACACTTCGGCGTAGATCTTCGCGCCGCGCGCCTTGGCATGCTCGTATTCCTCGAGCACCATCACGCCGGCGCCCTCGCCCAGCACGAAACCGTCCCGGTCCTTGTCCCACGGACGGCTGGCGGTGGCCGGGTCGTCGTTGCGCTGCGACAGCGCGCGCGCGGCCGCGAAACCGCCGATGCCCAGCGGCGAGACGGTCGCCTCGGCGCCGCCCGCGATCATCATGTCGGCATCGCCGTATTCGATCAGACGCGAGGCCTCGCCGATGCAGTGCAGGCCGGTGGTGCAGGCCGTCACGATCGCGAGGTTCGGGCCCTTCAGGCCGAACTTGATCGACAGGTGACCGGAGATCATGTTGATGATCGAAGCCGGCACGAAGAACGGCGAAATGCGGCGCGGGCCGCGGTTCAGCAGCTCGGTCTGCGTGACCTCGATCATCGGCAGGCCACCGATGCCGGAGCCGACGATCACGCCAAAGCGCTCCGCGTTCTCCTCGGTGACCTCGATGCCCGAATCCTTCATGGCCTGCATGCCCGCAGCGATGCCGTAATGGATGAAGGTATCCATGTGGCGCGCTTCCTTCGCGGGCAGATATTCCTCGACATTGAAGCCCTTCACCTCGCCCGCGAAGCGGGTCGAATAGTTCGTTGCGTCGAACTTGGTGATGTTGGCGATGCCGGATCGACCGGCGACCAGATTGGCCCAACCGTCGGCAACATTATTGCCAACAGGCGAAATCAGCCCAAGGCCTGTAACGACAACTCGACGGCGGCTCACGGTACCCTCTTTTCCATTGGATGACAAAAACAAAAGCCACAGGGGCCGCAGGTACCAGCCCTGCGAGCCCTGTGGCTGTTAGCGCGGCCGGCAACGAGGCCGGCGGCGAGATCTGGCGCCCACGCAGCGTTCCGAAAAACGTTGCTGACGGCGTGCCGGGTCTTAGGCCTTGACGTTCGCGCGAGCGTAGTCGATCGCTTGCTGAACGGTCGTGATCTTCTCGGCCTCTTCGTCCGGGATTTCCATGCCGAACTCGTCTTCGAGCGCCATGACCAGCTCGACCGTGTCGAGCGAGTCGGCGCCGAGGTCGTTCACGAACGAGGCTTCGTTCTTGATTTCGCCTTCGGCGACGCCCAGTTGCTCGGCGACGATCTTCTTGACACGTTGTTCGATGTTGTCCATTACCCCTCCGAGGGAAAGTTCAGATTTACAAGTGCGCGCATTTTATCAGGTTTGATGCCGCCAAAAATGCGCGCCGGCGTTGCGGTTCGAGAGGCGCTCGAGGCGCCTCCATCCGACGTACGGCGCGGATGGTAAACGAATTCCGTTACGACATGTACATGCCGCCGTTCACATGCAGCGTCGTGCCAGTGATATACCCGGCAAGCGGCGAGGCGAGGAACGCGACGGCGTGAGCGATATCGTCGGTGCTGCCGAGGCGCCCGAGCGGAATCTGGGTTTTCAGCGCGGCCTGTTGTTCCTCGGGCAGCGACTTGGTCATGTCGGTGTCGATGAAGCCGGGGGCCACGCAGTTGACGGTGATGCCGCGGCTGCCGATCTCGCGCGCCAGCGCGCGGGTGAGGCCCGCCACGCCTGCCTTGGCGGCCGCGTAGTTGGCCTGGCCCGGATTGCCGAGCGAGCCGACCACCGAGGTGATGTTGATGATGCGCCCGCCGCGGGCCTTCATCATCGGGCGCAGCACGCCGCGCGAGAGACGGAACACCGACTTCAGGTTGGTGTCGATCACCGCGTCCCAGTCGTCGTCCTTCATGCGCATCGCGAGCTGATCCTGCGTGATGCCGGCGTTATTGACGAGGATGTCGAGACGGCCGAATTCCTTGACGGTCGAATCGATCAGCGCCTCGGCCGAGGCCGCGTCGTTGACGTCGAGCACCGCGCCGCGGCCGGCCAGGCCGGCTTCGGCCAGCGCCGCGCCGATGCCCTGGGCACCCACCTCGCTGGTCGCCGTGCCGATCACCGTGGCGCCCTGGCGCGCGAGTTCGAGCGCGATCGCCCGGCCGATGCCGCGCGAGGCGCCGGTCACGATCGCCACCTGTTTGTCGAGAGTCTTGTCCATGTTGGTCCGTGAGTCGGATGAATCGTGGCTCGCCGCGGCGCCGAGGCACCGCGCGGCCGCTCAGGCCGTGACGAGCTTGAGCACGTCGTCGAGCGTGGCCGGGTCGTACACGGCCGCGCCCGCCAGTTCGCCGTCGATGCGCTTGGTCAGGCCGGTGAGCACCTTGCCCGGGCCGCATTCGACCAGTTGCGTGACGCCGGTGCCGGCGATATGACGCACGCATTCGACCCAGCGCACCGGGCCGGCGGCCTGGCGAACCAGCGCGTCCTTGATCGCGGCGGGGTCCGACACGACCGCCACGTCGATGTTGTTGACCACCGGGATGCGCGGCGCGTCGATCGTGACCGTCGCCAGGTAGTCGCGCAGTTGATCGGAAGCCGGCTTGAGCAGAGAGGAATGGAACGGCGCCGACACCGGCAGCGGCAGCGCGCGCTTGGCACCCTTCGCTTTGGCGATCTCGCAGGCCTTCTCGACCGCGGCCTTGGCGCCGGCGATCACCACCTGCGCGGGCGCATTGAAGTTGACCGCCTCGACCACGCCGGCCGCCGCGGCTTCCGCGCAGACCGCGCGCACCGTGTCGTCGTCCAGGCCGAGGATCGCGGCCATGCCGCCCTCGCCGACCGGCACCGCGTTCTGCATCGCCTGGGCGCGGAATCGCACCAGCGGCACCGCATCGCGGAAGGCCAGCGCGCCGGCTGCCACCAGCGCCGTGTATTCGCCCAGGCTGTGGCCCGCGACGATCGACGGCGCCGGGCCGCCCGCCTCTTGCCAGGCGCGATAGCAGGCATAGGCGGCGGTCAGCATCACCGGCTGCGTGTTGGTGGTCAGGTTGAGTTCTTCGCCCGGACCCTCGGCGATCAGCTTGCCGAGATCCTGGCCCAGTGCATCGGACGCCTCCTGCACGGTCTCGCGCACCACGGCGAGCTCGGCGAATGCGTTGAGCATGCCGACCGCCTGCGAACCCTGCCCGGGGAAAACAAATGCGAATTTCATCTCGTCCTCTTGTGAAACGTTCAGACGGCGCGCCGATCGGGCGCGCCTGTCGGCAAGGCGCGGCCGCTCAGAAGCGGAATACCGCCGCACCCCACGTGAAGCCGCCGCCGACGCCTTCGATCAGCACGGTCTGGCCGCGCTGGATGCGGCCATCGCGCACCGCCACGTCGAGCGCGAGCGGGATCGAGGCGGCCGAGGTGTTGCCGTGCTCGCCGACGGTGACGACCATGCGCTCCTGCGGCAGCCCGAGCTTGCGGCAGGTGCTGGTCATGATACGGATATTGGCCTGGTGCGGAATCAGCCAATCGACCTGGTCGGCCGCGAGGCCGGCCTTCTCCAGCGCCTCGACAGCGACCTTCTCCAGCACGTTCACGGCGAGCTTGAACACCGCCTGGCCGTCCATGTGCAGGAAGGCGCTGCCCGCGATCACGCCGCCGTTGACATTGCCCGGCGTGCAGAGGATGTGCGAGTAGCTGCCGTCGGCATGCAGCGCGCTGCCCAGGATGCCGGGCGCCTCGGAGGCCGACAGCACCACCGCGCCGGCGCCGTCGCCGAACAGCACGCAAGTGGTCCGATCCTTGAAATCGAGGATGCGCGAGAAGGTTTCCGCCCCGATCACCAGCGCGTTGCGATGCTGGCCGCTGCGGATGAAGCTGTCGGCCGTGGCGATCGCGTAGGCGAAGCCCGAGCAGACCGCCTGCACGTCGAACGCGGCGCCGCCGTTGCGGATGCCGAGCTTATTCTGCAGCAGGCAGGCAGTGCTGGGGAAAACGAAATCAGGGGTGGACGTGGCGACAATGATCAGATCGATCGACTGCGGATCGATGTCGGCCGCCTCGATGGCGCGCTGCGCGGCGATCAGCGCGAGATCGCTGGTGGTCACGTCGGGATCGGCGAAATGGCGCGCATGGATGCCGGTGCGCGCCACGATCCATTCGTCGCTGGTTTCGATGCCGTCCTTCGCGAGACGCTCGGCGAGCGCCTGGTTCGTGACTCGGTTGGGCGGCAGGTAGCTGCCCGTGCCGAGCACGCGGGAATAGAGAGTCGATTGGGCCATTTAAGCTTTAGAGGATAAAGCGGCGGAAGGCTCGGCCTGCTGGCCTGCAGACGGACCTGCCTGACCGGCACCGCCCGCGTCGTGACCGCTTTCGCCAAGCGGCATCGCGTTTTCCGCCATGGCCCGGGAAAGGCGCTCCAGCACGCCATTTTTGACCGCATCATACCCGCGTTTGATAGCCCACTCAAACGCGTAGGCATCGGCCGAACCGTGGCTCTTGATCACCAGGCTGCGCAGGCCCAGCAAGGCCGCGCCGTTGTACTGGCGGTGATCGACGCGACGCTTGAAGCGCAGCAGCACCGGCAGCGCGAGCACGGCCATCAGCTTGCTCATCAGCGAGCGGCTGAACTCTTCCTTGATGATGTTGGCGAGCATCTGCGCCAGGCCTTCCGAGGTCTTGAGCGCGACATTGCCGACAAAGCCGTCGCAGACGATCACGTCCACGGTGCCCTTGTAGATGTCGTCGCCTTCGACGTTGCCGCGGAAGTTGAGCGTGCTGGCGCGCAGCAGCTCGCCGGCGCGCTTGATTGTTTCATTGCCCTTGATCATCTCCTCGCCGATGTTGAGCAGGCCGATCGTCGGACGATCCTTGCCCTCCAGGGCCGCGACCAGCGCATGCCCCATTTCGGCGAACTGCAGCAGATGCTGAGGCTCGCAATCGACGTTGGCGCCGAGGTCGAGCATCATCGTGTAGCCAGTCGGATTCGGCAGCGCGAACGCGATCGCCGGCCGCTCGATGCCGGGCAGCGTCTTGAGCACGTAGCGCGACACGGCCATCAGGGCGCCGGTGTTGCCGGCCGAGACGCAGGCCTGCGCCTCGCCGTCCTTGACGTGGTTCAGCGCGACGCGCATCGAGGAATCTTTCTTCCGGCGCAGCGCGACCTCGACGGAATCGTCCATCGCGACGACTTCCGTGGCCGGAACAATCGACAACGAGGGATCGTCGAGCGCCTTGAGTTTCTTGAGCTGGGCGCGGATCGCGGTATCGATGCCGACCAGCATCAGGTGCGCATCGGGATGCGCACGCACAAACTTGACTGCCGCGGGAACGGTCACGGACGGGCCGTGGTCGCCTCCCATGCAATCGATCGTGAGCTTTACTGTCATGGAGTGCGACGAATTTCAGGCACAAAAAAGCGGCAGTTGAATGCCGCCTTCTTGTTGAGCCAGGAAAGTGTCAAGCGAACCGGTCGTCACGCTGGATGAGCCCGAAAGCATGCGGGCGAGCGCGACGAAACGTGCTTAGTCGTTCTTCGTCTTGACGACTTTCTTGCCGCGATAGTAGCCGTTCGGGCTGATGTGGTGACGCATATGCACTTCACCCGTGCTCGGCTCGACGGCCAGCGGGGTGGTCGTCAGGAAATCGTGCGAACGGTGCATGCCGCGCTTGGACGGCGACTTCTTGTTTTGCTGAACTGCCATGACTAACTCCTAAAAATTTTCCGGATTCTAACACAGCCCGATCCGGCGCCATCCTACCCGGGCACTGCCGCCCGACGCCTTCCCGTGCTCCAACCTACCTCAGTGTTTCTTGTCGCCGTCCCGCTTGAGCGCCTCGAGCGCCGCGAACGGGTTGGGGCGCGCTTCGCCGCTTGCTTCACCGCCCGCCTCGTCGCCGGCCGACTCCTCGGCTTCATCGAAGGCCTCGGCATCGGCGGCGGGACCACTGACCCCCGATGTCAGGCTTTCGTGGACCGAGGGACAGACCTCGTGCTTCGGTACCAGCGGCAGCGAGAGCAACAACTCCTCTTCGATCAAGTCGACGAGATCGAACTGGCGCGAGCCCACGATCACATCGACTTCATCGTTCTCGTCGAGGGGAATCGCTTCCGCTTCCTCCTCGGTCGCGACGATCCGATACACCATGTCGATATCGAAGGCCTGCTGGTACGGCGTCATGCAGCGCTGGCATTCGAGCCACGCGGCGCCGTGCAGCGCGAGCCGCAGATACGGCTGCTGACCTTCGCTCCCGTCATCCTGCAATTCGGACTGGGTCGACCCTTCCGCCTGCCACGTGAACGTCGCGTCGCGATCTGGCGCGTCGGCCGGCACTTCGTTTAACATGCGCGGCAGTTGCGAGAGCCGCACCGCGCCTGCCGATTGCCGGGCACTGCGGGCGAATTCGAACAGGTCGACCAGATGCGGATCCAGCGATACCGCAGGTTTGCCAGAAGAAGGATTCATGTGCGCTCCTGCGTGTGATTCAGCACCCGGTTCCACTACCCGGCATTACCCGGTTTTCGCCGCGCCGGCCGCCAGTACCGGGCCGTCGAGCCCCGTGCGCCGGGATGAAGCCCCGGCCTGCCGGCCTTCAAGGGTCTTGCGGGCCTTTCGACGAACCATCGGCGTCGCTGCCGATGAAAAGCGCAAAACTATATCCGTTTTATCTTTTCGAGTCAATTACTTAACCGGCGGCGTCGCGCCGAGCCGCGACGCCCCTCCCGACATCCCGCCATGACCACGTTTTCCCGTCCGCCCAGGCTGATCCTGGCGTCCAGTTCCCGCTATCGGCGCGAGTTGCTCGAGCGCCTGCGGCTCGCCTTCGAGGTCGTCACGCCCGATCTCGACGAAACCCCGCTGGCCGGCGAATCGCCGGCCGACACCGCGCTGCGCCTGGCCGCAGCGAAGGCGCGCGCGGTCGCGGCCCGGTTCGAAGCCCCCGAGGGCGCCGTGGTGATCGGCTCCGACCAGGTCGCGACCTTCGACGGCCGCCAGGTCGGCAAGCCCGGCACCCACCAGCGCGCGCTCGAGCAGTTGCAGGCGATGCGCGGCCGCGAGGTCGAATTCCACAGCGCGCTGTGCGTCTACGACAGCCGCAGCGACCTTGCCCAGGTCGAGGACGTGGTCACGCGCGTGCGGTTCCGCTCCCTGTCCGACGCCGACCTGGAAGCCTACCTGCGCGCCGAAACGCCTTACGACGTGGCCGGCAGCGCGAAGTCCGAGGGGCTCGGCATCGCCCTGCTGGAGGCGATCGACTCGAACGATCCGACCGCGCTGGTCGGCCTGCCGCTGATCGCGCTCACCCGCATGCTGGCCGAGGCCGGCATCTCGCCGTTCGCCACGGAGGCACGCGCATGAAGGCCGGCACGCTCTACCTGATCCCCAATACGCTCGGCGAGGGCGAGGCCGCCATGCTGGCGGCCGTGCTGCCGGCCGCCGTGCAGGCCCGCGCCGCCTCGCTCGGCTACTACATCGGCGAAAACGCCAAGACCACGCGCGCCTTCCTGAAGAAGGTCGGCACCGAACGGCCGATCCAGGAGATCGAGATCCGCGAGCTGAACGTGAAGACGCCGTCGGGCGAGATCGACCGACTGCTGGCGCCGATCCTGGCCGGCGCCGACGGCGGACTGGTATCCGAGGCGGGCTGCCCGGCGGTGGCCGATCCGGGCGCCCTGCTGGTGCGCCGCGCCCACGAGCGCGGCGTGAAGGTGGTGCCGCTGGTGGGCCCGAGCTCGATCCTGCTGGCGCTGATGGCCTCCGGCCTGAACGGCCAGACCTTCGCCTTCCACGGCTACCTGCCGGTGGACCCGGCGGCCCGCGCCAAGCGCCTGCGTGAGCTGGAGCAGCAGTCGCGCAAGGCCCGCGAGACGGAAATCTTCATCGAGACGCCGTATCGCAACCAGGCCATGCTGGAGACGCTGGTGGCGACCTGCGCGCCGTCCACGCTGATCTGCGTGGCGGCCGACCTGACGCTCGAGACCGAGACCATCCTCAGTCGCAGCGCGGCCGACTGGAAAAAGGCGCCGGCGCCGAACCTGCAGAAGCGCCCGGCGATCTTCCTGTTGCTGGCCAACTGAGGCCGGCAACGCGGACCAGGGAGGGAAATGAAAAACGGGGCGCCGCTGGCGCCCCGCTCGCTCAGTGCAGCCTGACCCCGTTTTCCGACAAGGCCGACTTCACCGCGCCGCCGCCGATTGCCGCGCCGAAGCGCCGCGCCACGCGGTTGCTGAGGCTTTCCTTGACCGTGTAGTCGACGATGTCGGGCGCCTTCAGCACGTCGCGCGCCACCGTGTCGGTGGTGCCGAAACCGTCGGCCAGCCCCAGCTCGACGCTCTTCGCGCCGGTCCAGAACAGCCCCGAGAAGATCTCCGGCGACTCGTGCAGGCGCTTGCCGCGGCCGTCCTTGACGGCCTGGATGAACTGCGCGTGGATCTCGTCGAGCATGGCCTGCGCGTGCTCGTCCATCTTCGGCGTTTCCGGCGAGAAGGGATCGAAGAAACCCTTGTTCTCGCCCGAGGTATGCAGCCGACGCTGGACGCCGAGCTTGTCCATCAGCCCGGTGAAGCCGAAACCGTCCATCAGCACGCCGATCGAACCGACGATGCTGGCCTGGTTCACGTAGATCTTGTCGGCCGCCGAGGCGATGTAGTAGCCACCCGAGGCACACATGTCGCTGACCACCACGTAGAGCGGCTTGGACGGGTACTTCTTGCGCAGCCGGCGGATCTCGTCGTAGACGATACCGGCCTGCACCGGGCTGCCGCCCGGGCTGTTGATGCGCAGCACCACGCCCACCGTGCCGGAATCCTCGAAGGCATCGTCGAGCGCGGAGTTGATGTCCTCGGCATTGGCATTGGTGCCGGCCGCGATCTCGCCGTCGATCGTCACCAGCGCCGTGTGGCGGCTGCTCGAGAGCTTGCCGTCGCCGGAGAAATCGAAGATCGCGAACACCAGCACCACGAACACGATCAGCCAGAGGAAGCGGAAGGCGATCCGCCAGCGGCGCGCGGCGCGCTGCTCGACGATCGCCGCCATCGCGATCCGCTCGAGCGCGGCGCGCTCCCAGTTGGGTTCGCGGCCGGCTTGCGGCGCGGCCGGCGGGTTCGACTCGCGCTCGGCGCCGGTTGAATCGGGAGAAGTCGGTTGGTCGGACATGCGAAGGCCAGTGAGGAGGAGGAGAAACGGATCAGGCCGCCTGCGGGACCAGGTCCGCGTCGGGCAGCCAGTAGACGGCGCGGCCGTCCGGCGTGTCGCGCTCGTCCACCTCGACGGCGCGCAGGCGCGCGCCGCGGCACGGGCCGCCGACGCACTTGCCGGTATCGGGCGCGTAGATCGCGCCGTGCGTCGCGCACATCAGGTAGAGGCCGGAGGATTCGAAGAACTGGCCCTCGTTCCAGTCCAGTTCCATCGGCACGTGGGCGCAACGGTTCAGGTAGCCGTAGGCACGGCCGTCGTAGCGCACGAAGAACACCACCACATCCTCGCCGCGCAGCCTGGCCGCGCGGCGGATGCCGGCGCCGCCGTCGACCAGCGCCTCGGCGGCGCAGACGAACACCGGCTCGCTCATGCGTGCTCGCGCAGCCAGCCGGCCAGCGCCTCCACGTCGGCGGCGATGTAGCGCGGCTCCAGCGTGGCCAGCGATTCGGACGAATGCGCGCCGTAGGCCACGCCCACGCCGGCCGCGCCGGCGCTGGCCGCCATCTGCAGGTCGTGGGTGGTGTCGCCGATCATCACGGTGCGCGCCAGATTCTGCCCCAGTTCGCGGCTCAGCTCGTGGAGCATGGCCGGATGCGGCTTGGAGAAGGTTTCGTCGGCGCAGCGCGTGCCGTCGAAAAAGCGCGTCAGCTTGGTTTCGTCGAGCGCGCGATTCAGGCCGACGCGCCCCTTGCCGGTAGCCACCGCCAGCAGGTAGCCGGTATCGCGCAGCTCCTCGAGCATCTCGCGCACGCCGGCGAACAGCTCGATCAGTTGGTCTTTCACCAGGTAATGGAAGCGGTAGCGCTCGGCGAGCTTGGCGTAGTCGGCGGGATCGAGCGAGGGCGCGGCGATCGCCAGCGCGTCGCGCAAGCCCAGGCCGATCACGTAGCGCGAGGCCTCGTCGGAGGGCGTGGGCAGGCCGAGGTCGCGGCAGGCCGCCTGGATGCTGCGCGCGATGTGCGCGGTCGAATCCATCAGCGTGCCGTCCCAGTCGAAAACGATCAGGTCAAATTGCTGTCGGGCCATGCGGTTCACGCGCCGGACGCGCGCAGTTCGTTGAGTTGATCGAGGAAGCGCCGGCATTCGTCGGGCAGCGGCGCGTCGAACTGCAGCGTCTCGCCCGACAGCGGATGCGCGAGCTTCAGGCGATACGCGTGCAGGAACATCCGTTTCAGCGACGGGCGCGCGTTCGCGCGGGCCAGCGCCTTGTTCAGGGCGAAATCGCCGTACTTCGCGTCACCGACGATCGGCAGCCCGAGATGTGCCAAGTGTACGCGTATCTGATGGGTCCGACCCGTTTTGAGTTCCGCTTCCAGGAATGCGTAGTCGCTCCAGCGGTCGATCAGGTTGAAGACGGTATGCGAGGGCAGCCCGTCGTCCTGGACCCGCACACGGCGCTCGCCGTCGGGGGTCGAGTACTTGAACAGCGGCACCTTGACGGCGCGCCGGCGGCCCCAGTCGGCGGCCCACTCGCCATGCACGGCGGCGTAGTAGCGCTTGTCCATCCGGTTGTCGCGGATCTGCTCGTGCAGCCCGACCAGGGCCGAGCGCTTCTTGGCGATCATCAGGATGCCCGAGGTCTCGCGGTCGAGGCGGTGCACCAGTTCCAGGAAGCGCGCCTCGGGCCGGGCCTCGCGCAATTGCTCGATGACGCCGAACGACACTCCGCTGCCGCCGTGCACGGCCACGCCGGCGGGCTTGTTGATGACCAGCATCGCCTCGTCCTCGAACACCACCGCGAATTCGGCGGCCGGCACCGGCACGGACTCGCGCGAGGAATCCGCGGCGGCGATCCGGATCGGCGGGATGCGCACCACGTCGCCATAGGCGAGCCGGTACTGGGCATCGATCCGCCCCTTGTTCACACGGACTTCGCCGCTGCGCAGGATGCGATAGATGTGACTTTTTGGCACGCCCTTGCAGACGCGCAGGAGGAAATTGTCGATGCGTTGACCGGCGGCTTCCTCGCCGACCTCGACCATGGAAACCTGACCGCTTGCGACCGTTTTCTGAGAAATTTTGCCTAACTCATTCATACTGAATATAATTTTGCCCAGCATACCGCTGCGGGCGGCCGGATCGGCCAGGTTCGGGCGGATTGCATGAGGCGCAAGCGCAAACCGCTATTTTACTTGCGCCGGGGGGCTGCTGCTCACCCCTGCACAAAAGAGAGGCAGCAAGTTGCACGCACGGCACTCGCGCCGGCAAGGATCGCGCCCACAGGCGGATTCGGTCGGCGGCATGCCGCGGTAACGGAAAGTTGGACAAAAAGAATTCAATTGGCAGCGGCGGTACGGCACGAGGTGTGCCGCCCACGCTGTCGGTTGCGAATATGACGGCGTGCGCCCGGCACGGTTTCGCGAAACGTGCGAAGCCGGAGGCGACGTCAAACCAAGGTAGAACACCCCAGGCGGGAAAGTCGGGCTGGATTCGATACTCCCCGCTGCGGCCAGGCCGCAGCACATGCCACTCAGCGACGTCGCGCGCATCCTGCGCCGCGCGCTGCGGCATTGCCCGGTAACAGGCTTAGCGCGCCGCACGGCGCGCGGAGTGAACCATCCGTGCTTTGAAGCCGCGTTCGCAGGTGCCCATGGCAGCCGGCCGGTCGTATCGGTCCGCGCCTCTTCAGGCAATTCTCCCGCCAGCCTTCCCGCTCCAGCGTGCTTGTGACAACACAACAAGGCGCGGCCTGCCTTCGTCCGCGTTCCGCCTGACAAGCGGGACGCGCCGCCGGTAGGGCCGCCTGGAGTCGTTCAATGAAACGCATGCTGTTCAATGCGACACAGCAGGAAGAACTGCGTGTCGCCATCGTCGATGGGCAGAAACTCATCGACATCGATATCGAAACCGCCGGCCGCGAACAGCGCAAAGGCAATATCTACAAGGGCGTGGTCACCCGCATCGAGCCCTCGCTCGAAGCCTGCTTCGTCAACTACGGCGAAGACCGCCACGGCTTCCTGCCGTTCAAGGAAGTCGCCCGCCAATACTTCCGCGACGGCGTCGACATGCGCTCCGCGCGCATCCAGGATGCGCTGCGCGAGGGCCAGGAACTGATCGTCCAGGTCGAGAAGGAAGAGCGCGGCAACAAGGGCGCCGCCCTGACCACCTTCATCTCGCTGGCCGGCCGCTACCTGGTGCTGATGCCGAACAACCCGCGCGGCGGCGGCGTGTCGCGCCGTATCGAGGGCGACGAGCGCCAGGAACTGCGCGAGACCATGGCGCAGCTCGAGATCCCGGAAGGCATGAGCATGATCGCCCGCACTGCGGGCATCGGCCGCAGCGCCGAGGAACTCCAGTGGGACCTGAACTACCTGCTGCAGCTCTGGCACGCCATCGAGGCCGCCTCGAAGAGCGGCCACAACGGCCAGCCGATGCTGATCTACCTGGAATCGAGCCTGGTGATCCGCGCGATCCGGGACTATTTCCAGCCCGACATCGGCGAAATCCTCATCGACACCACCGAGATCCACGATCAGGCGCGAGCCTTCATGGACATCGTGATGCCCGACAATGTCGGCAAGGTGAAGCGCTACCACGACGACGTTCCCCTGTTCTCGCGTTTCCAGATCGAGCACCAGATCGAGACGGCCTACTCGCGCACGGTGCCGCTGCCCTCGGGCGGCGCGATCGTGATCGATCACACCGAGGCGCTGGTCGCGATCGACGTGAACTCGGCGCGCGCCACCAAGGGCGCCGACATCGAGGAAACCGCCACCCGCACCAACCTGGAAGCCGCCGACGAGGTGGCGCGCCAGTTGCGCCTGCGCGACCTGGGCGGCCTGATCGTGATCGATTTCATCGACATGGAATCGGCCAAGAGCCAGCGCGAGGTCGAGCAGCGCCTGAAGGACGCGCTCAAGCATGACCGCGCCCGCGTGCAGATGGGCAAGATCTCGCGCTTCGGCCTGATGGAGCTGTCGCGCCAGCGCCTGCGCCCGGCCCTCTCCGAAGGCAGCCACGTGACCTGCCCGCGCTGCAACGGCACCGGCCACATCCGCGATACGGAATCCTCGGCGCTGCAGGTGCTGCGGATCATCCAGGAAGAGGCGATGAAGGAGAACACCG
Source organism: Burkholderia sp. SJZ089 (assembly GCF_007828315.1). NCBI lineage: Bacteria > Pseudomonadati > Pseudomonadota > Betaproteobacteria > Burkholderiales > Burkholderiaceae > Burkholderia > Burkholderia sp. SJZ089. The sequence continues at coordinate 51,774 of NZ_VIUM01000006.1, read as the reverse complement.
CGGCGATCCATTGCCAGGTGCCGGTCGAAGTCACCGCATTCCTGCTGAACGAAAAGCGCCAGGAAATCAACAAGATCGAGTCGCGCTTCAAGGTCGGCATCGTGCTGATCCCGAACAAGCACCTCGATACGCCGCATTACAAGCTCGAGCGCCTGCGTCACGACGACGCCCGTCTCGACGATCCGCGCGCCTCCTGGAAGATGGCCGAGGAAGCCGCCCGCGAGCTCGAATCGGAAACCGGTTACAGCAAGCGCGCCGCCGACGCGAAGCCGAAGCAGGAGGCAGCCGTCAAGGGCATCACGCCGGCCAGCCCGGCACCGAGCGCGGCACCGCCGCGCGAGGCGGCACCCGCCCCGGTGGCCGCACCGGCTCCGGTGGCCGCGGCGCCTGCCGCCGGTGGCCTGTTCGGCTGGCTCAAGCGCCTGCTCGGCGGTGCGCCGGCCACGCCGGCTCCAGCGCCGGAACCGGTCAAGGAAGCCGCCTCGACGGCCCGCCCGGCCCGTGGCGAGAAGTCCGAGCGCGGTGAGCGCGGCGGCGATCGCAATCGCAACAACGGCAATCGCCGCGGCGGCCAGCAGGCCGGCGCGCGCGACGCGCAAGCCGCCGTCGCCGGCGCTCGCCAGCCGCAGCCGCCGCGTGGCGAGCGCGAAGGCAAGGAAGCGCGGGAGCCGCGTGAGAACCGCGAAGGACGTGGCAACCGCGAACCGCGCGAGGCACGCGAGGGTCGCGAAGGCCGCGAACTTCGGGAAGCCCGCGAGCCGCGCGAGAACCGCGAAGGCCGCGAGCCGCGCGAACGCGACAACCGCGAGCCGCGGGAAGCGCGGGAAGCGCGGGAAGGCCGCGAGGCACGTGAAGGTCGCGAGCCGCGCGAGCGCGCCGTGACGGCAGAAGGCACGGTGGAAGCGCCGCGCCAGGAACGTCGCGAACGCGGCGAGCGCGGTGAACGCCGCAAGGCCGTGCCGCACGCCGCCACGCTGGAAACCGTCAATCGTGGTGAAAACCATGCCGAAACGGCCGAGGACGCCGAACTGCTGGCGCCGGGCGCCGAGCAGGCCGGCACCGACGCGGAAGCCGGTGCGCGTGACGGCGAGGAACGCCGCCGTCGCCGCCGCGGCCGTCGTGGTGGCCGTCGCGATCGCGAGGAAGGCGCCGGCACCACGCCGGAAGGCGTGGAAGGTGCGGAAGGCGTCGACCATGAGGCCGCCGCAACGGCCGATCATGGCGCGGACGCCCCGGTCGTGGCAGCCGTCGCCACGGTGACCGCCGCTACCGCCGCGGTGGCCGTCGAAGCGGTCGCCGCGCATGCCGAGGCGTCGACGCAAGCCGTCGCCCCGAGCGCAGCGGAAACGGCGCCGGAAGCTCCGGCCGCCGAAGCGGCACCGGCAGCCCCGGTCGCCACGCCGGTGGTCGAGCCCGTGGCCCATGTCGCCCCGGCAGCCGAACCGGTCGTGATCGCCACGCCGGCTCCGGTCGAAGCGCCGCAGGCCGCCGAATCGGCACCGGTGGCAAGCGAACCGGCTCCGGTCGAAGCCGCCCCGGCAGTCGAGCCCGTGGCGTATGCCGCGCCGGTCCAGGTCGAGGCCAGCCCGGCCGAAGCCGAACCGGTGCCGATCCAGGAAGCCGCACCGGCGGTCGAACCCGCGCCGGCAGTCGAGCCGGCACCGGTCGCCGAAACGGCGCCTGCCGCCGCGGTGGAACCGGCCCCGGCTCCGGTCGTCGAACCCGCGCCGGTCGCGGTGGAAGCGACTCCGGCCGCGACCGCCGAGCCGCAAGCGGCAGTCGAGCCCGAGCAGGCCAAGCCGGTCCCGGTGCCGCAGGCACTGGCCGCAGCCCCGGCTCCGGCTGCGGCCGGCGTCGAAGCCGCACTCGATGCAGCCGGCCTGATCTGGGTGAACACGGATGCCGACAAGCTCCGCGCCGCCCAGGAAGCCGCCGCCCGGGTCGTGCCGCAGGCACGTGCCCCGCGTGAGCGCAAGGCCCTGCCGCCGGTCGATTCGACGCCGATGCAACAGGTCGAAACCCGCTCGCAGCACTGAGCGAGCGTCTCGCGCCAGGCAGCACCGGGCTTCGTCCCGCGCCGAAACCCGCCCTCCCGAGGGCGGGTTTTTTCATGGCGCGGGCTTTCCGGCACCCCATCCCTGCCGGTGGCGGCCGGTACAGCCTCGGCCGACCCTCCCGCACAGTGCGCGTCTGTGCTCTTTTTCTACGGGTTTCCGTGCGCCGGCCCGATCGGCGTCTTGTCGTTAAAATAGACGCCTGTCCGTCCCCATGAACCCGAACCGCCCCGCCATGTCCCGACGCATCATCCCGGTCACCGATGTCAGCGGCATCCCGGACCTGTCCGGCGCCCTGCTCGCGCCGAGCGGCACGCTGCGCGATACCTTCTCGCGCCCGCTGCGGGACCTGCGCATCTCGGTCACCGACCGCTGCAACTTCCGCTGCGTCTACTGCATGCCGCGCGAGGTATTCGACAAGGACTATCCGTTCCTGCCCCACAGCGCGCTGCTCTCGCTCGAGGAGCTCGAGCGCACGGCGCGCATCTTCGTCGCGCATGGCGTCGAGAAGATCCGCATCACCGGCGGCGAGCCGCTGCTGCGCAAGAACCTGGAATTCCTGATCGAGCGGCTGGCGCGGATGGAAACCGTCAACGGCCGCCCGCTCGACCTGACCCTGACCACCAACGGCTCGCTGCTGGCGCGCAAGGCGCGCAGCCTGCGCGATGCCGGCCTGACGCGCGTCACGGTCAGCCTCGACGCGCTCGACGACACCCTGTTCCGCCGCATGAACGATGCCGATTTCGCCAGCGCCGACGTGCTGGAAGGCATCTTCGCCGCGCAGGACGCCGGGCTCGCGCCGCTCAAGGTCAACATGGTGGTCAAGCGCGGCACCAACGACGCCGAGATCGTGCCGATGGCGCGCCGCTTCCGGAACACCGGCGTGGTGCTGCGCTTCATCGAATACATGGATGTCGGCACCTCGAACGGCTGGAACATGACCGACGTGCTGCCCTCGGCCGAGGTGCTGGCGCGAATCGACGCGCAGTTCCCGCTGCTGCCGCTCGAGGCCCACGCGCCGGGCGAGACCGCGCAGCGCTGGGCCTATGCCGACGGCGGCGGCGAGATCGGCCTGATTTCGAGCGTGACGCGCGCGTTCTGCGGCGAATGCACGCGCGCGCGCCTGTCGACCGAGGGCAAGCTCTACCTGTGCCTGTTCGGCAACCAGGGGCACGACCTGCGCGCCCTGCTGCGCAACGGCGCCTCCGACGCGCAGATCGCCAGCGCCGTGGCGCGGATCTGGCAGGCCCGCGACGACCGCTATTCGCAACTGCGCGGCACCGCGCAGGCCGAGGCGCAAGCCGCCGACGGCGCGCGCCGGGTCGAGATGTCCTACATCGGCGGCTGAGCCTCGCGCCGCTTCCACGCTCGAAAGCCCGCTCCCTTGAACCTCCCCGATCACGCCACGCCGCCCGCGCACGCGAGGCTGACCGGCCTGCTGCTGGCCGGCGGCCAGGGCTCGCGAATGGGCGGCGTCGACAAGGGCCTGCAGCCGCTGCACGGCGAGCCGCTCGCGCTGCACGTGCTGCGCCGGCTCGCGCCGCAGGTCGGCGCGATGGTGATCAGCGCGAACCGCCATCTCGATCGCTACGCCGAGCTCGGCCAGCCCTATCGCGCCCAGGTGGTGGCCGACGCCCGGCCCGGCTTCGAGGGCCCGCTGGCCGGGCTGCTGGCCGGCCTGCGCGCGGCACCCACGCCGCTGGTGCTGAGTTCGCCCTGCGACACGCCATTCCTGGCAGCGGATCTCGCCGAGCGCCTCCAGGCCGCGCGCGAGGCGCAGGCCGCCGAGATCGCGGTGGCGGTATCGGTCGACGCGCAGGGCCAGCGCCATCCACAGCCGACCTTCGCCCTGGTGCCTCGCGCCCTGGCCGAGGATCTGGAGGCCGCGCTGGCCGCCGGCGAACGGCGCGTGCGCGCGTGGTACGCACGCCACAAGACCGTCGAAGTGCCATTTCATGACGAGCGCGCGTTTTACAATGCCAATTCTTTGCAGGAATTGACCCGCCTAGAACGGGACTGAGGCCGGCGCGGCCAGACCGCCCGCCGCCCATCGCCGCCCAGGCCTTGCGCCGATGCGGCAGCCGTCGCACCGGCGCGACTCCGATCCGCCTAGCGGCGCCTCTTCAGCCATGACCACGCACTCGTCGCCAGCCCAAATCCATCCCGAAATCCTGTCCGTCGACGCCGCCCGCGCGCTCGCGCTGCGCGAACTCGTGCCGGTGACGGAAACGGAAACGGTCGCGCTCGGCGAGGCGCTCGGCCGCGTGCTGGCCGAGGCGGTCGCCTCGCCGCTCGACGTGCCGGCCTACGACAATTCGGCGATGGACGGTTATGCCTTCGACGGCGCCGCGCTGGCCGCCGCGAACGAGGGAGAACTGAGCCTGGCGGTGGCCGGCATCGCCCTGGCAGGTCATCCGCATCCGGGCGGCACGCCGGCCGGTGCCTGCGTGCGCATCATGACCGGTGCGCCGATGCCGCTCGGCTGCGACACGGTGATCCCGCAGGAACGCGTGAAGGTGATCCCGCGGGAACACACGAGCGACACGCTGGTGAAATTCGAGGCGCAAGCCGTCGCGCCAGGCGCCAATTGCCGCCGTGCCGGCGAGGATCTGGCGCGCGGCGCGACCGTGCTCGAGGCCGGCCGCGTCGTGCGGCCCGCCGATCTCGGCCTGCTGGCCTCGCTCGGCATCGGCCAGGTGACGGTGCGCCGCCGCTTGCGCGTGGCCTGCCTGTCGACCGGCGACGAACTGCGCGCGCCGGGCGAGCCGCTCGGCGCGGGCGGCCGCTACGACAGCAACCGCGCGACGCTGTTCGGCATGCTGGCGACGCTCGGCGTCGAGGCGATCGACGGCGGCATCGTGCGCGACGATCCGGCCGCGCTGGAAGCCGCGCTAAGCGAGGCGGCCGCGCGCGCCGACGTGGTGATCACCTCGGGCGGCGTCTCGGTCGGCGATGCCGACTTCACGCGCGCGCTGCTCGGCCGGCTCGGCCGCATCAGCTTCGCGAGCCTGGCGATGCGCCCGGGACGCCCGCTGGCCTGCGGGCACCTGGCGCCGGCCGCGCCGGGCACGCGCGCGGCGCTGTTCTTCGGCCTGCCCGGCAATCCGGTGGCGGTCGCGGCCACTTTCCAGGTGATCGTGCGCGACGCCTTGCTGACACTGATGGGCGCGCGCCCCGAACCGGCGCCGCGCTACCCGGCGCGCACCCTCGCGGCGATCGACACGCGCGCGGGCCGCACCGATTTCCTGCGCGGGATCGCCTCGCGCGACGCCGACGGCAACTGGCAGGTGAGCCCGGCGGACTCACAGAGCTCGGCATCGCTGAAGGGCCTCAGCGACGCGAACTGCTTCATCGTGATCGGCGCAGAGCTGGCCCGCGTCGAGGCCGGCGCGAGCGTGGAGATCCTCCCGTTCGCCGGCGCACTCTGAGATTCACCACTATCAGCACTTACGGGGCAACTCGATTATGAAAAAGCAAATTTCCTCGATCGCGGCAGGGCAGACGGCCAAGGCGCTGATCCTCGTCTACCTGACCTTCAGCGTGCCGATCGTGCTGCTGGGGATCGTGGTCGCCTTCGTGCGTTTCGGCTCGGTCGAGCTGAGCACCATCTTCAGCGCCCTGCTGCTGAACGCGATCCTCGGCTTCGTGCTGCTGTGGATCGCCTGCCACGCCTACAACTGGGTTGCCTCGCGCTTCGGCGGCATCGAGATCGTGCTGTCGGACGTGCAGGAGGAGGCATGAACTTCGAGATCCGCGACGCGCAGCCCGACGACGTCGCCGATCTCGTCGCGCTCACGCGCGAGCTGGCCCAGTTCGAATCGCTCACGCACCTGTTCGTCGCCACCGAGGCCGATCTCGCCGACGCGCTGTTCGGCCGGAACCCGGCGGCCGGCGCGCTGGTCGCGACGCTCGACAACGAGGTGGTGGGCTACGCGCTCTACTTCCAGAACTACTCGACCTTCGTCGGCAAGCGCGGCCTCTATCTGGAGGATCTCTACGTCAAGCCGGCCTGCCGCGGCACCGGCCTCGGCACGCGGCTGCTGCGCGCGGTGGCGGCGCTCGCGGTCGAGCGCAAGTGCGGCCGTTTCGAGTGGACCGTGCTCGACTGGAACCGCCAGGCGATCGATTTCTACGAACGGATGGGCGCCACCGTGCTGTCCGACTGGCGCGTGGTGCGCGTCACGGGCGAGGCGCTCGATGCGCTCGCCCAGCCGGCGCCCGGCGACGAATAAGCCGCGCCGGGTGCGCCGTCCCTGGGCGGGCGGCTTCCCGGCGACGACACCTCAGGCCTCGTCGGGATCGGCCTCGCCCGAGGCCGCGCCGAGCAGCCCCGCGGCCTGATCGCCGGGCAGCGCCTCGACATCCTTGAGCTTGCGATTCATCACCCGCGTGCGCTGCTCGGCCGATTCGATCGAGCGCGTGACGGTCTCCAGTTGCGCCTTGGTGCGTGCCAGCACCTCGCCGAACTTGCCGAACTCGGTCTTCACCGCGCCCAGCACCTGCCACACCTCGCTCGAACGCCGCTCGATGGCGAGCGTGCGGAAACCCATCTGCAGGCTGTTGAGCAGGGCCGTCAGCGTGGTCGGCCCCGCCACCGTGACGCGATAGTCGCGCTGCAGCTGGTCGGTCAGCCCGGGTCGCCGCAGGATCTCGGCATACAGGCCCTCGGTCGGCAGGAACAGCAAGGCGAAATCGGTGGTGTGCGGCGGCGACACGTATTTCTCCGCGATGCTCTTCGCCTCCGCGCGGATGCGCAGCTCCAGCGCGCGCGCCGCCTCCTCCACCGCCGCCACGTCGGCACGCTCCTGCGCATCGATCAGGCGCTCGTAGTCCTCGCGCGGGAATTTCGCGTCGACCGGCAGCCAGACCGGCTGCGCATCGTGCTCGCGGCCCGGCAGCCGGATCGCGAACTCGACGCGCTCGCTGCGCCGCGGCACCGTGGCGACGTTCTTCGCGTATTGATCCGGCGTCAGCATCTGTTCGAGCAGGGCCTCGAGCTGGACCTCGCCCCAGGTGCCGCGCGTCTTCACATTGGTCAGCACCTTCTTCAGGTCGCCCACGCCGGCGGCCAGCGTCTGCATCTCGCCGAGCCCGCGATGGACCTGCTCGAGCCGTTCGGAAACCAGCCGGAACGATTCGCCGAGCCGCTGCTCGAGCGTGGCATGCAGCTTCTCGTCGACGGTGCGGCGCATCTCCTCGAGCTTCACGGCATTGTTGGCCTCGATCTCCTTGAGGCGCTGCTCGAGCGTGGCGCGCACCTCGCCCAGCCGCCGGTCGTTGGCCTCGCTCAGTTGCGCGAGCTGCTGGTTCAGCAGCGTGCCGAAATGGCGAAGCGAGGTGCCCTGCTCGTCGCGCGCGAGCTGCGCCTGCTGTTGCAGGCCCTCGCGCACCGCCTCGAACTGCTGCGTGTTCGCGGCGACCAGCTTGGCGAGCTGCTGCGCGAAGCCGTCGATCTGCTGGTTCTGCACGGTGGCCACGCTCGTCATCTGCGCGGCCAGGGTCTGCTGCAACTGGGCGAAGCTGCCCGACAATTCGCCGCGCGAGGCCCGCGCGCCGTCGGCGAGCTCGCCGCGCAGCGCGCGCTCGAGCCGCTCCATCGCATGCGCCTGGGCATCCTGCACGTCGTCGAGCCGCTCGCCGAGCCAGCCCTCGCCCTCGGCGCCGCGGCCCGCGCCGCGCCAGATCACCAGCAGCGCGACCACCAGCGCCACCGCCAGTACCACCAGCGCGCCCAGCAGAAGCGGCATCGTCATGCGCGCGCCTTGCCGATCACGTCGGGGTTGATCGGATTGGGCGGACGTCCGGCGCGCGGCCCGACGCCGAGCGCCGCGATCAGGTTGTCGGCCGCGAGGTTCGCCATCGCGCGGCGGGTTGCCTCGGTGGCGCTGGCGATATGCGGCGTGAGCACCACGTTGGGCACCGCCAGCAGCGCCGGATGCACGCTCGGCTCGCCCTCGAACACGTCGAGGCCGGCCGCCGCGATACGCCGCTCGCGCAGCGCCTCGGCCAGCGCCGCATCGTCGACGATGCCGCCGCGCGCGATATTGGTCAGCGTCGCGCTCGGCTTCATCAGCGCGAGTTCGGCCGCGCCGATGGTGTGATGGTTGTCCTTCGTGTAGGGCAGCACCAGCACCACGTGATCGGCCTGCCGCAGCAGCGCCTCCTTGCCCAGGTACTCGGCGTTCAGCTCGGCCTCGATGTCGGGCGCGACGCGCGAGCGGTTGTGATAGACCACCCGCATGTTGAAGCCGCGCGCGCGCCGCGCCAGCGCCTGGCCGATGCGGCCCATGCCGATCACGCCGAGCGTGGCGCCGTGGATGTCGCCGCCGAGGAAGCTGTCGAACGACCATTTGCGCCACTGGCCGGCCCGCAGCCAGTGCTCGGATTCGGCGATGCGCCGCGCGGTCGCCATCATCAGCGCCCAGCCGAAATCGGCGGTGGTCTCGTTGAGCACGTCCGGCGTATTGGTGCCGAGCACGTTCGCCGCATTGAAGGCGGCCATATCGAAGTTGTTGTAGCCGACCGCCATGTTGGCCACCACCCGCAGCTTCGGCGCAGCCGCCAGCGTGGCCGCGCCGATCGGGTCGCCCGCGGTCAGCGCGCCGTCCTTGTCGGCCAGGCGCGCCGTCAGCGCCTCGGGCGCGAGCGCGTCGCCGTCGTTCCAGTCCACCTCGAAATGCTGTTCGAGCCGCTCGATCACGTCCGGAAAGATCGAACGCGCCACCAGGATTTTCTGCATTGCCTGCCTCCGTCAAGCGCGCGCGACCGGCGCGCTACCTGTATTGAAACCCTTCCCGACACCCTCGCTCAGCCGGCGAAGAACAGCCACGTCGCCAGCGCGAACACCGGCACCAGGATGCCGAACGACCAGCCCAGATAGGCGAAGAAGCTCGGCATGCGGATCCCGCGCGATTCGGCGATCGCCTTCACCATGAAGTTCGGCGCGTTGCCGATATAGCTGTTCGCGCCCATGAACACCGCGCCGGCCGAGATCGCCGCGAGCGCGGCCGCGCCGCTCGTCATCAGGGTCGGCGCGTCGCCGCCGGCGAGGTTGAAGAATACGAGGTAGGTCGGCGCGTTGTCGAGGAAGGACGACAGCAGCCCGGTGGCCCAGAACAGCATCGGCACCACCGGCTCGCCGTTGTCCGCCGTGACCAGGTGGACGATCGGCGCGAAAGCGCCGTCGGCACCCGCGCGCAGGATCACGATCACCGGCGCGATGGTCACGAAGATGCCGGCGAACAGCTTGGCGACCTCCTCGATCGGCGCCCAGTCGAAGGCATTGCCCTCGCGCGCCGAGCGCGGCGTGATCGCCAGCGAGAGCAGCGCGAGCGCGGCCAGGGCCAGGTCGCGCACGGCGTTCTGCAGGGCCACCTCGGTGCCGAACACGTCGAAGCGGATGCCGGGTTTCCAGATGCCGCTCATCAGCACCAGCGCGACGATCGCGCCGAGCAGCGCGAAGTTGCGCTTGCCGTCGATGCGAATCGGCTCGGCCGCGGCGGTCAGTGCCGGGTCGCGCGGCAGCGTGACGGCACCGCCGCCGTCGCGGCGAAAGCGCCAGGCGTCCAGCGCGTAGAACAGCGCCAGCAGCACGCCGCAGACGAACAGCGTGGGCAGCGCGAGATGCACCGTGGTCCAGAAAAAATCGACGCCGTTCAGGAAACCGAGAAACAGCGGCGGATCGCCGAGCGGCGAGAGCGCGCCGCCCGCGTTCGCGACCAGGAAGATGAAGAACACCACCACGTGCACCACGCGCGGCCGTGCCGCGTTGGCGCGCAGCAGCGGCCGGATCAGCAGCATCGCCGCGCCGGTGGTGCCCATCAGGCTCGCCAGCACGGTGCCCAGCGCGAGCAGCGCGGTGTTGCGCGCCGGCGAGGCGCGCAGCTCGCCATGCACGCAGATGCCGCCCGCCACGGTGTAGAGCGCGGCCAGCAGCACGATGAAGGGGATGTATTCCTCGAGCAGCGCATGGACCAGGGTGGCGCCGGCGGTGGCCGCGCCGAACACGGCCGCGAACGGCAGCAGGAACAGCAGCGCCCAGGCCGCCGCGATCTTGCCGTAGTGGTGATGCCAGAACGAGGCCGCCACCAGCGGGAACAGCGCGATCGACAGCAGCATTCCGGCGAACGGCAGGCCCCAGAGCGCGGACAAGGTGGCGCCGTCGAGCGTGGCCGCCGAGGCCGGCGCGGACGCCGCCGTCAGCAGCAGCATGAACAGCGCGAGCCACGGCGCGACGCGGCGCGGTGCGCCCCGGACGGCGAAGGAATCAGGTCGGTGGAAAGTCATCGGATCGGGAAGGCGCCCACTCGCTGCCGCCAGCGGCAGGTTCGAGGCACCGGGAAAGGAATGGGAAACGCGCGCGGCAAGCCTCATGCGCCGCGCACGATGATCGCGTGCACGCGATACGGGCCATGCGCGCCGAGGACGATGGTCTGCTCGATATCGCCGGTGCGCGACGGCCCCGACACGATATTGACCGCACGCGGCAGCTCGCCACGTTCGGCGCGGATCAGCGCGAAGGCATCCTCGTGACCGGCGACGATGCGCGAGGCCGGTACCACCACGAGATGGGTTTCCGGCAGCAGCGCCGCGGAGGCATAGGTATCCGGGCCCGACAGCAGCACCAGCGAGCCGGTCTCGGCGCTCGCGCAGAAGCAGCCGGTAATGCCGACCAGGTCGCCCTCGACGGGCTTGCGCAAGTCGACCTCGAGGCCGGCCGAGGCCCAGTCGATATCGGCCAGGGTGCGCCAGGCGATCGCCCGCGCGGCCAGCGAGCGCGCCTGCAGGTAGCGCGCCGCGGCGGCCGGTACCTCGGCGAGCGTGTCGACGGCCTCGACCGTGGTCGACATCCGCTCGGCTTCCTCGGTGAAGCGCGCGAGCAATCCGGCAGCATCGTCCGGCATCGGCGGGCGCGGGCCGGCCGGATGACGCGCGAGGTAGTCGGCGGCCTGCTCGCGCTCGAGCGCGTCGGGCTCGGCCGGGCGTCCCTGGGCGGCGCGGATGCGCGCGAAGATGTTGCGGCGGGCGGCCGACGTGTCCATGGGCGATCCTCGTGAGCGTGGCGGTGGCAAGGGCCAATTATAGCGGCGCCCTGTCGCGCCGAATCATGCCGGGCCGCCCGGCCCGGCATCGCCCGACCTGCCGCGCGCCTACTTGCCGGCCTCTTCCTCGGCCGGCTGGGCGATCCCGAACACCTGGCGCAGATAGGCCAGGTAGGCCTTGTCGTCGCACATGCTCTTGCCCGGCGAATCGGACAGCTTGGCGACCGGCTGGCCGTTGCAGCGGACCATCTTGATGACGATCTGCAGCGGCCGGTAGCCGAGGTCGTTGGTCAGGTTGGTGCCGACGCCGAAGGCGAGCCGGCAGCGATCGCGGAACCGCTCGTAGAGCTGCAGCACCTTCGGGATGTCGAGCGCGTCCGAGAACACCAGCACCTTGGTGCGCGGGTCGCAGCGGTTCGCCTCGTAGTGGCTCAGCATGCGCTCGCCCCATTCGAAGGGGTCGCCCGAATCGTGGCGCGCGCCGTCGAACAGCTTGCAGAAGTACATGTCGAAGTCGCGCAGGAAGGCGTCCATGCCGTAGACGTCAGACAGCGCGATGCCGAGGTCGCCGCGATATTCCTTGGCCCACATCTCCAGGCCGTAGATCTGCGAATCGCGCAGCCGCGGGCCGAGCGCCTGGCAGGCCTGCAGGTACTCGTGCGCCATGGTGCCGAGCGGCGTGATGCCGTGCTTCATCGCGTAATAGACGTTGCTGGTGCCGGCGAACTGTGCACCCAGCCCGTCGCGCAGCGTCAGCGCCACCTCCTCGTGCCAGACCTTCGAGAAGCGGCGGCGCGTGCCGTAGTCGGCGATCTTGCAGTCGGCGAACTCGGGCTTCGCGCCGAGCAGTTTCATCTTCTCGCGCAGCCGCTCGCGGCCCTCGCCGTAGTCGGGCTCGCTCTGCGTGTTGCGGAAATAGACCTCGTTGACGATCGCCAGCACCGGGATCTCGAACAGGATCGTATGCAGCCAGGGGCCGCGGATCGCGATGTCGATCTCGCCGTTGCCCTTGGGCGAGGGCGAGATCTCGATGTACTTCTCGTTGAGATGGAACAGCGCCAGGAATTCGACGAAGTCGCCCTTGATGAAGCGCATCTGGCGCAGGTAGTCGAGTTCGGCCTCGGTGAAGCGCAGATGGCACAGGCCACGCACCTCGTCGCGGATCTCGTCGATATAGGGAACCAGGTCGACGCCGGGAGTCCGGCAGCGGAACCGGTATTCCACGTTGGCGGCCGGGAAGTGATGCAGCACCACCTGCATCATCGTGAACTTGTACAGGTCGGTGTCGAGCAGCGAAGTAATGATCATGATTCGGTGCCGCCGGGGGCAGCTTCAGCAAAATCGCGGGATCGGACGAGACCGAGCCGGCTACCTGCGTCGGCGCGCCGCCCCGTCTGCCTGCCGCATGTTACCCGAATGCGGGACCGACCATGCTCGCCGCCGCCTGCCATCCCGGGCCTCGGGGACGTGTCGCGTCATCGACATAAACTAATCACGAAACAATATAAGACCGGCCGCGGGCTGCTGGATGCGGGTTTTCCTCATCAGTTACAATGCCGCATTTGGCGCAAAGCCTACCCCACACAGATAATCGCCAAGCAGGAGCGTTTTGAATGACTCACGTTGTGACCGAAGGCTGCATCAAGTGCAAGTACACCGATTGCGTCGATGTGTGCCCGGTGGATTGCTTCCGTGAAGGTCCCAATTTTCTCGCGATCGACCCGGACGAATGCATCGACTGCGCCGTGTGCGTGGCCGAGTGCCCGACCAATGCGATCTACGCCGAGGAAGACGTTCCCGGCGACCAGCAGCAATTCACGCCGCTCAATGCCGAGTTGGCCAAGCTGTGGCCGTCGATCACCAAGACCAAGCCCGCTCCCGGCGACGCCGACGAATGGAAGGACGTGCAGGACAAGCTGCACCTGCTCGAGCGCTGATCGCACCCGGCGGGCCCGCTGCTGCCGGCTCGCCGTTTCCGCAGAAAATTCGCGCAAAGGCTTGACACCCTCGTCATAGCCCCATAGAATCTCGTTTCTCTGCTGTTTGTTCCCCGATAGCTCAGTCGGTAGAGCGCCGGACTGTTAATCCGTAGGTCCCTGGTTCGAGCCCAGGTCGGGGAGCCAAGAATGCTGGCACGTCGTTCGAGGCGCGTCGGCAACGAACAAACGCAGTACCGATTTATTCCCCGATAGCTCAGTCGGTAGAGCGCCGGACTGTTAATCCGTAGGTCCCTGGTTCGAGCCCAGGTCGGGGAGCCAGACAGCGAAAGGCCCGTCATGCGACGGGCCTTTTTGCTTTTCGGCGCCGGCTCACTTCCCCCCTCGTCGCAACCTCACCCTCCCCGCGCGATTCAGCCCCCGGCGCCCGAATCGCGAGGCACGATTGGCCCATGCCGGCCGTGCTAGAGTCGTCTTCCTCGCTCCTGCCCTGGCCATCGCCCATGAATCGTCTCGCCCTTGCCGTCGCCGCCTGCCTGGCCGCACCGCTGCTTCCCGTGTCCGCGCACGCCGAGGAAGTCGCCAGCGTCAACACCAACTTCCGCCTGACCGGGTCCGATCGCGTGGTGGTCGAAGCCTACGATGACCCGCTGGTACAGGGCGTGACCTGCTATGTCTCGCGCGCCCGCACCGGCGGCATCAAGGGCAACCTGGGCCTGGCCGAGGATCCGACCGAGGCCTCGATCGCCTGCCGACAGGTGGGCACGATCAGCTTCACGCAGCCGCTCAAGCAGCAGACCGACGTGTTCAGCGAGCGCCTGTCCTTCGTGTTCAAGACCCTGCACGTGGTGCGGGTGGTCGACAAGAAGCGCAATACCCTGGTCTACCTGACCTACAGCGACCGGATCGCCACCGGCAGCGCGAAGAACAGCGTCACGGCCGTGCCGGTGCCCGCAGGCACGCCGATCCCGCTCAAGTAAGGCCGCGCGCCCGATCCTCACGCCCGCCTCGCGATGCGCTCCGCCCGCCTCCCCGACGCCGCCCGCTACTGGCGCACGCCCCTGCTGCCGGATGCCGATCTCGTCACGGCCAGCTACCGCGAGCACCGCTTCGCGCCGCACTGGCACGAGGCCTACACCGTGCCGGTGATCGAGAGCGGCGCCGAGCGTTATGCCTATCGCGGCGGCCGGCGCCTGGCCGATACCGGCAGCGTGCCGATCATCAATCCCGGCGAGGTGCACACCGGCTCGCGCGCGACCGAGGACGGCTGGCGCTATCGCGTCTCCTACGTGCCGGTCGCGTTCCTGCACGCGCTGGCCGACGAGATCGCCGGCTCGCCGCAGCCCGAGCCCTGGTTTCCCGACGACGCGATCCACGACGCCGACTGCGCGCGGCGCCTGGTGATCGCGCACCGGCTGCTCGAGGCCGGCGGCGTCGCCGTCGAAGCTCACGACCATGACGGCGAACCGGCCATCACCGCGCCGCCGCTCGCGCTCGGCGGCGCCGATCCGCTGGCCGCCGAAACGGCCCTGCTCGACGCGCTCTCGACCCTGCTGGTACGCCATGCGCTGAGCCGGCCCCGCGCCGGTGCGCCGGCCGCGGACGAACCGCGCGTGGCACGCATGCGCGAGCGGCTCGCCGCCGACCTGCTGGGCCCAGCCACGCTCGCCGAGGTGGCGCAGGCAGCCGGCCTGTCGCCGTTCCACGCGGCGCGCCTGTTCACGCGCTGCACCGGCATGGCGCCGCATGCCTGGCGCAACCAGCTACGGTTGCAGCGCGCACTCGCGCCGCTGCGCGCGGGTGTGGCCGTCGCGCAGGTCGCGGCCGCCAGCGGCTTCGTCGACCAGAGCCATTTCACGCGCCACTTCAAGCGGATGTTCGGCGTGCCGCCGGGCCGCTGGCAGGGCGAGCGCAGCTAGCCGGGGCCGGGGCTCCGCCCTTTCGTCGCGCAAGAACGTACAAGACCCGCCTGCGGCGCCCCGTTATGCTCGGCGCTCCAGGAGGATTTCCCGTTGAACCCGTCCCATCCCAGCCCGCTCGATTCCCCCGCCACGCGGCGCCCGCTGCGCGAATTCGCCGATGGCGCGCGCGACACCTTTCCGATGATGGTCGGCGCCGCGCCCTTCGGCGTGATCTTCGGCACGCTCGTGACGGCCGGGCCGCTGGCCTGGTGGCATGGCGAGCTGATGTCGCTGGTGGTGTTCGCCGGCTCCGCGCAGTTCATCGCGGCCGGCTTGCTGGCGGGCGGCGCCGGCGCGCTGGTGGTGATCGCCACCACCCTGGTGGTGAACCTGCGCCACCTGCTCTATTCGGCCACGCTCGCGCCCTATGTCGCCCATCTGCCGCTACGCTGGCGCGCCACGCTCGGCGCGCTGATGACCGACGAGGTGTTCGCGGTGGCCTACGCGCGCTACCGCCACACGCGCCCCGGCGAACTCGGCCCGCATTACTTCTTCGGCTCGGGCCTGGCGATGTACCTGAACTGGCAGGCCTGGACCCTGGTCGGATTGCTGTTCGGCGCGGCCTTCCCGGGCCTGCAGGCGCTCGGGCTCGATTTCGCGATGGCCGCGACCTTCATCGCGATCGTGGTGCCGCAGTTGGCCGCCTTGCGCTACCTGGCCGCAGCCGTCACCGCCGGCGTGGTGGCCCAGCTCTGCCATGCGCTGCCCTACAAGCTCGGCCTGCTGGCCGCCGTGGTGGCCGGCGTGGCGGTGGGCGTCGCGCTCTCGCTGCACGACCACGGACGTGCGCGTCGCCGCGTGGAGGCCGCCTCGTGAACTACCTGCTGATCCTGCTCGGCATGGCCGCCGTCACCTACGCGATCCGCACCACGCTGTTCCTGTTCGGCGAACGGCTGGTGTTTCCGCCGCTGGTGCGCACCGCGCTCGGCTTCGTGCCGGTCACGGTGCTGACCGCGATCGTGGTGCCGATGACCGTCGCGCCGCACGGCGGCGGCCTGGAACTCTCGCTGCGCAATCCGCAGCTGGTCGGCGGCGTCGCCGCCGTGATCGTCTCGGCCGCCACGCGCCGGCCCTTGCTGACGATCGCGGTCGGGCTCGCGGTGTTCTTCGCCTGGCAGGGGCTGGTGATCCCCCGCTGGCTGCCGGCCTGAGCGTGCCGCGCCGTCGCCTGCCCCGCCAGCTGGCGCGGCCTCAAGTTTCCCCGCCCGCTGCCGATATAGGAGGAAAACCCTCCTGGCGCCGATCGCGACGCAGCCGGGGCAGCCGCACGCGCGAACGCCCCGCCGGCACGAACGGCGCATGCCGGCGCCCACTCGGCGCCGGCAGCCACCGCGTACCGAGAGATTCATGGGCCACATCACGCTGTCGATCAAGGACGACACCATTGCGTCGCTACGCAAGGACTTCGACGCGTTCGTGCGTGTCTCGCTGAAACTCGATCCGCAGTTCGCGACCCCGTCCTTCGAGGACTTCCTGCGCGCCAAGCTGCTCGACAACATGGTGCCGCTGACCGAGCACGCCGTGCAGCGCATGCTGCAGGGCGGCCAGTACGCCTGGGCCAAGCGCACGCTGGACAAGGAATTCCCGAACGTCGTCGAGATCCTGATGCGCCAGGCCGAAACCTTCGGCTTCGGCTTCGCCTCGCGCAGCGAATGGACCCCCGAAGAACTGGCCAAGGCCTGCCACGACTGGGCCGCCGCGATCGTCTCGGAGGCCCAGGGCGACGCCGCCCTGGTCGACCCGCTCGCAGGCCAGATCAAGTCGGCGGTGCACGACATCCAGACCCTCGAGGAGCGCATGCAGACGCCCGCCTGGCGGCTCGCGGAATCGCTGCGCCAGCGCGTCTACGAGGCCAAGCTGGCCTGCGAGACGAGCGTGGGCAGCACCGCGCGCGAGAAGCTCGGCGAGCTGCGCGGCCTGCTGCGGCTCGGGCTCGCGCATGGATCGTTCCAGAAGCAGGAAGCCCAGCAGATCATGGAATACCTGCGGCTGCTCAAGCCGGAGATCTTCGTCGAGGAGCCCTACGACGTGTTCTCGCGGCTGGCCGCCTGGCTGCGCGGCATCTTCATGGTGGCCACACCGCCGAAGGCGCCGGCCACGCAGAATCCGCCGCGCCAGCCGCAGCAGCGGCCATAGACGAGAGCGGGCGCGCGGCGCCCGTAGCCACGACAACGGGCCGGAACCCGTTCCAGACGGCTCCCGGCCCGCGCCGCGCAAGCGGCCTCATCGGCCGGACTTACTGCCCGCCCGAGCCCGGGCTGCCGTTGCCGGCCGGCGACATGCCGTTGGTATTGCCGTTCACGGCGTCGCCCGCCTTCGA
Source organism: Burkholderia sp. SJZ089 (assembly GCF_007828315.1). Lineage (NCBI taxonomy): Bacteria > Pseudomonadati > Pseudomonadota > Betaproteobacteria > Burkholderiales > Burkholderiaceae > Burkholderia > Burkholderia sp. SJZ089. The sequence goes on along the minus strand of NZ_VIUM01000006.1, from coordinate 34,461 downwards.
ATTGGCACCGTGCGCGGAACTGTTGGCGCGCGTCTTCGAGTGCGACTTCGTCGAGTGATGCATGCCGGTGCTGCCCTTGCCGCTCATGCCGCTCATGCCGTTGGTCGAGCCGTTACCCGGCGCGGTCGGCGCCGCGTCGGTACCGCCCGTCTGGCCGCCGGAATTGGCGCCTTGCGAGCCGCCACCCATTCCACCACCGCCCGCCGCACCGCCGCCGGCACCACCAGCGGCCGCGCCACCGCCGCCCCCCGCTCCGCCGGCCGCGCCACCGCCGCCGGCCTGGGCCATCGCGGAAGTCGCCGCGAACACGGTGGTCGTCACCAGTGCGGCACCCATCAGCATCTTGCGAATCCTGGACATGAGATTTCTCCTCGGGGAAAGTGTTCGACGCGGCTTCGAACCCGGCCGCGCCGCCTTGCCGCGACATGCGGCAGGCTTCAGGAAAGACCGGCCCTCACGACAGCCGGTTCGCCGCGAGCCCCGACTGTTACCCACCGTTTCATTTGCTTGCGGCTCGTCCACATCTGCTTACAGTGGCGGGCGCGAAAGCGGAAACGGCAGGTCGCGCCGGGGTTTGCGCGATCCGTATGACGCAGCGAACGTGCCCGTCGCGCGCGCACCGCCGCGCAAGGCGCTCGCCGCCGCCGGCGCGCTGGCTTATGATGCGAGCCTTGCTTTTTTACATGGGCGCGTCATCGGCGCCCCGAACGATGCCCAACCTCGATTTCACCCTGACCGGCGATTACGTCGAACTGCACAACCTGCTCAAGATCACCGGCGTGGCCGACAGCGGCGGCTCCGCCAAGGTGCTGGTCGCCTCGGGCGCGGTGCGCGTGGACGGCGCCGTCGAGCTGCGCAAGACCTGCAAGATCCGCGCGGGCCAGGTGGTGCTGTTCCAGGACACGCGCATCGCCGTGCACGGCGCCTAGGCCCCGCGCGCGAAGCCACGCCGCCGCCAAGCCCCCACGCGCGACGCGCCCTCTGGCGCCGATTCGACAGTCGCGCAGGAAAAACGTAAGCTGCTCGCTTCACTACAACAACAGAGCGCGGGCACGTACCCGCGGTCCGCCCATGTCGCTTCCCGGCTTCTCGCGCGCGGCCAGCGCGCCGCCCTCCTTCTCTCGCCACGCCGCCGACACCGCCCGTCTCGCCGCGCCGCTCGCGATCGCGCAGCTCTCGCAGATGGCGATGAGCGTCACCGACACGGTGCTGCTCGGCTCGCTCGGCCCCGACTCGCTCGCCGCCGGCGGGCTCGGCGCGACGCTGTTCTTCGTGGTGGTCACGGTGCTGCAGGGCGTGCTGACCTCGGTGAGCGTCAGCGTCGCGCATGCGCGCGGCGCGCAGGCCGACGAGCGCATCCCGCACATCTACTGGACCGGCGTCGCGCTGGCCCTGCTGCTGGCGCTGCCGGCGATCCTGGTGCTGCTGTTCGTCGAGCCGCTGCTGCTGATGTTCCACGAACCCGCCGAACTGGCCCGCCATATCGGCGAATACTGCCGGGTGCTGTGCCTGGCCGCGCCGGGCAGCCTGATCGGGGTGGGCCTGATGCGCTCCTTCCTGCCGGCGATCGGCGCCGCGCGCCGGCTGCTGTGGGTCTCGATCGCGGGCGTGGGCGTCAACGCGGTGCTCAACTACGGGCTGATCCACGGCGCCTTCGGCCTGCCGCGGCTCGGTTTCCTCGGCTCGGCGGTGGCCACCACCATCACCATCTGGCTCACCGCGATCGCGCTGGTGCTGCTGCTGCACGGCCGCCCGGCGTTCCGTCACTTCGTGGCCGCCTCGCGGCCCAAGCTGCCGATGATGGGCGAGCTGGTCGGCATCGGCTGGCCGGTCGCCATCACCTACGGGGTCGAATCGACGCTGTTCCTGGCCACCGGCCTGACCATCGGCGTGCTCGGCGAATCCTCGCTGGCGGCGCACCAGATCGCGCTGAACGTGGCCTCGGTCGCCTTCATGGTGCCGCTGGCGATCGGCCAGGCCGCCAACGTGCGGGTCGGCTACTGGATGGGCGCCGGCCAGCCGCTGGCGGCGCGTCACGCGGGGTTCGCCGCGATCGGGCTGGGCGTGGCCTTCATGTCGCTGTCGGGGCTGCTGCTGATCGTTGCGCCGCATGCGATCGTCGGCCTCTACCTGCACCTGGACGACCCGAAGAACGCCGGCACCATCGCGCTGGCCACCAGCCTGCTCGGCATCGCGGCGATCTTCCAGATCGTCGACGGCATGCAGACGGTGGGCTCGGGCTGCCTGCGCGGCCTGAAGGACACGCGCGTGCCGATGATCGTCGCCACGCTCGGCTACTGGGGCGTCGGCTTCCCGGTCGGCTACTGGTTCGCGTTCCACGTCGGGCTGGGCGCGCGCGGGCTCTGGTGGGGGCTCGCCGCGGGCCTGGCCAGCGTGGCCGTGCTGATGACCTGGCGTTTCCACAAGAAGACCCGGGCCGTGATCGACGCGCATCACCGCACCGCCCGCTGAGGCGAACCACCGGCGGGCGCGCCCGGCATTGCCCTGCCTTCTTCCCGCCGCGCCGCCAGCCGACGTAAAATCGCGCGCGGCGCTATGCTTGTCGCCTCTGGACGCCGTCGACAGAACGGCGCCCGTCCCTACCTACGCTTTCGTGCCGCGCCCGATGCGCGCGGCGTGGCTGTTTTCTTGTGACGGAGTCAAAGATGAGCGAAGCAGTACGGATGGAACGCGACACCTTCGGTGAGATCGCGGTGCCGGACGCCCGCCTGTGGGGCGCGCAGACGCAGCGATCGCTGCAGAACTTCAAGATCTCGACGGAAAAGCAGTCGCCCGAGCTGATCCACGCGCTCGCGCTGATCAAGCGCGCGGCCGCCACGGTCAACCGCGAGCTCGGCGTACTGGCCGAGGACAAGGCCAACGCGATCGTCGCGGCCGCCGACGAGATCATCGCCGGGCGCCATCCCGAGGAGTTCCCGCTGGCGGTCTGGCAGACGGGTTCGGGCACGCAGACCAACATGAACCTCAACGAGGTGATCGCGAACCGCGCCAGCGAGCTGCTCGGCGGCGTGCGCGGCGAGTCGCGCAAGGTCCACCCGAACGACGACGTGAACCGCGGCCAATCCTCGAACGACGTGTTCCCGACCGCGATGCACATCGCTGCCGCGTTCGCCATCCATACCCAGTTGCTGCCCGCGCTGAAGCGCCTGCGCAGCACGCTCGACGAGAAGTCGAAGGCCTTCGCCGGGATCGTCAAGATCGGCCGCACCCACCTGCAGGACGCCACGCCGCTCACGCTCGGCCAGGAGTTCTCGGGCTACGTGGCCCAGCTCGACCAGGGCATCCGCCATCTCGAATCGACCCTGCCGCACCTGTACGAGCTGGCGCAGGGCGGCACCGCGGTGGGCACCGGCCTGAACGCGCATCCGAAGTTCGCGGTGGCGGTGGCCGACGAGATCGGCCGGCTCACCAAGCTGCCCTTCGTGAGCGCGCCCAACAAGTTCGAGGTGATGGCCGCGGCCGACGCGCTGGTGTTCGCGCACGGCGGGCTGAAGACGGTCGCCGCCAGCCTGATGAAGATCGCCAACGACGTGCGCTGGCTGGCCAGCGGCCCGCGCTGCGGCCTGGGCGAGCTGTCGATCCCCGAGAACGAGCCGGGCAGCTCGATCATGCCGGGCAAGGTCAACCCGACGCAGTCGGAAGCCGTCACGATGCTGTGCTGCCAGGTGTTCGGCAACGACGTGGCCGTCAACTTCGGCGGCGCGAGCGGCAACTTCGAGCTGAACGTGTTCCGCCCGATGATCGCGCACAACGTGCTGCAGTCGGTGCGCCTGCTGGCCGACGGCGCGCTGAGCTTCAACGATCACTGCGCGGTCGGCATCGAGCCGAATCATTCGCGCATCGACACGCTGCTCAACGAATCGCTGATGCTGGTGACGGCGCTCAATCCGCATATCGGCTACGACAAGGCCGCGCAGATCGCCAAGAAGGCGCACAAGGAAGGCACCACGCTGAAGGCCTCGGCGCTCGCGCTGGGCTACGTCACCGACGCGCAGTTCGACGAATGGGTGAAGCCCGCCGAGATGATCGGCAAGCAATAAGCGCATGGGCCGGCGCCGCCGGCCCTCGATGCCAACGACAAGGCCGGCAGGACGTCTCTCGCGTCCTGCCGGCCTCGTTCATCATGGCTGGCGCCGGCAGGCAGCCGGCGCGCGGCTCAGACCACGCCCTTGGCCACCTCTTCCGGCTTCAGCTCGACGATCTTGTCGAGCGCCTCGCGCACGTCCAGCGCGTATTGCTGCAGGCGCTTGTCCTCGTCCGTGACGGGCACCAGCGGCGGCACCGGCAGCGGGTTGCCGTTCTCGTCGACGGCCACGAACACCACCATGCAGTCGGTGGTCTGGCGCAGCACGCCGCCCTTCGGGTCGCCCGCGTGCACGGTCACGTGGATGTGCATGCTGGTGCGGCCGGTGGCCACCACCCGCGCCTTCAGCTCGACCAGGTTGCCGACCAGGATCGGCCGCTTGAAGCGGATATTGCCGACGCTGACGGTCACGCAGTAGCGGCTCGACCAGATCGCCGCGCAGGCGTAGGCGGTCTCGTCGATCCATTTCATCAGCGCACCGCCGTGGACCTTGCCGCCAAAATTCACCGAGGTCGGCTCGGCGAGGAAACGGAACACGGTCTCGGTGCGATCGAGGGGCGCGGTGGGCGTGGGGTTCGACATCTTGGCTCCGTTTCGGGCGGTATCGTGTGGGTGAGGCCGATTATACGGTTCGCCATCGCGATCCTGCGTCGCTGCCGCCCCGGGCTCAGTTATGGACCGTGATGCCCTGGTCGAGCGTGCCGTACATCTCGATGCTGCCCTGGCCGCCGCCGGCCGATCCCGCGCTGCCGTTCGCGCAGCCGGCGCACAGGCAGGCCGCCGCGAACACGGCCAGCAGCAGTTTGCTCAATTCCCGCATGATCGCCCGTCCTCGAAATCCGATCCGCGCATTCTACGCGGCGCGGCACCGGGCACGCGGCCGCGCGATCGACAGCCCCGCATTCGATACTTCGCGCTGCCCTGAACCATCGAATGCAGGCGGCGCCTACACTAGCCTGACCCGTTTCCCACCGAGGCCCGACCATGATCGCCACCGACCCGCACTTTCCCGGCTTGAGCCGGCTCGGCGCCCTGCTCGCCGATCCGGGCCGCGCGGCCATGCTGTGGGCGCTGATGGACGGCAGCGCGCGCCCGGCCGGCGAGCTGACGCTGCTGGCCGGGCTCTCGCCCTCGGCCGGCAGCGCACACCTGGCGCGCCTGACCGACGGCGGCCTGCTCTCGCTCGAGGTGCGCGGGCGGCATCGCTATTACCGGATCGCCTCGCCCGAGGTGGCCGCCTCGATCGAGACGCTCGCCAACCTCGCGCAGGCCACCGCGCCGCTGCGGCCGGTGCCGGCCGTGGCGCGCACCGTGCCGCTCGAGATGCGCCATGCGCGCACCTGCTACGACCACATGGCGGGCGAGCTGGCGGTGCTCGTCTACGACCGCATGCGCGAGCGCGGCTGGCTGGCCGCCGCCGATGGCGAGGCCGACGGCCCGCACGACCTGGTGGTCACGCCGCTGGGCGCCGACGAGCTGGCGAACCGCTGGCGGATCGACATCGGCGCCCAGCGGCGGCGCCGCCGCCGCTTCGCCTGCACCTGCCTGGACTGGAGCGAGCGGCGCGCCCACCTGGCCGGCGCGCTCGGCGCCGCGCTGCTCGATGCCTGGCTCGCGCAGCGCTGGATCGAGCCGGCCGGCAAGCCGCGCGTGCTGCGCATCACGCCCGACGGGCAGCGCCGCTTCGAGGCCTTGCTTACCGGCGCTTGACGCCTCGATTGCAAATGCTTGACGAAAACGGGGACAGCGACATGCTTTGTTACAGCCGCGCATGAGCCCATTACAAAAGCGTCGGCCCGGAAACACGGCGCGCGGGTAGAGTGAATTCAAACGGCGCTGGCATGCGCCGCGCCATCGAATCACGAGTTCGCCATGACCCCGCTTCGCGTTCCGTTGTCCCTCACCGCGCTGGCCGCTTCGGCCTTGCTGGCGCTCGCCACGCTGGCCCCGGCCGCGTCGTTCGCGCAGACCGAACCGGCGCCGCCGCCCGACGTCACGCCCTCCGCGCCCACCACGCAGCAGGCCGGCGGCGATCCGCCCTCGCGCGTGGCGCGGCTCGACTACCTGTCGGGACCGGTGACCACCGAGCCGGCCGGCGCGAGCGACTGGTCCTACGCGGCCGTCAACCGGCCGCTGACCAGCGGCGACCAACTCTGGAACGACCAGGGCGCGCGCTCGGAACTCCACATCGGCTCGACGGCGGTGCGGCTCGACCAGTCCACCGCGCTGGCGATCCTCGCGCTCGACGACCGCAACACGCAGTTGAAGGTAGGCCTGGGCAGCCTGTCCACCCATGTGCGCGCGCTGCCGGCGGGCAGCACCTACGAGATCGACACGCCCAACCTCGCGCTGGCCGTCGACGGTGCCGGCGACTATCGCGTCGACGTGGCCCCGGACGGCACCTCGACCACCGTCACGGTGCGACGCGGCAGCGCCACCGCCTTCGGCGACAACGGCCAGATCCCGATCGCGGCGGGCCAGCAGCTCAGCTTCACGGGCACCAACCTGCAGCTGAGCGCCAACAACGCCGCGCCGGGCCCCGATCCGTTCGACCAGTGGAGCGCCTCGCGCGACGCGGCCGAGGACCGCTCCATCTCGGCGCGCTACGTGTCGCGCGAGATTCCCGGCTACCAGGACCTCGATGCGAACGGCAGCTGGCGCGATTCGCCCGACTACGGGGCGATCTGGATCCCGAACGACGTGCCGGCCGGCTGGGCGCCCTATCACACCGGCCACTGGATCTGGCAGGCGCCCTGGGGCTGGACCTGGGTCGACGACGCGCCCTGGGGCTTCGCGCCGTATCACTACGGCCGCTGGGCCTATGTCGACGACAGCTGGGCCTGGGTGCCCGGCCCGATCGTGCCGGCCGAGCCACCCTGCTACGCGCCGGCGCTGGTGGCCTTCGTCGGCGGCGGGGGCGGCGGCTTCGACTGGAGCGTCGGGCTGGCCGTGGGCGGCGCGGTGGCCGCCGGCGTGGCCTGGTTCCCGCTCGCTCCGCACGAGGCCTGGCATCCCGGCTGGGGCGGCTGGAGCCCGCGCTATTACGATCGCGTGAATCGCACGGTGATTGTCAACAACACCCGCATCACGAACATCACCAATATCCACAACACCTACGTCAACTACCACGTGCGCAACGCGGTGACGGCGGTGCCGGCACAGGCCTTCGTGCATGGCCAGCCGGTCGCGCGCTTCGCGCAGCACGTCGATCCGCGGCAATGGCACGACGCGCGGATCGGCGCGGGCGCGCCCGGCATCGCACCGGTCCGCCAGAGCTTCTCGGGCGGCCTGCGCAACGCCAGCTATCGGCCGCCACAGCCGGCGCTCTCCCACCCGATCGTCGCCACCCGCAACCCGGCGGTGCCGGCCGCGTTCCACGACCGGCAGGCGCAGCAGTTCGCGCAGCACGGCGGCCGGGTGCCCGGCGCAGGCGCGCCGGTGGTGCGCAGCGCGACTCCGCCGAACTATGCGCCACGGCCGACCCATCTGGCCGGCACCAGCCCGGGCGCGCCGAACCAGTGGGCGATGCGCAACGTGCAGCTCGTTAATCCGCGCGGACCGGTATTGCAGCCGGGCCGGCCGGTGCCCGCCGTGAGCGCCACCGCCGGCGGCCAGCGGATGCCGCGTGAAGAGCCCGGCCGGATGCAGCAGGAGCCCGGCCAGCGTGCGGTGCCGGGTGCGCCGGGCGCAGCGGCATTCGCCGCGCATCCGGGCATGGCCGTGCCGGGCAACCGGGCGGCGGGCGCCGTGGCACCGGGCAATGGCGTGCCGCGGCCACCCGCCGAAATCGGCCGGGAAGGCGTGTCCGGGGGACGTCCCGGCGCGGGCGCGCAGCCGGCCTGGACGCAGCCGCACGCGCCGATCGAACCGCAGCGCGCGGCCGGCCAGTTCCGGCTAAACGAAGCACCTGGAGCGCGAGAGAATGCGCAGCAACATGCCGCGACACCAGGCGCGCCCGCCATCTTCGGCGGCGGACGCGCGGCCGCTCAGCAGGCAGAGCCCTCACGTGCGCCGGGCTTCGTTCCGCAGCCGCATGCGCAGCCCGAGCCACCGCGAGTGGAAGGAGCACGCGCCGAACCGGCCCAGCCGCGCGTCGAACCTCGTGCCGAACCGCGCGTGCCGACGCCCCAGCCGGCGTTCGCCCGACCGCCCGAGCGCCAGCCAGCACCGCAGGTCGAGCGGCCGCAACCGCACTTCGAAGCCCCGCAAGCCCCGCGTATCGAGGCACCTCGCATCGAACGGCCCCAGCCGCATTTCGAACCGCAGCAGCAACCGCATTTCGAGCGACCCGCCGCACCGCCACCGGCACCGCATTTCGAGCGCCCGGCGGCACCGCCACCGCACGTCGAGGCGCCGCACCAGGCACCGGTGCAGCACGCGTCGCCAGCACCGGGGCGACAGGAGCCGCGTCATTGACCGCCACGCGTCTCGCTCATGCACCGACGGATACAAAAAAGCCCGCGCCTCCGAGGCGCGGGCTTTCCAACTTCACGAGCGCTGCCGCGATCGCGGCAGCCGCGTTCAGACCGCCATCGGCGCGGTCAACGGCGCGTGGTGCCGATAGCCTTCCAGCGAAAAATCGGCGGGCTCGATGCGCTCCAGCCACTCCGGCTCGTAGACGCCCGTCTTCGCGTATTCCGGCACGCGATCGGCGATCGCCAGGCGCGGGCTGTCATAGGGTTCGCGCCCGAGCTGCTGGTTCAGCATCTCGAGCTGGTTCTCGTAGATGTGCGCGTCGCCGATGAAGTAGGTGAACCAGCGCGGCGTGTAGCCGGTCAGCCGGCCGACCAGCGACAGCAGCGCGGCGCCCTCGGTGAGGTTGAACGGCGTACCGAGGCCGACGTCGTTGCTGCGGATGTACAGGCACAGCGAGATCTCGCGCGTGACCGGGTTGGGCAGGAACTGGTAAAGCAGATGGCAGGCCGGCAGCGCGATCTCGTCGAGCTTCACGGGATTCCAGCCATGGAACAGGATGCGGCGGCTCGACGGGTCGCGCATGATGGTGTCGAGACAGTCGCGCAGCTGGTCGATCGCCTTGTACAGCAGCACCTGCTGCACGCCCTCTTCCTCGAAGCGCGTGACGATGCGATAACCGCGCGCCAGCGCATCCTCGAGCTGCCCGGTGGCCTGCGCGTCGAGCACCTTGTAGCCGGGCCAGCGCCGCCATTGCACGCCATAGACGTCGCCGAGATCGTCGAGGCCGGTGCGATAGGGATTGGCCAGCCAGGCGGCATTGTCGTTGGCGTTGGCATCCCAGACCTTGCAGCCGAGCGCGCGGAACTCGGCCGCGCTGCGCGAGGCGCGCAGGAAGCCGACCAGCTCGCCGATCGCCGACTTGAACGCCAGCTTCTTGGTCGTGACGGCCGGAAAGCCTTGCTGGAGGTCGAAGCGCAGCATCGCGCCGGGCATGCTGATGGTGCGGATGCCGGTACGATTTTCCTGCCAGGTGCCGGTGTCGAGGATGGAGCGGACGAGATCGAGATACTGTTTCATGCGGGTTCCTTCGGCCGCGAGCGCGGCCGCATCCCGCAATTCTAGCAAGCCTCTGGCCGCCGGGTCGGCGGCCGGCTCAGCCGGCGGCGGCCGGCACCGCCAGCCCGACCAGGTCCTGCTCGCGCTCGCGCATGCCGTGCGCGACCATCAGCCGGTACAGCGTGACGCGCGACACGCCCAACTCGCGCGCCGCATCGGCGAAGCGCCCGCGATGACGCAGCAGCGCGATCTCGATGGCGCGCCGTTCGGCGGCCTCGCGCGCGGCCAGCAGGGACACCGGCTCGGAGGCCACGAACTCGCCCAGCTCGAGATCGGCCGCCGTGATGGTGCGCCCTTCGGCCATCACCACCGCGCGCCGCACCCGGTTGATCAGCTCGCGCACGTTGCCGGGCCAGCCGTAGTTGTGCAGGGCGGCGATCGCGTCGGGCGCGAAGCCGCGCAGGCGCCGGCTCGCATCGCCGCGAAAGCGCTCGAGCATATGGCGCGCCAGCACCTCGATGTCCTTGCCGCGCTCGCGCAACGGCGGCTCGACCACCTTCAGCACGCACAGCCGATGAAAGAGATCCTCGCGGAAGCGCCCGGAACGCAGCGCGGCTTCCATGTCGACATGGGTCGCGCAGATCACCCTTACGTCGACGGGAATCGAGGCATGGCCGCCCAGCCGCTCGATCCGACCTTCCTGCAGGAAGCGCAGCAGGCTGGCCTGGCTCTCCAGGGGAAGATCGCCGATCTCGTCGAGGAACAGCGTGCCGCCATGCGCGGCCTCGACCCGGCCGATCTTGCGCTGGGTCGCGCCGGTGAAGGCGCCGCGTTCGTAGCCGAACAGTTCGGACTGCAGCAGATGATGCGGGATCGCGCCGCAGTTGATCGCGACGAAGGGCGCCTCGGCACGCGCGGAACGCTCGTGGATCGCCACCGCGGTGAGCTCCTTGCCGGTGCCCGATTCGCCCGCGATGAACACCGGCGCATTGGTGGAGGCGACCTTGCGGATGGTGCGGAACAGCGCCAGCATCGCGTCGCAGGCGCCCACCATCTCGCCCTCGCCGCGCGCCGGCGAATGCGGCGGCTCGGTGAGCCGGATCATGCCGTAGGCGTGCCCGACCGATTCGACGATGCGCTCGCGATCGCAGGGCATCGTCACGTAGTCGAAGCAGTAGTCGCGCACCAGCCGGCGCAGCGCCAGGTCCTGCATCTGGCCGGGGCCGGTGGCCGCGATCCAGCCGACGTTCGGCGTGGTCAGGCAGGTCTCGACGTCGCCCAGGTCGTTGGCCGCGACACCGCCCGAGACATCGAGCAGCCCCCCGGCCGTGCCGCCGCGCGCCGCCGCTCGCCGCAGTTCGCGAGCCGAGTCGACCACGTCGACGCGCCAGCCGCGCGCATCGAAGCAGCGTTGCAGTTCAGCGCTCGGGTCGCGCGAAAAATAGATCAAATGCCTAGTGCCGATTTCCATCGCACCATCCTTCGTCCGATTCCGGCACGCGTGGCGACGCGTGCATCCACGGGATCGAACGAAACCTCACGGGATGGGGGGTCGTACGATCCACGCGTCCTGTTGCAGACATTGAAGTCTCCCCGGCAATAAGGCGCATATCTTCTGTCGGCCGCGACCCGTCGGCCTTGATGGGTCCTGCATTGTTCTTGTGCTACTGCCCTGCCGGTGCGAGTCAATCTACGCCGACTCCATCCGCCACAGCTTTAATTTTTGTCAACGACTCCCGCGGTTTTTTTGGTGTGCACGCTGGCGATTCGTCTATCGAAATCTCGCTCTTCGCGACAAGGCCGCGAACGCGTCCGAATCAGTGTCAGCGCTTTCGCATCCCTTGAGTATCCGAAGTAATCCGTACGAACCGTGTTTCAGAACTGAAACACTTTCGCGAATCCGCCGGCACTCCACGCCTGCCTTTCGCGACGGGAGCCTTGCGCGGCGCTCCTCGCGCGAAGGTGGCACGCATTTCGCTCCATCAGCGGCATGCCAGGACACGAGTTCCGCTCCATGAGACGACATCCCCGAACCCAGGCCGGCCTTGCGGTGTTGATGGCGCTGCTGTCGTTCGCGGCGCTGGCCGAGACGGACGGCGACGCCGATCCGGCCGCGCAGTTGGTCCGGGTCTGGTCCGCGGCGATGCCGTTGCGGTTCGGCCAGGCGCTCGACGATACGACGCTGGCCGCGCAGCACGGCCGCGCGGCCGGAACGTCGATGCTGGCGGCGGTGACCGCCACCCTGCGCACGGGCGGCGGCGCGGTCACGCTGTGGGACGAGATCGCGCCGCCCAGGCCGCCGGTGCCGTTGCCCGCCGGCGCACCGCGCCCGATGCAGGGCAGCCGCATCAGCTACCTGCGCCGCTGAACCCGGCGCGCGATCGCAGTTCGATATCGAGGGAGTCGAGATGAAGTGTGCCGCAACCTGGCCGAGCCGCATCGATCATTTCGCCATCCGAATTGTTTTATCGGGCGCCGGCCGACTGCCCGTCGCGGTTCGTATCGTCGATCGCAGCTCGGCGATACCGCTTTTCGTGTCTTGTCCCCCGGCAGGCACGCTTTTTATTCCGCAGTCCCTTCCAACCTGGAGATCCGCATGAAGCGTACCGTCATCGCAGCAGCCATCCTCGCATCCACGGCCGGCTCGGCCTACGCTGCCGACGCCCACCTGTACGACCTGACTGCCGTGACCGAGGCGGTCGGCGTGTTCGGCGTGGTCGGCCTGTACGGCGCCGTCCATGTCACGAGCAGCGCCGGTGCGGTCATCAACAACAACCAGGCGGTGGTGCTGAACCACGTCTCGCTCGAACCGCTCGCGCAAAGCTATACCAAGGGCGCGGTGACCACCAGCGTCGACAACGTGTCGGTCAGCACCAGCGTGCAAGGCTCGTCCTATCGCGCCTCGGCGCGGAGCGCCTCGTTCGATGCCTCGATCCAGACGGCCTCCTCGCAATCGAGCTCGCGCAGCGGCAGCAGTTGGATCGCGGGCGGCGCGTACAACACCGCGTCGGCCCAGCAAAGCACGACGCTCGACCAGTCGTCGAGCCTGCATCAATCGGGCAACAGCGGCGGCTCGGCCTTCATCGCCGGTGGGGCGGCCGGCGCGGCCGGTACCAGCCAGTCGGCACAGCTCAGCGGCTACTTCCTGCCGGGCCTGTTCGGCTTCGCGGCGGGCGGCAGCGCCTCGCAGAACGAAAGCGGCTACATCGTCGGCGGCGCCGGCGCGATCTGGGGCGGCACGTCCTACGCGAATGCCTCCGGATCGGCGCAGCAGCATGCCGACGCGAGCAACAGCAGCACGCAGGCCCGCTTCGGCACGGCCTGGAGCGCGGGCGCGACGCGCAGCGAGGCACATGACAGATCGAGCGCCTCGATCTCGCGGCAACAAGGCTCGGAGTCGGTACGCGCCGCGGCCTGGGGCTACAGCAACACCTACGACTCGACGCGCCTGGCCACCACCGGCAGCGTCACCCAGGTCGTCGACACGGAACAGCCCGGCACGCTGACGGCCACCACCGGCAACAACGCCGCCGCCGGCGTGAAGGGCAACCTCGGCATCAACCTCGCCGAAGGCATCGACAACGTGCAGAGCAACGACGTGTCGCTCGCCTCGGTCGACATCGGCAACGTGTTCGGCAATGCGCAGATCTTCAGCAACCAGTCCTCGGCCGGCCATGCGCGCATCGACAACTTCGTGCTCAATGCCTCGCTCGGCGACGGTTCGCTCGCGCAGGCCTCGGGCAACGTGGGCGTGAACGTGACGGTCGGCGTCGGCAACGTGCAGAACAACAGCCTGGCCGGCTCGATGACCACCGCCAACGCGGCCCAGGCCAGCACGGTCGCGATGCTCGCCACCGACGACAACACCCAGGTGGCGGGTGCCGCCATCAACGGCCGCTTCGTCGGCACCGCGATGCTCGGCGCCAACACGCTCACCGGCGCGACCGGCAACATCGGCCTGAACATCGCCGGCGGCGCGGGCAACCTGCAGCACAACGGCCTGGCGATCGCCGCGCTCAACAGCGGCCACTGAGCGCCGCCACGGCGTCGCGCACCGCGTGACGCCGCTGCATCGAAACCGGCCCGGGTCGCGCGCAGGCGCGTCACGGGCCGCCTCGTCGCGACGGCTCCCGGGCCGCGCGCGGCGAGGCATTCCATAACGGGAGCACCGCCATGGCCATGGCACGCCGCAAGGCATTCGCGCGTATCGAGCCCCGCTCTCGCGGACGGGCCACGCCGCACCCGCACCCTGGCCGCCGGACCCGATGATGCTCGACTCCGACACCTCGCTGTCGGCCGGCCCGTTCATCGCGCCGCCGCCGATCGTTCCCGCGGAGTCCGTGATGCGTCCGCTCGTCTATCTGTCGCGCACGCCCGATGCCGCGCTGGTCGCCCACCTGCGCGCGCGCGGCTGGCAGGTCCAGGTCTGCCGCTCCGCGCAGGACACCGTCCGGCGCCCGGGGCAGGACGCCACCAGCGCCGGCATCGTCGATCTCGATGCCTTCGCGCCGCGCGAACTGGCCGCGCTCGAACGTGGGCTGCGCCAGCCGCGGATCGGCTGGATCGCCCTGACCGGCGAGGCCCGCCTGGACGAGCCGGCCGTCAGGCAGCTGATCCGTCAGTACTGCTTCGATTACGTCAGGCACCCGGCGCCGCCCGCCACGCTCGACTACCTGGTCGGCCATGCCTACGGCATGACCGCGCTGGGCGAATCCGAGCCGCCGACGGCCGCGGCGGCGGGCGGCGACGAGCAGATGGTGGGCAGTTGCGAAGCCATGCAGCAGTTGTTCCGCACCATCCGCAAGGTCGCCTCGACCGACGCGCCCGTGTTCATCGCCGGCGAATCGGGCACCGGCAAGGAGCTCACCGCGGTGGCGATCCACGAGCGCTCGGCGCGCCGCAAGGCTCCGTTCGTCGCCATCAACTGCGGCGCGATCCCCCACACGCTGCTGCAATCGGAACTGTTCGGCTATGAGCGCGGCGCCTTCACCGGCGCGACCCAGCGCAAGATCGGCCGGGTCGAGGCCGCGCATGGCGGCACGCTGTTCCTCGACGAGATCGGCGACATGCCGGTCGACAGCCAGGCCGGCCTGCTGCGCTTCCTGCAGGAAGGCCGCATCGAGCGCCTCGGCGCGCGCGAGTCGATCGCCGTCGACGTGCGCGTGCTGTGCGCCACCCATGTCGATCTCGAGGCGGCGGTGCGCGACGGACGCTTCCGCGCCGACCTCTATCATCGGCTGTGCGTGCTGCGCGTCGACGAACCGCCGCTGCGCGAGCGTGGCGGCGATATCGACCTGCTGGCGCGCCATGTGCTGCGCAAGTTCGGCGGCGACGGGGTGCGGCGCATCCACGGCTTCACCGAATGCGCGCTCGACGCGATGCGCCGCTATCCCTGGCCCGGCAACGTGCGCGAGCTGATCAACCGGGTGCGGCGCGCGATCGTGATGGCCGACGGGCGGCTGCTGTCGGCGATGGACCTCGATCTCGGCGACTACGCCTCGCAGCAGGCCGTCACGCTCGCCGACGCGCGCGAGAGCGCCGAGCGCCGCGCGATCGAGGCCGCCCTGCTGCGCCATCGCCATCGACTGACCGACGCGGCGCTCGAACTCGGCATCTCGCGCGCCACGCTGTACCGGCTGATGGACGCCCATGGCCTGCGCGAGATGGCCCATGGCGACCTGCCGCGCGGCGCGAACGACGACGGCCATGAGGCGCCGGGGCCGGGCGAGACGATGGGCGGCGGGAAGGCCGATGGGATAGCCGACGACGCAACGGCTTCCGGCCAGGGAGGCCCCGACGCGTCTCGCGAAGACGACGGCGGGGACGACGGCCCAGGGCAGCCGCCTCGTCGCTGAATGAACCCAGCGGTCGATGAAGCCCGAACAGGCCGCGCGAGCCTTGCCGCGGCAGGCGATCCGGTAGAATCGCTCGCTTTGCAGCCTGCTCCGGATATCGTCATGACCACCCTGACCCTGATCGTCGCGCGCGCCCGCAATGGCGTGATCGGCCGTGACAACCAGCTCCCCTGGAAGCTTCCCGAGGACCTGGCCTTCTTCAAGCGCACCACCATGGGCGCGCCGATCGTGATGGGCCGCAAGACCCACGAATCGATCGGCCGCCCCCTGCCGGGGCGCCGCAACATCGTGGTCACGCGTGATGCGGCACGCCGTTTCGAGGGCTGCGACACGGTCGGCTCGCTGGCCGAGGCGCTGGCCGTGGCCGCGCGCGACGGCGCGGCCGAGGCTTTCCTGATCGGCGGCGCGCAACTCTATGCCGAAGGGCTCGGCCAGGCCGACAAGCTGATCGTCACCGAGATCGACGCCGATTTCGAGGGCGACGCCGCCTTCCCGGCACCGGATCCGGCCCGCTGGCGCGAAGTCTCGCGCGAGGCGCATCATGCCGGCGCGCCCAACGATTTCGACTACGCCTTCGTCAGCTACACGCGCCTGGCCCCGGCCTGAGGCCGCGCCGCGCCCACAAAAAACGGCGCCGCATCGAGCGGCGCCGTTTTCGTTCAAGGCTGGCGGGCGGCTGCCCGCCGCGGGCTCACTGCCCCGCGATCGTCATCTGCTCGATCAGCACCGAACCGATTTCCTTGGTGCCGCGCACGATGGTGTCGGCGCCGATCGCGACGATGTGGCGGAACATCTCCTGCAGCGTGCTCGCCACCGTGATCTCCTCCACCGGGTACTGGATCACGCCGTTCTCGACCCAGAAGCCGGCCGCGCCGCGCGAGTAGTCGCCCGTCACGTAGTTCACGCCCTGCCCCATCAACTCGGTCAGCAGCAGGCCGGTGCCGAGCTTCTTGAGCATCGCGTCGAAATCGTCGCCGGCACGCGTGTTCGTGCTGCGCAGCGCGAGGTTGTGCGAGCCGCCGGCGTTGCCGGTGGTCTGCGTGCCGAGCTTGCGAGCCGAGTAGGTCGACAGGAAGTAGCCTTCCACCACGCCGTCCTTGACCACGCTGCGCGCGCGCGTGCGCACGCCTTCCTCGTCGAACGGCGCGCTGCCCATCGCGCGCGGCAAATGCGGATCCTCGACCACCTGCACGTGCGGGGCGAACACCGGCTTGCCGAGGCAGTCGACCAGGAAGCTGGTCTTGCGGTACAGCGCGCCGCCGCTGGTGGCCTGCACGAAGGCGCCGAGCAGCCCGGCCGCGAGCGGCGCCTCGAACAGCACCGGCACCTTGCGCGTATCGAGCCGGCGCGAGCCCATGCGGGCCAGCGCGCGCTCGGCGGCGTAACGGCCGACCGCCTCGGGCGCGGCGAGGTCGTCGGCGTTGCGCTTGGAGCTGTACCAGTCGTCGCGCTGCATGTGGCGGCCGCTGCCGGCGATCGGCGCGCAGGCCACGTAGTGGCGTGAATAGGGATAACCGGCGAGGAAACCGCGCGAGGTGGCCAGCACGAACTGCGAATGCTGGGCCGAGACGCTCGCGCCCTCGGAATTGCGGATCTGCGGGCTCACCGCGAAGGCGGCGTCCTCCGAGCGGCGCGCGATCTCGACGGCCTCGTCGGCCGACAGCGCCCAGGGATGGTAGAGATCGAGGTCGCGCGGCTCGGTCTCGAGCAGTTCGGCCTCGGCCAGGCCCGCCGCCTCGTCCTCGGCCGTGAAGCGCGCGATGTTGTAGGCGGCCGCCACGGTGTCCTTCAGCGCGGCCGGGGAGAAGTCCGAGGTGCTGGCATTGCCGCGCTTCTTGCCGATGAACACCGTGACGCCGACCATCTTGTCGCGATTGTGTTCGATGGTCTCGACTTCGCCACGCCGCACCGACACCGACAGGCCATCGCCTTCCGAGATTTCGGTCGCCGCGTCGGACGCGCCGAGCGCCTTCGCGTGCCGCAGGATGTCCGAGGCGATTTCTTTCAGTTGCTCCTGGGTGTGCGGAAAATGGCGCGCGGGTGCGTCGGTGTGAGCAGGCATCGTCGTGTTGTCCGGTGGCGGGCGGGTCGCCCGCGTGGTTCGAAATAGGCGTATCCCGCGATCATAGCAAGGTCCGGCGCCGGCTACCTATCCAGGCCCCGCCCCTGCCCGGAACGATCGCGCGACCGGCCGGGGCCCGCGCCGCGATACAATCTCGCCCATGAACCGCAAAACCCGTATCCAATCGATCGAGCATGGCGACGACGACGCCGACCATGGCTACGATCGCCCCAGCAAATCCCAGCTGAAACGCGAGATGCACGCGCTGCAGCAGCTCGGGCGCGACCTGGTCGAACTGCCCAAGGACGCCCTCAAGCGCATGCCGATGCCGGAAGATCTCAATGATGCCGTGCGCGAGGCACGCCGCATCACCGACCACGAAGGCAAGCGCCGCCAGATGCAGTACATCGGCAAGGTCATGCGCTCGCTGACCGAGCCCGAGATCGAGGCGCTGCGCACCGCGCTCGACACGCAGCGCGGCGTGAACAAGGCCGCCACCGCGCGCCTGCACTGGATCGAGCGCACCCGCGACCAGTTGCTCGCCGACGACGAGGCGCTCACGCGCTTCATCCGCGACTACCCGGCCGCCGACGCCCAGGAAGGCCGCACCCTGATCCGCAACACTCGCAAGGAAGCCCAGCTCGGCAAGCCGCCGCGCTATTTCCGCGAGCTGTTCCAGTGGATCAAGACCGTCAGCGGCAAGCCCGGCGAGGATGCCGAGGGCGAAGGCGAGCATGACGACGAAGCCGAGCACGATGACGACGAATCGTAAGCACCCCGACGAACTGATCGTCGGCCTGGTCTCGATCAGCGACCGCGCCAGCCGCGGCGACTACCAGGACCAGGGCATCCCGGCGCTGGAGGCCTGGCTCGGCGGCGCGCTGGTCTCGCCCTGGCGGGCCGAGACGCGATTGATCGCCGACGAGGCGCCGCTGATCTCGGCCACCCTGGTCGAGCTGGTCGACGTGGCCGGCTGTGACCTGGTGCTGACCACCGGCGGCACCGGCCCGGCGCGCCGCGACGTGACGCCGGAAGCCACGCTGGCGGTGGCGACCCGCGAAATGCCGGGTTTCGGCGAACAGATGCGCCAGATCAGCCTGCGCTTCGTGCCGACCGCGATCCTGTCGCGGCAGGTGGCGGTGATCCGCGAGACGGCCGATCATGCCGCGCTCGTGATCAACCTGCCGGGGCAGCCGAAATCGATCAAGGAAACGCTGGAAGGCTTGCGCGACGAGGCCGGCAAGGTAGTGGTGCCGGGCATCTTCGCCGCCGTGCCCTATTGCATCGACCTGATCGGCGGCCCCTACATCGAGACGCGCGCGGACGTGACGGCCGCGTTCCGGCCCAAGAGCGCGCAGCGACCGCCGCGCGAAGCCTGAAGGCCGTCAAAGCGGCCATTCGGCCGCCCCGCCCGGCTCAGGCGTCCGCGGTACCGGCGCTGGCCGCCGGAATCAGGAAATGCTCGCGGTAGTACTTGAGCTCGTCGATCGACTCGTGGATGTCGGCCAGCGCGGTATGCATCGCGCGCTTCTGGAACCCCTTGTAGATCGCCGGTTGCCAGCGGCGGCACAGCTCCTTGAGGGTGCTGACGTCGAGGTTGCGGTAGTGGAAGAAGCTTTCCAGCTCGGGCATCCAGCGCGCCATGAAGCGGCGGTCCTGGCAGATCGAGTTGCCGCACATCGGCGACTTGCCCGGCGACACGTATTGCGCGAGGAAAGCCTGGATCTGCGCGGCCGCCTCGGCCTCGCTCACGGTGGAGGCACGCACGCGGTCGATCAGGCCCGAACGGCCGTGCGTCGACTGGTTCCAGGCATCCATCCTGGCGAGCGTCTCGTCGCTCTGGTGGATCGCCAGCACCGGGCCTTCCACGACCTTGTCGAGCGTCGAGTTGGTGACGACAACGGCGATCTCGATGATGCGGTCGCTATCCGGGTTCAAACCCGTCATTTCCATGTCGAGCCAGACGAGATTGAGCTCGTTGCGCACGAGCGTGGCCTGGCCGGCGGATTCGGGGAGTTCGGTCATACGGTTTTCCTGGAAGATCGGCAGCGGCGAGCGCCCTGCCATGGCGGCCGAAGCCTGTTCGAGGTCCGATGAGCGGGCCCCGACCGCAAGAACATATAATTCTCGCATAGATACCACTGGCCACTGGCCTCCCCCGATGTCCGCCTACCCGTTCACCCTGCTGTTCGCCGCCGCCATCCTCGCGATGGTCGGCACCAAGCTCTGGCTCGCCACGCGCCAGATCCGCTTCGTGGCCGCCCATCGCGGCGCGGTGCCCGCCCAGTTCCGCGACACCATCCCGCTCACCGCGCACCAACGCGCCGCCGACTACACGGTCGCGCGCACCCGGCTGACCATGCTGCAGATCGTCGCCGGCGCGGTGCTGCTGATCGCGCTGACGCTGTTCGGCGGCGTCGGCGCGATCGACCACGCGCTGCGCGGCTGGCTCGGCGGCGGCTACGGTCAGCAGATCCTGCTGATCGCGGCCGTGCTGCTGATCACCAGCGCCGTCGAGATCCCCTTCGACTACGTGCGCCAGTTCGGCATCGAGGGCCGCTTCGGCTTCAACCGCATGACGCGCAAGCTGTTCTTCGCCGACCTGGCCCGCAATACCGCGGTCGGCGCCCTGCTCGGCCTGCCGCTGCTGTTCGTGGTGCTGTGGCTGATGAACCGCGCCGGCCCGCTCTGGTGGCTGTGGACCTGGATCGTCTGGGTCGCCTTCCAGATGCTGGTGCTGGTGCTGTACCCGAGCTTCATCGCGCCGCTGTTCAACAAGTTCGAGCCGCTCGGCGACGAGGCGCTGCGCGCGCGCATCGAGGGCCTGATGAAGCGCTGCGGCTTCGCGGCCAAGGGCCTGTTCGTGATGGACGGCAGCCGCCGCTCCGCGCACGGCAACGCCTACTTCACCGGCTTCGGCGCCGCCAAGCGCATCGTGTTCTTCGACACGCTGCTGGCGCGCCTGTCGGGCAGCGAGATCGAGGCGGTGCTGGCCCATGAGCTGGGCCACTTCAAGCGCCGCCACATCGTCAAGCGCATGCTGGTCACCTTCGTGCTGAGCCTCGCGCTGCTGGCCCTGCTGGGCTGGCTCGCCGGGCGCACCTGGTTCTATACCGGGCTGGGGGCCCTGCCTTCGATGGCGGGCAGCAACGCCGGCCTCGCGCTGACGCTGTTCTTCCTGGCGGTGCCGGTGTTCCTGTTCTTCGTCACGCCGCTGAGCAGCATGAGCTCGCGCAAGCACGAGTTCGAGGCCGATGCCTTCGCGGCCAGCCAGACCGACCGGCAGGACCTCGTCAACGCGCTCGTGAAGCTCTACGAGGACAACGCCTCGACGCTGACGCCCGACCCCGTCTATACCGCCTTCTACTACTCGCATCCGCCCGCCTCGCAGCGGATCGATCGACTGCTGCGCCCGGCATGACGCGCGGCCGTCAGCAAACGCCGGCTCGTCCGGCCAAGGGCGGCGCCGAGCGCCTCGGCGGCCGCGTGATCGCCGCGCACGGGCGCCATTACCTGGTCGCGCCGGCCGACGGCGGGCCGATGCTGCAGTGCTTCCCGCGGGGCAAGAAGAGCGAGGTGGCGGTGGGCGACCGGGTCGTCTACGAGCGCAGCTCGGCCGACCAGGGCGTGATCGTCGAGATCGAGACGCGCCGCAACCTGCTCTATCGCTCCGATCAGTTCAAGTCCAAGCTGTTCGCGGCCAATCTCGACCAGTTGCTGATCGTGCTGGCCACCGAGCCGTATTTCAGCGAGGACCTGCTCGGCCGCGCGCTGATCGCGGCCGAGGCGAACCAGCTCAAACCGATCGTGGTGCTCAACAAGATCGACGTCGAGGCCGCGCTGCCGGTGGCGCGCGAGCGGCTCGCGCCGTATCGCGAGCTCGGCTACGACGTGGTCGAGCTGTCGGTGAAGGGCGCGCCCGAGGCAACGCTCGAACAATTGATGCCGCGCCTGGCCGGCCATTCGACGATCCTGCTGGGCCAGTCGGGGATGGGCAAGTCGACCCTGGTGAACCTGATCGTGCCCGAGGCCGAGGCCGCCACGCGCGAGATCTCGGCGGCGCTGAACAGCGGCCGCCATACCACCACCTTCACGCGGCTCTATCCGCTCGCCGACGGCGGCGCCCTGATCGATTCACCGGGTTTCCAGGAGTTCGGGCTCTACCACCTGACCGAAGGCCAGTTCGAGCGCGCCTTCCCGGAATTCCGGCCGCTGCTGGCCGATTGCCGCTTCTACAACTGCCATCACCTGCACGAGCCGGGCTGCGCGATCCTGGCGGCCGTCGAGGATGGGCGGATCGCGAAATCGCGTCATGCGCTGTACGCGCAACTGGTCCACGAGGCCAGCCAGATCGTGCGCTGAAGGCACACGCTGCCCGCCCCGCCCGCCTCGCGTCGATGCGCTTCACCGCCCCCGACCTCGCCACCGCCCACCACTGGGTCAATGTGCTGGACGCGGCCGGGATCGGCTGCGAGTTGCACAATCGCTTCGCCACCGGCGCGCTGGGCGGGCTGCCGCCCGATCAGTGCGCGCCCGAGATCTGGCTGCACGACGAGCGCGACACGGCGCTGGCGCGGCGCATCCTCGAGGCAGCGCGCTCGGGACCGCCGGCGGGCGCGACGCGCTGGCGCTGCGGCGGCTGCGGCGAGGTGCTCGACGCGCAGTTCACGGCCTGCTGGCATTGCGGGCGAACCCGCGATCCGCGTGACGAGGAAGCCGGGCCGGCGGATTGAGGGCCGGCTCGACCGGCGGCCCGGAAACGAAAAAGCCGGCTTCGCGTGAGCCGGCTTTTTCGTTGGGGAGGCGCTGCCGCCTCCCGGCCATCGTCGTCCTGGTGCTCAGGACACCCAGACGGCGAGCGTGAGCATCAGCAGCAGGATCATCCAAAGGATCACGGCGCGCCAGACCAGGCCGACCGCCGATTGCAGGGTGCGCGGCGTGCAGTCGTCGCCGACCGACAGCGGGCCGCTGTCGCCCACCGACAGGGCATCGACGCTGGAAGGCTCGGCCAGCGGACCGGCCAGCCGCGCGCCCAGCGCACCGCTGCCGGAGGCCAGCAGCACGCCGTCGTTCGAATCGGGCCATTGGCGCGTATGGTTGCGCCAGGCGTAGATCGCATCCTCGAAATTGCCGACGATGGCGAAACCCAGCGCGGTCAGCCGCGAGGGAATCCAGTCGATCACGAAGAAGGCGCGCTGCGCGAAATTCGAGAACGCCTCGGTGCGATCGTCGGTCGGCACCGACCAGCTGCGCGACAGGTATTCGGCGATCCGGTACAGCACCGCGCCGGCCGGGCCGAACGGCAGCACGAACCAGAAGAACACGCCGAACACGTGCCGGTGCGAGGCCACCACGGCGTGGATCAGCGTATGACGGACGATCTCGCCGACCGGCATGTCGACCGTGTCCAGGCCGGTCCATTCAGCCAGCACCTCACGCGCGCGCGGCACGTCGTCGTTGTTGAGGGCGAGATGGATGTCGGTGAAGTAATGGCTGAACTGGCGAAAGCCGAGCGTGAAATAGACCACCACCACGTTCCAGACGAAGGCAAACGCGAAGCTGAGCTTGAACAGCAGGTAGTAGACCAGCGCGACCGCCAGCACCCAGGGCACCACCACCACCAGCCAGGCCAGCACGCCATGCTTCTTCTTGCCGGCGTCGAAACCATGCGCCGCGGTTTCCGCATGGAACTGGAACAGCGCGAAGACCGGGTTACCCGGCGACAGCGCGCGCACCTGCTCGATGATGAGGGCGAGGAGAACCGAAAAGAAAGTCATGCGAAAGGCCGTGCCGTTCTGGGTTATACGATTTTTCGCATAACGATAGCACAGCGGACCCGCGCGAGGGTTCGGGTCCGCCTCGTCGGTTCGGCTCGTGCGGCCATCGGTTCAGGGCTGCGCGGCAAGGAAACGGTACAGATTGCGCAACATGCCGGCGGTTGCCCCCCAGATGAAGTAATGGCCGTCGTCGCGCCCGTTCGGATAGGGCATCGCAAAAAAACGACGCTCGCCGCCTTCCCACTTGAACAAGCGCACTTCATGACGCTCGGGTGCCATCAGGAAGGCCAGCGGCACCTCGAAGATCTCGGCGACCTCGAGCGTGTCGGCTTGCACGGTGAAGGGCGGATGCACGATGCCGACTACCGGCGTCACGCGATAGCCGGTGCCCGTCAGGTAGTCGGGCAGCGCGCCCAGCACCTCGACGTGCTCGCGGTCGAGCGCGATTTCCTCGCGGGCCTCGCGCAGCGCGGTGGCGGTCGAATCGGCGTCGCCGGGTTCATGGCGCCCGCCCGGGAAACTGATCTGCCCAGGATGGTCGGTCAGGTGATCGGCGCGCTGTGTCAGCAACACGGTAAGGCCGTCGGCACGCGCCACCAGCGGCACCAGCACGGCGGCGATGCGCGGATCGCCCTGCTCGCCCAGGCGCGCCTCGGCCGGCTCCTGCGTCCACGCGTGATGTTGCGCGAAACGCTCGCGCAAACCCGCCGGCGTCAGCACCGAATCGGGAACGCGCGGCAGGCCGGCGCCCGTCGATTCGACGGGCAGCACTTCGGGGTCGATGATCGGGCGACGTATCACGGGGTGCTCGCGGAAAAGTCTGACGGAAACCGTATTGTCGCGCCGGAATAAAAAAAGCACCCGGGTGGGTGCTTTTTCCTTACAGCATTTACGCCTGCTCTTGCTGGGTAGCTGCCGTGCGATCCTTCGACACCAGCTTTTCCTTGATTCGAGCCGACTTGCCCGAACGCTGACGCAGGTAGTACAGCTTGGCACGGCGGACATCGCCGCGACGCTTGACGACGATGCTCGCGAGCAGCGGCGAGTACGTCTGGAACGTACGCTCGACGCCTTCGCCCGACGAAATCTTGCGGACGATGAAAGCCGAGTTGAGGCCACGGTTGCGCTTCGCGATCACGACGCCTTCGTAAGCCTGAACGCGCTTGCGGTTACCTTCCACCACGTTCACGTTCACGATCACCGTATCGCCGGGGGCGAATTCGGGGATCGTCTTGCCTGCGAGCGCGCGCTCGATCTCTTCCTGCTCAAGTTTTGCGATCAGATTCATTACTGACTCCCAATGCCATCTTGTCGGCGTTTGCGCCCGTCCGTTCCCGGACTCGGCCCCGATAGAGGATGGATTCACAACTGGCGCCGCACACGCGTGCGCGACACCGCCTTGGTTCCCGGAGCGCCGCCGGAACGCCTCAGGTCGAGGCCTTCCTCGCGGCCTTCGCGAGACTTGCGAGCCAGGCCTCGTCGGCCCGACTCAACAACTGCTGGCTGCGCGCCCGTTCGATCAGGTCGGGGCGCTTCAACCACGTATTGCGCAACGCTTCCTGGCGCCGCCACTTCTCGATTTCCGCGTGATGGCCGCCGAGCAGCACATCGGGCACGCGCACGCCGTCGTATTCCTCGGGACGCGTGTAATGCGGGCAATCGAGCAGGCCGTCGACGAAGCTGTCCTGCACGGCCGATTGCGCGTCGTTCAGCACACCGGGCAAGAGACGCACCACCGCGTCCATCAAGGCCATCGCCGGCAGTTCACCGCCCGACAGCACGAAATCGCCGAGGCTGATTTCCTCGTCGACGCAACGATCGAGCAGACGCTGGTCGATCGCCTCGTAGCGGCCGCAAAGCAGCACCACGCCGGGCTCGTCGGCCATCCGCACCACCCGTTCATGGGTAAGCGGCGCGCCTTGCGGCGACATCATCACGATCCGCGTGGACGCGATCCCCTGCTCCGCCTGCGCGGCCTTCGCCGCGCCGATCGCCGCTTCCAGCGGCTTGGCCAGCATCACCATGCCGGGGCCGCCGCCGTAGGGACGATCGTCGACCGTGCGGTAATTGTCGGTCGTGAAATCGCGCGGGTTCCACGTGCGCAAGCCGAAACGCCCCTGCTTGACGGCCCGGCTGGTGATACCCCAGTCGGTCAGCGCATGGAACATCTCGGGAAAGAGCGTGACGACATCGAACTGCATCGCGCGCTCCTTTGCGTCGTTCATTTCAGTAATCGGCTTCCCAATCGACGACGATACGCTTCGCCGCCTGATCGACCGTCTTCACGTACACGCCAACGAACGGGATCAGCCGCTCGCCGCGCACGGGCTTGCCATCCTTGCCGCTGGCCGGATAGTCGACCCGCATGATCGAGTGCACGCCGTTGTCGATCATGTCGCCGACGCGGCCGAGTTCGACACCCGCCTCGTTGACGACATCCAAGCCGATCAGGTCGACCCAGTAGAATTCGTCCGCGTCGAGCGCCGGGAAATCCTCGCGACGCACGTAGACGCGGCAGCCACGCAAGGCCAGCGCCTGATCGCGATCGGCCAGGCCGGCCAGATGCGCGACGACGGTATCGCTGTGGAACTTGGATTGCGTGATGCCGACTGCCAGGCGCTCGGGGCCCTTCTCGAACCACCAGGTACGGGCCTTCAGCAGCGCATCGCCGCCGCGACCGGCACCGGCATGCGGTGCGATCTTGACCCAGCCCTTCAGGCCGTAGGCATCGACGATCGCGCCGACCTCGACCGCATCGTCGGGCCAGGACTGCGCCGCGGCGAGGCTTTCCGAGCTCGGGACCGGCTTGCCACCTGCTGCCTCCGGTTTCGCGCCACCCTTGGCGGGTGCGCGCTCTGCCGGCTTGCGGACGAACACGCCAAACGTGGAGGCTTCGCGTGTGCCGCGCTTTGCATCACCGGATGAATCGTGACCGGACATTCAGACCACCTCGCGGCCGCGACCACCGGAAAACGGCGCCATATGACTTAGGCGGCCGGTTGTGCCTTTGCCGCTTCCTTCACGAGGCGGGCGACGGTCGGCGACAGTTGTGCGCCAACGCCTTGCCAGTACGTCAGGCGATCCTGGGCGATACGCAGCGATTCGCCCTTGGTGGCGACCGGGTTGTAGAAGCCGACGCGCTCGATGAAACGGCCGTCACGACGGTTGCGCGAATCGGTAGCGACGATGTTGTAGAACGGGCGCTTCTTCGAGCCGCCGCGAGCCAGACGGATGATAACCATATGAAGTCCTTCGGAAAACCGGGTTCGAAACTGCTGAAACACGCGATTATAGCTGGAAACCGACGGCATAACAAACACTTACCGTACAAAAAAGCGCGGGGCCCCGAAAACCCGGCCCGCTGCCGATTCCCGCCCGAGCGCCTACACTTGCTGGACCGTGCCGCCGCGCACGCTCTTCCCGGATCGTCCATGCGCGCTCCAGCCCCCCGCCTCGTCCCACCTCTCACCTCACGCCTCTCGCCTACCAGCCGCCGCGTCGCCGTCGCGCGGCGGCGCCTGCGGGCCGCCGGTGCCGCCTGCCTGGCCGCCTGTCTCGTCCTGGCAACAAGCCTTGCCGAAGCCGCGCCGCCGCCCGTCGAACGGCTCAAGCTGCCGCCGGGCTTCCACGCCGAGGTGTTCGCGGCTGATGTCGCCAATGCCCGAGAAATGGCCTGGTCGCCGCGCGGCATCCTGTACGTGGGCTCCACCGAAGGCAGCGTGCATGCGTTGACGGTTCGCGACGGCCGCGTGGTCGCGCGCCACGTGGTGGCCAGCGGGCTGGAGATGCCGGTCGGCGTGGCCTGGCGCGACGGCGCCCTCTATATTTCCGCGATCTCGCGGATCCTGCGGCTTGACGGCGTCGACGAGCGGCTCGACCAGCCGCCCAAGCCCGTGGTCGTCACCGACAAGTTGCCGAGCGAGCGGCAGCATGGCTGGAAATTCATCGCCTTCGGGCCGGACGGCAAGCTCTACGTTCCGGTTGGCGCGCCCTGCAACATCTGCGAACCGGATCGCGACCGCTACGCGATGATCGGGCGCATGAACGCCGACGGCAGCGACTACCAGCGCTTCGCGCGCGGCGTGCGCAATACGGTGGGCTTCGACTGGCACCCCGTCACGCACGAACTCTGGTTCACCGACAACGGCCGCGACATACTCGGCGACGACGTTCCCGACGATGAACTGAACCGCGCTCCGCGCGCCGGCCTCGACTTCGGCTATCCTTATTGCCACGCCGGCGACGTAGCCGACCCGCAATACGGCAAGGGCCACCCCTGCAGCGGCTTCACGCCGCCGGCGCTGAAGCTGGGCGCGCACGTCGCCGCGCTCGGCATGCGTTTCTATACCGGCTCGATGTTCCCGGCGGACTATCGCAACGCAATCTTCATCGCCGAGCACGGCTCCTGGAACCGCAGCAGCAAGTCCGGCTACCGCGTGGTGCGCGTGAGCACCGGCCTGGACGGCGGCAAGCCACGCATGGAGGTGTTCGCGCAGGGCTGGCTGCAGCCGGGCGAGCAGGTCTGGGGACGCCCGGCCGACGTGCTGCCGCTGCCCGACGGCTCGCTGCTGATCAGCGACGACTACGCCAACGCGATCTACCGGATCACTTATACCGGACACTGAGCGCGGCCGGGTGACCGACCCTCCATCGCATCGTAGAATGGCTGACGGCATCGCCCCGGTGGCGATGCCGCCCTGAACCTCGAAAGCCCCATTCGCGCCGCCCCTGCCCCGGTCCGCCATGCCATCCCAGTCGCCGCGTTTCCGCTCGAAGACCCTCGCCGCCGCCCTTGCCTTCCTGTTCGGCTCGCTCGGCGCGCATCGCTTCTATCTATATGGACAGCGCGACCCGGTCGGCTGGGCGCACCTGCTCGGCATCGTGCTGGGCGTGCCGGGCCTGCTGCTGCTCGTCGCCACCGCGCGCGCCTCGCTGCTCGGCTGGTGCCTGGCGGTGCCCGGCGCGATCTCGCTGTTCGCCGCCTTCCTGACCGCGATCGTCTACGGGCTGCGCGCCGACGAGAAGTGGGATGCGCAATTCAATGCGCAAA
The DNA here is from genome assembly GCF_007828315.1 of Burkholderia sp. SJZ089. NCBI lineage: Bacteria > Pseudomonadati > Pseudomonadota > Betaproteobacteria > Burkholderiales > Burkholderiaceae > Burkholderia > Burkholderia sp. SJZ089. The sequence continues at coordinate 6,140 of NZ_VIUM01000006.1, read as the reverse complement.
GCGAGCAAAGCAGTCGCTCGGGCTGGACCGTGATCTTCGTGGTGATCTTCTCGCTGCTGATCGGCGCCTTCCTGCTGATGACGGCGCTGGCGCTGTCGTTCCAGACCTACTTCGAATCGCAGGTACATGCCGCCAGGGAGCTATCGCAATAAGCGGCCGAGACAAGCAACCGAGACAAGCTGCCTAGAACAGGCTCAGTTGCGGCGTGGCCGGTGCCTTCGGCCGCTCGGGCGCGCGGAACTGCGTGAAATCGAGGATGCCGCGCGTGCGCTCGTTGAGCCCGAGACGCTTGACCGCCTTCTGGAAGCGCTGCTTCAGCAGGTCGGCCCACAATCCTTCCCCCTTCATCCGGCTGGCGAAATCGAACTCGTAGTCCTTGCCGCCGCGCATGTCGCGCACCCGCGCCATCACACGCTCGGCCCGGTCGGGGAAATGCGCGCCCAGCCACTCGCGGAACAGCGGCGCCACCTCCCAGGGCAGGCGCAGCACGATGTAGCTCGCATGGGTGGCGCCGGCCTCGAAGCAGGCCTCCAGCACGCGCTCCATGTCGGGCTCGGTGACGAACGGGATCACCGGCGCGATGCTGACCCCGACCGGCACGCCCGCCTCGGCCAGCGCGCGGATCGTGCGCAACCGACGCGAAGGCGTGGCCGCGCGCGGCTCCAGCGCGCGCGCCAGATCGGCGTCGAGCGTGGTGATCGTGACGGCCGCCATCACCTGGCCGCGTTCTGCCATCGGCGCGAGCAGGTCGAGATCCCGCTCGATCAGCGAGGACTTGGTGATCGCCGCGAAGGGCTGGCCGTGATCGTGCATCACCTGGATCACCTCGCGCGTGATGCGACGCTCGCGTTCGCAGGGCTGGTAGGCGTCGGTATTGACGCCGAGCGCGATCGGCTCGGGCACGTAGCCGCGCTTGCCGAGCTCGCGCTCCAGCAATTCCGCCGCATTGACCTTGGCGTAGATCCGACTCTCGAAATCGAGGCCCGGCGACAGGCCGAGGTAGCTGTGGGTCGGCCGCGCGAAACAGTAGATACAACCGTGCTCGCAGCCGCGATACGGATTCAGCGAGACATTGAAGGGGATGTCGGGTGAGGCGTTGCGCGTCAGGATGCTCTTGGCACGCTCGTCGAACACCTGGGTGCGCAGCGCGGGACGCGCCTCGTCGTCTTCGCCGAGCCAGCCGTCGTCGACACCTTCACGCTGGTCGGTCTCGTAGCGGCCCTGCAGGTTGCCCACGGCGCCACGCCCCTTGCGCGGCACGGGCGGCGCCACCGGATATTCGGTATCGGATCGATCGCTCATCACGCCTCTTCGTCACGGCAGGCGCAAGCGAAATATTGCCGCGCCAGATACTGTGTATTTATACAGTACTCGGACGCGCACTGACAAGCCGGATTCCGGCCGTTCGACGATTCGGGCGCGGGCCGGCCGCGATCAGTCGTCGACGGCGATGCTCAGCGTTTCCTTGATCTCCTCCATCACCACATAACTCTTCGACTGCACGGCCCCAGGCAGTTGCAGCAGAATGTCGCCGAGCAGCTTGCGGTAATCGGCCATCTCGCCGATGCGGGCCTTGATCAGGTAGTCGAAATCACCCGACACCAGGTGGCACTCGAGCACTTCGTCGATCTTCATCACCTCGCGACGGAACTGCTCGAACATGTTGCCGCTCTTGTGGTCGAGCGTGATCTCGACGAACACCAGCAGCGCCGCGCCAAGCTGTGCCGGGTCGACGCGCGCGTGATAGCCGGTGATCACGCCGTCTCGCTCCATGCGGCGCACGCGCTCGATGCAGGGCGTGACGGTCAGGCCGACCTGCTCGGCCAGGTCCTTCATCGCCATGCGGCCGTCCTGTTGCAGCAGGCGCAGGATCCGGCGGTCCAGCTTGTCCAGCGCGCGTACCGGTTGACGTTGAGTTCTCATGCTGTTTTTTCTGAAAATCGAAAAAATACAATAACAAAAACTGGTACGTCGACAATACCATAGCGAAAAAAACCAGGTCGGAACGTGCAGGCAGTGGCGTGGCAACGCCCCCGGCGGGTTCCGCTTTTTTTCGTCTGGAGCAGCTATGCGTGTGGTGATTCTGGGAAGCGGCGTGGTGGGCGTGACGAGCGCCTATTATCTGGCACGCGCCGGCCATGAGGTAACGGTGATCGACCGCGAGGCGGGCCCCGCGCTCGAGACGAGCTTTGCCAACGCGGGCCAGATCTCGCCCGGCTACGCCGCCCCCTGGGCCGCGCCCGGCGTGCCACTGAAAGCCGTCAAGTGGATGTTCGAGAAGCATGCGCCGCTGGCGATCCGTCTGGACGGCACGCGCTTCCAGTTGCAGTGGATGTGGCAGATGCTGCGCAACTGCACCGCCGAGCGTTATGCGGTCAACAAGGGCCGCATGGTGCGCCTGGCCGAATACAGCCGCGACTGCTTCCAGGCGCTGCGCGCCGACACCGGCATCGCCTACGAAGGACGCACCGGCGGCACGCTGCAGCTGTTCCGCACCCAGGCGCAATTCGACGGTGCCGCGAAGGACATCGCGGTGCTGCGCGACGCGAACGTGCCGTTCGAACTGCTGACGGCCGACCAGTTGAAGCATGCCGAGCCGGCGCTCGCCGCGGTCTCGCACAAGCTGACCGGCGGCCTGCGCCTGCCCGGCGACGAAACCGGCGACTGCCAGTTGTTCACCACGCGCCTGGCGGCGATGGCCGAGGAGCTCGGCGTGCAGTTCCGCTACAACACGCCGATCGACGCACTGGCGATCGCCGGCGGCCGGATCGCCGGCGTGCAATGCGGCGGCGAACTGGTGCGCGGCGATGCCTACGTGGTCGCGCTCGGCTCGTATTCGACGCGCTTCCTGTCGAACATCGTCAAGATCCCGGTCTACCCGCTCAAGGGTTATTCGATCACGGCGCCGATCGTCGACGCGGCCGCCGCGCCGGTATCGACCGTGCTCGACGAGACCTACAAGATCGCGATCACGCGTTTCGACTCGCGCATCCGCGTGGGCGGCATGGCCGAGATCGCCGGCTTCGACAAGCGCCTGAACCAGGCCCGTCGCGAGACGCTCGAAATGTGCGTCAACGACCTGTTCCCGGGCGGCGGCGATACCTCGAAGGCCAGCTTCTGGACCGGCCTGCGCCCGATGACGCCGGACGGCACGCCGATCGTCGGCCGCACCCCCGTGCCGAACCTGTTCCTGAACACCGGCCACGGCACGCTGGGCTGGACCATGTCCTGCGGCTCGGGCCAGTTGCTGGCCGACCTGATGTCGGGCAAGAAGCCGGCGATCCAGGCCGACGACCTGTCGGTCCACCGCTATCTCGACGAGACCGTCGGCAAGCCGCGCCCCGCCTACGCCTGAGCACGGCATAGCACCGGCTCGATGCAAGAAGGGCACCCGCAAGGGTGCCCTTCTTCATTTTTGCGTCCCGCCGAGCCGCCGGCCCCGGCAGGACGAAACAGCCTTCCTCAGAACTGGTCCTCGGTCAGCGCCAGCACGCTGTCCTGGCCGGTCGCGCTGACGATCGACGCGGCGATCGCCGGCGCCTGCACCAGCACGTGCTGGGCATAGAACTGCGCGATCGCGATCTTCGCGTCGTGGAAGGCCGGATCGTCCGCGCGCCGTGCCTGCGCGGCGAGCAACGCGCGTCCCATCTGCCAGCCGCACAGCACGATGCCGGCCAGCTTCAGGTAGGGAACGCTGCCGAGGAACACCGCGTTCGGATCGCCCTTGGTGTTGGCGACCACGAACTCGACCGCGGCCGCCAGCGACTTCGCGCCGTCGGCGAGATGGCGGCGCATCGCGGCGAAGGCCGGCGTGTCCTGCGCGCCGAGCGCCTCGACGGTCTCGTAGATCCCGGCGAGCAGCGACTTCGCGACGGCGCCGCCGTCGCGCACGGTCTTGCGGCCCACCAGGTCATTGGCCTGGATCGCCGTGGTGCCTTCGTAGATCGCCAGGATGCGCGCGTCGCGATAGTACTGCGCCGCGCCCGTCTCCTCGATGAAGCCCATGCCGCCGTGCACCTGCACGCCGAGGCTGGCGACCTCGTTGACCATCTCGGTGCTCCAGCCCTTCACGACCGGCACCAGATATTCGTAGATGGCCTGGTGACGCGCGCGCTCGGCCGCGTCGGGATGCGCGTGCGCCTGGTCGCTATGCGCGGCGGCGACATAGGCCAGCGCGCGGGCGCCTTCGGTCAGCGCGCGCATGGTGCCGAGCATGCGGCGCACGTCGGGATGATGGATGATGGTGACCGACTGCTTGGCCGAGCCGTCCACCGGGCGGCTCTGCACACGCTCCTTGGCGAACGCGGCGGCCTTCTGGTAGGCGCGGTCGGCCACGCCGATGCCCTGCATGCCGACGCCGAAGCGCGCGGCGTTCATCATGATGAACATGTATTCGAGGCCGCGGTTCTCCTCGCCGACCAGGTAGCCGATCGCACCGCCGTGGTCGCCGTATTGCAGCACCGCAGTCGGGCTCGCCTTGATGCCGAGCTTGTGCTCGATCGACACGCAATGGACGTCGTTACGCTCGCCGAGGCTGCCGTCTTCCTTGACCAGGAACTTCGGCACGATGAACAGCGAGATGCCCTTCACGCCCTCGGGTGCGCTCGGCGTGCGTGCCAGCACCAGGTGGACGATGTTGTCCGCCATGTCGTGCTCGCCCCAGGTGATGAAGATCTTGGTGCCGAACACCTTGTAGCTGCCGTCGCCCTGCGGCTCGGCGCGCGAACGCACCAGCGCGAGGTCGGAGCCGGCCTGCGGCTCGGTCAGGTTCATGGTGCCGGTCCACTCGCCCGAGATCAGCTTCGGCACGTAGCGCGTCTTCTGCTCGTCGGTGCCGGCCGTCAGCAGTGCCTCGATCGCGCCGTCGGTCAGCAGCGGGCACAGCGCGAAGGACAGGTTCGAGGCGTTCAGCATCTCGATGCAGGGCGTGGCGATCAGCTTGGGCAGCCCCTGGCCGTCGTACTCGGTGGGATGCTGCAGCCCCTGCCAGCCGCCCGCCACGAACTGGCGGAAGGCCTCGCCGAAACCGGCCGTCGCCGTCACGGCGCCCTGGCTCCATGAGCTCGGCTGCTTGTCGCCTTCGACGTTCAGCGGCGCCAGAACCTCGCCGCAGAACTTCGCCGACTCGTCGAGCACGGCCTGCGCCGTGTCGAAGCCGGCATCCTCGAAGCCGGGCAGCTTCGCGACGTCGTCGATGCCGGCCAGCTCCTTCATCACGAACAGCATGTCCTTGACGGGCGCGATATAGCTCATGGTGCTCCTCTCCTCTGTCTGCTTATGGGTAAAAAAAGGGGCGCTTGCCGCGCCCCTTGGTCGTGGTGCTCAGCGCCTCGTCACCGATGCGCGATGCCGCTCGCGGCTCAGCCGAGCGCGGACACCAGCTCCGGCACCACCGTGAACAGGTCGCCGACGATGCCGTAGTCGGCCACGCTGAAGATCGGCGCTTCCTCGTCCTTGTTGATCGCCACGATCACCTTCGAGTCCTTCATCCCGGCCAGATGCTGGATCGCACCCGAGATGCCCACCGCGATGTACAACTGCGGCGCCACGATCTTGCCCGTCTGGCCCACTTGATAATCGTTCGGCACGTAGCCCGCGTCGACCGCCGCGCGCGAGGCGCCCAGCGCCGCCGACAGCTTGTCGGCCAGCGGTTCCAGCACCTTCGTGTAGTTCTCGCCGCTGCCCAGGCCCCGGCCGCCCGACACGATGATGTTCGCGCTGGTCAGCTCCGGACGATCGAGCTTGGTCACTTCACGGTTCACGAACTGCGACTTGCCACTGTCGGCCGCCGCCTCGATCTTCTCCACCGATGCGCTGCCGCCTTCGGCCGCCACCGGATCGAAGCCCGTCGAACGCACCGTGATCACCTTGATCGCATCGCTCGACTGCACCGTCGCGATCGCGTTGCCGGCGTAGATCGGACGCTCGAAGGTATCGGTGCTGTCCACTGCCGTGATGTCCGAGATCTGCGCCACGTCCAGCTTCGCCGCGATGCGCGGCGCCACGTTCTTGCCGTAGGCCGTGGCCGGCGCCAGGATGTGCGAATAGTCCTTCGCGATGTTCAGCACCGTGGCTTCCACGTTCTCCGCCAGGCCCTCGGCCAGTTGCGGCGCATCGGCCAGCAGCACCTTCGCCACGCC